>JAJEIO010000026.1 GCA_022827835.1 Candidatus Latescibacterota bacterium
TCGATGAGGCGCAATTGGTCGTCGTCGATGCGGCCGGTGGCGTGGGCACCGATGGCTTCGTACACGTCTTGGATGGTGATATCGACTTGGTCGTGGCGGCCGGGCATAATCGAGCCGCCGTAGAGCAGCACCGAGGGGATATCTAAGCGGCACATGGCCATAATGGCCCCTGGGGTGGTCTTGTCGCAGCCGGTGAGGGCGACAAAGCCGTCGAGCATGTGACCGCGCACCACCAGTTCCATGGAGTCGGCGATGACTTCGCGCGAAATGAGCGAGGTTTTCATGCCTTCGGTGCCCATGGTGATGCCGTCGGAGATCACCACTGTATTGAATTCGAGGGGGGTGCCGCCAGCTTGGAGGATACCAGCCTTGACGTGTTCGGCTAGGCCGCGCAGGCCAAAATTGCAGGGGCCGAGTTCGGTCCAGGTATTGGCGATGCCGATGAGGGGTTTGCGCAGGGCGTCAGCGTCGAAGCCAGCGGCCCGGTACATGGCGCGGGCCCCGGCTCGGGACGGGCCTTGGGTGATGTTCTTGCTGATAGGGATGGATTCGGTCATAGTGTGTGCTTTCTGCTGTGAGGAAGTGGAACGAAAGACGGATAGTAGCGTCTGAGTTTTACCCCGTCAACTGAGGGCGGGACGTTGCCGCCGGACTCTGTTGCACTTTACTGCGGATGCTGTCCCAGTGTACTTTTATCCTTACCCTTTGCCCTTCATAGGAGGCCCTTATGCGCCCCTTACTGTCGTCTATCGCGTTCCTCTGCCTGCTCGCCCTGCCGCTCGCCGCTCAAGAAGAGGCTCTCCACGGCACTTGGGAGGGGACCTTTACCGATGATGAAATCGGCGAGGGGACCATGCGCCTGACCTTCCAAGCGGATGGCACCTTTGATTTTGATCTGTTCATCGAGGAACTAACATACCCCGGCGATGAAGCCGAAGTCCCGGATGAACTCTTGGATGAATTGACGGAAATTACAGAAATGTTCTCTGCCCTAGAGGGGATCTCCGCCCACGGCGGCACATATCAAGTCTCGGGCGACAGCCTCTGGGTATATAATGATAACGTGGTCCAATACATCGTTGACGGTGAGAGCGTCGATGTCATCGAGTTCTGGACTCCGCTCCTCCGCTTCTCGGCCCGTTTTTTTGCGGCGTTTGCCGCGGCGTTTGAAGAAGTCTCCGAAGAGGACTACTCGGCGTTTGAACAGGAGATTTTCGACCAGATGCTCGCTGATATGCTCGCTGAGTTAGATGAAGAACCGCTCGGACTCGGACTTACGCTGAGTGGCATCTACGCCATTGAGGATGACACTTTGTCCATCACTACTACTACGACTGACGTGCATGGAGTCGAAACCGTCGAAACCGTGGAATTCCACCGCATTGACGTCGCCAGCGCGGTTGCCCCAACTAGCTGGGGTGCCCTGAAAGCGGCTTGGCGTCCGTGAACTTCTCCTTCAGTCGATAAGTACTTTTTCGCGGCATTGGGCACTGTCGTACAAGGCGTCGAGTATTTGCATGAAGTGATAGGCGTCTTGGGCATCGACGTCGGTCTTGACCTGTCCGGCTACGGCGCGGGCGAAGTGTTCGATTTCGTGATAGAAGGCTAGGCCTTCTGCGGGCGGTTGGGTGTGGGGCATATCCGACTCTGCGGCGGATTTCCGCTCGGTGAATTGTCCGTCTTCCCAGTGCCATATAACTCCTTGAGATAGAGCTCCTTCACTGCCGTACAATTCCACGGTGGTGGGGGTGTCGCAGTGCAGCCAGCGCGAGCAGTCTATCTGGATGGTCTTGTCTCCTTCCAGACCGACTAGGCCGGAAAAGTAATCCTCGGCCGCGCCCTCGGGGCCGTGGTACAGCGGCTCAATGGTATGCTTGGCGGCAAAGGCCCACTGCGGCTTGGGACAGCCCATCCACCACCAAGCTAAGTCGAGTTCGTGCGAGGCGTGCTGGCCTAGAGCGCCGCCCTTGTGACCATACACATTGGTCCAGCTTTCAAAGCTGTCGGCTGGTGGGCGCGAGTTGAATTTGAGGAAAATGCGGGCGTGGTACGGCTCGCCGATGCAGCCCTCTTGTACTGCGACGCGCAATTTGCGGTTGTGGGGAAAGTGGCGCATGAAGTAGCAGAATTGCAGCGTGGTGTCGGCGTGCTCGGCCGCCGCTTCGAATTCCAAGATGTGTGCGGCCTGAACCGCGTGTGGCTTTTGCACCAAGACGTGTTTGCCAGCGGCAAAAGCGTCTAGGACCATAGGGTAGCGGGCGGGTGGATTGACAGCTAGGAGCACGGCTTGGACTTGGTCGTCGGCCAGCAGGTCTTGGTAGGGGCCGTATTGGCGCGGTACGCCTTCTTCGCTAGCGACGTGGCTGCGGCGCGGCTCGTCTAAATCGGCCAAGGCAACGACATCGACTAGGGAGCTGGCCTGAGCAGCCTTGATGGCTTGTTGGCCGGCCCAGCCGCAGCCGACGACGCCTAGTTTGAGCAGTTTCATTATTCCTCCAGCCATTGATGATAGCGCGTCAGGGCCTCTGCCTGCACGTCGTCCCACTCGGTCAGTAGCACCAAGCGAATGGTGAACGTCAGGTGTTGGCCGGCTTGGACATCGTCGCCGCCCAAGTGGAAGTACTGGGCGTTGTGGTAGCTGTTGTAGCCCGACAGGCCCAGGCAGTCGGCAGGACGAGCCATCAGCAGAATGGCGTGGCCGTAGCGGTGCTCTTGCAGAGTCAGGGCATGGGCGTAGTACGGCCCCCGACGCCAGTTGAGAGGATAGCCATCGAGCCAGCGGCCGTCGCGGAACACGGCTTCGGCGTCTTCATCGCGCGCCCACGATTCGGCCTCGTTGTGGCCGTACCACTGCTTTTGGTACCAAGTGATGCCTTCGGGGTGGGTGCGGTCGTCCTGCACGGGGAAGTACGGCGTGTAGTGGGGAGTAAAATAATTGGCGATAAAGAATTCAAAACGTCGGTAATCGGCTGCTAGACGGGCGCTGAAGGTGGCGTCGAGGCTATCGGGGCCAGCGATGCGGTAGTGCGCCTGCAATTCGGCTTGCACTGCAGGGCAGGCCGCCCAGCGCACCGCGATACCATCGTCTTCCTGGACCACTTGGTCTGGGGTGCGCTCGCGCGTGATTTCGAGTTGGCGGCCATCGGCTAGGGTACGGTAGATATTGAGCCAGGCGAAGTCGGGCCCCTCGTCGAGGTGAAAGCTGGTCAGGCCGGTCAGACGCAAGCCTTGGGGGCCGAGGACGGTGGCGATGCCTCGACCCAAAGGGGCTTGGAAAAGAGCGGGACGGGAGACATGGGCGAAGGTCATACAATTCTCACTTTCACAGGTAAAGGTTGCCATTCGGAGAACTCGTTCCAGCCGTAGCCGTCATGCGATCCGCTTGTGTACCGACCGGAAGCAATTGCGTTTGTGGGATAAGTTTATATTGATTAATGGCTAGTGAGCAAGAAAGACGTTAGGATTCTCAGCAACGCTCAGCGCAACAAACGAGGGAAGGGATAACCCAATGAAATTCATCTACTTCACTGACATTCACCTCGACTCCGGGATAGACGCCTTCCGGGGATTTGAGTTGTGTGTGGAATCCATGCTGGAGCACCAGCCTGAAGTCCTGATCAATGGCGGCGATGTGGGCCTCACACCCGAGGCGCTAGCGCAATACGCTCAGACCATGGAGAGGGTATCTGTGCCGGTGCTGTTGAGCCACGGCAACCACGAGATGTGCAGCGGCTATCTGCCTCGGGAGCAAGGGGGGACGGCGCACGCCAGCGCCGATATTGGCGGCGTGCACTTTGTGCTGCTAGACGTGGTGCGCTATTTCGAGCCGACCGAGGATCATCCGTCCAATTGGCACGTCTTGGCCGACGAGGGTCTGTTGGAGTGGCTGGCTGCGGATTTGGCGGGGCTGGACCGGGACGCGCCGCTGGTGGTGGCCAGCCATGTGCCGGTATCGACGACTTTTCCACAGCGCTCGGGTCAGGTACCAGACATGGCTTTTCCCACCAATGAGATTGCCGGGGTGCGGCGCTTGCTGACGCTATTGCAGCCCTTTGAACGGGTGATCACCTTGCATGGCCACCACCATGAAAACGACCGTCACTTCGTCGGCGCTATGGAGGTTATGACGACCGCGGCGGTGTCGGGCAATTGGTGGAAGACGGGACTGGAAAGCCGCGGGCCGCAAGGACGCGAACCGCAGGGGTATCGGGTGGTCGAGGTTGATGCGGAAGGGGGTTTCAGGAGCCAGTACCACGCCTTCCAGTCACACCAAGACGAGGCAGTGGAACTGTGCCGGCATCAGGCTTCGGGTCGCCGCTTTGTCAATGTGTTCGATGGTTCGCCGCGCACGCAGGTCGAGGCGGGGGACTTGGGGCCATTAGCACAGATCGATCCGCTAGCTGAATCGTCGCGCGATCTGGCGACGCACCTGTGGGAGTTGCCAGCCGATTTTGACCGGCAGCAGGTCGAGGTGCGGGTGGTCTTTGAGGATGGACGGGAGTGCAGCGGGGTGCTGGAGGAGCGGGTATGGGAGTCAGTGCCCCCAGCCTAAGGGCAAAGCGAATAACGACGCTTGCACTACCACGGACTGACGATGGAAAATTCCTTTGCTACTTCCTCAGTCCCTCGACTGCTTGCGCTGAAATCAGCGCGCCATCCGCGCCCTTGAAGGCATTGAGATTACCAGTCTCGGCGGCCGACGTACAGGTTCCGATTGGTCATTGGGAGCGCGACGCGTTGCCCGCCCAAACGGTGCGATTCGATCATGCCCATCAACATCTCCTGGCTCCGGCGAGCGAGGTGAACCGGCCCCTTTGTTTCGCGGTCCATATCAATCGCCTCTGCGATGTCTGCGATGCCCATCACTGTTCCGGTGGTGCGGGGTACGTCTGGGAACGGCACCTCTTCAAAGAAGGTGTGGCTCTTTTTGCGGAATTGGCATTCTCGGCTGTTGTTGAGGATGCGGATTTTCCCTTCGCTACCGCAGACCTCGAATTCGGGGCCGGTGCCCGCCGTGTTATAGCCGTGGACGCCATTGGCAAAGCGGACGTAGCCACTGGTAATCGCCGGATCGACGTCCAGCCGATTGCCGTCCCAATCCGAATCGCTACAGACGATGGTTCCCTGGACGAAATCGACTTCCGGGTCGCTGGCGAGGAAGAGCAGCATATCGGCGGCGTGCGTCAAGCCCCAGAGTGCCGAACTCGCGCCGTATTGTGCGATCGCGCACTGGATATTGCCGATTTCGCCGGCATCCACTAACTCGCGTACCTTGCGATAGACCGGCATATAGCGGCGTTGCGTACCGTAGTTGAATTTGACTCCGTACTTTTGGACGATGTCGACCATTGCATCCGCTTCCTCCATTGAACAGCAGAGCGGCTTTTCGCAGTAGATGCCCTTGACGTTGTTTTCAGCGGCGAAGACCGTGATGTCCGCGTGCGGCCCGGGTCGGGTGGCGATGCAGACGATGTCTGGCTGCTCCTTTTCTATCATCTGGCGATAATCGGTGTAGGCGCGTTCGGCACCGTAGCGTTGCCGTATGGATTCCGCTTTCTCGGCGACTACGTCCGAGACTGCGACGAGGTCGGTTCTGTCGCAGGCGACTGCGGCTGCGGCGTGCGAGAACGGTTGCCACAGAAAGCGATCCGGACGGCTTTCGACTTCGTCGTCAATGGTCGCGCCCATCCGTCCACATCCGATCAAGCAGGCTCTGTAGGTGCGCGGCATGATGTTCTCCTTTATCAACTGCCAGTGTAGAGTTTTGAAAAGTAGGGCCTAAAACCGGCTGGGCCGGGATACCCGTCCCAGTATTGGGCATTGGCGGGCAGTTCGCCTTCGCCGCCGTTGTGGAGCCAAGCGATTAAGCCGGAGTCCGTGCCGCGGCGTTCGAGTTCATCAATTGCCGCGGCGTGCATTGCAGTGACGACCTCTGGATGCGCCTGCTCAACGTAGTCCAACGAACCAAGTTGCGCCAAGCGCGAGTGCTCCGGCTTGGCGGCGACTTCGAGGCTATAGGTTTTGTCAAAGGCGGTAAAGAGGACGAAGTGCGGATTCTGCGCGGCTTGATTCCAGCGTTCGAGGCTCCCACCTGCCAATGCGAGCTGTCGTTGGCCGGCTTCTCCGCGCCGGGCGGGGGTTAAAATATCATAGCCCTCAATGCCTGCCGGTTTCGTTTCGCTGAGGATGGCGAGGATGGTGGAGAAGAAGTCTTGCGGTTGCACAATAACATCGCTTCGTCCGGTATCGCCATCCGGCATTCGGATGAAGAGCGGGACGTGCGCTTCGGCCTCGCGCACTGGTTGCCCTTTGCCAAAAGTGCCGCGCTCACCGACGTTGGTGCCGTGGTCGCCGGTTAAGATGACGGCCGTGTTCCGGTCGAGCCCGGTGGATTCAAGCGCGTCCAAGAATTGCCCAAAACAGTGGTCCATCCAGGTCAGTTTCGCCGGATATTGCGCTTTGATGTGTTCCTTGGCCTCGTCGGGGAGGTCTTTGTTGTTCCGCCCGCCGAAGAGGCTGCGCGGGTCAACGCGCCCATCGTAGTCCGGCCGCACGTCGTACTTTTTCATAAACTCGAGCGGTGCATCCCACGGTTCGTGGGGATCGAAACAATCCACCCAGAGGAAGAAATTCTCGCGCTGCGCATTGTCTTGGAGGAATTGGGCCGCGCTGCTGAACAACCTTGCGCAGTTCCAATCCTCTGGTTTTTTGCGGTTGCGGTTCGCCCGGGCGTAGGTCTGTAGGGCCCCGCTTCTCGCGGCGTTTTCGCCGAGGCAGGCAAACATCGGTTGGTGGCACCAGTTGTCCGGCCAGGCCGCGGAATCGTCGATCCAGTCGCGATCAACTTCAGCTCCACGGATGAACGTCCACGCGTGAAACGGCCAATCGAAGTTGTGTCCGCCGTTGACGAGATGTGGGGTATCGTGGATCAGTTGCGTGGCATAGCCGCGTTCGGCAAGCGTCCAAGGGAGGGTCTGTCGTTCGTGGCGCAGCGGCTGCCACGGATGGAAGGGGCCTCCGTACTGGCCAGTTATGACATCAGTCCGGTACGGGATCGTTGGGAAGCTAGCGCAGAAGGCGCGGTCAAATGCCCATGCTTTTGCTGCAAAGCGGTCGATATTCGGCGTTTCGATATAGGTATTGCCGTTTGCGCCGATATAATCGTAGCGGAGGGTGTCAATCACAATGAGTGCGATATTCATTTTTTTTAGCTCCGTTTCGCGTCAATGGTTTCTGGGTAGAGTGTTACGGTATGCGCCAGGGCTACCACGGAGTGGCGATGGAGAATTCCTTTGCTACTTCCTCAAGCCCCTCGACTGCTTCCGCTGAAATCGGCACGCCATCCCGGCGGTACTCGGTCTCCCGCTCTAGCTCCTTGCCGCCGGGCAGGAAGGACTCGTCGAAACTGGGTAGTGGTTTCATGCGACTGGCTTCGTCCATTAGGTGATCCATGTCGGCCTTGAAGGCGTCGAGATCGGAAAAGCAGTTCACGTCGAGGGCGAGGAAGAAGCCCGATTGATCGGCACCTGTGAATTCGATGTTGCCCCGCGAAAACTCCTTCAGCATCTGCCCTCCCAACGTGCCCGATAGGATATTGCCTACGTGCGAGATGCCGATGGCCTTGATGAAAACCGGCGGGTACTTCAGGAAGGTCTCGTCGTCGATTGCGTAGTGGCTGGCGAAATCGAGCAGGAAGGTCGGTTTGCCTTCTCCGGCCGGCATGCCGAAGGCCAAAGGCGGACTGCCTTGGATGGATCCTCGGATCGTCGAATCGCGGTTGTAGTGGTCGGAGGCATTGCGACCGGAGGTGGAGATGCCGATTAGGTCTGCGCGCATGGCCATGCGGGCGTAGTTGCCGGTGCTGCCAAGGTGGCCGTGGTAGGTGGAGGTGGCCGCGCCGATTCCAAATTCTTGGGCCTTGGCGATGGCCATTTCCATGCCCTTGGTGGCGACGAGGTAGCCCAAGCCGCCGTCGCCGGAGAGCGCGGCAGTGGTCGGTCCGTCCTTGAGTATGCGGATTTGTGGGTTCGGGTTGATGGTGCCGTCTTGGAATGAGCGGACGTAGCGATTGACTTGGAGGGTGCCGTGGCTGACGACGCCGCGCAAGTCGCATTCGACCAGTTTGCTGGCGATGAGCCGAGCGTGATCTGCCGGTATGGGCACGGCCTTGAAAATCTCGACGACTAGTTGCTCAAGGTCGGTGACGGCGACGCGGATGCCGTCGGTGGGGGGTACGTTCATGAGTGTGTTCCTCTCACAATGAATCTCCTCGCGCAGCCTACTCCGAACAGGAAGGCGCAGAACATTGCCGAATTGACATTGTCTCCCCGAGCAGTGTAGTGTTTATACTTTTTGGTGCGACTCTTTGTCTCACTAAGTTTCACTCCAGCTTTGCGTCCTTGCAACCCATCCCAATCGTCTCCGCGGAAGGTTTCTTATGAAACGCGTTCTTTTGGCCAAATTCAACCACGAAGTCGGCAGCTTTAACCCCCAGCTTACCTATTACGACGACTTCACGATCCACCGGGGGCCAGACCTCATAGAAGCTACCCGCTCGTCCAATTCCACGCTGGCGGGCAATATCGACATTCTCGAGGCCCGTCCCGACATCGAGTTGGTCCCCACTTACGGGGCTTGGTGCAATACCACCGGCGGCTTGGTCGCCGATCCCGATATGGACCGCCTCATCGGCGAATTGTTGGCCGCTGTCGAGGCTCACGCCCCAGTTGACGCGGTCTGTCTGTCGCTGCACGGGGCCATGGCCGGCGAAACCGAAATCGATCCCGAGGGTCGCGTCGCGTCCGGCATTCGGCAGATCGTTGGGGACGTGCCCATTGTCGCGGCCATGGACCTGCACGCAGTTATTTCGCAACGGCTGGTTGATGCAGCCGACGCCTTGGTCTTCCTCCACACCTATCCACACACGGATATGCGCGACACCGGCCAGCGCGCGGCCCGCCTGTTGTTGCGCCAATTGGACGGGGACGTCAAACCCACCACGGCCCGCGTATCCATTCCATTATTGGCCCGTGGCGATGAACTCATCACCGCCAGCGGCCGCTTTGGCGAAGCCATCCGACGCTGCCAAGAAATTGAGGCGTCTCCAGGCGCTTTGGCCGCGGGCGTCATCATTGGCAATCCCTTTACCGACGTGCCCGATTTGCAGTCCAATGCAATCGTCACCACCGACGACGATCCAGCCCAAGCCGAGGAATTGGCGCTGGAATTGGCCCGCTTTATGTGGGAAAACCGCCCCCACTGGATTCCCAAACTCACCCCACTCGAACAAGCCGTGCGTCTGGCCGAAGAGACCGAGGGCCTTACGGTGTTCTCCGACGCTGCGGATTCCACGGCCTCGGGTGCCAGCGGCGACAGCAACGCCATTCTCAAGGGGCTGCTCCAATACAATTACAGCAAGTGCGCGCTCATTCCCATAGTGGATGCTCCTGCGGTGGAAGCTGCTTATCGGACTGGAGTAGGGGGGCAGTTCACTTGGCCCTTGGGCGGCACCCTCGACTCGGAGCGCTTTGCTCCGGTGGAATTGCCTCTGTATGTCAAGAGCCTGTCCGACGGGGCCTTCACTACTGAATTCGGGTATGTAGTGCCGCCTAGTCGCACGGCCATTTTGACTAGTGACAATCTCACGCTGCTGGTGACCCAAGAAGCCGCCCCCATCGTCGGCCGCAAGGTGTATCAGAGCCAGGGGCACGATCCGGTCGACTACGATTTGGTCGTATGCAAATCTCCCAACGGCTTCCGCACTCACTACCAAGCCATCGCCGCCCGCATTGTCGCTGTCGATGTGCCTGGGTCCACCAGCGCCAACCTCAAGACCTTGCCCTACCAGCACTGTGTGCGTCCCATCTTTCCGCTGGACGATGGAGTGGTGCCGCCGTTTGCTGAGGCCGACTGAATGCACATCGAAGATCTCTTTACGCCGGCGCAACAAGCCCTTGTCGCCGGTCTGCACAGACGCGATCAGCAGGAGCGTCAGGCTGGCTCCACGGACCCGTTGCGCCTCAAGGCCGTCAGTCCCCAAGTGGCCCATTACCTCTGTCTGACCGCGATCCACCAACAGGCCAGGACCTTGGTCGAATTCGGCACTTCGCACGGCTATTCTACCCTGCACCTAGCCGCTGCAGCTCAACGTACCGGGGGCCGCGTCTTCAGCTTGGATCAGGTACCTGAGAAAACGGCGGCGGCGCAAGCCAATTTGCGCCAAGCTGGTTTGGACCACTTGGTGAAATGCTACACCGGGGAGGGGGATGCCTTTATTGCAACGCTCCCCGAGCGCGTGGATTTTGTCTTTGTGGATTTTGGCCTACCCGCATTTGCGCCCATGTTCACCATGCTGGAAAGCCGTCTGGTGGCAGGGGCTTTTCTCTTTGTCGATGGCTGGTCCAAAGTCGAACAATGGGATCAGAATCCGGAGTGGACCGCCTTTAGAAGCCGCTTAGACGAGACTGCCGATTACCTGACCTACATCCTGCCGCTGGAAAAGTCGCACCTCATTGCTATTAAGCTGCCTTGAACACCGGGAAGGTAAGGGCACCCACGAGGGGGAGGTGAAGCCACGCAGATTGGCTACCGGCTTGTCTTGATGACGCAAGGTGAAGTGCCGTCCGACCGTCTTTGTTTATGTATCTAAATCGGATATATTCTTTTTACATTGCGTCCTGAAGCTGTACGCATCCGTATGGGTGATCCCTTGTGGTCGCCCATACTATCAGGTCAACAGCGCGTTCACAATAGGGGGCCACAGAAATGGCTGACTTACTTCAACAGGTATTCTCAGAGATACAGAAACTGCCAGCAGACCAGCGGAATGCCATTGCCGCCCGGATTCTAATTGATTTAAAAGATGAGCAGGCCTGGACAGAACGTTTTGCGGCCACAACTGATGAGCAGTGGGATCGTTTGGCTGAATCAACAAGAAGGGAAATTGCTGCGGGTGATACGGTACCATTTGATGATGTTTTTGCCGTTGACCCATCTCAGCAATGACGTCCAGTATTACGAGAGCCTTCCGACGACAACTCAGCCGACTTTCTCCCCAAGCTCAACGGCAAGCTATCCAAGCTTACAGACTTTGGCGTTCCGATCCCTATCACGCTAGTCTCCAATTCAAGCAAGTCAGTCCGCGTCAGCCCATCTTTGCTGTTCGCATTGGGATGGGCCATCGGGCGTTAGGTTTGCGAGAAGGAGATCATATTTTTTGGTTTTGGATAGGAGCGCACGCGGACTATGACCACTTACTCAAGCGTCTGTAGTTGAAGCTGATTCCAAATCTTTAGGTGTGAACAAGGCGCGCTTGCGGAGCGCAGGAATGACAGGGGGCGTTGACGCGCCGGGATGCCTCTTAAAATTCCCCCTTGTATATCTCGTCAAACAGAGCTTTGACCCCTTCGACAAGCCCCGGCTCCGGCGCTGGATAGGGCGGCCCTAAGCGGTGGTTGGGGTAGAGGCCCTTCAATTGGATGGCCGCTTTTATGGAAGCCAGCCAGTTGTGTTTGATCGCCCACTGCAACCACGGCTCTTCATAGCGGTACACCAAATCCCAAGCCCCGGCCGCATCGCCGTTGTCTAGCGCATTGTTGTAGGCATTGGCAATGTCGGGTCGGAAAGGTGCGACTGTGCACAAATAGGCGGGGGAGCCGAGCGGATAGCCAAAGGCGAAATTGCGCATCTGCCCGCCACTGATCACGCCAAAACCAAAATTGCGCGTCTGGCGGATCAGATCGTAGTACGTGTAGAATTGGTCGCCGTCGTTTTTCATGCCGATGATGTGGGGGCGTTGGGCCAGTTCCACGGCGGCTTCCAAGGGGAAGGGGGGTTGGCCGCCAGCCCACAGCAGCAGGGGGATATCAGCGGCTCCCTCCAAGGCGTCGAAGTAATTGATTAGGACCGGCGTGGTATTGCCCAGATAGGGATGGACTTGGACTTTGACCGCGTCCATGCCCACGGCTTGGGCGTGGGCCAGATAATCCCGCGTCTTTGCCGCCTTCCAAAAACCCGTACCGCCGATGCAGAAGGCCCGGCCAGCGCAGGCTTGGCCCACGGTCTCGGTCACGGCCCATATATCCTCGTCGTCCAAGCAGGCGAATTCGCTGCTGCCGTAGGTCAACATCAGGATGGGCGCTCCCTGTTCGCTGAGCCAATCTACGTATGCCGCCACTGCTTGGTGGTCTAATGTGCCGGTCTCGTCAAAGCACAAATTGAGCGGGACCACTGGCCCCTTCATACGCGCTAACGCTGCGGTCGCCTTGTCCATTGTCTATCTCCTCTGAGTGTGATCAGATCAGTAAACTATTGAAACCAACTCGACAGCCTGCTCGGTACTCCCATCTCCTTTGACCTTCAACCGCGCTATATAATTGCCCGGCGGCACTCGTCCTCCCGTCCCGGTGCGTCCATCCCACGCCAACCGCAGCGGTCCAGCCGTGCCCATCAACTCTACCCCGGCCACGCGCCGTCCCGCCAAATCGAAAATCTCCAGTTGCACAGGCCGCGCTGTCAAAACATCGACCAGATCCAGTGCGACGACCAACTCGTCGTTGACCCCGTCGCCATTGGGCGTCAACACACTGGGGGCAATGGACATATTGGCCCACAAGGATCGACCCAGCGGCAAGCGCACCACATTGGTGCTGCTTTCCACCGACTCCGCAGCATCCCCTGGTTCGACCCGCTGGCGCACAGGCTCGGCTAGGCGGCTGTCCTCCAAGAACAGCTCAAAGCGAGTGGCGTCGAGGAAGATGGCCGCGGCAAAATCCACTTCCACCAACTGTCCCGAGCGCACGGGCTGCGGCAATTGCACGACAAAACCATCCTCCACCGCGTCCACTGCCGCTTCTCGCATCACCCCATCTACCCGCACCTGGTCGAACTGCAAATCCGTCGAGGCCTGCACCAATAGTCGGTCAAAGCCGTTGCGCGTGCGCTCGGGCCGCACATAGTACGTGAAAATCTCCTGTCGGCCCGGTTGCACCAGCACGGGTGCTAGTTCTGCGGCTATCTGCTGGGCCAAAGGCTCGGAAAAATCCAGCACCACCCAATCTAGCTGCGCCCCCAACGACGGATCGTCGGAGACTAACCGCCCCTCTAGCTGCACATAGCGCCGCATGGAGGGCGACTGGAAGGGCTGGTCCGGCTCCAAGTACACCGGACTCCACGGACTCCAATCCGCCCCTGGCACAAAGACCGTGTCAACAGGCCCGCGAAAAGAGGGGATGCGCCGTTCCCACTGCCGCTGAGTGATTTCCTTGCCCTCTGGATCGCGGTATATCACCTCGGCGTCGAGCGTATTGCCCGAGCGGCTGCGCAGTTCCAGACGCGTGCCCCCTGGGGTCTGACCGCCCCAGCGCAGGGCATTGATATTCTTCTGTCCCTGCAAATCCAAAATGGGTGAGCGCAGATCTACCTGAACCGGCGCGCCGCGACCAAAGACCTGGAGTTCGGAGATAGTACCAGAAGCTCCGCAGCCGCGCGCTGCCTCGCTGCCGAACTCGTCGCCGCAGTTGGCGTCCCACGTCTTCCAGCTAATGCGCACAAAGCGGACCGGTAGGCTGGTAAAACGGTGATCGGCCAAACCCTGGATCCGGTTGAGCTGGCTACCCCAACCGGAAAAGTGCTTGGTCCAGCGCAGCGAGCCGTCCGGGGCCAGCGAACCGTCCGAGGTCAAGACCTCGTAGAAATTGAACCAGAACCAGCGGTACTGGCGGGAAAAGGTGATCATCCGCACTAGGTCAACCCAGTAAACAGCCCCCAGATCCATGGTGATCTGGGCAATCACATCGGTATCGGCCCGGGTCGCCCGTATATTGGACCAGACTGTGCTGATGCGGCCGTCCATCAACTGCAGGGCATTGGCCAGATTCGGGATATCGGGATTCTTGGTATCGACCCCCACGACAATGTCCACGCGGCCGCCGCGCTCGATGGCTCCTTGTACCAGATTGTCGCCAAAGGCCTCTACCTCAATCTCGACCAGTCGCGCCTCGGGTGCCGCTTTTAGGACCTCTACCCGCACGAAATGCACTGGGAAAGGCTCATCCGGATTCAATTCATAGGTGATCCGGCGGCGGTCCTCGGTAAATCGTTCTTTAATCCGGTACGCCAGGGTGCCTTCTATCTGCGTGCGGGTCTCGTCGCGGAACTGTTCGCCAGTAGATAGCAGTAGATCGAAAATCTCAAAGGGAGGCCCGTGCGCGGAAAAAATTAGATGCACCCGATGGGCCGAAACCACTCGGCCCAGATCCACTTCAATAAACCAGTCCTCGGCCCTTTCGTCCAAATCCGGACCCCAGCCCGTGTTCTCGTCCCCGTCCATCACCCCCGGTGCCTCTAGGGCATTGGAACCTACCCGGCTGATCCCGCCGCCAAAGGCCACCGCGTCCAGAGCCGCATTGTTGTTCCGACGCACTGCCACCGGCCGAATGCTCCCTTCCTGCGTCAGTTCCACCGCCCCCAAGGG
Source organism: Candidatus Latescibacterota bacterium (assembly GCA_022827835.1). GTDB lineage: Bacteria > Latescibacterota > UBA2968 > UBA8231 > UBA8231. The sequence continues at coordinate 14,474 of JAJEIO010000026.1, forward strand.
CAACTCCCACTGGCGCCACTGAGCCGCTGTTGCAAAGCGCAACTCGTCGCCAGCGCTCTTTTGCCAAGGGGCCAACAGAATGCCGATGGCGAGCAAAAAGTTTACCAAGTGGTGGTGCTGCGGTTGGCCAAGTAGCGGTCGAGGTTTTCTTCCTTGGTGGGCTGGATCACTTGTACGGTGCCGTAGATGCCGCCCATGCCCTCTCCATCGAACACGTATAGCGCGATCGTATTCTCGCTATCGCGCATGACTTGGTCGCTGATATCGAGAATGAACGGCCGACTCCACTTATTGTGTTCGCCGACCCAGTGGCCATTGACATACACAGTGGCGTGCTGATCTACTCCGCCGAAGGCTAGATGCACCGGCTGGCCTTCTTTTGCATCCACCTTAATTTGGGTCCGGTACCAAGCCCCTCCGTTGTAGCCAGCATATCCTTGGGACTCCCAAGCCTGTCCAATGCTGACATTGGCCCATTCCGAATCGTCGAAGCCCGGGGCGGCGTACTCGCGATCCAGTAGAGGATTCAGCCTGCGCTCATCGAGGCGCTCATCGAGGCGGAATTTCCACTGCGTGGGCACCTTGGCTACCTTTTTATGGGAGTAGGGTATCACAACAGGCGAGTTGGCATAGGAGGAGTACTGCTGATCCGCTCCCTTCTTCAAGCTGGGTGAGGCCCAATCGAAGATAGGCTGATACACATTGATCCTATCAATACTCGTCATGTTCGTCCCGCCGTACACGTACAGGGCCACGGTATTCTCGCCATCGCGCACGGCCATGGGGCCAATATTGACGATGAGCGGTTGTTCCGTGATGTTGGTGCTACCATGGAAGGCGGTCGCGCGGCCGTTGACGTACACCCCGATAGCCCGATACTTCCCTTCAATATACATTTGTACTGGACGTACGCGATCGGCCGCTATCGTGAACTTGGCACGATACCAAGCTCCTCCCTCGTAGTCAGCATAGCCCTGTTCTGCCCAAGGTCGTCCGATCTCTATATCGGCCCATTCCGCATCGTCGAAGTCTGAGGCGGCGTACTCGTGGAACTGCGACGGACGCTCCATGGGTTTCCGGTCTGTGTCGAGGTGGAATTCCCACTTTGTGGGCACCTTGGCCACTGGGTCTATGTCGGTGGCACGACGGAGGAACTTTTTGATATCCGTCTTTCGCTCCGTCCCTAAAAATCTCCAAGAAAAAAGAATCTCATTGTGAAAGGGGAGATCGTGTCTTAACTGACTCTGCCACTCAATTTGCTGATTGGTCTGTTTCATCTGCCGCTCGGCCTGTTTCATCTGCTGCTGGAGAGCTTTTAACTGTCGGCGCACCTGCTCGTCGATGAATACTGAATCGACACCGATGCCTAGGGAGGACTTGATATCCCCCAAGTGACCCTGTATCCCGTGCATCCACTCGGAGCGGAAGCCTTGCCGCTGGATGGTTTTCAACTGTCCCTCTAGCTGCCGCTGGAGGTCCTCCATCTGTCGTTTGGTCTGTTTCATTTGCCGCTCGGCCTGTTTCATCTGCTGCTCCATCTGCCGTTGGGTGGCCTCTAGCTGCCGGCGCACCTGCTCGTCGATGAACGCCGAGTCGGCATCGGTGCTCCGCTTGGCCTGCTCCAGTCGCTGCTTGGTCCGCTCTGTTGCCTGCTTGAGCCGCTCAGTCTGCCCCGTTATCTGCCGCTGGATGGCCTCTAGCTGTCGCTCAGTCAGTTCCTTCTGCTGCTTAGCCCGCTCCATTACCTGCTGCAACTGTCGGCGGATATAGGATTCAGAGGCAGTGCGGTGGGACGGTTTCTCGATCACTGCCTCGCGTTGGTGAGTCGATCCCAGACGCTGTGCCGCCTCCGCTCCCACTTGTGGCTGGTCGGGGTACTTGTCGCGCACGGCTTCGTAAGTCTGGCGCGCCTGTGCTAGCCCCAGCTTCTCTTGGCACACCCCGATGCGTAGCTGCGCCCGGGCCGCTAGCCCCTCGTCTCCCTCGCCCTTTTCGTGTGCCTCAATCACTTGCTTATAGAGGCGAATGGCCTCCTCCAAATTGCCCTCGCCCTTCTCCTGCGTGAGGGCCGCCTGATATGTCTCCTCGACATTGCTGGCTAGCAGACTGCTGGCACTCAGTAATACGCAACTGAGGAAAATCGCAACGCGCTCCATGATGAACCTCCTCGTTTGGGTGGGTGAATGCGCGGTTGTGCGCTCACCTTTGAACCTAAACGTCGGCATTGTCGGAGTTGTCATGGTTTTGTCATGGATGTGCAAAAAGATTGTACTTTCTGGCTTCACTCGACAAAGCGGTATCCCACCCCGTGTACTGTGAGGATGTGGCGCGGCTGGGTTGGGTCGGCCTCCAAGCGGTTGCGCAATTCGGCGATGTGGTTATCTACCGTACGCGTGGTGGGGTACACTTCGTAGCCCCACACCTGCTCTAGAATCTGCGCCCGGGTCAGGGCACGGCCCTTGCTCTCCCATAGGAGGCGCAGCACGCCAAATGCCTTGGGGGACAGATGCACGGTCTGACTATCCACGGTCGCCTCGTAGCGGTCGAAGTCGATTCGCGCTTGTCCGAACTTTAGGACCGCACCCGTGGATGGTGCCGACGCGCCCCGACGCAACACCGCTTTGATCCGGGCCATGAGTTCGCGGACGCCCACTGGTTTGGTGACGTAGTCGTCAGCCCCCAACTCCAAGCCTAGAACTTTATCGACCTCTTCGCCGCGCGCCGTGAGCATGATGATGGGCGTGGCCGCCCCCTGCGCCCGCAGACGACGGCACACTTCGTATCCATCCATAGTGGGCAGCACTACATCCAGCAGAATCAGGTCCGGCTGCCAAGCCAAGGCCCGCTCCAGCCCCTCGGCCCCATCGGCGACCGCCTCGGCCTCATGACCTTCAAAGATCAAATTATCGACCAGCACCCGGGCGATGGCCGCTTCGTCTTCTACTACCAGAATCCTAGGCATGGGCGTTGTCCTCGGTATGCACTGGGAAGTACAGACGGAATACACTGCCGCCACCCGGTCGGTTGGCGGCCTCCACCCGACCTCCATGCGCCTCGACCACGTTTTTGACTAGAGACAATCCCAATCCTGTGCCCGCAGTGTTGGCCGCGTTGGCCCCTCGGTGAAATTGCTCAAAGATGCGCTCCTCTTCGCCCGCAGGGAGGCCGATGCCTTGGTCGGCTGCCTCGACGACTACTTCAGCTCCGCGCTGTTCCACGGCTAGGCGGATGGTCTTGTGCTCGGACGAGAACTTGACTGCGTTGCCTAAGATATTGGCCACGGCACCTTCCACCGCTTCTTGGTCGGCCAGTACCGGAGGCAGTTCCGCAGCAATAGCTTCCTCCATCTCAAAGCCCTCTGCGGCGAATACTCCGCCAAAGGTCTCCAGCGCGGCCCGAGCTGCGTCCCCTAGGTCGCAGGGCTGGCGCTGATAGGTCCGGTCGCCGCGCTCAATGCGGGCGAAATCCAGCACATTATCCACCAAGCGCGACAGCCGGCGGCTCTCGTGCAGGAGGGTGGTCAGATAGTCCTGCATCTGTTCGGCTGACCGGTAGCGGCCCATGAGCAGGGTCTCGGCGTACATGCGAATAGACGTGAGTGGGGTGCGCAACTCGTGCGATACATTGGCGACGAACTCGGAGCGCAGGCGGGCTACCTGCACCTCGCGCCCGGCGTCCCGCAGGATCATAAGCCCACCCAAAACCACGGATACGGCCAAAGCGAAGATGCCGCCGCCCACCAGATAGTTGCGCGTGCGGTAGTACCCAGTGGCTGCGGAAGCATCGGTTGCCCAGACCCCAAGACGGACTCGATCCATCCAGCGGCTGGCAGGCCCGGTCTCGTAGATAGCCTCCCGATGCGCGGCCAGAAAAGCGGCTTCTGCGTCGGCGTCGAACAGGGCAAGGGAAAAATCCCGCTCTGCCAGACCTTCCACTTGCTCCTGCACTAGGGCAGTTAGCTCGGCCCAGTCGAATAGAATGCCCACCGCGCCATCACCTTCAGCCGCGCCCAAGTACATGAGAAAACTCGTTCCATCGTCTCTCACTCCCGATAGATAACCCTGCTCTCGGGCTCTGGCCCATTGATCTTCCACTACGGGACCAAAGCGCATTGAGAAATCAAGGGCCTTCTCGATCAGGGCCAACCGCTCCAGAAGAATGGGACGGTCTTCCATGTCTGCCAGCCGACCTTGGGCCAACGCGCGGGCCTCCTGCAGGGCCTGCTGGCAGCCTGCGTAGAGGGGATAGCGGCCTTTGAGCAGCGCCTCGGTCCAAGCCATCAGACTGGCTTGGGCCTGCTCGGGTGCGGCATAGCGCCCTAGGCGCAAATGGCTCAGGGTAACGGGATGAGCTCCGTCGGCGTCGAAGACATGGCCGTAGAGAGTCACCAGTGTCCGGTGCGCCTTCTCCTCCATCGCCGCGTCCTTTTCTTTATAGGCGCAACGGGCAAGAGCGTTGAGGGCTTCGGCTTCTTCTGCGGGACTGGCCGCTTCTTTCCAGGCTTGGTGGTAGAGCTGCACGCCGCCCGTCCAGTCTTGGTGGCCGAATTCTCGCTCTGCGGCCTTTTCCATCTGCGCGGCAAAGGCCGCCCGGCGCTCCTGCAAGTGCAAGGGCTGCACCGCAGGATGACGCAGCACCCCCGAGGGATCGACGGCGAAAATTTGTGCAATCTCAGAAAAACCCGCGTACAGGCGCGGGTCCATTGCGCCGTCTTCGCTATATGCGGACAGGAGTTGGGCGCGGCTGTCGACGAAGCGGTCGAAGGCGTCCTGCGCTAGTACTGCCTTGGAGCGCAATTCTTGGCGCACACTGTCGTGGACATCGCGTAGCGAGCGCACGCTCAGAAAGGCCAACAGGGCGGCCGGCACGAGAATGGATAGTAAATAGAGGACTACCCAGCGAATTCCTAGGCGCGACATGGAATTAGGAATTGGGAATTGGGAATTAGGAAATTAGAATTTAGGGAATAGGAATTATCTTTTTCAACTGTATTGTGCGTATGAGTTTGACATCTGTAGGAGAAGCGGCATATAGTTGCGACTGCTATTATACAGTATATCTGATTTGGTCTTTACCTGAGGTGAGAGAATCCACACAGCCATGAAAACCAGCTCCATCGTGCAGAAGATTTTCGTCGGCTTGGCGCTGAGCTTGGCACCTGTTGAGGCCCAGCGGGGCTACCAGCTAAGCGATGACGAGGTGATAGTCGATCTGGCGCAGCACTGGCGGCAGTGGAAAATTCCCGCCCATTTGGCGCACATCGACGAGGCCGGGTCTGTGCGGACGCGCCAGTTGCGGACGGTATACAATGTCTTAGAGGATCGTATGCTCAGACGGCCGATAACCATTAACACGGACGACCCGCGCATTGGCACCATCGACAGCACCATGCAGTTCGATGTATTTGGCGAGCCGATCCGCAATACGCTCAACGAACTGGTCTTCGACTACTGGGTGCGGCCGGGGATTAGCCGGGTGGGGTCCAATCCGCAGTTAGCGGATAACATTCTCGACGGCGATCCGACCACGTTCTGGGAGCCAGACCCGCGCGACCCCACTGAGCAGTGGTGGATTGAGGTCGATCTGGGGCGGGCCGTGCCCGTGGAGCGGCTCAAGCTCCAGTTTGTCGACGAAGAACTCGGCGATCCCTTTTTGCAGTTTATCATGCTGTTGTCGCGCCGGCAGAGTGCGCTGTTGCACGAGCCGAATAGCCGCGTTGGCTTCCAACTGTTCATTCCGCAGGACGCGCCCAGTACCACGCAGCGCGAATACATTTTTGAAAGCGAGCACACTAGTCCCGAACTGCCTCCAGCTTCCGGCGTGGTCAGCGATAGGCTGCTGATCGAAGCGAGAAAGCCCTCGCCCGAGTGGACGGGCAAGAGCATTGAGACCATCCGCATTGTGATCACGGATACGCGAGGCGGGCGGGCCGAACAGATTACACAAGAGGCGTGGGAAGGATTGTCGACCGACGAGCGGGGGGATGTGGTTTATTTTGCGCGGGATGTGGCTGGGCGCGAGGAGCCGGTGGACGAGGCGACTTATCAGGCTTTGGCTGAAGAGCGGCAGGGGCGGCGGGACTACTATCGCCGGGAATTGCCGCGCCTGGCCGAGATCGAGGCTTGGGGGTGGGGAGACAATATCGGCATCAACTTGGTCAAAAACGGTGGCTCGCTCGGACTGACCACGCCGGGTAAGAATCCGCTGACAGCATTTGACGGGGACGACGCGACCTCTTACTCCCACCAAACCCGCAATCCACTCAATCCCGGCGGCAATGTGCTGACCGTCGATATTGGCGGTGCAGTGTGGCTGGAGCAGGTGCGTCTTACGGGATCGGGTATGCGCGGCTACATCATGCGAGCTTCTGCTGGCGGGCGCGATGTCCGCGGTGGCCTCAAATGGCAGCGCATCAGTCCACCAGAGCGCGAGTACAGCGTGGCCGCAGCGCTGCCGCGCGGCGACTCGGGCCGCTTCAGTTCGATTGTCGATCCCCAGGATCCGCCGCTCAAGGTCCGGCTCCTCGACATGATCGTCTTTGCCCACTTTCCCCCGGGTTTTGTCGGCGGTCGCTCCGAAAGCGGAGCTGGGCAGGGGATTTTGGTTAATGCCTTCTGGTCGACGATCAGCGAGATCATGCTGTTTTCCAGCCGGCCGCCGGCCGAGGTGGTGTTGGAATCGGACTTGATCGAGTTGCCGGGGCTGGTGGCTCTCGGGGCGGTCCACTGGGACGCCGACACGCCGCCGGGCACGGACGTGGAAATCCGCACGCGCACCGGCGACCAACTGTTGCAGCAAATCCGCTACTTCGATAAAACCGGCAATGAGAAGACTGCGGACGAATACAGAACGTTGGCCGGTTTTCTCAAGGGGCCTTCGGATACTACAGTGGTCGTTGGTCCGGGGTGGAGCGCGTGGAGTCAGCAGTACCGGCAGCCGGGGGAGTTAGTAAATTCGCCGAGTCTGCGGCGCTTTATGCAGCTTCAGGTGCGGCTCAAAAACGATGGCGGTCAGCACGTGCCGGAGTTGCATCGCATCTCGGTGGGGCTTCATCAGCCGGTGGTGCAGCAGTTGCGCGCTGAAGTGTGGCCGACGGCAGTGGAAGCGGGCGTGCTCGACACATTTGCTCTTTTTGTCCAGCCCGACTTTTTAGCGCAGCCGGCTAGTATGCGCAGTCTGGGTTTTGACGAAGTGCGGGTGCGCGCTGAGCCGGGGCTGGACCTGCGGGTGGTCGATGTGGCCTTGGGCTCGGAAGCGGAATTGGCGTCTGAGACTCCGTTTCAGCGCTTTGTGTGGGGTGCTGACGGTCGGCTGCTCGACGCGCAGGGGGCCGAGTTGGCCGTGCGCGCCGAGGGCGATTCGCTGTGGTTGCGCTTTCCCCAGGCTGTGCAGGGCACGTCTTCCGAAATCCTCGCGCCGGTGTACTACCGTGCGGTGGCTCCCGGCGACGAGGTGCCCACCGGGCTGGATCGCAATTTGTTGACCTTTACTTCGTACAGTCTCCTGCCCGAGGCCGAACAGGGCGCAGTGCGCTATTTCCGGCGGGAGGAGAGCGGTCGTCTGGTTGAGGTGGACGCGGCGGCCTATGAGGATTTGGCCGCAGTCGAGCAGGGGCCGGTGCGCTACTTTCGCAAGGTCGTTGGTTTAGGCGATCAGGTGCCGTTTGATGCGGTGGGCGACAGCCTCGACCAGAGTCGATATAACGGACTGGGGGCACAGCGAGGTTGGGTAGTGGACCGGGGGCGATTGGTGCGGCTGCGCTTTGCCTCGCGGGTGTATTTGCAGGGGACGCGGTTGGCGGTTGCGGTGCGGCAGAGCGAGCCTCCGACCGCTTGGCAGGCGGCTGACGGCGGCGATGTAACTGGGCTGAGTCCGGCGAAGAGCTTGGCCATTCGTGCACAAGGAGCCGACGCGGCCATTGCCCAGGTAGTGATCGCACCGAATCCTTTTACGCCCAACGGGGATGGGGTCAACGAGGTGGCCGAGATTGACTTTTCCTTGTTCCGGGTGCAGGCGGAGCGGTCGTTGGCAGTGCGGATCTATACGCTGGCGGGTCGTCAGGTGCGGCAGCTAGAGGCGTTGGCTACGGGTGGACAGCAGCGGTTTGTCTGGGATGGGCGGGATGAGGATGGGCGGGTCGTGGCGCCGGGTTTGTATTTGTGCAAGATCGAGGTGGATGCGGACGCTACGGCCTTTGACGGACAGAGCCGAGTTCATCTCATTGCTGTGGCTTATTAATTGAGAATTAGGAATTGGGGTGGGGTAATTCGTAATTCTCAATTCCTAATTCCCATATATTATGGTGAATACTCCCTGCTAACGAACTTCCCCTACTCCATCTTGGTTAGGCGAATAATAGCGATGAATGTTGCTGATCTTCTCAGGCGCGAGGAAGGTAAGACGCTGGAATTTAAGCGGGACGTGTCTTCGCCTAAAAACCTACTGAAAACCCTAGTGGCTTTTGCCAACACCGCGGGTGGACGGGTAATCGTTGGCGTAGATGATCGGTCTCGCGTACCAGTAGGGATAGAGAATCCACTCGATGAAGAAGAGCGGCTTTGTAGTCTGATCGCCGACTCCATCCGACCGCGCTTGGTCCCGAACGTCGAAATGACAACGATCAACGGAAAAACTCTGCTCGTAGTAGAAGTGTTTCTGAGCGGGTCCCGGCCGCACTGGTTGCAGGCCGAAGGCCCCGAGCACGGGGTCTATATCCGCTTGGGCTCCACCAATCGGCTGGCCGATCGGGAATTGCTCGCCGAGTTGAGGCGCTCGGTGGAAGGCGTTGCTTATGACGAGCTGCCGATGCCTGAGCTGTCGGTTGTCGATCTGGACTTGGCAGTGCTAAAGGAGCTATTCCACGACCAGCGCGACCTCGGCGAAAGGGAGCTGATCACCCTGAGATTGCTGACCAACGAGCAGGGGCGACGGGTGCCGACTCAGGGGGCGGTTTTGCTCGTCGGCAAAGAGCGGGAAAGACATTTTCCCGACGCTTGGGTGCAATGCGGACGCTTTATCGGGCGGGATAAAGCGGATATTTTCGATCACATCGAGCTGCACGACCCACTGCCGCAGGCGGTCGAAAGCATCCTATTGTTTCTCAAAAAACACGCCATGCGCGGGGCCGACTTTTCCGCAATCCGGCGCAAAGACCAATGGAGCATTCCCCTTGGGATTTTGCGCGAGGTGGTCATTAACGCGCTGGTTCACGCCGATTATTCGCAGAAGGGGGGACCCATTCGGGTGGCTTTTTTTGACGACCGCATTGAGGTCGAAAATCCCGGCATCCTCCTACCGGGTTTGACCCTCGACGATATTCGTCAGGGCCTCTCCAAAATTCGCAACCACGTCATTGCCCGGGTCTTCCGCGAACTGAACTTGATTGAACAGTGGGGTAGCGGTATCCCCCGCATGTTCCGCGAGGCCGAAAAACTGGGGCTGCCGGAGCTACAGATTGCGGAAATTGGTATGCGGATGCGCGTTACTGTGCCGTTGCCTGAGCACATCGTGGCTCTGAAGCCTACCGAACAAGTTGCCGAACAAGCTACCGAACAAGTTACCGAACAAGTAAGACGCATCCTTAACTGCCTCAAAAGTGAACCTTTAAGTGTTCGCGAAGCCATGAACGTCCTTGGATTGCACCATCGCCCAACGTTTCTCTATAACTATCTGTATCCAGTCTTGGATACCGGCCTCGTTGAAAGGACACAGCCCGAGTCGCCGAGGAGTCCCAAGCAGAAATACCGCCTAACTGCAAGAGGAAAGAGGGTGCTTTCCCAGAGCGACCTAGCCGGAGCTTAATTGCTATTGAAACCAATGCGCGGAATGTGCGGCTTCTTCCTCGGCCTTGCGGTCTTTTGCGACAGCGCCGCGCAGGTCGAGTACGGCAATCGGCTGGGATTGCAGCAGGGCGCGGAAGCTCGGCTGATGACCTTGAGTCCGGAGGTGTATCTAGCTGCTCTGGACCCGGCAGTGCGGCGCTGGTACGTGCCGCAGGAACTATACGAAGAACGCCGCTGGCGACAGTGGCAGTACACCAACCGGGCGCGGCTGCCGTACCGGCGCTACGTGGAAGTCGATTTGCAGGGGGATTACTTCTACGACTTGTATGGGAATTACCTGACTCAGGGCTGGCTGGTGTTCAACACCGCGCAGACGCGGCCCCAAGAGGCGGGCAGCACCCTGTTTAAGACGAATGTGTTCGACCGGTGGTTTAACCAACTGGTGATCGCTGGAGACCGGAAGGGCCAATATCACTACGCACTGACGGTGAGCAACAATTTGCGCACAACCCTGACGCCGCTGGCCTTTTCCAAGCCGCGCTTGAACGGATTCCAACTGGATTTGGCCACGGACAAGTATCAAATGACCTTCCTGCATTCGCTGATCTCAGGGCCTAGGGCCGTCCAAGAGACGGAGCGGGCTTTTACGGACGCCACGTCTTTGGCGGGAGGCCGTTTTGCGGCGCAAGTGGGCGATTTCGTCGAGGTGGGATTGCACGCGGTCAGCGCCCACCAAACCAATAGTGTGGCGGGCGAACTCGTGGAGACCTTGCACAAAGGATCTTTGACCAACGAACAGAACCAGACGGTTGGGCAGATCGAGATTCTATTGAAGGACGACTCGCCAGAGGACGGCCGCGGCGGTGCGGCCTTTTTCCCGGACGCCTCGGACGTGATCATTACCTATCGCGACGGCACGGTGGAGCAGGGCCGGGACATCCGCTTTGGTCCGGTGATTGAAGGGGGATTGGAGCGGCGGGGTTTTCTCAGCGCGGACGGCAGCGAGCAAATCAGCCTGCTCTACGACTTTGACAGTGCGTCGTTTGTCAACCGGGCTGCGGCCGATAAGTCGGAGATTGTCGCAGTAGAATTCCGGCTGGTGTTGGCCAATGACTATCAGGTCTGGATGAGTTCTGATCGCCAGTTGGGGCTGCTCGACCCGGGCGAGGGGGTGCGCGGCTTGGGCGAAGAGGGATTTACCCGGCTCGACGTTGCGCCGACGGAAAATCCCTTTTTTACGATGGTGTCTCAGGCACCGGGTAATGTGCAGGACGTTTCCAATTTAGGCGTGGTCAGTTTTGCCTACGGCCTGCCCACTGCTACCACTGTGGGTGGTGGCACGCTTCGGGTGGAGGACTTGCTCGGGTTCGACGTGTATGGCGAATACGACTTGAGTTGGAGTTGGCGTCAATATCCCAACGTCGCCGAGGAAACTCACACGGCCTCGGCCGGGATTGAGGGCCAACCCAGTGCGCCAGCCTGGATGGTGAATGTGCGGAAAGGCTGGGAACCATTCACGTTGTTCGGCGAGGTGTATTCCATTGACCCGCGCTACAACACTCAGGCTTTTGTCACCACGACCACCGGCCTTGACTACGCCCGGCAGGGCAACCGCTTTGATCTGGTCGAAGACAACGACGACCAAGACCGCTTCCCCGATGCCTTCCGCGCCGATTTTTTAGTTGACGACCGGCAGGTCTTTCCCGGTTGGGATCTAAACAACGACTTGGTGCCCGACTTCAACCAGAACGACAATCGCGTCAAGGCCAATAACATTCCCGACTACCAAGAGCCTTTCCTGCGCTTCCAAGTGGACCGGCCCGAGTTCCTCTTTGGTGTGGACATGAACCACAACTTCTGGGTTGACTTATACGAAAACGACACCGAGCCGGATTATCCCTATCGCCGCGATCAGGCCGGCTTCAACGTCTATGGAGGGATGGAGCTAGGTCGGCACTGGCAGCTCAAAGCCGGGGCCTTGCGCGAGGCGCAGATCTCAGCCGACCGCAAGAACCACAGCACGTACGTGCAGGTGGGCTACGAGCGGGTGTGGCCGCGCTGGGGGCGAGTGCGGCTGTTTGAGATGAGCCAGTTGGTCGCGGACGACATTCCCAATCCGCTCCTGCAGTGGCGACCGGACAACACCTTGCGGGGCGGGCAATTGGAGCATCTTGACGATCCGCTATTGGCGCGGGATACGTGGGTCAATCAGCTTTTTGTTGGCCACAGTATGACGGGCGAAAAACTACAGGTGATGAGCAAGCTCAACTGGGTGCTTTTCCGGCAGTTGATGAATGCGAAGCAGCGCCGACAGCACGACTTGGCTCCGGCGGATTTTTTCTTTGGCTTGATCAACAAGGCGAGCTATCGCTACGCTTGGCGGGGCGTGACTGTGGAGCCGCGCTGGAAGAGCGAGTGGGTGCAACAGAGTCGGTCGCTGTTTGATCAGGAGAAGCAAACGACGCTGCTGGAGTTGGTTTCAGTGTTGTTGAAGACTCAGCTTTTGTCGGCGACTAGGGCGCAGGCTGGGGTGGAGTACGCCTTTTTCAACGATTTAGACCGAGATAGCGAGGACTTCAACTCGCTGAGTTGGGCCTTCCAGTTAGTGACGGAGTCGGCCTATCTGGGGTATCGGATCCAAGCCTTAGCTGGCTTTGTGGTGGAGCGCAAGGATTTTGCGGAGGCCGAGACGCTCACGGCTACCCAGAGTTTTGTCACTCTCTACGCTGGGTTGCAGTAGGGGCGGTTCGCGAACCGCCCCTACAAGGCGGCGGAACGATGATCCGCTTTTAGCGCGCCCCTTCCTCCCACGACGGCAAGCTCAAACCGTCCTGATCCCAGACAATTTCGCCAGCTCGCAAGGTCATGCGGCCCTCTATTTTTTGGCTGCCTTGCAGGGTGCTGCGGGTGGCATCGACAAAGCCGAAGCGGCCTTCGTGTACGGCTAGCACCGCGACATCGGCTTCAGCACCTACGCTCAGGTGGCCTAATTCGGGCCGGCGGATGACTTCGGCGGGGCGGTGAGTCGAGCGGTAGATGACCTCTTGCAGCGGCATCCCCAAGGCCAGCATCTTCGACATGGTGATATTCATTGTGGCATTGGGCAGCAGGCGGCTGCGGCGGTGCAGGTCAGTGCTGATGGTATCGGGCGGGAAGCCTTGGGCCATGGCTGGCACGGCGATGTGGAAGCGGAAGGAGGCGTTGCCGTGGCCCAAGTCGAAAATCACGCCGCGCTCGCGGGCTTGCCAGACGAAATCGAAAATGCGGTCGTTGTCGTCGAGCATGGGCGTGCGCATGGAGTAGCAGTGGGTGTGGATGTCGCCGGGGCTGTAGCGGGCGAGTAACTCGGGATACGTGCGGGTGGGCTTGGGCGAGAAATCGACCATGACAATGCTGCCGGCCCGCCGCGCCGCCTCGATGGCTCCGCCAGTTGATTCCCAACCCGGCCCGCCAAAATGGGCCGATTTGACCCCGACGATGTGATCGGGGTAGCGCTCGACCGCGGCCGCGCAGGGAATGGGGTCCATATCGGTGGTGTCCTGCTCAGGCGGACCGGTCATGCCAGCGCCGACGATGTTGACAAAGGCGAGGACGCGGGTGATGGACTGGTCCATGATGGTCTCTTTGAAATCCGCAATATCCTTGTACCCAGCGCCACCCGTATCGACGCAGGTGGTGACCCCGTGCGGCAGGTTGTGGGGGTCGGGGAAGAGCCAAGCATTAAAGCCGCCGTACACGTGCAGGTGGATGTCAATGAGGCCGGGGGTGACGTAGAGGCCGGCGACATCGGCTTGTCGCTCTGCAGTGCCGGGCAATTGTGGACCCACGGCGGCGATTTTGCCGTCTTTGACAGCGAGGTCGGAAGGGCCGTCAAGGCCGTTTTTGGGGTCAATGAGGTGGCCGTTTTTGAGCAGGACGTCGTAGTGTGGGGGCATGGTACTCCTTTTGGGATTGCTGGAGGGGGAAAATAATGCTGTCAGTCGCCGGGGAAGTGTCCTTTGTATTCCAGACCCAGTAGCTCACGGGACCGAGCGACGTTGCAGTACTTATCCGCGTCCGGGTGGCTGGCCGTGTGCATGATGTCGAAGTCAATGGTCTCGGATGTGAGTGCCAAGTGGCAGGCTTCCGCCAAATCGTGCCGGCAGACCCAGCTAACGCCGCCGCGAGCGGGGTTGCCGTCTCGACTGATGCCGAGCCTGCTGTCTCCAATGCTACAGGGCCGGAAAACGATGATCCGCAAGCCGTAGGCGTCGTGGAACTGGCGGCACATTTCCTCCTGCAGACGCTTTGAGATGCCGTACGGGCTTCCTTCCTTGCTGCGGACATCCGAAGACAGGAAAAGGCCGTCTGGATGTTGCACGACGCAGGACCCCATGTGTACCACTCGTTTGAGTTCGTGGCGACGGGCCGACTCTAGGACGTTCCACATCCCCTTGAGGTTGATGAGAAAGGGATTCACATCGTCCTCGGGTGGGTTTTCGTAGCCAAAGTAAGCGGCGAGATGGACGACGCCGTCCATGCCTTCCAAGGTCCTGTGGACGGCGTGGAAGTCGGCGATGTCCCCGTAGAGTTTTTCTCCCTCCCAGTCGCCGTCGAATCGGTGATACGTCGCCCAAGCTTCGGGACTGTAATCGAAGGCGCGCACTTGGTGGCGACCGGCGAAGTTTTCCAGCACGGCCCGGCCAACCCATCCGGCGGCACCCATAATGGCTACTTTCACAAGCAATACTCCTGAGAAACGATATTGCAGCTAGGGATCTGCGTCTGGCAGCGACCGAACAGTTCCGCGGTCATTCGCTGTACACCGCCTCGATCAGGCCCCTCATGTAGCCAATGGCATAGAGGCGCTCCATCGAGTGTACATCGACGAAATCCTCATAGGTTAGCTGCGGGAAATGGTCGGGGCGCGCGACCCCCTCGTACCCAGTATCGCGATAGGCCCTGACACAGGCTGCCATGTCGTGCTTGCCGTCGTCGTGGAAAGCCTCGTCGAATTTCTCCGGAGTGCCCCTGATGTCGCGGAAATGGACGAAGTGGATCTTCTTCTGCTCGCCGAAATGGCGAATGACGCTCGGTAGATCGTCGGTCATCAGGCCGAAGTTGCCCTGACAGAGGCCGATGCCGTTTGCCGGGCTGGGAACGAGATCGACCATCTTCTGGTAGTTCTCAACGCTGCTGATGATGCGGGCGATGCCCTGGATCGGCGACAGGGGCGGGTCGTCGGGGTGCATGGCGAGCTTGACGTTTGCCTCTTCGGCGACTGGGACAACGCGCTCGAGGAAGTATTTCAGGTTATCCCACTGGTCCTCCTCGGTGACTTCGCCGTGCTCGCCGGCGGAGTGGGTCTTGTTGAATTCTTCGAGGTCGAAGCCGGTCACCTTGGCACCGCCTCGCGTCGGGATTTCGGACGACGTGCGAATCACGAAGAGGATCGGCATCCACGCGGGGCACCACACTGGGATGCCGACCGCCCCCATGTTGCGGATGAACTCGCAGACGACGGCGATCTCTTCGTCGCGCCCCGGCTGGGCCAGCTTGATCTTTTCCATGGGTGGACGGCTTTCAATGACCGACAGTTGATAGCCGTTTTGCTCGTACTGCGCCTTGAAACGAGCTAGGGATTGGCGGCTGAACGGCTGCGCTTCGTCGTCGATTGGTTTATCTGGTATCGGCGCGAGGCCGAAGGTGCCGACGGCGTGCTCGACGCCACACTGGGTACCGAAAGTCGATACGGCGCTGGCGTCTGGTCCGAGTGCCAAAGCGATTTTCATAGCTGATCCTTTCGTTTTGTTTCGAGGATTACGGCGACACTGTCTCCTTCAAGCCACGTCTTTCAGGGCGCTGTGGATTCGTAGTACTTTTCAACTTCTACGGGAATCATCTGCATTTTTCGCTGCATCTCATAAAGTTGAGCTAGGGTTTCTCGCTCTTCTAAGTATGAAGAAAGGGTTTGGTCCCACTGGTCTGTACCATAAGTGAGAATGACTGCAAAAGTTTCCGGGCTTATCTGATAACATGCTTTGGGACTATTTACGGGACGATCTGGTTCGTCTGGGTTATACAGTGCGATTCCCGCTTCGACAAATTGGTGCATGGTTTGACGGCGGAAAGTTTCACGAGTATTGGGCGCGTACTCTTTGCCGTAGAAAGCCCGGCAAAATTCCATGATAGGGGTGATACCCATCAGCGGTTGTTCTAGTTCTTGCCAGCTTCCATCTGGTTTGAGGTTCAAAATGGCAAGCAGTGTCAGTGCGGAACGTTCATTCTGCTGACCTCTGGGAAAGCCGAAGTTTATCAAGAGATTTAGTGCCTCATTTATTTTCTGCTGCGCTTGGATTGGATCAATCATGGATTTCTTTCCCATTCTACTGACTTCTTGGTTGATCAGATAATCGATATCCTTTTGTAGCGGAATTTTATCTTTGGCCAGAGAACCAAATTTGGCTAAGGTCTCTAGGCTTGGATAATGAATTGTCCTGAGATCTGCAGAATTGACTTGTGTGTGTCCATTAAATTGGCGGAAGTATTTATCGACCAAGGTGCAATTTAAATAAACGGCTAGCCCCAAGGCTATTTCTTTAGATAATCCCTGCTTTTGTCGATGGAATACGTTTAGGTGATTTTCAAAGCCGACTTTACGGGCAGGTAGAGATGAATCATAAATCGCTGCTACAATGCGCCTTCGCTCTTCTTTGGCAGTAAAGCGTTTGGTCACCACATAGTGACCATTATTAGACCAAAGCCACTTTTCAGAATCAGGTGTGATATTAATGGCGTTGGGCTTCTTCCCATCCTTGGGCCATGTCAGTCCATCGGCATCAAAATGGGCAGGATAAAGCAAGGGTGCTGTACCTGATCCAGGTTTCTGGCGCAAATGTTCTTTCAGCCTAAAATCTACTAGAGGACCAGTGGATACTTCGATGCCTAAATCTTCTAGCGTATAATTAAATACTGAAATCCGATCTACTACATGCTGTTCAAAATCAGTAGTGGCTATATGAATGAATTTCTCTGGGTCTTCGGGCTTGACAACGCTGGTATAGGGGACTGTCCTCTGGGTCATATCCTCTACGATCATTTCTCCGAACTCCTTGGAGAATTCTACACTATGACTTGAGGTGATTCTGACAGTTCCTAAGGCTCCTCCTTTTACTGCATGGAAAATTATGTTTTCCTGCAGTACTTCATCATCCTTAAAGGCATGAGTGCGAGATTCAAATACATGAAAACGCTTGATCGTCATCTGTTCGAGTAAAAATCTGCGAAAGGATTTGAAGTACGGACCATTGCAGAACGAACGGGGTACGATGGCGACAAGTTCACCCTCTGGTCTTAGCATCTCGATAGCGATTGTTAGAAATCCTGCATATAAATTTGAGATTTCTACACCCACGGCTTGCAGCCATTTTCTCTGTGAAGAATTGGAGCGAATTTTTTTATAGGGAGGGTTTATGATTACATGAGTGAAGGAGTCCTTGGCTGGAGGACACTGAAATAGGTCATTTGCCAGTTGCTTCGCTCCTCCTTCAATAAAATCTTCAACTTCAATTTCCTCTAGAAGGTCGATTCCGTTGTCCCGGCACAATCGGCGACAGTTGGTAAGCGTAGATTGTAGATACTCAATCATCGTCGGCTCTAATTCGTAAGCCTTGATGTAAATCTCTTGGGGATGAGTAGTACGAGAGCAAAATTCCTCTACAAAAGCGGCCGTTAAAGAACCAACTCCGGCACCGGCATCTAAAAGGCGGATCTGGCCGTATTCGACAGAGTCAAAAAGCGAGGCCATAAACCGAGCAATAGGGACAGGAGTCAGAAACTGTCCCATTTCCGAACGTTTTTGGGGAACTAATTTTCGGGATATATCCAGGCGATAGCTTTCTGCTAGTTCGGTTGCAGATGCTGTCTCGCTTTGACTTAAGTTGATACTATTCATAGATGTTAAAGAATTTGCACAGGAGGGAATGCCCTTAAATTTCGGGCGTCCTATTGAGCTGATTCTCGTTTTTGCTGAGCAAGATACCGTCGCGTCAAAATTAGGCGATTGGGGCAGGTGGGGCAACGATCTTCATCAGCACTTCTCCGCTATACGATATTATAGCGGGCGGCCCTTCCTCTTTCAAGGCGGCTTGCCCTTTACGTCCCTAGGGGCATAGATTGACCAGAGCAATTGGCGTCCCCATACCTCACACCTCAACGATACTCAGGAGCTTATTATCTATGACTGATCCGATCAAAGTCGCCGTGCTGGGCATGGCCCACGACCACTTGTGGGGCAACCTCAAGGAACTAGCCGATCAGGGGGGAGCCTCCCTCGTGGGGGGTGCCGACCCCAACCCCGTGCTGCAGGATCGCTTCCGCGAGCGTTCGGGCTGCGACCAAGTGTACGGCGAGTACGAAGCCCTGCTCGACGCGCAAACTCCCGATGCGGCCTTCGTCTTTTCGGCGACTGCGCACCACGCTCCCATCGTCGAGTTGTGCGCGGCGCGGGGCATTCACGTGATGGTCGAGAAACCCATGGCTGCCACGCTCGAACAGGCCGACCGCATGCTGACTGCGGCCCAGCGCCACCAGACCTGCCTGATGGTCAACTGGCCCACGGCTTGGTCACGGCCCTTGCACACGGCTCACCGTCTAGTCAGGGAAGGGGCCATCGGGCAATTGTGGCAGCTCACTTGGCGCGGCGGTCATTGCGGCCCCGACGAATTGGGTTGCTCCGACGAATTCTGCGACTTCCTCTTCGATGCCCAACTCAACGGGGCTGGGGCTTTCAACGACTATAGCGGATACGGAGCCAGCTTGTGCCTCTACTTTTTGGGTCGGCCGCACAGCGTGGTGGCCATGGCCGGTCGCTTGCTCAAGACCCATTTGCCGGTTGACGACAACGGCATTATGGTGCTGCGCTATCCCGAGGCTATGTGCCGCTTGGAAATGAGCTGGACTGAAGCCGTGCCGCACGTGCCGCCCCACGACGTGGTGCTCTACGGCACGGAGGGGACTATGGTAGTGGGGGATCAGGTGACGGTGTACACCCGCCAGAATCGGGAGGGAACAGAGGTAGAACTCGACGAATTGCCCGTCCCCCAGCGCAATGCCGCCACGCACTTCCTCCACTGCATTCGCTCGGGCCAGCCGCCCCAAGGCACGACTAACGCCACCCAATCGCGGCACGCCCAAGAGATTATGGAAGCCGGCTTGCAGGCGGCCACTTCGGGCATTGAAGTGAGCCTGCCCATTGAGGGCCATTTGTTCCGCGCATAACACCTAACTCGACAGGAGACATCATGCCTGATTCCCACTGGCGCAATATTCTACACCACCACGACGAGCCCGACGAAGCTATGCAGCGCATCGACGCCCAAGTTGCTCCGCTGGAGGAGCTGCCCGACGCGGTGCGTCACATCCGTGCCCTAATCTCGCGCTTCGACTCGCTGACCCACTACTGCGCTTTTGACAACCTAGACCTAATCGTCCGCGCCATTGGCGAGGGCACCTACTCCGGACGCCCGGCCGTCGATGTGCTCACCCGGGCTTGGGAAATGGACGACCAGCGCCGGGGTCAGGCCAAGACGTATGTGCAAACTCTGCAAGCTTGGTCTGAAGGCAAGTCTGCTGAAGAAGCTCAGCAGGTGGCTGGCGATTCGGAACTGTGCGCCGAGTTGTACACTACTTTGGGCCCGTTTGAAGAGCACAAGGCTTGGTTGGCCGTCTCTTTAGCTCATACCCTCAAAGCCTTCGCCTACGAGGCCCAAGACTTGCTAGACGAAGCGGCCGAGGCGGATTTTGTGCGCGGGGTTTACCGCGCGGCACTCGACCGCGACCCCTCGCACGACGACTTGCAAAATCGCCTAGCCGAACTAGCCAATGGCAAAAGCCGAGATCATTTAACACGCGAGGTCTTCGACTCGGCCGAAAGCCGTCAGCGTCAACAGTGGCGGGTGTTGGAAAAGCTGCACTCCGACGGGGAATGAGGGGAAGTTGGACATGAGCGTTTTCCCCAATGCATCCCTGCGCCGGATAGCCACGGCCTTTGACGGTCGCATGGGCTGGTATATAGAAGATCTGACCACGGGCCAAGTGCATCAGTACAGAGCTGACGAGCGTTTTCCCACGGCCTCGGTCATCAAAATTGCCGTATTGGTCGAGTTGTTCCGCCAAGCCGAGGCAGGCCGGCTGTCGCTGGACGACCGGCATCGGCTGCGGGGCGATATTTCAACGCACGGCTCGGGGGTATTGCAGATCGCCCAAGACGAGCCCGAGTTGACCTTGCGCGACTACGCCCGCTTGATGATGGGCATCAGCGACAATATTGCCACTGATTTCCTCATGGGGCTGCTGGGGCTGGACCAGATCAACGCCACCCTCGACCGATTGGGCTGTGCCAATGTGCGGGCTGCTGCGACTATGGGCCGCTATCACTACCGCATGGTGGGGATGGACGAGGTGCCGACCAATCGGGCCAACGATGCAGTGTACAGGGAGCGAGTCAGTACTCAGGGCCTTGACTACGGCAGCGTATCTTTTGGGGATTCGCTGGAAAACAATGTGGCCGCCCCCGGCGAGTTGGCTTCTTTATTGACGGCTATATATCGCGGACAGGTCGTTAGTGCGGCGGCCTCCAAAGCCATGATCGAGTTGCTCAAAACCGGTCGGGATACCCGCATGATCCGGTGTTACCTAAAGCCGGATGTGGTGGTGGCGCACAAGTACGGCTCTAGCGGCATCATTAAAGGGGATGCTGGCCTTGTGTTTTTGCCAAGCGGCCCCTTGGTCGTGGTGGCTTTTGCCCTGGCCCGCGACGACGGGCCTGCTGCCGCCGAGGCCATTGCCCAAGTCGCCCGTTTGGCCGTGGAGGCACTGGCTCCCGAGTGCGTGGTGGATCATAGCAGTTAGTGTGGGCCATGCGATTCAGTTTTCACCCTAGGAGGGATTCGTGATCATTGATACTCATTTGCACGTGTGGAGCGACGACTCGGAGCGCTATCCCTTTGCCGAGGGACGGACTCAGGTGGGCGGTGGTTCCGTGGAATTGCTCAACCAGACCATGAACGAAGTCGGAGTCGACAAAGCGGTCATTGTGCAGCCGATTTACTATTTGTTCGACAACCGGTACGTGGCCGACTGTTTGCGCCGCTTTCCGGGCCGCTTTGCCGCCATTGGCCTAGTTGACCCCAAGGCCCCGGATGCGGCCGACCGGCTGGAAAAGTTAGTGCGCGAGGACGGTTTTGGCGGCTTGCGCATTCACTCGTCGCGGCTCGACCACCCCTCGGAATGGGCCGCTGCCGACCAAGATCCGCTGTGGCGGCGGTCGGAGGAATTGGGCACTTGTTTTATCGTCCACGGCCCAGCGGCCAATCTGCCCCACTTGGAGCCCATCATCGGCCGCTTTCCCGAGGTGCCGGTGGTGTTGGACCACATCGGCGGAGCGCCGACCAATGAGGAAGCGCCCTTTCCGCTGTTGAGCCACGTGCTTGACTTGGCGCGCTTTCCCAAGGTGTACGTGAAATTCACGCCGCAGGCGCACAAGTCCGAGTTGCCCTTTCCGCACGCGGATACGTTTCCCGCCTTCCGCCGCATCTACGACGCCTTTGGGCCGCAGCGGCTGATGTGGGGGACCAATTTCCCCGGAGTAATGAAAGGGGTGGGGTACGAGCCAGCCTTGGAGATGTTCCGCGACCACGTCGATTTTCTCACCGACGACGACAAGGCGTGGCTCTTCCACCGCACGGCTTTGCAGGTGTGGAGCTTTGCAGGAGCGGAGTAGTCGCCAGTTGAAAAACTTCTCGTTCTAGGCAGTCGGATATTGAGCGAGTGATTGACCTGCTTTGCAGGCTAGAGTATTATTAAATCGTCGCTGTGGTAATACCTAAGAGGAGCAATGAATACTATTTCGCTAAAGATGCCCGATCCGCTCGCGGCCGAACTCGCTGAGATGGCGCAGCGGAGGGGCGTGAGCAAGTCTGCGCTGATTCGCGAGGCGCTGGAGGCGTACCTGCAAACGGACGGAGCCGAACCATCCGGCTCTGCCCTCTCGCAGGTGGGCGATCTCAGGGGCATACTTTCCGGGCCTGAAGACCTGTCCGCGAACAAGGACTACCTGCGGAAATTCGGGCGTTGATCAAGGATGTCATTCTCGACACGGGTCCGCTGGTCGCGCTGTTGAATCGCCGCGATCAGCATCATCGCTGGACGAAGGACCAGTGGGCGCGTATAGTTCCGCCTCTGTTCACCTGCGAAGCGGTCATCGCGGAAGCTTGCTTTCTCGTCCAACCATTCGCTGGGGGGCAGGCGGCCGTGCTCGAGTTGGTCCGGCGTGGCGTTTTGGACTTATCGTTTTCTCTGGCCGAAGAAACAGCGGCTATCTCGCGGTTGCTGAAGAAATACCGGGACGTTCCCATGTCTCTTGCGGATGGCTGTATCGTTCGGATGTCCGAACGCCATGCGAAAGGGGTCGTCTTCACTTTGGATCGCGATTTTGCGATTTACCGCAAGAACGAGCGTCAACTCATTCCAACGTTGACACCGGCCTTATGAGCGCCTTCTGCCAAGACGCGCCCATGGAATGGTCGGCGTAGCGAATTCAAATCGACGTTCAAACACGCTTCTAAGAGGAGGAAACCGTATGCGAATGTGGACATTCGGGCTGGCGGCGGTCCTGCTGCTAGCGGTGCAAACGGGCCACGCCGAAGAGAAAAAGATTACCATTTGGTGGGCACAATGGGATCCGGCCGCGGCGCTACAAGAGCTGGGCCACGAGTTCGCCGAAGAGACCGGGATTGCCGTCGAGGTGTACCAGATTCCCTGGCCTGCTTATCAGGACCAAGTCTTTCTCAACTTCGGCAACAAGCAGACCGACTTCGACATCGTCGTCGGCGACAGCCAGTGGATTGGTCGCGGCGCGACCAAAGGGCTGTATCTGGAGCTGACCGATTGGCTGCCCGAGGCCGTTGATGTGGGCGCGATCCATCCGCGGGCCGCGCGCTATTTGTGCGAATACCCGCCGGGCAGCAGCCGGTTTTTCGCCGCGCCCTGCCAGACAGATGCCATTGGCTTTGTCTATCGCCGCGACTGGTTTACAGACCCGGCCGAGCAGGAGGCGTTTGCCGACCGCTACGGCCGTCCACTCGCCGCACCCGATACCTGGGAGGAATTCCGCGACGTGGCCGAGTTTTTCCACCGCCCGGAGCAAAAGCGCTATGGCTGCTCGCTGTTGACGGGCCGGGGCTACGACTCCATCGTCATGGGCTTTCAGCCCTTTTTGTGGGCTTGGGGCGGTGCTTGGGGCGACCCGCAGAGCTACAAGGTGCAGGGCCACCTCAACACCGAGGGGGCCGTGGCGGGGCTGGAGTTTTTCAAGTCTCTGCTGCAATTCACGCCCGAAGGCGGCACCAACGCCGATTACTTCTTCAACTTAGAGGCTTTCTCCAACGGCTCTACGGCCATGGTCTTGGACTACTTTCCGTTCTATCCGGGAATCGTCGCCAGCATGGGTGATCAAGTCGGCTTCTTCATGGTGCCGGGCCACGGCGATAAGCGCGTTATCTCGCTGGGGGGGCAGGGCTTTAGCATTTCGACCAAGACCACGCCGCAAAAGCAGGAATGGGCCAAGCAGTTTATCGCTTGGTTTTCCCAGACCGCCGTCCAGGAGAAGTGGATATCGTATCCTGGATCGTTTACGGCCAATACCGAGCTGTTGGCGAGTGAGGAGTTTGCCGCGGCTGCGCCGTACAACGCGGTGTTCGCCGCGTCGCTGGATCACTTGCAGGACTTTTGGAACGTGCCGGTGTACAACGAACTGTTAGCCGCGGCTGTGCGCCATTTGGGTGCGGCCCTCGACGGGACGAGCGCGAGTGCCGATGCGCTCGATGCGCTGGCCGCTGAGCACGAGATGATTCTGATGGAAGCAGGCTTGCTAGAGATGGAATAGGAGGCGGCGTGAAGGGTAGTACGGGCCGGTGCCGCGATTGGACGCAGTACGCGTTCGTGGGGCCGGCCCTCATTTTGCTCATTGGCATAAACGTCTTCCCACTGCTATACAGCATCGCGCTCAGCTTCACCAATGTCGATTTGGTCGGCGGGGCGTGGAAATTCGTGGGGGGATTCAACTACGCCGTGGCGTTCAAGTTTGCCAAGTACGGGGCCGCGCTGCGGACCACCGCGCTCTTTGTCTGCGTGGCCGTGGCCGTGGAACTGGTCTTGGGCTTTGCCTTGGCGCTGGCGCTCAAAGATCGCTTCGGAGGCCGGGCGTTTGCGCTAACTGCGCTTTTGGTGCCGATGATGTTGCCGCCGGCCGTGATCGCGCTCTTTTGGAAGTTGGTGCTCAACGGGCACTACGGCATCCTCAACCAATGCCTCGGCGCGCTGGGGCTGGGCCAACCCCAGTGGATTACAGATCCCAACCTCAAGCTGCTGTCGATTTTGCTGGTTGACGTGTGGATGTGGACGCCGTTTATGATGCTGATCGCACTGGCGGCGCTCAACGCCATCCCCGGCTATCTGTACGAGGCTGCGGCCATTGACCGGGCCTCGCGGTGGAAGGTCTTCCGCCGGATTACCCTGCCTTTGTGTGCGCCACTTTTGGGGTTGGCCGTGCTGCTGCGGGCTACGGACGCGATCAAGCAGTTCGATTTGGTCATGGCCATCACTGGCCCTAACGATCCGGCGACGCAAACGGTGAGCGCGCTGCTCTATCAGGTGGTGTTTCGCGATGGCAAGGTGGGGTTGGGCGCGGCGTATTCGTACGTGGTGCTGGTGCTGGTACTCGCGCTGGCCAGTGTGTTTGTGCGCTACATGAGTTCAGTGCAGCGGCGCGAGGAGGCCGGGGCACAGTGAAGGCGCTGCGCATCGCCTTTGTCGGGGGCTACTTTTGCGCAGCGATGCTGCCGCTGATATGGCTCTTGCTGACCTCGTTTAAGACGCGGGACGACAGCATTGCGGTACATCCGAAGTTCGCACCTACTTGGGCCGAGGAGGTCGCGGCTGACGGGATTTACTTCCGCGCCAATCTCGACGGCTATCGCCAACTGGCCGCGGTGTACGCCGGCGGGGATCACGCCTTCTTTCATTACTTGGGCAACAGCTTGGTCATTGGCTTGCTCAGCACCTTGTGCTCGGTGCTGATCGGCACCTGCGCGGCCTATGGCTTCAGCCGCTTTGCCATCCCCGGGGGGAGAGACTGGCTGTTCTTCATCCTCTCGACGCGCTTTTTGCCGCCGCTCGCCGTGGTGGTGCCGGTGTTGATGATGTATCGCGAGTTCGATCTCCAGAACAGTCACATGGGATTGGTACTGCTGTACACGGCGTTCAACATGTCGCTGGCCGTGTGGCTGATGAAGGGATTTATCGACGAGATACCTACGGCGTACGAAGAGGCCGCGCTAGTGGCTGGCTATACTCGCTTCCAAGCCTTCCGCTTGGTAGTTCTGCCGCGGGCCGTGCCCGGGATGGCAGTAACTGCGGTGTTCTGCCTGATCTCCGCGTGGAACGAGTACGGGTTTGCCATGACGCTCAACAATCAAAAGGCCGTTACAGTGCCGGTTTACTTCGCTGGTTTGCAGGGCAATGTGTCGGGTTTGCCGTGGGCGCAGATCAGCGCGGGGATGCTGATTTTTGTCGCGCCGATCATCGTCTTCACGGTGTTGGTGCGCAAGCATCTGCTGCGCGGCGTCACCTTTGGGACGATCAAGCGATGAGCCGCTGGTTGGATCGCTGCGCGCGCGTGGGTATGGTCGCCGGAGTGGGGTTGATGCTGCAACCGTTCTGGGGGACGGGGCTGAGGTATGGGTTTTTTGTCGCGATCGTCGGCACGCTGTTGCACGTTGTGACGTCGCGGCGGCAGATGGAAGAGCCATGAGCTTTCTCGAGTGCCGGGATTTGGTCAAGACCTTTGCCGACGGCACGGAAGCGGTACGCGGTATCGACTTACGCTGCGGCGAGGGCGAGTTCGCCGTGCTGTTGGGGCCTTCTGGATGCGGCAAGACTACGACGCTGCGGATGGTGGCGGGCCTCGAAAAGCCCACGGCTGGGCAGATCGTGCTGGCCGGCGCGGACATCACATCCCGCTCGCCCGCCGAGCGGGATGTGGGATTTGCGTTTCAGTTTTACGCGCTCTATCCACACCTGAAGGTCGAGGACAACATCGGCTTTCCGCTGGAGAGCATGGGGTTGAATCGTCAGGAGCGACGACAGCGGGTGGCCGACATTGTCGAGCGGTTGGGGCTGGGCGCGTTGGTTGGGCGCTATCCCCGGCAGTTATCGGGCGGCGATCAGCAGCGGGTGGCCTTGGCGCGGGCCATGGTGCGGCGGCCGCAGATCTACCTGATGGACGAGCCATTGGGCACGCTCGATGCGGGTTTGCGGCTGGAGATGCGGGAGATGATTCGCGCCCAACAGCTCGACGCGGGGATCGCCACCTTGTATGTCACCCACGACCAAGAGGAGGCCATGAGCTTGGCCGATCAAGTGGTGGTCATGGACGAGGGGCGGATTCGCCAGAGCGGGGCCGCGGCCTTGGTGTACGACCAGCCAGCCGACCTGTTTGTGGCGCATTTTATCGGCAGCCCTAGCATGAATTTTATCACTGGGGAAATCCGCGAGGATAGTTTTGTTGCGCCTGGATTGGCCTGGCCGCTATCGGAGCAATTGCGACCGGGGCCGGCGACGCTGGGGGTGCGCCCGGAGTTCGTGCGCCCGGCTGCCAAAGGTCGGCTGCGGGCTGAGGTGGTTCGCGACGAATACCAAGGTGCGTGCCGATACATCCACTTGCAGGCCGAGTGCGGTCGGCTGGTCATGCGGGTGGCGGATCGAGGGCGAGAAGCTGTGGGTGCGTCTTTGGGCTTGGACTTTGCTCGGGTGCTGTTGTTTGATCCGGCGAGCGGCAAGAGGCTTTAAGAAGCGGTCTGAAAATCTCCGGCGAGCCACGTTGAGTAGCGGTCTCTAGGGTGGAGCGTTTTCCGAAGCGTCAGCGATTAAGGTCGAGTCGCCGTAAGGGGAAGAACCTCTGAGCACAGATGGACTCGGAAACGGCGACCCGTCCTTCATAGAAGCACCCAACTCTACTTGAAAATCGGGGCGCTTTTGCATAAATGACAAATTCAAGGTATTTTATGTAAATGTTTACTGTAAATATTTTCAATAACATCTATTTTGCTAAATTGTAGATGCGTATTTTGAAAAATACGCCCACTACTAGGGCGGAGGTGCTCTATGCTACGCTTGCTTTTCATCTTGATCCCCTCTCTTCTAGTTGCCTGCTCCGGCGATAAGCCTGCGCCGATTGCGTCGGCGGGCAAGGCCATCTCGGCCGCCCAAAAGCCGGAGCCGCCTACCAACCTGCGCTTTGACGATCCTACTAGTACCTCCTGTCGCGTGCGATGGGATGCTTCTGAAGGAGCAACCGACTACGATGTCGCCTACAAAGACTCTTCTGCAACCGGCCATTGGCAATCAGAGCGGCACGTAGGAACTAGACTGAACAATCTTATTCAGGAGCTTAATCCCAAGACGACGTATCGCTGGATGGTCCGGGCTGCCAATAGGTCTGGCAGATCATTATGGCAAGAAGGGCCTACCTTTACCACGCTGCCGGACAGCACGGTTTTTATCCCGGACACTGCTTTGAGGACATCCATAGAGCAAGCGTTAGGGAAGAGTCCCGGTGATATGATCATTCAAGATGAGATGAAGACTTTAAGTGTGCTGTCTATAAAAAATCTAGGGATTAAGGACCTTAAAGGCTTAGAAACAGCGAGGAACCTGACATGGGTAAACATTGATAGCAATCGGGTTTCCGATCTTACCCCGTTGTCCGATTTAACCAATTTGGAATTCTTAGCTTTTGGCGATAATCGGGTTTCAGATATTACTCCGCTGTCCAATCTGACCAATTTGGAGTCCTTATATCTTTTTAGCAATCAGGTTTCCGATATTAGCCTATTGTCCGCCTTAACCAACCTGGGAGTCTTGAATTTTTCTGACAATGAGGTTTCGGATATTGGCTCATTGTCGAACTTAACCAACCTAGTGAGCTTATCTTTTAGTATCAATGAGGTTTCGGATATTAGCTCATTGTCGAACTTAACCAACCTGCAGTCCTTATCTTTTAGTGACAATGAGGTTTCGGATATTAGCTCATTGTCGAACTTAACCAATCTAGTGAGCTTAGGCTTTAGTATCAATGAGGTTTCGGATATTAGCTCATTGTCCTCCTTAACCAACCTGCAGTCCTTATCTTTTAATATCAATGAGGTTTCGGATATTAGCTCATTGTCCTCCTTAACCAACCTGCAGTTATTATCTTTTGAATATAACCGGGTTTCCGATCTTACCCCGCTGTCCAACTTAACCAATCTGATATTGTTATATTTTTTTATCAATCAAGTTTCCGATCTTACCCCGTTGTCCGACTTAACTAATCTGCAGCACTTAGATTTTGGTGACAATGAGGTTTCGGATATTAGCTCATTGTCGAACTTAACCAACCTGCAGTACTTAGGCTTTAGTATTAATCAGGTTGCTGATCTCACTCCATTGACAAATATGTCCAATCTACAAGAAATATCTTTTTCACAGAATAGTGTTTCAGACTTATCGCCATTGGCAGCGTTGCTTTCCTTGGAAAAACTAGATGCTCTGAATAACCCTTTAAGTAAAGTCTCTATCGATGTCCATATTCCAGCGTTTCAACGCCGTGGTGTCGATGTATATTTTTCGCCTTCTCTTCCATTCACAGAGACAGAAAGCCCCTTCAATATTGATTTAGTCTTTCTTGGTGATTTCACAGAAGAGGAGCGAGAGATATGGCACCATGCTGCGAAGCGTTGGGAAGCAGCTATACAGACTGAACTTCCAGATTACACGTTTCCTGATACATGGTCATGGTCTGTAACATGTGGCGGTCAACCGATTAATATACTTGGCGGCGAACAAATAGATGACCTGCGAATTTATGTGACTAAGGCTAACGAAGGCTATCGAAACTATGGAACCCCCCTTGCGTTGCACTCAAACTCCTTGCCGCTTATTGGTTGTATCCAAGTTTCGCCACTGATTTCTTATAGCTTCCAGCGGATAGAGGAAGTAGGCCTTCATGAAATAGGACACGTCTTGGGTATTGGTACCATCTGGCACGATAGCGAAATACTTCGCGATCTAGATGGTGATACTCATTTTGCTGGACCTCAAGCTATTGCGGCTTTTGATCAGGCCGGTGGCACAGATTACCAAGGCGCGAAAGTGCCAATTGAACGAGATGGGCTCCATTGGCGCTCTAGCGTCCTGTCCGGAGAGCTTATGACACTAATTCGTAGGGCTGGGGATGATGCACTTTCAGCCATAACGCTGCAAGCGCTGAGCGATTTGGGCTACTCGGTTGATCTTTCCGCGGCCGATCCCTACGTGCTGCCCTCGCCAACGGCCGCAAAACCCGTCGCCGACGCGGAGTTGGAGTTCTTCTGCTCACTTGAGGGGCTACCCGCGCCGGTCTATGTGGACGATTGATCTAACCTGAGTGGGCGCGGAGGATGTGCCGACCTCCGAGCCTAACACGCTGGCTGCCAGCCGACCATTGGGCAGGCGATGGTGCGGTGGTCGTAGCTCTGTTATGAAAGCAACAATCGGCTGTCTCATTTTAGTATTCGTCGTCTGCGCGTCGGCGGAGCCGCTGCTTGAGGGGCGGGTGCGGCTGGACTCTGGAGAACCGGTCGCCGACGCGCAGGTCCGGCTGTTCGATATGAGCGATCTGCGGCAGGGAGCTATTGCCCGCGCTCAGACCGATGGCACGGGGTACTTCGCGTTGCCGTTAGCAGCCTTGGCGGGCAGGGCGCTGCCGGAGCGGTTCGCGTTGGGGCCGAATTATCCCAATCCGTTCAATCCCTCGACGATCATCCCCTATCAACTGGCGGCTTTGTCCGAGGTTCGCCTAGAGGTATTCAACCTGTTAGGGCAGCATATTGCGACGTTGGTGGATGGGGAGCGGCCGGCCGGCTTTCATACGGCGACTTGGCATGCGACGGATGGGGCGGGCCGGGCGATAGCAGCGGGGGTGTATATCTACCGGATGATGGTGGGGGTGGAGCGTCAGACAGGGCGGATGGTGCTGCTTGACGGGCAAGTGGGTGTCTCGGCTGTGGGGGTGTCCTCTGTTATGCTGGGTGCGTCTAGTGTTGGCGGATCGAATGGAGCGGAATCCGAGGTGTATGGGTTGATCGTCTCGGGTGCGGGGTTGGCTCCCTATGTGGATTCGTCGTTTCGGGTTGAAGCGGGTATGGCACCGGTGGAGTTGGTCGTGTCGTCGGGCTATTCGGGGGGCAAGCTCACGGATGATGACTGTGCCTTTAGCGACCTGTTCGACGCGCTCAACGACGGTGAGGAAGAAGAGGAAGCTCGCCCCAGCGGGAAGGCTCAGGCAATCCTCGAAGCGCCCTCCCCGCCGACCAACCTGCGATTCGATGCTCCTACGGACTCATCCTGTACCGTCCGTTGGGATGCTTCCGATGGAGCGACCGACTACGATGTCAACTACAAGCCAGCCGTCGGCGGGCAGTGGACCAACGAACCGCATAGGGGGACGAGGCTATCCAACACCATCAACGACTTAGCGTCTGGGACCGAGTATCGCTGGGCCGTCCGAGCCGAGAATGGCGATGGCAGCTCTGTATGGGTCTTCGGGCCGAATTTTACGACCTTGGAGGAAGACACGTCCGACCCCTCGCTGCCTAATGGAATTCTTATCCCGGATCCTGCTTTGAGGACATTTATAGAGCAAGCGCTAGGGAAGAATCCCGGTGAGGCGATCACTCAAGCTGATATGAATAATTTAACGGTGCTGTCTATGAAAAATCTAGGGATTGCGGACCTTAGAGGCTTAGAAACAGCGAAGAACCTGACATGGGTAAACATTGATAGCAATCGGGTTTCAGACCTTGCCCCGTTGTCCGCCTTAACCAACCTGGAATTCTTAGCTTTTGGTGATAATCGGGTTTCAGATCTTACTCCGTTGAGCACTCTAACCAACCTAGAGCATTTATATTTTTTAAATAATCAGGTTTCAGATCTCACTCCGTTAGGCACTCTAACCAACCTAACATTGTTATATGTTGCTAATAATTGGGTTTCAGATCTCACTCCGTTGGGCACCCTAACCAACCTGAAATGGTTATATGTTGCTAATAATCGAGTTTCAGATCTCATTCCGTTGAGCACCTTAGCCGACTTAGAGTCTTTAGACTTTTCTGAAAATCGGGTTTCAGATCTCACTCTATTAAAAAATTTGTCCAATCTACGAGAGATCTATTTTTCATGGAATAGCGTTTCCGACTTATCGCCATTGGTAGCCTTGCCCCACTTGGAACTACTAGATGCTCTGTCCAATCCGTTAAGTAAAGCCTCTATCGATAAACATATTCCAGCGTTGCAACGCCGTGGGGTCGATGTATCTTTTACGCCTTTTTATACACTCACATTCACAGAGACAGAAAGCTCCTTCAATATTGATTTGGTCTTTCTTGATAGCTTCACAGAGGAAGAGCAGGAGGTATGGCACGATGCTGCGAAGCGTTGGGAGGCGGCTATACAGACTGAGCTTCCAGATTACTCATTTTCAGATGCATGGTCTGGAACATGTGGCGATCATTCGATGAATATACCTGCTGGCGAACGAATAGAGGGCCTGCGAATCTATGTAGTGAAGTTTGGAGAAACCCGTTTTAATCAAGGAGTCGGTGGCTTTGGGGGGCCTGTTGCGCTTGGTTCAAACTCATTGCCGTTTATTGGTTGTATCGGAATTAAAACAAGGTCTACCTTTAGCCTTCAGAGGCTGAGGTATACAGCACTTCATGAAATGGCACACGTCTTGGGAATCGGGACTATCTGGTTCAACAAGGGAATGCTTCGCGAGCTGAATGGTGATACTCATTTTCCTGGGCCAAAAGCTATTGCGGCTTTTGATCAAGCCGGTGGCACAGATTACCAAGGCGCAAAAGTACCAACTGAACGAGATGGTACACATTGGCGCACTAGCGCCCTATCCGGTGAGCTTATGTCAACATTTGCACTGGATCCTGTAATTTCAGCGATAACGCTGCAAGCGCTAAGCGATCTGGGCTACTTGGTTGATCTTTCCGCGGCGAATCCATACGTGCTGTCCTCGCCAGCGGCCGCAAAACCCGTCGCCGACGCGGAGTTGGAGTTCTTCTGCTCACTTGAGGGGCTACCCGCGCCGGTCTATCTGGACGATTGATCCAACCTAAGCGGGCACAGAGGATGCTGCCGACCTCCGCGCCCGCTCCTTTGCTACTTTTCTACCAGTGCGTTGACCGCACGACCAACGGCTAGGCGCAACCGATAGCTTGCGCTTGGCCCAATTCTTTCCCAACATACGCTTCTGATCGAAATCAAAGACCGTTCCGCCGCTTCAGTTAAGCGGCTTCTTGCGCACGGTTGATGTTTCCAACGAAGCGAACGCATTCTAAGATGTCTTGGTTGCAGCTGAAAGGAGTGACGCGGCGCTTTGGCAAGGCCGAGGTTCTGTCTGGCATTGACCTGTCGCTGGGAGCGGACGAGATGCTGGTGGTGCTAGGGCCGACCGGCGCGGGCAAGACCACGCTGCTGCGGATCGTCGCTGGGTTGGATGCGCCCGATGCGGGCCAAGTCGAGATGGACGGCGAGGAGGTGACGCATTGGCCGCCGGCCGACCGCGATATTGCGTTGGTCTTCCAGCACTTCGCCCTATATCCAGACTGGAGCGTGCGGCGCAACTTGGAATTTCCGCTCAAGGCACCGCGTCGGCAGATGGCGAGCGACGAGATGGATCAGCGCGTCGGCTGGGCGGCCGAGCTACTGAAGATTGAGCGGCTGCTCGATCGGCCGGCAGCTCGTCTGTCGGGTGGGGAGATGCAGCGGGTGGCCATTGGACAGGCGATTGTGCGGCGGCCGCGACTGTTTCTTTTTGACGAGCCGCTGACTAATTTGGACGCCAAGCTGCGGGAGTCCCTCCGCCTAGAGCTGGCCCTGTTGCGGCAGGAGCTGGGTATCCCGGCGATCTACGTGACTCACGACCAAGCCGAGGCTCTGTCCATGGGCGATTCCATTGCCGTGCTGGCCGAGGGGCGGATTTTACAGCAGGGTAGCCCAGAGGCTATTTATCGCCAGCCGGTCTCGCCGGTAGTGGCGCGCCAATTGGGGCAACCTGCGATCAATATCCTCAGCGTCCAGCGGCGCGGAGATGCGTGGATTGGTCCGAACGAAGCCGAGCGAATGCCAGCGCTGAGTGGGACAGGCGAGATGCTGCTCGGCGTTCGACCGGAGGACATCGCGCCTGAAGGAGGGCATGTGCCGGGGGTGGTGCGCGTCGTCGAGGATGCTGGGGCCGCGTGGATTTTATGGGTGGATTGGGCCGGGGCATCCATCCACATCATCGCGTCTAAGGAACGGCGTTTTGTTCCGGGAGAGACCTTGTATCCGCGCATTGACGCAGAGCGGGCGCTGCTCTGGCCGTGCTAGGCGATCGGTTTACTCATTGGTCCCTATGCAGATCGGGCCTCCTACACTATCGTCAAATAATCATTGCAAATGAATCGCATCGAGATTGGCGGTAAGCTGCTGTTGGTCGTTGCTAGTTTGGCTGTTACCGCGCTCGCCATTGAAGTCTCTTTTTGGCTCTTGGCTCGGTCCGAGCGGATCTATCCCTTGGTCTATTACGAAACCGACGATCCCAACCTCGATCTGTGGTGCTACGACGAGCACTTTGTGGGCACTCCCGACAGGGATCTGCGGCGAGTGCATCCGTACGGGCAGTTGACCTATCTGGGCAATGCCAACAATGATTCCACCTTCGCCAATCTAGCGCCGATCAAAGTGCCCAATGCCATTGAGATGCGCCGCAACGAAGAGCAACTGCGCGAGCGGCCGATGGCCGAATTCGACGCGCAAAGGGACAAAATCGTCCTAGTAATCGGCGATTCCTTTGGCTTTGGGCAGGGGGTCCGGGTTGCGGAGCGCTTCTCGCATATTTTGGAGCTTCGATTGAATCGGGAGCGGCCAGCGGAACGCTATCAGTTCTTCAACGCCTGTGTGCCGGGCATGAATATCAAGCGGGTCGCCAAGACTATGGAGCGCTATGTCGAATACTTTACGCGGGTCGAGCGCGTTGTGTATTCGTTTACTCTGAACGATCCGTTTAGGATTGGGCGTCTGCTGGAGATGGAAAGGGAACTGGCCGATTTTATGCACTTGCGCTCCAATGCGGGGGCAGCCCGGTTTCTGGCGGGGAGAAGTAGCTATACACTGCGTTGGTTTGCCGCACGGTTGGAGAGGCAGCAGATCTCCCGAGATACCATTGAATGGTACCGACAACTCTACAAAGACAACCTAGGTTGGACACTGACCCGGCAGTTGCTCAGCCGGATGAAGAAATCCTGCGCCGATAAGGGTATTAAATTCTCTTTGGTTGTCTTCCCCGTGTTCTACCAACTCGAAGCCTATCCCCTATCAGAGGTGCACGAAACGCTCGGGTCATTTGCTCAACAGGAGGGAATACACTACGTCGATCTCCTCGCGCAATTTGCTGGCAAGGACGAACGGGATTACTGGGTCCACCCGACGGATTTTCATCCCAATAGTCGGGCGCATAGGGAAGCGGGGGATTTCCTGTACGACGCCATCCCTTGGTAAAGCCAGTTTTCAGTACGTGGCATACAAGACGCCGGTTTTTTCGACCTTTTCCCGATCGACATCGACCGAAATCCGATATAGATAAATCCCTGGTGGCACCAAGCTGTCGGCCTCGTCCCGACCATCCCACGCCCGCTCATACTCGCCGATCCCATCTGCGCCCGCGTACACCTGCCTCACCCGACGACCTGACAAATCCCACACTTCTACCGTCACCTGCGCACGGTCCGTAATCTCCAAGATGTCGTAACGGATGCCCACCTCGTCGTTGCGGCCATCGTTATTGGGCGTGAAAATGGCCGGCTCGACCCGCACCTGTAATAGCTTCTGCTCCTGCGCGGCGGTGACCACCGACACCCGGTTGCCCTCGTATTTGGCCGTAGCGTCCCCCGCATTGACCCCCTGCGGCACCTCCAAAGGCTGGCCGCTGTTCGACACCTGCGCTGCAAAGATAGCTCCGTAGCGCAGCACCTGTGCTGCGAAATCGACCTCGACCAGCGTTCCCGAATCTCGCTCCTCAAGGCGCGGGAAACTGACTGCCAGCCGATGCGGCTCCTCGGCTTCCACCGCAAAGGCCACGGGCACGTCGCCAATGCGCACGGCCTCCACCGCGCTGATGATTGAAGAGGTCTCAATTTCCAGGCGGTCAAAGCCGGCATCGCCCGGGTGGATGGTCGGCCGCAACGCATAGGTGAAGGACGACTGTTGTCCTACTTTTGCTTCGACGGGCCAGACCTCGCCCACTAGGTTCGTCGCCACCGGCTCGGAGGCGCGCAACTCCACGAAACCCACCCGGCCGCCGGCGTCTTCACGGGGCAGAAAGTCGATCTTGAACTGGAAATAGCGTCTAGGACTCGCCGACACCACCGGCGTGCCACTGCTGTCGGCAAAGTCGTAGGGGGCCGACCAAAAGGTCCAGTGGTCGAGGTCGTGGGTGATGCCAGCCTTTTCGTCGCGTTTGAGATCGTCGTAGCCGTCGCGACCCACCTCGATTTTGCCGCCGCGGCCAGTGAAGCGCCAGAACACGTCCGCATCGTCGTCTAGGCCGCTGCGGGTCTGGATGAGGACTTGGGCTCCGAGATCCTGCACCCCGGACCAGCGCAGATCTCCCCAAGCCATGGGCCGCTCGAAATCAATGACATCGGAAATATAGGTGGCCTGTTTGACGAACCCCTTGGCGTAAACTTCTATTTCGTTCACTTCCCAGTCTGTGTTGTGCTCGGCCAAGGCCACTTGGACAAACTCTACTGCCTCGTGCGGTGGGATGGGAATGTCGAGGATTTGCTCCCGGTTGTCTCGCACTTCGACAATATAGGGCGATTTCGGCGGGACGATGCCGTAGTTGACTATGGGCAGCGGGCCGATGTGGACGCGGAGGATGCCCACGGTGCGGCCCGGGTCGGTAAACCCGGATATCACCCGAATCCGATCGATGTTGTAGAGGCCGCCTAGGAAGATATTGGCCGTGCCCGCCCGCCCGAAAACATCGATGCAGGCCCCGGAGCCGCTGCGGTGTTTGGCGCACAGATACTGTTCCGCCAGCCAGAAAGTGCCCGTGTCGCCATCCCACACCGCTGAGTTCACATCGGCTCTTAAATACTCGCCCCCTTTTTCTTTGATTCCGGGTGCTATGTTAAAGTCTGGATTGCGCTTGAGAGGCTGGATACCGGTGCTATCCACGTCCAAGTCAATAGCTGTCCCGTGAGGTTCGGCATCGAAATCCGCCCAACTCAATTGTCTGAAGTCCACTCCGGCATGGCCTTCCTCAGGCGGTTTGGGCCGATCTGCACCGCCGAACCGGTAAATGGTCAGACCCGAGGCTGGGCCAGCCCAAAAACCGATCACCCAAGAAGAAACCCAGAATAGAGAAAGGAAGCGTGCTGCTTTCATCGACGTTCACCCCACAAATTCTGGATAGTGCTGCGCCAGCCGCTGTAAGAAGCTATGTAAAATTCCCAATGTGTCCCGAGCGGAAAAGCGGCGGATATGAGGAGCGAGGGCGCGTGGCTCCCGAATCTCGAAAGATAGTGTTGAAAGGGTGTTGTGTCATCTTTTTCTTGCCACTATGTTGCGCACGTCAATCGAGTCCATTGAACGTGGGCTGGGGAGCGAGCT
The DNA here is from genome assembly GCA_022827835.1 of Candidatus Latescibacterota bacterium. Taxonomy (GTDB): domain Bacteria; phylum Latescibacterota; class UBA2968; order UBA8231; family UBA8231. The sequence goes on from JAJEIO010000026.1 coordinate 51,037, forward strand.
TGAGGAGTTAGCGAATCCGGCACTTTCTGAAGGCGACTGTCGCTTTTCACTTGCGCTCGGGGTACACCCGGGATTTAAAACGGCTTCTAAGAAGCGTAGAGGGCAAATAGTTTAGCGCGGTCCAGGTACACTTTGACCTTGAGTCCTCCGCGCATCTGTGAGACCATCTTCTGTTCGAGACCGCCTTCTTTGCTCCCGTCCGCGTCTTGTCCATCGCCTTTCCATTGTATCTGGTGTTCTGTTTCATTGCCCGAGAAGGGTATGCAGTCGTCGCGGCCAAAACCCGACACGACCCGGTCAAACGGATCGACCAGTTCCACTTGCAGTGAGCCGCCGCTCGCATCGGCGTTGATCCACAAGGCATGGGGATCAATGTTCAGTGGCACCGTGGTCACGACCCCCTGAGCGTCCGTCTTTAGACAGACCAGTCGATCCTTTTCGATTTTCGCCAGATTGATTCCCCGCTGGGTTTTCTCGCCGCCGCGCGGGGGCTCGCCGTGCAGATCGTTCGAGCCACCGTGATAGACCCATATCTCCTCGTCTATGACAAAAGGGGCATGCGGGGGATAGACAGATCCACAATCATAGCTGCCCGGGGAGCCGCAGAGCAGAATGGGTTCGCGGTTGCCCGCTCGATGATAGGTGCGGCCGTCCTTTGAATAGGTCAACTGAACGTCCATCTGGTTCATCCATGTGGGCATCCAATCCTCGATCTGGTTCTGGGCTATCCACCCCTCGTAGAGCGTGTGAAACACAGACAGAAAGCCGATGCGAAAGTCGCGGTATGCCAGTGAACTCATGCCGTAAAACTCGTGGTCTTGGGGAGGATCGAGTTCGTCGGGGGCGACGATGATCTGGCGCGAGGTCCAGTTTTCAAAGTCACTGCTCTCGGCCATGCAAATGATGCGCACGTTGGGCCGGCCCCGCAGATAGACGACGTAGCGGTGGATTTGGGCATCCCAATAAGCGACCAGATGGGTGTCTGATCCCTCGGGAATGACCGGATTGCGCCAGTGTCGGGGCACGTCCCAATGGATCCCGTCGGCCGAATACGCCACGCAAACCGGCTGGACAATGCCGGCGAATATCATGTCGCCGCTCTGGAACATAAAGAGCATTTTGTAGCGCTTGGCCGGATCGGTTTCAATGGGGTCTTTCATGACGCCGGTCCCAGCTCCCCACCTGAAAAATGGAAAGACCAAGTTATTCTCTTTGCTGCCGCCGTCCTCGAAGAGGTTGAGGATGGGTTTTTCCCAGTGGATCCCGTCTTGAGAGATGGCGTAGGCCAGTCCGTCCGCTTGGTCGCCGCGCGCGTCGCTCAATTTTCGGCCCACGCCGTACCACATCTTGAAGATGTTTTCGTCGTCGTCGTACATGACGTTGATGTAGCTACCGATCAGCCACTCCTCTTCATAGGCTTGATCTTTCTCGATCAGTGGTTGTTGCGAAACCTTCTTGGCGGGTACGACCCCTTTTGCGACGTTGTCGAGGCTTTCGATAACCGCATCGTCGATGAACAAAAAGGCCGATTTCTCATCCGTCATGTTATTGCTCCTCTTGAAGCGCTGGCAACATTAATGGCAGAAGGGTTGTCTGAGCATGGGTTTTTCCCCTGCTTTTCTCAGCACCTATTACCGGCTAGTAGACCGGGGAGTTACAGAGCGTCCGTCGCTTGCTCTGGTCAGGGAGGCCACGGTGGCGGCATCGATGGCTTGCGGGACAATGAGAAAGCCGTCGGCTTCAAAGGCGTGGCGCTGGGCGTGAGTTAATTGGACGAATTGCATTTTCCCCCGAGTTGAATCTATGGTTAGATCATCGGCATCCTACTCGCCGAAAAAATAGGGTGTAATTACCCCTCAACCAACTTTTCCTCAAGAGGAGGACATCAAGATGAAAATCACGGTGATCAAAACCTTCATGGGGCTATTCAGCGGCCGCAACCGAGGGCTGATCAAGGTCGATTCCTCTTGCTCTAATTGTCTGCTTGGATATATCTATGGTATGCGCAAGACGCTCAAATTGGTAGGGTCGTGGTCGCCAACACCCATCCATTGACCCCAGCTCCCGTCCGTCCGCTCTGGGCCTTGTCCGCGGGGACGGCCTTGAGCGTTATAGTCGCTTTTTGGGGGCCTTATAATAGCTTGGTGGTGCGCGGTTCCTACCTGACTATTGACTTTACCACCGCGGCCGCAGTTTTCCTGCTGTTTTTCCTCGCCCTGTTCGTCAATGGTCTGCTGCGCCGTTTCCTCCCCTACCTAGCCCTGTCTTCGGGGGAACTGGCCATTGCCTATGTGATGGCGGCCATTTCCTGTTCTATATGCACCATGGGGCTGACCCTGTACCTGATTCCCATCCTGCCGGCGATTTCCTATATGGCCTCCCCTGAAAACCAATGGGCCGAACTCATTCATCCCTTTGTGCCGCACTGGCTGGTGCCCCAAGGCGAGGACGTCATCCGCGGCTTTTACGAGGGCATTGCCCGCGACCAGCCCATTCCTTGGATGGCCTGGATCCGCCCCCTGCTGAACTGGCTGCCAGTCTTGTTGGGCCTGTACATGGTCATGATCGCGCTGGCCATTCTCTTCCGCCGCCAGTGGATCGAATACGAGCGCTTGGCCTATCCCCTGGCCCAACTGCCCCTGGTGATGGGCACCCAGCAGCCCGGTCGCGCCCTCAATTCCTTTTTTCGCAATCCGGTGATGTGGAGCGGCTTTGCCGTCCCCTTCATCGTCACCTCGCTCAACGGCCTCAACGCTTACTTCCACTTCTTCCCCCGCATCGTCCTCAACACCAGCGTACCCGTTTTCCACGGCATGGAGAACCTGACCATCAATCTCAGTTTCCCCATGATGGGCTTTGCCTACCTCATTCACCAGGAAGTGGCGCTCAGCGTCTGGTTTTTCTATTTGCTGGGCTACGTAATCAAAGGCTATTTCAGCGTTATCGGCCTCACCCGCACCCTCGACGTCGATATCTACACGCAGAGCGATGGCGGCCCGATCATGGCCTTCGTCCAGTTCGGTGCCCTCATGGCCTTGGTGGGCCACACCCTGTGGATCGCCCGTCGGCACCTGCGGCAGAGCTGGAAGGCGGCCCTGCGTCCGAAAACCGCCTCTAACGCCGACTTTTCGGCCAGGGCTGTTTATCTGCAACTGTTTCTGGGCTTGGCGCTGATGACCGGGTGGTTTATTGCCATCGGGGTGCCTTGGTGGGCCGCCCTCACTTTTGTGCTGATGGCTTCGCTCACCTTTCTGGGCATCACCCGCATTCTCTGCGAATCGGGCTTGGCCGCCACCCGAGCTCAATTGATTACCCCCACGGTGGTCCGCAGTTTTTTCGGTACCCAGGTGCTGGGTGCCCCGGGCACCATCGGCGTGCTTTCCTTCGGCCAAGTGTGGATGAGCGATGTGCGCACCTTTGTCATGGCGGCGGCGGCCAACGGCCTCAAGCTGACCGAATCGATCCGCAACAAAGGCTTGGTCCTCGGCAGCATGATACTGGCAGTGGTCCTGAGTCTGGGCGTATCGGTGTGGACGACCCTGTACTATGCCTACGAGAGCGGTGCCAACAACGCCAATACTTGGTTTTTTCTCAACGGCCCCCGCTACACCGTTGACTTTGCGGCCAGTTATCTGCGCGATCCGGCCGGACCAGATTACAGCGGCTTGGGCCTGATGGCTTTGGGCGGGGCGGTCATGACCGCCCTCTACTGGATCCGCAGTCATCTGCTGACCTTCCCCATCCATCCCATAGGCTTTGCCGTCTCGCAGATGATGCTGACCCGCCACATCTGGTTCAGTGTCTTTTTAGTGTGGCTGTTCAAGGCCGTGCTGACGCGCTACGGCGGCCCCCGGGTGCTCAAGGCCGTGCGGCCTTTTTTTCTGGGGCTTATCCTCGGTCAATTCGCCGTTATCGCTTTTTGGCTGATCGTCGACCTGATCACGGGCGAACAGGGGCACGGGCTCTACTGGGTGTGAAAACGGTCCAACGCAAAAGCTCTCCTGAGCGGCAGCTAATAATGAAGAGGATCTATCAGTGGCACCCTACCTCTCCCAACAAAAAGGAGTTTGGAAATGGATACACGGCTGGGCGCGGCCAAACACGTTAGTACGCCGTGGGCCTTGCGCCGCTATCGGACGCTGGCGGAGTGGGAGCAGCGGGCGGCGGCGATCCGTCGGCACATTCTCGTCTGCGCGGGATTGTGGCCACTGCCAGAGAAGACGCCGCTCAAGGCGCAGGTTTTTGGGCGGATTGAGCGGGAGGGCTATGCGGTGGAAAAGGTCTTTTTCGAGAGCTTGCCCGGATTCTTCGTGTGCGGCAATCTGTACCGGCCGCTGGGGGAGGGGCCTTTCCCTGGGCTTGCCTGTCCACACGGCCACTGGGAGCACGGGCGTCTCGAAAACACTGAGTTGGGGTCGATTGCTGGGCGCTGTATCAACTTTGCGCGGCAGGGTATGGTGGCCTTTTCGTACGATATGGTTGGGTACAATGACAGCGACCAATTCGTGCATCGGGAGATTGGGGGGCGGCGCGAGGCTCTGTGGGGGATTGGTGCGCTGAGTTTGCAATTGTGGAACAGCATCCGCGTAGTTGACTTTCTCACCTCACTGGAGGATGTAGATGCCGAGCGCATAGGCTGCACGGGCGCGTCCGGTGGGGGGACGCAGACCTTTTTGCTGATGGCGGTTGACGAGCGGATCAAAGCGGCGGCTCCCGTCAACATGGTCTCGGCCTTTATGCAGGGCGGCTGTCGCTGCGAGAATCAGGGCCACCTGCGGCTGGACATCAACAATGTGGAAATCGCGAGCTGCATGGCACCGAGGCCCTTGTTGATGGTGTCGTGTACCGGCGATTGGACGGCGAACACGCCAGAGGTTGAGTTTCCAGCGGTGCGCGCGATCTACGGCCTCTACGGGGCACGGGACAAAGTGAGCGAGGTGCAGATAGACGCTCCGCACAACTACAACCAACCGAGCCGCGAGGGGGTGTACGCGTTTTTTAAGCGCCACCTACTCGGCGGGCAAGGACGGGTCTCAGAACAGCCGTTTACCGTGGAGCAGGACGAGGATTTGCTGGTGTTCAGCGGGCGTAAAAAACCGACCCATGCGCTCGACTCGCAAGGGGTCTTTGACGCCGTGATCGCTCGCAGCGAGAAGCAATTGGCAGCTCGGTTGGCATCTGCCCGCATCCATCGCTTCCAATGGCAGACGCGCCCGGCACTGGTGAGTCTGCTCGGGGTGGATGCCGCGCCTCAAGTAGCAGTCGAGAGCTTGGGATTTCGGCGGGAAGAGGGCTATGTCGCCGAGAATCTAATTTTGGGGCGCGTGGGGCGTGGAGAGCGGGTGCGCGCGGCGTTTTTTCTTCCGCGAGGCCCCCAGGGCAAGGTACCAGCGACGCTGATTGCTGATGCGAATTGGAGCGGCGATGAGCCGAGTGCGCTGGCGCAGGGCTTGTTGCAGGCTGGGGGGGCCGTTCTGGTCGTCGCACCCTTCCTGACCGATGGGACAGAGAGGGAGGGGCATGACGAGATGGATCCCCTGTACCACACGTACAATCAGGCGACAATGGCTTGCCGGGTACAGGACATCCTCACGGGTTTGGCCTATCTGGACCAGCACCTGCGCGTGGGCAAGCGTCACCTCGTCGGTCAGGGCGAAGCTGGCATCTGGTGTTTGTTTGCGCGGGCGCTGGCTAGTGACGTCGGCAGCACTGCGGTGGATTGGGGTAGACTCGATTTGGGAGACGACGAAGCGTGGAGTGGAGCGCTTTTTGCGCCAGGGATTCGCGCGTTGGGCGATGTGCGGACGGCGCTGGCGTTGTGCGCGCCGGGGCGGCTGTTGGTGCATGGGGCAGGGGATCATTTTCCAGAGCGCGTCGCTAGGCGATGCTATCGCGCGGCAGGCAAGGGAACGCAGCTCATGGTTGAGGCCGAGGGGCTGAGTGAGGATGCGATTGTCGAGTGGATTAACTAACCTCCAACAAAGGAAGACGACATGGCAGAAAAGTACCGAGTGGGCATTATCGGCTGTGGCAGCATCGCCAACTACCACGTGCAAGGCTGGAACGGGGTGGACCAAGTCGAGGTGGTGGCGCTGGCCGATCCAGTGGCTGAGGCGCGGGAGGATTTCGGCGACCGGCATGGGATCGCCGAACGCTATGAGGATTTTCGCCAAATGCTCGACAACGAGATGCTCGATATCGTCTCGATTTGCACTTGGCACAAGTTGCACGCGCCGATGACCATTGCCGCTTGTGCGCGCAAGCCCAAAGCCGTGCTGTGCGAAAAGCCCATGGCGACCAGTTTGGGCGATTGCGACGACATGCTCATCGCCGCCCGGCGCAACCGCGTCAAGCTGGCCATTGCCCATCAGCGCCGCTTCAATCCGGCGTGGACCTTGGCCAAGGAACTGGTGGCGGAAGGGGCTATCGGCGAGGTGAGGCAGGTCAACGCGCGCGGCGGACAGGGCTTGCTCAACGATTGCTCGCACCTGTTGGACATGATGCGCTATGTGATGGGCGATCCGCAGGCCGTGTGGGTGATGGGCAATGTCGAGCGCAAGACCGAGCGCTTTGAGCGCGACATCCCCATTGAGGATCGCAGTCTGTGCGTGGTGCAATTTGACAACGGGGCTATTGGCCAACTTTTGCAGGAATTAGCCGGTCCCAATTACCAAGGCGGGATCTTCTACGGCTCGGAGGGCATCATTGAACTCGACGAGAGCAAGGTGCGGCTACTCAACAGCAAGACCGGTACTTGGGAAGAGCGGTCGGGCGAGGGCGAGGACCCCAGCGTTGGACAGCAGCGCGAGATCGTGGAGTGGATCGAAGACAGGGTCGAGCATCGCGGCCAAGCGGAGAATGGCCGGGCGGCCGTGGAGATCATCATGGCCACGTACGAGTCGGCGCGGTTACACGAGGTGACGGCGCTGCCTTTGCGGACGATGGCTTCGCCGCTGGAAGTGATGATCGAGGCGGGGGATTTGCCGGTAGAACGTCCGGGCCGCTACGACATCCGCGCCTTTTTGCTGCGCGGCGAGGACATGCAGCCTTAGAACCAGACGAAAATTGAAAAAATCCACAGGAGAAAGCTGATGGCGGACTCTCTTGCCGATCAGATTATGCAAAAGGTTAGGCCGGCCGCCGGTCTTTATAATCGGCTGGTGTTGGTCGTCGCACCGGCAGGCGCAGGCAAAACCACCGCGTTGCAGGATGTGCAGAATCGCACTGGTGCGCCCTTGGTGAATGTCAACCTTGAGCTTTCGCGCCGGATGCTGGAGTTGACCGAGCGCCAGCGGGTCTTGCAGCTACCGCGTCTTCTTCAAGAGATTATCAGCGATGGGGGAGATGAGGCGATCCTACTCGACAACATCGAAGTCATATTCGACATTAACTTGCAACAGGACCCGCTTCGGCTACTCCAAGGACTTTCTCGCAATAAGACCGTAGTGGCCGCATGGAACAGCACCATCGTTGACGATCATTTGACCTATGCCGCTCCGGGGCACCCGGAATACAGACGCTATCCGATGCGTGATTTTCTGGTAGTAAGCCCAGAGATGACGACATGAAACCAACAGATTTCACTGCAAGAGAGCAGATGCGATGAAATATGGGGATCTGATTCAGTTTGAACCCATTGAGTCTGTGGTCCAGCTACGGGACGCTGACGAAGCCACTGCGGCCCGGCGACTTGTCGAGACTTACGTCATATCCGAGGAGATGGCGGAAAAGCTGACGGGCTTGGTTTTTCCCCAGTTGCAATTCGAGCAGCCCACTGACAACAAGGGGCTTCTGGTGGTGGGTAACTACGGCACGGGTAAATCCCACCTCATGTCGGTGATCTCTGCGCTTGCGGAGAATCCCGACCTTGCCACCAGCCTCAACAACGCCGATGTGGCGGCTGTTGCCGGAAAAATCAGTGGCCGATTTAAGGTGGTCCGTACCGAGATCGGAGCCACCACTATGTCCCTGCGAGACATCCTCGTGGCGGAACTGGAAGAGCAGCTTGGTGCGCTGGGAATAAGCTACAACTTCCCCTCCACCGACCAGGTAGCCGGCAACAAACATTCCTTTGAAGAGATGATGAGCGTGTTCCACCAAGAGTTTCCAGACCATGGTCTGCTACTCGTGGTGGACGAATTGCTCGACTATCTGCGTACCCGCAGAGACCAAGAACTCGTCTTGGATCTGAGCTTCCTCCGTGAGATCGGCGAGGTTTGTAAAGACCTGCGCTTCCGCTTCATGGCTGGCGTCCAAGAAGCCATCTTCGATAGTCCTCGCTTTTCCTTCGTGGCCGACAGCATCCGCCGCGTGCAGGATCGGTTCGAGCAAGTGCTCATTGCCCGCAGAGACGTCAAGTTCGTGGTGGCGGAGCGGTTGCTCAAGAAGACAGGCGAACAACAGGTTAAAATACGCGAATACCTCACGCCCTTCAGCAAATTTTATGGCCAGATGAACGAGCGCATGGATGAGTTCGTCCGTCTCTTTCCGGTGCATCCCGATTATATAGATACCTTTGAGCGGGTGAGCGCCGTGGAGAAGCGCGAGGTATTGAAGACACTTTCTCTGGCTATGAAGAAAATGCTCAATCAGAACATGCCAGACGACCGGCCTGGGCTTATTGCTTACGACACCTACTGGACCAACCTCCACGAGAACCCCTCGTTTCGCGCCGTACCGGACATTAAGGCGGTCATTGACTGTAGCCAAGTGCTGGAGTCCCGCATCGAGCAGGCGTTCACGCGTCCGGCCTATAAGCCCATGGCGCTGCGGCTCATCCATGCCCTTTCGGTACACCGGCTTACTACCGGCGACATCTACTCCACTCTAGGCGCAACAGCCGAGGAGCTGCGGGACGGACTTTGCTTATATCAACCGGGTATTGAGGAGTTGGGCGGTGATCCGGCCGACGATCTGCTCTCGCAAGTGGAGACCGTTCTCCGGGAAATTCACAAGACGGTCAACGGTCAATTCATCTCATCGAACTCGGATAACCGGCAGTTTTATCTCGACCTGAAGAAGACCGACGACTTTGACGCGCTAATCGAGAGGCGTGCCGAGAGTCTCGACGCCTCCCAGTTAGACCGTTACTACTACGAGGCTCTGAGACGGGTCATGGAGTGTACGGATCAGACCTACGTCACTGGCTACAAGATCTGGCAGCACGAGCTGGAGTGGCTGAAGCGGAAGGCAGCACGACAGGGGTATCTTTTCTTCGGCGCGCCCAACGAACGCTCCACCGCCATCCCACCACGGGACTTTTATCTTTATTTCATTCAGCCCTTTGATGCGCCGTATTTCAAGGATGAAAAGACCTCCGACGAGTTGTTCTTGCGGCTCTCCAATACCAATATGGACAGCGAGTTCCGCACGGCACTCGGGAACTACGCCGCGTCCCTGGACTTAGCTTCCACTTCATCAGGGCACGCCAAGTCCACCTACGAGTCCAAGTCATCCCATTTTCTGCGGGATTTGGTGCAGTGGCTACAAAAGCACATGACCGATGCTTTTGAGGTCACATATCAGGGACGCACCAAGTCGCTTCCCGAATGGGCCAAGGGCAGATCGATCTGGGAACTATCCGGCATCGGCTCCCATGAGCGCATCAATTTTCGCGACTTGGTCAACACTACCGCCGGCATTTGTCTGGAAGCGCACTTTGAGGATCAGGCACCTGACTATCCCTCTTTCTCGGTGCTCATCACCGGAGCCAACCGGGGCCAAGCTGCCCAAGACGCATTGAGGGCCATCGCCGGCCCAAACCGAACTAAGCAGGCGACAGCAGTACTAGATGCCCTACAACTACTCGACGGCGAGCGCCTCGATCCTGACAAGTCCAAGTACGCTAAACACATCCTCAGGCTGCTCGAAAAGAAGGGCCATGGCCAAGTGGTCAATCGCTCCGAATTGATTCAGGACGACAAGGGGGTGGAGTACATGGACAAGGACCGTCAGCGTCTGGAGCCTGAATGGGTTGCTGTGGTTCTATCTGCGTTGGTCTATTCTGGCGATTTGGTTCTCGCCATTCCGGGTAAGAAGTTCGACGCCACCGGCCTGCCGCAATTGGCAGGGACTGGTGTGGACGAACTCGCGGAGTTCAAACACATTGAACGGCCCAAAGACTGGAATCTGCCGGGCCTCAAGGCCCTGTTTGAACTGCTCGGTCTCACGCCCGGCTTGGCACAGCTAATCACCCAGAACGAGGAAGACCCGGTCCGACAGTTGCAGACAGCCATTTCCGAATCGGTGGAAAAGCTGGTGCTCCTGCAGCAGAGTCTGCAAAGCGGTCTGATCTTTTGGGGCCAGAATCTGTTGGCCGAGGAAGAGACCCAAAAATTCCGCACCCAGCTCGATGAGACCAAGACTTTCTTAGAAACGCTCCAGGTCTATACCTCGCCCGGCAAACTCAAGAATTTCCGCTACGACGCGCAGGAGGTCGCATCCCATCGGGAGGGACTCGATTCCCTAGCTGATCTCGAATCCCTCCAAGGACTAGTGGCTGATCTAGGCACTACTGCGTCTTTTCTCTCCACCGCCGAGGCAGTGCTGCCTGCGGGAAACGAATGGGTGAACAAGACGAAAGAGGCGCGTGACGAGGTTCTTTCTCAGCTTGGTGATTCGGCCAAGCGGGGCGCGGACTTCCGCCAGCAGGCCCAGCGCAAATTAGCTGACCTCAAGACGGAATATCTACAGATATACTTAGGGTTACATGCTAAGGCGCGGCTTGGCGTGAACGGGGACAATCGCAAGATCGAACTGATGAGTGACGAGCGGCTCAAGGTGCTACAGAAGCTATCCACCATTGAGTTGATGCCGCGCCAGCATCTTACCGACTTTCAAGACCGACTAGCTGGATTGGAGAGTTGCTTTGCTCTCATAGAACAAGAGATGGCCGCCGCGCCTGTCTGTCCGCATTGTGGCTTCAAACCAAGCATAGAACTCGAGCCCGAACCTGTGGAAAAGGTGCTGGACAATTTGGACTATGAACTGGACACGCTGTTGGCTAGCTGGACCCAGACGCTGCTGACCAACCTGGATGAGGCCAATCTGGACCTGCTCAAGCCCGAACCCAAAAAGCTGGTGAACGGCTTTATTGAGAAGCAGGCCCTGCCGGACGAGTTCGACCAAGCCTTCATCCACGCCTTGGGTGAAGTGTTTTCCGGGCTTCAGAAGGTTCTGGTCAAGACTGATAACTTGCGTGCTGCCCTGCTTTCCGGTGGTTCACCGGTAACGCCAGTGGAAATGAAGAAGCGGTTTGAGAGCTATTTGGAAGAACTCACGAAAGGAAAAAAGCCGGATAAGGTGCGGATTGTGTTGGAGTGAAACGCAAGGGGTATGAATTATGACTAAAGACGAACTAATCGCTAAGATCAGCAAATATGAGTGGAACGATGTTGAGTGCAAGAGAGCTCAAAGAGGCGTTCCTGAGGATGCTTATAAGACCGTTTCCGCTTTTTCTAATACGGCGGGAGGGTATCTGGTCTTCGGCGTAAAAGATACCGAGGGAAAACTTGAGATTGTCGGCGTAATCAAGGTCGATAAAGTCCAGAACGATTTCCTGAGTTGTATCCGGGCTAGGGGCAAGCTGAATCGGGTCATTAATGTTCAGGAGGAGGCTTTTGAGCATGAAGGAAAGACACTCCTCGTTTTCCATATTCCGGAAGCGCAACGGAAGGAAAAGCCCATCTACTTGAACGACGACATTCGCCAATCCTTCATCCGTCGAGGGGCCGGAGACGAGCGTTGCACTGCGGTTGAGATCGGACGATTTCTTCGAGATGCGTCTGATACAACCTATGATGGAGAACACCTCGGAAATATTGATGGGGAGGATTTCTTTGATAAGCAGAGCGTTGCTTGGTATCGACGCCTATTTCAGGAAAAAGAAGATAATCGCCATGCAAATTTGAGCGATATTGAGTTTCTCAACGAATGGGGATTTGTTGTCGAGTCGGAAGATTCACTTATCCCCACTCGTGCGGCTGTTTTGTTATTCGGTAAAGGGCTCTACGTTCGTCAGGTCCTTCCTCGGGGGGTTGTGGATTACCAGAGAATTGATGTTCCTTTTGAACAATGGTCACCGGAAAATCGTTGGCACGACCGGATTGTGGTTGAAGAGAATATCATCCAAGCTTGGCAGGTTATAGTGGAAAAGTACATGCGCTTGGCAGAGAGGCCATTTTCCATCGACAGTACAACCTTACGCCGTCACGATGCCCCGCCCGATTACATCTCGTTCCGCGAAGCTGCTATCAATCTTTTGATCCACCAAGATTACGGTGATCATACACGCAAACCCATTATCAAGATATTCTCGGATCGGACTGTATTCTGGAATCCGGGGGACGCCTTTGACACTGTGGACCAGCTTTTGGAACCAACAGAAAAGGAAGTCCGCAATCCGGCCATCATAGGTGCCTTTCGCAGAATCGGTCTGAGCGATCAGGCGGGGACTGGGATACGTTCCATTTTTGGAAACTGGCGGCAACTTGGATATATCCTTCCTGATATCAGGAATGACAAGGCCAAGAAGGTATTCGAGCTTGTTCTATTCAAAGAACCCTTACTTACTGAACGTCAAAAAATTTTTCAGGCCCAATTGGGGGTGAGTCTGTCTGAACAGGGAGCATCGGTTTTTGCTCATGCCTGTCGATCAGATGAAATCACTCTCACAGACACGAAGGCGGTCATCGGAGCTGGAAATCGAGAGGCCAGAGCAGTACTCAACCGATTGGTGACGATGGCCTTACTGCGTGAAGTTAAAGTAGGTGTCTGGGATGTAGTAGAACATTTGAAGAAACCATTACTCTCTATTGACCAAGCTACTGACCAACCTGGCGACCTTGAGGAGAACTTGGTCAGTGACCAACCTGGCAACCTTGAGGAGAACTTGGTCACTCCTCTGTTGACCAACCTGACTGACCACCAACGAAAGATTATCGAACTTTGTGAGGTTTCCCGAAAACAGGCCGACCTCATGCGAGAGATCGGACTTACTCATCGCACCTTCTTTCGACGGAACCACCTAGAACCACTTATCCGAGCCAAACTGATTCGCATGACACACCCGGACGAGATAAACCACCCGAACCAAGCCTATGTGGTGACGGAGGCTGGATTAGGGCTTTTGATCTCGTGGAAGGCTGATGCTGAAAGTGGAGAGAGCAAATGAGTCGGACCTGTACGGCAAAAAATTTGGTCACTGAGAAAGCTCACTTGTGTAGTGTACAAGTATGGACTAAGAGCAGTAACTTGTTCACTGGACATGTTGACTTAAAAATAGGATAAGAATGGCTGACAACTATAATAAAAAGAATCTATCGAACTTGGATTCTTCCGCTAAGTCGCAGGGGCCTGTGGAATGCTTGGGTATGAGCTTCGAGAGCGACGAGAAACGCCGAGAGTATTTCTTGGGGAAGCTGTGCGATAAGCTCAAGGACCCGGAGTTCCGCAAGATCGAGGGATTCCCGATTGGCGAAGACGAGGACATCCTAGCCCTGTCGGATCCGCCGTATTATACAGCTTGCCCGAATCCGTTCATTGAGGATTTCGTTAAGCACTACGGAGAGTCTTATAGCCCAGAAACTGATGATTATCATCGGGAGCCATTTGCATCAGATATTAGTGAGGGGAAGAGTGACTCTATATACAAGGTTCATTCATATCACACTAAGGTACCCCATAAGGCAATCATGAGGTATATACTGCACTATACCAATCCTGGAGATATTGTATTCGATGGATTCTGTGGAACAGGTATGGCCGGTATAGCTGCACAGCTCTGTGGTGACAAAGTTTCTATACAGTCTCTTGGGTATCACATTGAAAGTGATGGTAAGACGATATGTCAGCAACAGCGTGAATCTGGAGGTAAGACATCGCTTATGTCCTTTGCACAGGTAGGTACTCGTCATGCACTTCTTAGCGATCTTTCTCCTGCGGCTACATTTATCTCCTATAATCTAAACACACCAGCGGATATTGAGCGATTCGAAACAACCGCCAACCGAATTCTCAATGAGACAGAAGAAAAGTTTGGCTGGATGTATGAGACAACTCATATAAAAAACAAAAGAAAGGGAACTATCAACTACACGGTATGGAGTGAGATGTGCTCCTGCTCAGAGTGTGGGCGTGAAATTATCTTCATGGATGCTGTTTTGGAGTCTGAAACAAGAAAAGTGCTAGAGGAATTTCCTTGCCCTCATTGTCAAACCATTCTAACCAAGAGCGATTTAGAGGTACTTTACGAGACTCGATTTGATAATGCGTTAGGAAAAATGGTTAAAACTCCAAAACGTGTCCCGATGCTAATTAATTACAGTATTGGAAGGACACGATACGAAAAGAAACCTGACGATGAAGATATTCGACTTCTTAAAGAAATTTTTGATCAGCCTCTTCCTCAAGAAATTCCAATATCAGAGCTTCCAGACATGCAAATGACTCGTGTTGGCCGTATGAAACCGTCGGCTATCACACACATACATCACTTCTTTTTACCCCGTGTACAACAAGTATTGGCTGCATTCTGGCAGAAGGCTTCTGATATCCCTGACACACGATTGAGAAACGCAATAAAATTTTGGATAGATAGCCACTTTGTTAATCTATCCGTTAGAAATCGTTTCAGGCCAAATGTTTCTTTTCCTTACAATCCCCTTGCCGGAGTATATTATATCCCTCAAGTATTGAGTGAAGCTTCTGTATTTACAGCGTACAAGAACAAGATAAAGCGAATTGTATCGGCCTTCTCTGACTATACTCCTATCGAAGGGGCTAGCTACATTGAGACGGTATCAGCAACGAATTGCCGTATTCCCGACTCAAGTATTGACTATATATTCACAGATCCTCCTTTTGGGGAGAATATCTACTACTCCGACCTGAACTTCTTTGTCGAGACATGGTTTGGAGTCCTAACCAACTCAAAACCAGAAGCTATTATCGACCGGGTAAAGAGTAAGAGACTGCATGATTACCGAGTACTAATACAGCGATGTTTTGAGGAGTATTACCGTATACTTAAGCCTGGTCGATGGATGACGGTGGAATTCCATAACTCAAAAAACAGTGTATGGAATTCTATTCAAGAAGCTTTGCAGAATGCTGGTTTCGTGATTGCAGATGTTCGCATTCTTGATAAAAGACAGTTTTCTTTTCAGCAAGTTACAAGTGCAAGCACTGTCAAACGGGACCTCATCATTTCTGTATACAAACCTAACGGTGGTCTCGAAGACCGATTCAAGTTGAATGCTAAGACAGAGGAAGGCGTCTGGGATTTTGTTCGAACCCACCTAAAGCAACTCCCTGTATTCGTATCAACGAACGGTCAGTCTGAAGTTATAGCTGAGCGTCAGCACTTCCTACTTTTCGACCGCATGGTAGCCTTTCACGTCCGGCGTGGTGAGACGGTCCCCTTATCCGCTGCCGAGTTTTACGCCGGTCTGGAACAGCGATTTCCTCTACGTGACGGAATGTATTTTCTGCCTAACCAAGCTGCCGAGTACGATAAGAAGCGAATGACGGTCAAGGAGATTCTCCAGCTTCAACTTTTCGTTTCTGACGAGGAATCGGCCATCCAATGGCTCAAGCAGCAGCTTACTAAAAAGCCTCAGACCTTCCAAGATATCCATCCGCAGTTTTTGAAAGAAATCGGGGGTTGGCAGAAGCATGAAAAGGTTTTGGAGCTTTCCGTATTGCTTGGAGAGAACTTCCTGCCCTACGACGGCAAGGGCGATGTGCCCAGCCAAATTCATAGCTATCTTTCATCGAACTTTAGGGAACTTCGCAACTTAGCCAAGGACAACCCATTGCTCAAGGCTAGGGCCAAGGATCGCTGGTATGTACCCGACCCGAACAAGGCCAATGACCTAGAGAAGATACGCGAACGAACCCTAATACAAGAATTTGAAGAGTACCGGAATTCCCGACAGAAACTCCTGAAGGTGTTTCGTCTTGAGGCTATTAGGGCCGGATTCAAAGAAGCATGGCAGGAGCGCGACTACTCTACTATAAAAGCTGTCGCAGAGAAAATTCCGGAGACGGTACTCCAAGAGGATTCTAAGCTCCTCATGTGGTACGACCAAGCGGTCACCCGTTTGGGAGAACAAACATACAATTTCGGAGATGACGACCCTGCTCGTCAGCCGGGTTGAGGGAAGTTTCCATGAGTAACTGGCGCGAACAGATCCTCCGCGAATTCACGCCTAACGTAGCCCGTCTGACACTGGTCGCCGACCCTGACGGGCTACTTTTGGAAGAAGGCATTCTCGCGGGCATTCGTGAGCGGAGATTTGAACTGATTCCGTTCGAGGATCACATCGCCTTTCGGTATGCCTACGAGACCAAGTTTCGTTCCCGCTGGGATCGAGGCGAGCAGACAGAACTGGTGGTCGTACTGCACTCCGATGCCCGTGACCTCAACTGCTTGCCATACGACCTGCTCCAAGCGGGTCGTCGGCTATCGTTTAGTTTGGGCGAGATTTTTCCCAACCTGAGCTATCCAGTTGTGGCCACCTTGGACCGGCGAGACTTAGACGCGCTGGACGATGCCCAAGAGCAGTACGCGTCCGAAACGCTGGGAGACAATGCGACCATAAAATTTGTCCTGCGGCATGTCTTCGATATTGCGCCTGAATTCATCAAAGAACCATCCGATTTGTTGCGCGTGCTGCTGCGTCGCCACCACAGGGAACAGCGGATTCCGGCCTTATTAGACAAGCGGTTTGTCCAGTTGCTCCGCCAGCAGCATGGATTTGAAGACTGGCCACTCGAAACGATCATTTCAGACCGGCAGGCATTTTTCGCTTTTCTCCAGGAACGCTGGCCCCTTTTTCTCGACCGGGCAGCGAGCGAAGAAGGTCTCGGCGTTCGGGAGCGCACGGGACCTTATGCTTTAGAGTTTTCCGGCCCTACAGATTTGCCATTCGATCACGACGATATTCGTATCTATATCGACAACCTGTTTCTCGAAGGGCTACTCGAAGCCGTTCCATACGAACAGGCCGAATCGTTGTCAAAGCCTTGGCTTGTTATTGGCATCCGAAGGGATGAGCAGGCGGACCGAGAGCGCCGCGTGGATGGCCTTCTCTGCACTTTGGATTCCACTATTCCGCAAGAGGATGCACGACACGACGATTGGTTCCACTTTGCCAAGACTTGGGCAGAACTAGTGGCCTTGTCTCTGGAATCGGATGCGATGCTGCCAGAGCCTATACGTCAAAAAATAGAGACGTTGCAAGCACGAATTGACGATGCACTTGTATCTTGGCTGGCAAACCGCTATGCAGGATTGAGCAGTCTCCCGCCAGTTCCGCCAGTCATGCTGCATCACATTCCCCGTTTCCTTGCTAGGCATGTCAAGGATGACACGGAACACAAGGTGGCGTTCGTCCTAGTAGATGGTCTTTCACTAGATCAGTGGATCGTCACCCGCAAGGAGCTTGCCAAGCAACGCCCCGAATACCGTTTCCGAGAGCACGCGGTGTTCGCTTGGATACCCACTATCACCTCGGTCTCGCGTCAAGCAGCCTTTACCGGCGGGCCGCCTATCTACTTTCCGGATAGTATTGACACCACGAACAAGGAGCCAGTCTTATGGACGAAATTTTGGGCCGACCAAGGGCTGGCACCGCAAGAAGTCGGATATGACAAAGGGCTTGGGGACGGCGCACTGGATTGCGTAGAGGAGATGATTGCCCGGCCACGGATGCGCGTCGTCGGTTTGGTTGTTGACAAAGTAGATAGAATCATGCACGGCATGGAACTTGGCACTGCCGGAATGCACAATCAGGTCCGACAGTGGGCCAATCAGCCGTTTATGGCGAATCTCATTGACCTATTACTGGATAATGGATTCTGCGTCCACCTGTCTTCGGATCATGGGAACATCGAAGCCGCCGGATGCGGGCGACCTACCGAGGGCGCAGTTGCAGACCAGCGTGGTGAACGGGCACGGGTATACTCCGATTCAGTGCTGCGGAGCCGAGTCAAAGAGCAATTCCTTGACGCTTTGGAATGGCCGCCGTTTGGGCTGCCGGAAGATTATTTACCCCTGCTAGCTCCTAGCCGTTCTGCATTCGTCCGTGAGGGTGAAAGCCTTGTCGGGCATGGTGGCGCATCGCTTGAAGAACTCATTGTCCCCTTTGTGCAGATCGACAGGAGGGACCCGTGAACGGCCGGAAAGCCCAGATTGGCTTTAGCCAACGTATCCGACTTGAGTGGTTCGAGCATACAGCCAATATGATACTGGCTGGAAACGATAAGACTGCCATCAATGACTCTCTGCAAGCTCTTCTAGAAGATAAGGTCTCAGTAGGCAGTCAGGTCGTCAGGGGTGGTAGGGAGAAAATGATTTCCATCCTGTTGAAGACTTGGTTGACCGTACCGCGTGAATTAGAGACGCTACGGGACGATGGCTTGGACATCTTCCAGAGGCTACCTCGTAAAAAACGCATTGTTATTCACTGGGGCATGGTCTTGGCAGTCTATCCGTTTTGGGGTGCAATCGCTGCTGATACTGGTAG
Organism: Candidatus Latescibacterota bacterium; assembly: GCA_022827835.1. Lineage (GTDB taxonomy): Bacteria > Latescibacterota > UBA2968 > UBA8231 > UBA8231. Next base: position 69,564 of record JAJEIO010000026.1, read on the forward strand.
GCTTCTACGCCTACAGGGCACAGCCGCCTCAGCCCATATTCAGCGACGGGTCAAGGAGCAATACGGAGAGCGCGAAGCTGCATCACATGCTGCCCAGCGTGTGCTTCGATCATTCATCGATTGGGGAGTTTTGAACGAGACGGGGGACAAGGGTGTCTATGCCCAAGGGGAACAGTACTCAGTTGAGGAACCTAGGCTTATCGCCTGGATGGTGGAGGCGTCTCTCCACTCCCGTGCGCATAGGGCCGCCGCCATTAGAGATCTGCTTGACAGTCCAAGCATCTTTCCATTCCGATTGGTCCATATTTCAGCCGAGCAGGTGGCGTCCCTATCGCCCCGTTTAGATACCCTACGGCACGGTCTGGATGACGATCTGGTGATGCTACCGTGACTACCGGACAAGCTACCGGACAAGCTACCGGACAAGCCCAAAAGTCCCCGTCAGCGATACCAGACAACGGATAAAGGGCGAAAAATCCCTAGGACCAGACGAAAATCGCCGACATGCGGCATGATGCTAGTCGGTATTAGGCACTTGTTCCACTGACCCGTGCCAGAAGGCGATCCGCTCGCGTTTCCACGTATAGGTAATGGCCATGCCGACTTGGGTCGGGATGATCGCCGGATAGGAGTACTCGCCGTCGGCGGTTTCTAAGTCCAAGCGGCGCAGCCACGTCTGTCCATTGTCCGATGAGAGTAGGATCGAGAGCGGGGTGCGCGTGCGCTCCACCGGGTTGCAGACGAGGGCGAGGGTGCCGTCGTGGAGGCGAGCTACGTCGAGGCCGCTATTGTTGTTGGGCAGGTCCGTTGGATAGAGCGGCGACCAAGTTCGCCCTCCGTCCGCGGAGTCGCTGCGACCGATTCGCCCGCAGGTGGTGCGGACCAGCATATGTACCTGCCCCGGAGCCGATTCCCAAAGCGCCGGTTGGATTGCGCCGCGGCCGGTAAAGAGCGAGCGGTCGCATGCTATGAGATCGGTCGCCTGCCAAGTTGCGCCGCGGTCCGCGCTGCGATCGACAAAGACCTCCCACCCTTCCTTTTCCAGCGAGGCCCCGGCTAGCCACGTGCCGTCGGCGAGCACGAGGAGCTTGTTTTTGACTGGCCCGCGCCCGCCCCGGTCGCCCGGCACTAGTGCCCGAGGCTCGGTCCAAGTTTGGCCCTCGTCGGTCGATTCTATCACCCAAGTTTCCCAATCGGCTATCCGCTCGCCCACCTTGAAGAACAGATAGACGCGGCCGTCGCCGCTGGCGTGGAGCACTGGATTCCAGTGGGCGCAGTCGCGCACCTTGGCCAAGGTGCGCGGGGCCGACCAACGCCCGTGTCGGCGCACAGCTCCCCAGATCCCGACATCCGCTTGGCCCTCGTGGGTGCCGCCAAACCACGCGGCGAGAAACGCGCCGTTTTTGAGCTGCACCAAGGTTGAGGCGTGGCACTGGGCGAAGGGCCGGTCGTCGGCAAAGAGGTGCTCGCGGATGTGGATTAAGTGGCGCAGGTAGTCGCCGTACGCGGACAGATCGAGCGACTGGCCGTCGGTTTCAATGGCTTGCTGGATTGCGGCGAGGGGCGCGTCCTGCAAGTCGCGCCCCTCGCGCTGGCAGATCCGCGCCGCCGTGCCGGCCGCAAAGCCCATTTGGGTGCAGGTCGCTTGGATGCGGAAGGAACTCATGGCCATCTGGTCGCCCGAGGCCGAGCGCCCGGCCACTAGCAGATTAGCAGCCCCTTTGGGCACTAGGCTCCGCAGTGGGATGTGATACGGCTCGACCATGGTGGTAATGCCCGTGCCGGCGCGCTCGACCCGGTCGGGCCAGTGGTAGTCGAGGTGGTAGGTGCCCACTGCCACGGCGTCGGGGAACGTGCAGGCATGGGTGACGTCCTCCTCGGTCAGGAGATATTCGCCGACAATGCGTCGTCCCTCGCGGGCACCGATGTGCCGGGAGACCGAGGCGAGGACGTGGGTGTCGAGCCGGGTACCGGCGTAGCCCTTGGTCTGCAAGTAGTAAATCAGGCCCATCATCTGCCGCCGCGCATATAATTCGGCGCGGGACAGGCTCTGGCCATCGGCCGCGTCAAACCCCACGACCTTCATCTTGACTTCGACCTTGCCGGAGGGGAAGACGTGCAAGGTGGTCATGGGCAGGGACTCGTCGTCGTCCCAAGTCGGGCAGTCAGGCGGCAAGAAGGGAGTGACGGGTCGGCCAGTATCCCACAGCACAAAGTAGAGGCTCATGGGCAGTTGTTTGTTGGCCTCTTCGTGGATGGTCGCAAACCCGGCCGCGTGGGCTAGGGCGCAGTCTCCGGTGGCATCGACGACCATGCCGGGCCGGAACTCGATGCGGTCAGAGGCACAGGCAACCTCGACCGAGGCGATGTGCCCACCGGTGCGTTGCGCTGTCAAGGCGCGGGCGTGGAAGAGGATTTCGACGCCGGCTGCGGCGACCATTTCTTGCAAAAAGAAGGCGCATAATTCCAAGTCGTACGCGCGGCGGTCGGCGAGTGGGTCGTACTCGGCGATGAGCTCGTGCTGGGCCAAGGTCTCGACGAGGCGGGCAAAAGGAGCGTTGACGCGCTGGCTGTCGCCGCAAAAACCAGCGACGCCCCCGGCCGTGCCTTGGCCTCCCAAGACATTGGCTGGCTCGACAATGGCAACGGTGGTAGCGGGCGTTTTGGCGGCGAGCGCGGCAAAAGTGCCGGCCATGCCGCCGCCGAGGACCAAGGTGTCGATAGGGCGGGTGATAGGCATAGGGGCATCCGTTTGTTGGAGGAATGGGATAATATACGCATTCAGAGGCCAGAGTAGAGACGGCGGGGTTTTGACACTGTTCAACGCCCCGTCGTCCGTTTTAAGACGCTTATAGAAACCGCGCAAAAAGGAAAGGAGCAACGAGTGAATAAACGCGCCTGCAGCACCTTGATCGTCTGGCTGATGTTGGTAGCAGTAGCCTCGGCCCAAGCGGTCGATTGGCCTTATTACACCTCGGATTTGGGCGGGACCAAGTACTCACCCGCCGCCCAGATTAGCCCGGATAACTTCGACCAATTGCGCGTCGTGTGGCGCTTTCGCCCACCCGATCAGCAGATATACGAGACGGCCGATCGCGACCTAGACTTTGACGAGCACCGCGGTACGCCGATCGCCGTCAATGGGGTGCTTTACTACGCCTCACCGTTCAATATCCTCGTCGCCCTCAATGGAGCTAGCGGCGAGGAACTGTGGACGTTTGATCCAGAAGCTTGGCGCATTGAGCCTCGCTTCTTGGGCAACCTGCGCGGCGCAAGCTACTGGACCGACGGCGAAGTCGAGCGGATTTTTCTCGCCACTTCAACCGCCTATTTGTACTCCATTGATGCCAAGACCGGCCTTCCAGACCCGGCGTTTGGCCAAGATGGCCGGGTTGACTTGGGCGCGTCTCTGCGTCGCCCACTGACCGATGGCGATCGCTGGAACTATGGCGTGACTGCCCCGCCCGTGATCTGCCGGGACGTGGTCGCAGTCGGTTCGGCCATTGGCGACTGGCGCGGCCGGCCTCCGGCTGAGTACACGCCTCCCGGCGATGTGCAGGCTTTCGACGCCAGGACGGGGGCCAAGGTCTGGGAGTTTCACACGATTCCGCAGGCGGGCGAATACGGCAACGAGACTTGGGAAAGCGACGCTTGGAAGACCTATGGCGCGGCTAATGTCTGGGCCTCAATGACCGCCGATGAAGAGCTGGGCTACCTCTACTTGCCGGTGAGTACGGCCAGCCATGACTACTACGGCGGCGAGCGCCCGGGCGACAATCTCTTCAGCGAGTCGATTGTCTGCCTGAATGCCGAGACCGGCGAGCGGGTCTGGCACTATCAGCTAGTCCACCACGGCCTGTGGGACTACGATCCACCGGCCCCTCCGGTGTTGCTCGATGTGGAAGTAGAAGGTCGCCCGCGCCAGATCGTTGCCGTGCTGACCAAGCAGGCCTTCTGCTTCGCGTTTGACCGCAAAAGCGGCGAGCCGATCTGGCCGATTGTCGAACGGCCGGTGCCCCAGTCGCAGGTGCCGGGCGAGCAGACCTCGCCGACGCAGCCTTTTCCAACCAAACCTGCGCCATTTGAACGCCAAGGCATTGGCGAAGACGACCTAATTGACTTCACGACCGAACTGCGCGAGGAAGCCAAGGAAATCCTCGCCCGCTATGACTACGGTCCGCTCTACGCGCCGCCGACCGAGAAGGGGGTTTTAGTGGTGCCTGGGCAATGGGGCGGTGCCGACTGGGCCGGCGGCGCTGCGGACCCGCGCACGGGTGTGCTGTACGTGCCGTCGCACATGGCCATCACCACCGTGCAATTGCATCGGGTAGATGACCCGGAAGCTCATTCGGCGTTTTCCGCCACCAACAACCAGCACGTCCTCGGCCCTCGGGGTCTGCCGCTGGTCAAGCCTCCTTATGGCAGCATCATCGCTATTGACCTCAACACCGGCGAGCACCTGTGGCGGACGACGGTGGGCAAGGGGCCTGTTGACCACCCAGCGCTCAAGGGGCTCGACCTGCCAGATATGGGCTGGGACAACCGCACCTTCGTGCTGACCACTCCCCAGTTGCTGCTGGCTGCCTCGCAAGATCCGCACGACCTGAGCGACGCTGGTATGGACTACTTCGTCGATCGCGACGCCTACTTACGCGCCTACGATCTGACATCGGGCAGGGAAATCGGCCGCGTCGAGTTGCCCAGTAATGCCTACGGCGCGCTGATGAGCTATATGGCAGATGGACGCCAGTACGTGATCGTCCCAGTGGGCAATGATTTTGGCGACCCCGAACGCCCGCCCGAGCTGGTGGCACTGGCCATTCCGCGCGCGGGCGAATCCTTGCCGCCACAAGGCCGCGACCGCGGCGACGCCGGGCACCCAGCCTTTTACCGGGCTGTCCAAGCCATCGACGCTGGGGACGTGGAGACGCTCAGGAACCTACTCGCCGAACATCCCGAACTAACGGCGGCGCAGGGCTATTTCGACGAGTACTACGAATACCCCTACTTCCGCGGGGCGACCCTCTTGCATCACGTGGCCGGTGAACCGCAGCGAGTGCCGCTGCCTGCAAACGCCGTTGAACTGGCCGCGGTCTTACTCGCCGCCGGGGCCGATCCCAACGCCGCTACCTATGATTTAGTTACGGTGCTGGAACTGGTGGCCCAAAGTGCCCAGCTCGACTGGGCCGGTACCAAGGGCGAGTTGGTCAGCCTCTTGGTCGATCGGGGGGCTGATTTGGACCGCAACCGCGGCCGAATAGTGTGGAAGGCCCTGATCGCCGAAAATCCCGACCTGGCGCGTCTATTGATTGAGGCCGGTGCCACGGTCGATTTGCGCTTTGCCGCCGGTGCCAATCGCGTCGATCTGCTGGCCGAGTTCTTCGACGCCGAGGGCAAGCTGAAACAGGGGATTGGCCATTTGTATCACCCCGACCCGGACACCGTGCTCACCGACGAGCAAATCCTCGTCGAGGCGCTCAACTTTGCCGCGTACAGCGGCGCATTGGAAGCGGCTGCCTTCTTACTGGATCGCGGGGCCGACATCAACGGTTTTGCCAGCGCGTTCCGCTCCTACGACCACGGCAGCACGCCCCTGCACAAAACCGTCGTCGCCGACCAGCTCGAAATGGCCCGCTTTCTCCTGTCGCGGGGAGCCGATTCCCTCGTGGGCGATGTGCGCTTTGACAACACGCCGTACGGATGGACCAACTACAACCAAACCTCTGCGGCCCTCGACGACTTGCTCCGGGAGTATTATCAAGCGGCCGTGGAAAAGGCGGCGGACTAGGAGGCCGAAGACGCCTTAGGACCAGACGAAAATCTCCGGTTTGTCCGCCGACATAGCGAAGAAGAAGGCTAGCACGACGCGGCGGCGCTGGCGCGTTAGGCGCTCTACTTCGTGGATGTTTTCGGTGCAGAAGAAGTAGAGATCGCCCGGCGCCAACCGGACTTGGACGCGGGGGATGTGGTGCTCGGCGGCGTATTCGGCGAAGCGATCTTCGCGCAGGACTTCCTCGATGTGGGGCTGGGTGCCCCAGCAGCGGTAGATAAAGGGTTCGTCGGCGCTTGTTTCATCCCCAGTCTGCAAGCACAGCACCCCGGCGAATTGGCGCTGGAAGTCGGCGACTGCGTATTCGTAGCCGGGGCGGGAGCGCTTGGCCACGGAGTCGTAGTGGGGCCTGTGGCCTTCGGCGGCGTGATACATGCGGAAGATGGCTGGGCCGTAGAGCCGCCCGTCCGGTTCGCGCGCGGTTTGAACGACTTTGCCCTCGGCTAGGTCGGATAGGGCCGCGTACATCGTGCGCACCGGATCTGTAAATCCCTCGAAGAGTGTGGAGAACAACTCGTGGGTGCGAGCGGCGTGGGCGAAGAAGGCGTCTGGATCAGCCCCGACCCGTCCGAGGCTGGTGCCCAAGTCGAGATAGGGGCCGCCGCTTAGCTGGGAAGCTTGGTCCACGGTGGCGGGATCGAAATAGCCGCGATCCTCAAAGCGGCGCATTAAGCCGAGGCAGTGGTCGGGCGGGTAAGCTCCCCGCAGGACTACGGCGGGGACGTCTCCGTCGGCCAAGGCGGTGAGAGGTTGAGGCAGGCTGTGCAGCAGGGCGGCTGTGCTGTGGGCTTCGGCGGGTGTCCAGGCGTTGGGCTGGGTCATAAAATTTCCTTGCAGATAGTTGTAAAATATTCTCGTCAACTCGTTGTAGCCGTGTTGATTATAATACGACTTCTCGGCCTGTGCGCGCCGACTCGTAACAGGCGTCGACGACCTTTTGTAGGTTGAGTAGCTGGCGGGCGTCCTGCATGTCCCAAGGCTCGCCGGCGCGGAGTTGGGCGATGAGGGTGGTGTCTTGGGTATGGACGCTTTGGGACCAGTCGTCGCCGCCGTCGAGTTGGGGCGTCTGATCGACGATCTCGCCTTCGACATCTACCTTGACCGCAAAGGGCTCGCCGGTGATGGTGGCACGGGTGGTGGTCAGCTCAAAGCTGTGGAAGTCGGTTTTCTCGCTGCACCAATTGCCTTCCAAGGAATAAAAGGTGCCGTTGTCAAAACGCACCAAGGCGCTGATGAGGTCTTCGGCGTCGTAGCGCGCGTGGATGGCGGCATCGACCTTGGGGCCGCGCTTGCCGGGGAAGAGGCGGCGGGTCGCTGCGCTGACGGTAAGCGGATTGGGGGAGCCGCCGACCCACATCGCCAAGTCGAGCGTGTGGACCAAAGTTGAGGCGAGGACCCCGCCGCCAGAGGTGGCTAGGTGGTAGTGCGGCCCCCAGACAGGAGGGTCGTCGTGGCAGCCCCACGCCTTGGCGAACACTGGCTCGCCGATGGTGCCGCCTTGGACTAGGTCGTGCAAGTACCGCGAAGTCGGCAGATAGCGCATGTTGGTGCCGAGTTGGACTTGTTTCCCGGTTTCTTTGGCCTTGGCGAGGACGGCTTCGGCCTGCGCGACATTCATCATAAAGGGCTTTTCGCACAGCACGCAGGCTCCGGCGTCGAGGCTGGCCAAGGATATGGCCTCGTGCGTGTTGGGCATGGTGGCGACGATGACTAAGTCGAGGTCGCCAGGGGCGAGCATGTCCCGGTAATCTTTGGCCGCGCGGGCTTCGGGCCAGAGCTGGCAGGCGGCGGCGAGGCGCTCGTCGTCGAGGTCGCAGACAGCGGCAACCGTCGCTTGGTCCGCACCCAGTGCTTTGATACCGGCAAAGTGGACGTTGGCTTGGGTGCCGCAGCCGATCATTCCGATGCGCACGGCGCGATCTAGCATGGATAGTTCCTTTCTGCTGGTGGCTCAACGCAGGTTTTCGGCGTACAATGATGTCTGAAATACGTAGAGCGAAACACAACCGGCGTCAAGGTGCCGGACAAACTCAAAGGGCACGGAAACGGATAAGGAGTGGCATGAATGAAGACGCCGGATAAGTGTGCGGATATGGGAGATATACGTGTGGAGATTGATCGAATCGATAGAGAGGTTATTGCGCTGCTAGGTCAACGGTTTCAATACGTGCAAGCAGCAGCACAATTCAAAACGAGTGCGGAGAGTGTGAAGGCTCCAGAACGACTAAAATCCATGCTAGAGCAACGAAGGCTCTGGGCGGCGGCGGAAGGTCTCAATCCAGACGCGATTGAGAAGATGTACAACGATCTCGTGGGCTACTTTATCAAGGAAGAGATGACAAAATGGAAAACGGCGGTCGCTACTAGTGATTGATCTATCAGCTACGAGGCTTGGAGGACGGCATCTAATTTTTGTACCAACTGGCCTTTAGGGGCTGCGCCGACGACGGTGTCTTGAACTTGGCCGTCCTTAAAAAAAAGCAGGGTCGGCAGGCCGCGGATTTGGTAGCGCGAGACCGTCTCTAGGTACTGGTCGGCGTCAAGTTTGGCCACTTTGACGCGGCCGGCGTATTCTCCAGCCAGTTCCTCGACCACCGGCTCTAGGGCGCGGCAAGGGGGACACCAGACGGCACTGAAATCTACCAGAACCGGCTCTTGCGCTTGCAGTACTTCTTCATCGAAGGTGGCGTCAGTGAGGACGACGGTGTTTTTGGCCATTTTAGGCTCCTTATTATGATTGTGGTGCTTTCCCCGGAGTATAGCGGCTGAAGGCGGGGAAGAAGAAACTGGGTTCGATGCCTGCGACGCGGCCGAAATCGCACATTTCGCCGATGTGGCTGGCGTTGGGCGCGGTTTTGCCCGTTTCCCAGCGGGCGATGGTACATTGCGGTACCTGTAGTTTTTGGGCCAATTGGGTCTGGGTCAGGCCGAGGCACCGGCGGAATTCTTTGATCTGTTGATAATCAAAAGGCATTTATAGCATCTTTGCTATTTTATTATAGCATGTATGATATAATAATAAAGTCTCTCCGTCAAGGGGCTTAACGGATAATCCTCGTCCGCGAGCGGATCGGCTGGGGTGTTGTCGAATAGTCCGCGTGGGGTGCACAGGCGGATGATGCGGTGCGCACGGCGCGGTCTAGCATGGAGAGTTTCTTTCTGTTGGTAGCTCAGCGCAGGGTTTCGGTGTATAATGTCCCAGAATAGGCAGAGCGAAACACAACCGGCGTCAAGGTGCCGGAAAACGCGAGGCTTGGCTATGACGCAACAGGTAGATGTGCTGGTCATCGGCGGCGGAGTCGTCGGTATCTGCGCGGCGCACTTTCTCCAGGAACAGGGCCGCGAGGTTACTGTGGTCGAAAAGGACGAGGTCTGCGCGGGAAGCTCGTATGGCAACGCCGGGTTGATCGTCCCCAGCCACAGCGTGCCGCTGGCCGAGCCGGGGGTCATCGCCCAAGGCTTGCGCTGGATGTTCGACCCGGACAGCCCCTTCTACATCAAGTGGCGCTGGGACCGCGACCTTATGGCTTGGCTGTGGCAATTCCGCAAGGCCAGCACCATGCGGCGGGTGCGGCAGGCCATGCCGCTGTTGCGCGATATGCACTTGGAGAGCTTTCGGCTCTATGAGGCGCTGGCTGAGGAATTGGATTTTGCCTTTGGGCACGAGGGGCGACTCCTACTGTGCAAGACCGAGCAGGGGATGGAAAGCGTCCACGAAGAGGCCGAGTTGATGCAGGAGATAGGGATAGAGGTAGAGATGGTCAACGCCCAGCAGGCGCAGGAGCGCGCCGCGGTCGTGGAATTGGACTGCGTGGGTGGGGCGTTTTACGCGCAGGACGCCCACTTGGACCCGGCGCGTCTCGTGCGGGCCTTGGCTGCGCGCTGCGTCGAGCGCGGGGTGCAGTTGAACGAGAAAACCGAGGTGTTGGGGTTTGGCAAACAGGGTCGTCGTCTGCAAGTGGTCGAGACGACGCGCGGGAATTTTGCCGCTGACGAAGTCGTGCTGTGCAGTGGGGCGTGGTCGCCGGGCGTGGGCCGCGAGTTGGGCCTGTCCCTGCCGGTGCAGCCGGCCAAGGGCTACAGCGTCACCGTCCACAAGCCGGATCCTTGCCCAGAGGTACCGTTGATGTTGGTAGAGGCCCGCGTCGGCACTACCCCGATGGGAGACAAGCTGCGCTTTGCTGGTACGCTCGAATTGGCGGGCATGGATACGTCGATCAACCGCCGCCGGGTCGCCGCGATTGTCAATGCGGTGCCGCGCTACGTACCGGCGTGGACATCGGATGTGTTAGAGCTAATCGAGGTGTGGCGGGGCCTGCGGCCCTGTACGCCGGACGGCTTGCCCTTTTTGGGGCGGCCGCGGGACTATGACAATCTCACGGTGGCGGCCGGGCACGCCATGATTGGAGTTTCGCTAGGGGCGGTGACCGGGACGGTGATCGCGCAAGTGGTGCAGGGGGAGGAGCCGGGGTTTGATTTGAGTTTATGCAACGTGGATAGATTCGGATAGGAGGATCAGATGCGCTGCGCACTGGGCATTGATTTGGGCACGGGAAGCACCAAGGCCGTCCTCATCGACGAGGCGGGAGACCTCATCGGCAGAGGGCAGGCCGAGTATCCGCTCTACAAGCCGCATCCTGGGTGGGTCGAGCAGGACCCGGGGGATTGGTGGCGAGGGCTGTGCGCGTCGGCGCGTCAGGCTATCGCCGATATTGATCCAGCGCAGGTCGCCTGTGTCGGCCTGTCGGGGCAGATCAATGGCGCGGTATTTGTCGACAGTGCCGGGCAGCCCCTACAGCGGGTGCCGATCTGGCTCGACCACCGCTCGCAAGTAGAGTGCGATTGGGCCGAGCAGCGCGCGGGTGATTTGTTGCGGGAACGGACGCTAATGCGGTTGGGGCCAGTTAATACGCTGGCGAAGGTGTTGTGGGTAAAAGACCATGCGACAGACGTTTATCAGCAAAGCCGATGGATGCTGTTGCCCAAGGATTGGCTGCGCTTCCGGCTCACCGGACAGATAGCAGCAGAGGTGTCGGATGCCTCGACGACTGCGGCTTTTGACCTGCACGATCGCCAGTGGTCCGGGGAAATTTTGGAGGCGTTGGAAGTCGATACGGGGCTGTTCCCGGACTTGGCCGATTCGCCAGAAGTGGTCGGGGCCATAACCCAAGAAGCTGCCGAGCAGACTGGGCTGGTCGAGGGCACGCCCGTTGTCGCTGGCGGCGGGGACATGCCCTGCATGATCCTCGGCGCTGGGGTGATTGAGCCGGGCATTATCAGCTTGGGGATCGGCACGGCAGCGCACGCCACGGCTTTTGCCGAGACGCTGGATTCACGGGCCTTTGACAAGCTCTGGCCGATGTGCCACCCCATCCCCGGCAAATACGCTTGGCTAGGTTGCTCGTTTACTGGAGGGGCCTCGCTCAAATGGTTTAAGGAGGAATTCGGGGGCAGCTACGAGGAATTAACCGAGGCTGCGGCTGCGGTTCCCGCTGGTGCCGAGGGGGCGTTTTTCATGCCTTGGCTCGAAGGAAGGGCCACGCCGCGTCCCGACGCTCACGCTCGTGGCGGCTTTGTCGGGTTGTCGCTGGGGCATACAAAGGGGCATATGGTGCGGGCGGTGTTGGAAGGGGTCGTCTTTGACTTGCGGCACTCGCTCGATTGCTTTGCCGAAATCGGCTTGCCCATCGACGAGTTGCGGATCGGCGAGGGCGGCTCGCACTCAGAGGTGTGGCGGCAGATCCAGGCCGATATTTTGGGGCGCGATGTGGTGCGGATCGCCACGGACGATCTGTCGGCGGTAGGGGCGGCGTTGTTGGCGGGCGTTGGCGGCGGACTCTATGCGGATTTTGCTACTGCCTGCCAGCGCACGGTCAAGTTGGCCGAGACCGTGCACTGCGATCAGGAGCGGGTCGAATACTACCGGCGGGCTTTTGAGCGCTACCGGGCGCTTTATCCGGCGTTGCAGGACTGGTACGCCTAACCCTCGATAAACGGCCCTTCCTCCTGTAACCTCTTGAGGACGCGGGCGTATTCGGCTGAGCCGTCGTCGGTCCAGTACTCAAAGTTGAGACCTTGGAGGCGGCCCTCTTCGGTGCCGGTCAGGCGGTTGATGTTGGGGCTGCCCAAGCTGTAGGCTTTGTGGCCGCCGGCAAAGTGCACCACGCCGATGTAGTCGTACCTAGGCAAGTGGGCACGGTCGGCGGCTTGGGCCAGAGCTTCTTCGTCCACTTCCACGCCCAGCCCCAGACCTTCAGGCACAGATGAAAAACCCTCGACGACTGGGATTTTTGCGGCGATGTCGGACTCGAACTGGTCGTCTATGTTGACGATATGGGCCGAGGCCGTGGGCAGGACTGCGGCTTGGTGCAGGGTGAGGGCCTTCATCAGGGTGTTGCCGCATTGCTGGATCAGGCACTGGATATTGGCCTTGCCGTAGGCAAAACCCGAGGTCAGGGTGTCGCCGATGCGTCCGCCAATCATGTAGATATCGGCGACCCCGCGAATTACTTCTTGGATGCCGCCCAATTGGGGGACGTGCATGACGAGGGGGATTTTGGTCTTCTCGCGCAGGGTGAGCCAGCCGTCGATATCGCTCCACACCAGCGGGTCTTCGAGAAATCCGACGATCGGCGATTTTTCCAGTTCGGCGACAATGGGCAGGATTGTGCCCAGCGTGCGGTTGTGGTTGAGATCCCAGTGCAGTTTGAAGCCGGGCGGTGCTACCTTTTCCGCGGCGCGGGTCTGCTCAATGACGTCGTAGCGGGCGTCCGAGTGCATTTTGAAGACGCGGTAGCCCTGATCGACAGCGCGCTGAATCTCACCGGCGAAAACGTCGGGGGAGCAGGGGCGGGTCCAAGCGGCGCAGGGGACGGCGTCGCGCACTTTTTGTCCCATTAGTTTGTATGCGGGTACGCCTACGTGCTTGCCCATCAAGTCGTAGAGCGCCATGCCCAAGGCCATGTGGAAATTATTGAGTAGATAGTCGAAGGGGTTGGTGCCGATGAGCGCGTCGATCTCGGCTTGGGGTACGGGTCTGGGGTTATCTTCGTAGTCACCGTAGCCGACTAGCCCATTGTCGCCGTGGACTTTAACCACTAGGTGTTGATCCATGTCGTACATGCGCATGCGGCCGGCGTGGTTGTCGTAGCGCTTGGCTAGGGGCATGGCGATGGGGATTTGCTCGATGTGGGCGATTTTCATGGGAAGCTCCTATTGGAAAAGCTCTAATGGGGCCTCCAATAATTGACTTGGGCAGTGGCCTGTCAAGGTGGTGGCCGCGTATATTAGGGCGGCGCGGAATACCTGCAATCATCCTGCATTGAGAAAACCATGCTCCAACTCGCCACGTTCCAATCCGACGTTACGCCGCCGCTGGGCCATCCGCTCTGTGCGGGGTGGTATCCACCGGCTAAGGGCATTGCCGACCCGCTGTCTGCCTTGGGGCTGATTTTGGTGCCGGACGATCAATTGCCTCTAGTTTTGTGCGCCTTGGACTGGGCTGAGTTGAGCAATGGCGATTACGACCGCTGGCGCGGGGAATTGGCTCAGGCTGTGGGCACCGAGGCTGAGCGCGTAGCCGTGCACTGTATCCACGCCCACGATACGCCCTGGCCCGACCGCGACGCCCAAGACATTCTCGATGCCCACGGATGCCCCAATATCATTATGACTGGGGATTGGGCCGAAAAAGTGCGGGCGCAAGCGGCGCGAGCGGCGGGTGAGGCTATGACCAAGCTGCAGCCCTGCACGGCTATTGCGGTGGGGCAGGCCAAAGTCGAGAAAATTGCTTCCAATCGGCGGGTGATGGGGCCAGACGGCAAGGTGGCCGGGGTGCGTTGGACTCAGTGCCGCGATCCACAAGTGCGGGACGCTCCCGAGGGTATCATGGATCCCATGCTCAAGACGATTGGCTTTTACCAAGGGGAGATGCCCTTGGCGCTGTTGCACTACTACGCCGTCCATCCCACCAGTGAGGACGGCACCGGACTGGTGACACCTGAATTCGTCGGCTTGGCGCGCAACCGCCGCAGGGAGGAAAGCGGCGTACCGCACCTATACTTCACCGGTTGCGCGGGCAATGTCACCGCGGGCAAGTACAACGACGGCATAGCTGACAACCGGGAATTGTTCACCGGGCGCATTCACCGGGCCATGTTGGAGGCGGAGCAGGGTAGTACGCGGCAGCCGTTGGAGCATGTGCGCTGGACGGTCGAGCCGGTGCAGCTACCGCCGAGGGAGGATATGGACGAAGAAAACCTGCTGGCGCAAATCGCTTCGGCGGCCACAGGAGCTAAAGTTCACAGTAAAGCTGCCCTCATGCTGACGTATCTGCGTCGCAACGAGAGGCCCATTCCTGTCACTTGTTTGCACCTCAACGACCGGGTGGCGGTGGTCCATTTGCCGGGCGAGATCTTTATTGAATACCAACTGCACGCGCAGGCGAGTCGCCCAGATGCCTTTGTCGCCGTGGCGGGATACGGGGATTTGGGGACCGGATATATAACCTTGGCGAGTTCCTTTGCCGAGGGGGGATACGAGCCTGTGGACGCCTTTGTGTCGGGGCGGTCGGAAAAGATTGTGCGCGGTGCCATTGAGAAGGTCTTGCGGGGCTTTTAACCACGAGAGCAGGAGAAAAGGATAATGAACGACTTGCTAGCCGGAACCGGCGGTGCCCGGATCACTCCACCGATCGGCTGCCCCATGGGCGGATACGGTGCCCGCGACCACGGGGCCGAGGGCGTGCACGACCACCTCAACACCCACGCCCTGTTCCTCGACGACGGCTCGACCCAGGCCGTGATCATTGCCAACGATCTGCTCGGTATGCGGGCGGAGCAGGTCGCTCGCGTGCGCGAGTTGGTGCATACGGCGACGGGAGTACCAGCGGCCCACGTATTCCTCGCCTTCTCGCACACACACGGTGGGCCGCTGATGTACTCTGACTTTTCGGCGCTAGAGGAACAGGTCGCTATCTACATCGACGCGGTGAGCCACTACATGGCCGGCGCGGCTCTGCAGGCGGCCACCTCGGCCGTGCCCGTACGCTGGGGCACGGGCCGTCATCCGCTGCAGGTCGGCGTCAACCGCCGGGAGCGACAGGCGGATGGCACGACCCGTATCGGCGTCAACCCCGACGGAGTGGTGGCACCCTGGGTCGATGCGGTGTGGTTTGAGCGCGAGGATGGCGGCCCGCTGTCGGTGATCTATCAGCACGCGGCCCACGGCACCTGTCTAGTGAGCGACAACTACCTGTTCACAGCCGACTGGATCGGCCATGCCATGCAGTTGATCGAGGCCCAACTGTCGGGCGTGACGGCGCTGTTCGTCAACGGTTGTGCTGGCAATATCAACCCCCATCCGCGCGGCTCCTTTGCCCTTGCCGCGCGCCACGGTACCAGGGCTGGTGATGCGGTGCTGCAGACGGTGTTGGACCGAGCCGATCTAAGACGGGGTGGCCGACTGCGCTGTGCCCAGCAGGCCTTTGAGCTGCCCCTCCAGCCCATGCCGTCGCAGCAGGAGTGCGAGCGCGAACTGGCGGAGTGGGAACCGGCCTTTCGTCAGCTCAAGGGCGAGCACCACCGGAACTGGCAGGTCTGCCGCCGCTACTTTGCCGCAAAGGAGCGGTTCGAGGCATGTCAGAGCGGCTCGGTGGCTACGGGCCTGCCCCTTGAATTGCAGGTCGTGGCTCTGGACGACGTGGCTCTCATCGGATTGCCGGGGGAGATCTTCGTCGAGACGGGACTGGCCATTGCCGAGGCATCGCCTTTCTCCTTGACCCTGCCCGTGGGGTACGCCAACGGCTCCATTGGATACGTGCCGACGAGTGAGGAGGTACTCTACGGGGGCTACGAGGTCCTTGATGCGAGGGCGAGCCACCAGGGGCGCTTTCTGCGCGACGATGCGGATCGGGTCCTGACCGACGGGGCACTTCGGGCCTTGGAACTGGCTGCGGCAGAGTGAATTGCGTGGACTATCTCGCAGCGCTCTTGGCAGGCATTGAGGGCCTGAGACCGCGACTGTCGGCAATCTCGGAGGTCGCCGATCAGGTTGCCGGACGGCTTGCGGCGGATGGACGGTTACTGCTGGCCAGCGTGCGGCCGGACTTTACATCGGAGGGTTTCATCCGCTCTGGCGGGCTGATGCTGGCCGAGGAGTGGACACCTGAGACGGTGCTGTCGCCGAATGACGTGGTGATTCTCGGCTGGTCGGGTGCCCCGCCGGACCAGGAGTTGGAGTTGTTGCGGGATCTGCGCGCCTCGGGTGCTCTGATCGTCGGCATTGGGCCGGCCTCATGGGCTGGGGCGGATTCGCAGTTGGGTGCCGACCTATTCCTAGAGAGCGAAATTTCCCTGTCAGAGGCAGTGACCGCTCCCTTCGGCGGCGAGGGCTACCCGCTGATCTCTCTGCAGAACTTAGTGGTGTTGTGGACCCTCACCGGCGAGATCGTGGCCGCCTTGACCCGGGTTGGGCGGATGCCTGCCATGTATCAGAGCGTGTTGGTGACCGGGGCGAGGGATCGCAATGCCCAGTTTGCCGGCTCGCGGTTCCACAAGACGCATCAAGTACCGGCGATTCCTCCGGGACAGGTGGGTGGGGACTACTTGGACGCAATCGGAGGGATTCTGAGCGCTCTGATGGAGGAGGAGGCAGGAGCGATTGACCGCGTCGGTGCGGTCTGTGCTCAGGTACTCAACGATGGCCGCGTCATCCATGCGGGCATGATCTCCCACTTCCCCGTGTATCAACACGGAGCGCCGGGTGATCCGCTGTACATGCGTCGCCTAGGGCGGCTCGATGGGGAGTCTCCGTCGGTGGCCGAACTTGAGCGCGAGCTGGAGTCAGGGGATTTGTTCTTCTTCCTCGGGTACTACCGGCGGCCAACGCAAGCCTACCAGGTCGCGCGCCGGGCGGGTGCGCAGATCGTCGAGGTAATCACCGGGGACGGATTGGACGGCCCGCAGCCGGACTATGTCATCCGGCCGAAGTGGCCCTTCGGCGATGCGGTGACACGGGTGCCGGGGTACGACGTAGAGATTTTGCCCAGCTCCGGTATTGTGCAGGCGGCGATTTACTGGGCCGTGGTGGCGTCGATCTGGCAAAGCCTCGCCGAGCGGGCCGCGTCCACTCGTATTCTGTGAGGTAGAATGATGAATAGTACAGAGACGACAACAGTTCAACTCCGCAGCGGAGAAACGTTGACGATCGAGGTGTGCGAGCCACCCTTTCCCGGTGGAGAGCACAGCCTCTGCTGGTGGGGGGATATCGCCGCCGACCTGATGGCTGGGAACCTGCGGCCTTGGCTGTATACGCCCTACTACCTAGGAAAAATCGACGGAGAGTTGGTGGGCTACATGGGTTGTCAGACGCCCGCGGATACGCGCGAGGTGGGCCTCGTCGAGTTCGTCTGGACCGCCGAGGCGCACCGACGCAAGGGGATTGCTTCGCTCCTGCTCGGTCGGCTCGTGGAGGAGTTCGCGCAGGCCGGGGGACTGGCTCTCTATCTGTGTACGGCCAACCCTCATGCTGGCAGCTTGTACGAGCGCCACGGATTCCGCTATTTCGTCGGGGATGGGATGCGCTACCTAGCGCCCGGTGCTGGCGACTTTGACCGCGATTACCTTGACGGAGGCAGTCGGGCCGAGGTTCGCGACGCTACTTGGGCCGATCTGCCGGGGGCTTCGGTGCTCTACAATCATCCCGAGCCGAGGTGGATCGTGAAAGACTACCTGAGCGAGAGTTTCCGCGACACTCGCTACGAGAGTCACTTTGTGAAGACCTTGCGGCGTTTAGAAGGACGGCGCGGCTTCTGCCTTGCTCTGGAAAACACCAAGCGCCGCTTGGTCGGCTTGGCCACGGTGGAACGGCGGGGGACTTTTGCTGAGCAGCACACGGGCATATTGAGCTTTCGCGTGGCACCGGCTTTCAGCGGCCAGGCTGCGGATTTGCTCAATGCGGCTGTCGAGCGGTGCATGGCTTTGGAGATCGCGGTACTGCATGTCTATCTGGCGGACTGCGACGGCGATCAGAAGCAGTTGCTTGAGGAAGTGGGATTTGGCGAGGAGGCTCGTTTCAAGCGGCGGCTGAGGGTCGATGGGGAGTACGTGGATATGGTCGTGTACGCGCGAACCATAGCGCAGACGGCGGCAGCTCTCTTCGACGAGGGCTACTACTACGGGGGGCGCAAGGACTGGCAGCGGGAGCGAGCTGGCGGCACGGACTGAAGGGCGCAATCCACAGCGCTCAAATCCTGTTTGTCGGTGTCTAGTCGCAGGCCGCGAAAATTAGTTCGATTAGCTCCGGGTTGGCCCCTTCGCCACCGCGTACCCCGAGCGGATCCGGGTTTTGCACGATCACCAGCTCCTCGTCGTGGAACACGGCGGTGTAATGGCCGCCGGCACCCCACGAATGAAAGCCATCGCGCGGCAACTCGGGCCAGATCATGCCCTCGGAGTTGCTCCAGAACCCGTTTCCGTAGAGCCAGTCATTTTCGGCGCAGTGTGCCTTGATATGCGACGCGACCTGAGTCGAATCGCGCATCCACGCTTCCGGCACGAGCTGTACATCCCCCCAGCGGCCGTAGTTGCACCACAGCCACCCGGCGCGAGCCAAGTCGAGCGCGGTGGTCGAGATCCTCGTGCCATAGCCGAAAATATGCTGTCGCGCCGAGGGGTGCAGCTCCATCTCGCCCGATGAGAACGCCCATGCCGCGCCGAGCGGCTCTGCGAGTTTCTCCCGCATCAGCCGCATGCAGCCGTCGGATTTCTCTGGGTCTTGCGCGTCGTAATAGCCGTATAGGTGTGCCACGGCGTGCGAAAGAATATTCATTCCCCAGCTCTGGTAGTGGAACACCGTCCCGGGCTCTTCGCCGGGCTTCATATATCCGGAGGTATTCGATATGAGCTGGCGGAAGGTAATCTGGCGGTCTTTCGGGAAGGCGTAGCGGCCGTCCTTCGGGCCTGTCCCTTCCGGCACATCCATATATTCGGGCCAGTAATCGTAGAGCGCCGCGTCAACCGAAGGCAATTTCCCTTCGGCGACGGCGATGCCCAATACATTCGACAGCATCGACTTCCACGTCGAGGCTATCGCCAGCTTCTCATCGCGCTCGACCCGATGGTTCCACTCGACGACGAGCTTGCCGCCCCGAACGATCGCGAAGCGGTACTTGCGGTCTTCTACGCGCTCGTCCAACCAGATTTTGGCTTTGTCCAAGCGGTCGGGATCGAGGCCGGCCTCATCAGGGGGGACCGTCTCCCAGTTATCCTTTGGAAATGTCATGGAGGCCAATGGCTTGCTCCTCGTCGATGGATGGAGTGTTAGCTCAGATTTTATTCTTCTCGATATAATCCCAGTTGATGTTCATCCCCAAGCCGGGCCGTTGGGGCACGTGGATAAAGCCCTGATCGTCCATCAGCTCGCCGTGCTCGTGTAGCCAAGGGGCGGGCTGGTCGAAGTCGATGAAGGGGTGCAATAGGCCGCGTTCGTAGAATTCGCCGTTGTGCATGGCGCCCAGGGCGTGCAGGTTGCCGGGGCCGCCGCCGTGGATTTCGCAGCGCATGCCAAACGACTCGCACAGATGCACGGTTTTCATCAAAGGGGTGAGGCCGCCCACGTCGCCTACGCCGCAGCGGCTGATATCGCAGGCACCGGCTTTAATCCATTCGGCGCGCACGTACATTTTGCCCTCGCAGGTCTCAGGGCCGCAGATCGGCAGACTGGTCTGCTCGCACAGCCAGATGTAGGACGACATGCTGTGTTCGTCCATGGGTTCTTCCATCCAGTAGTAGTCGAGCTTTTCCAGTTCCTTGGCTAGGAATAGGGCGGCCTCGCGGTCGTAGTAGTGGTAGGGGTCGAGCATACAGGGCACATCGGGACCGACGGCCTCGCGTACGGCGGCGCAGGCTTCAATGTCGCGTTTGGGGTCGGGCGCGCCGGCGTAGGGCGGTTGCCAAGTGTGCAGTTTGAAGGCGGGGTATCCGCGCTCCATGCACCACTGGGCGTAATTGGCGTAGTCCTCGGGGGTGGCCAAGCCGCCTTTGAGGTCGTCGCCGCACATGGTGGAGGCATAGGCTGGCACTTTGTTGCGCAAGCCGCCCAACAGTTTGTACACGGGTTGATCAAGGGCGCGTCCGGCCAGGTCCCACAAGGCTAGATCAACGGACATGAGCACTTGGTCGGATAGCGTGCCCAGATTGAGGCGCTGGCGGTGGTTGAGGTCGCGCCAGATTTTTTCGCGGTAAAAGGGGTCTTCGCCGACTATGGCAGGTTTGACGATGCTGTCTATGGCTTGGGCATTAGCACCAAACCAGTAGCCGGAGACGCCTTCGTCGGTATCTATCTGCAGCAGGGTTTGGATGGTTTCGCGCTCGGGGCCGGGATGACCGTGGCCGTCGGAGTCGCGCTCGGTATTGGTGATGGTTTTGAAGCGAATGGTCTCTACTTGGGTGATTTTCATAGGTCGTCCTTTTGAAGGTGGCGACCGCAGTCGCCGGTTACAGTAGTCAAATCCCGCTCTCTGCAATCAGTTGCCCGACGATCTCCACGGACCGCTCCATGCACTCCTGCCCGTGTGCGGCGCTGGCGTCGCGCGGATCCTCGCCGCCGACTCCTTGCGGCCATACGCTCCGGTCTGCAGACAACTGTCCGAGATCCACTAAATCCTCCTGATAGTGCATTACCAGCGACGTTTCGTTGCGCGCAGCGTGGTCCATCTGGCTTTTCCACTCCCGCGCCACTTCGTCCGTAACTCCCGCCAGCTTGAGGCCGAAGCGCTGCTCCCGCTCGGCCATGGCCTCGCGCCAAGCCCTGCGGCTCGGCCCGTGTCCGTCGGCGAATACGAACTTGAAGCCCGCGCGCTTGATCTGCGCTAAAATCGCATCGATTAGGGTTCCAAAAAATCCGTCTGACACCCAGTAGCAACTGCCGTCTAGCTGCCGGTGCGGCTCGGTGCTGTCGGCGCAGTCCATGCCGTGGAGCACTTTGCCGCTGCCGCGATCCCACGCCCGATCCGGCCCGAGATGAATCGGCGGCATGACGATCCCGCCAAAGCGCTTGGCGCACTCGATCATCAGCCCTTCGCTCTGGATCGCGTCGCTGCCCAAGGGCAAATGCTCGCCGTGCCATTCGAGCGTGCCCAGCGGCAGATACGCAACCGGCTTAGCTGCCAGCCGCTGGCGAAATTCCCACGGCATCAAATCGGAATATCTGACCTTTTCCATTGAAAATTTCTCCGTCAAAGTTTTGCAATTAAGATATGTTGGACCACCTCTTCACTGTCCGCTAACAATACTAGGGACCCCTTTATCTTTTACAACGGTAATGTCCGAGCCGCAAGATTAACAATAGCCGGATTATCGGATTTCCTACAACCTAAGGCTCCTCATTACCCGCAAGCCGGGACCTTGTTTTTGAATCGCCTCTAGGGCTATCTTGTGTACTAAGGAGAAGGTCGTCCTCTTTGAGTGCAGCCGAAATACGAGGTGAATGTTGGACGGCTTGGGTATTTCTTCCTCAACGCTTTGAAATCCGGTTCATAGCCAGACATGTCAGATAGTCGTCTAATAACCCGCGTAGCCATCCGCAATTACAAAAGTATTGGCGCGTGCAATGTGAGCCTCGGCCCTCTGTCGATCCTCGTCGGACCCAACGGCAGCGGCAAGAGCAATTTCGTCGATGCGCTCCGATTTATCGCCGACGCGCTCCGCTATTCGCTGGACCACGCCCTCCGCGACCGTGGAGGTATCCACGAGGTGCGCCGGCGATCGAGTGGGCATCCCACGCATTTTACTATTCGCATTGAGTTTCAATTATCCAAAGGCCGATTTGGTCACTATGCCTTCAGAATTGGTGCGAAAAGGGGAGCCTATCTAGTCGCCGAAGAGGAATGTGCAATTCATCCGGGGATAGATGGTGCGGGTAAAGCCTACTACCGAATAAAGGAAGGCGCACTTGAGCGCATCAGTATTGAACCCGTCCCTGCCATTCCCAAGGATCGCCTCTTTCTAGTCAACGTCTCCGGCATAGAGGCGTTTCGCCCTCTGTACGATGCCCTCATTTCGATGGGTTTCTATAACCTGAATCCCGAACGCATCCGAGAGCCGCAGCCGCCCGACCCAGGCGAACTACTCAACCGCGATGGATCGAACATGGCCAGCGTTCTTGCTGCTTTGAAGGACCGCGCCCCAACAGTGAAGCGCCGCGTGGAGGAATACCTTGCAACGGTCGTACCGGGCGTCCATGCAGTGGATCCCAAGGCCGTCGGCCCGCGCGAGATGCTCGAATTTAAGCAGGACGTCAGGGGCTCTTCTCATCCTTGGCGCTTCCTTGCCACCAATATGTCAGACGGCACCCTGCGTGCTCTCGGCGTACTCGTGGCCTTGTTCCAGGGGCCAGCGGGGTTGGTGGCCATTGAAGAACCCGAGGTCGCCCTGCATCCGGCCGCGGCCGGCGTTTTGACGGATAGTCTGCGCGATGCGAGCGATCACCGACAGGTGCTCATTACCAGCCACAGTCCCGATCTGCTCGATGAGGCATCACTACCCGACAGCGCCATACAAGCCGTCGTTTCCGAGGACGGTGATACAAAAATTGGTCCCTTAGACGAAGCAGGGAGATCAGCGCTGCGAGATCACCTATACACTGCCGGCGAGCTACTTCGCATGGACCAGCTTAGGCCGGATCCCCAAGCGACAGAACTTGGCGTTAAACAATTGAATTTGTTCGGGTTGGATCTGTGAAATTGATCGCCATCGTAGAAGGCCACGGCGATGTCGAAGCAGTACGGGTTCTATTGCGCCGAGTCTTGCAAGAGAAATTGCAGCGCTACGACGTTGCGGTAGAACGTTCCATTCGCGTACCAAAGGGCAAGCTGCTCAAGCCGGGCGAGTTGGAAAGAGCCGTCAGTTTAGCGGCAAGCCGCATCTCCGCGCCAGACGGGATTGTCGTGCTGATCGATGCTGACGACGACTGTCCTGCGGAGTTAGCACCTGCGATGGCGATCCGTGCAGCCGAAAGCCGTCCTGATAGGAGCATCTCGGTCGTCATTGCAAAAAGCGAGTTTGAGTCGTGGTTTGTTGCAGCCGCCGATTCGCTGGCAGGCTTTAGGGGGCTTGCTGATAGCCTCGTAGCACCTGGCAATACTGAACGCATTCGAGATGCGAAAGGTTGGTTGTCGAACAATATGCCTACGGGTTTGACGTATCGCGAGACCATTGACCAAGCGGCATTTGCGAGCAGAATGGATTTAGACCAAGCACAGCAGTGTCCCTCATTCGACAAGTTTGTGCGCGAAATCCTTACACTCGCAAGTCTTTGAAAGAGGCAATCAATGCTGCGAAATCCGATAGCCCGGCCGTTCTGGCTTGAACAAGTCGGGATTTAGCCGAACTCCTAAACCGCTTCCCTGGGGCAGATTCACATACCCGTCGCTAATTTCCACCTCGACGTCGATCAGCTCTCGATACACCGTCTGGATCTGCGCCCGCACGGTTTCCTGATAGCAGCAATTGGCTACTGCCGCTCCCACGTGCAAGCCGGCGAAGAGCGTCAGCGGGCCGGTGCAGTCGTGCATGCTGACTGGCACATTGTAGGTCTGCGCCAGATGGGCGATTCGCGCGGTTTCGGAAATCCCGCCGACCCAAGTCGGGTCGATCATCACGTAGTCGGCGGCTTGGTGCATCAGCACGGAGTTGTAATCGGCGCGGCTCAACAGCATCTCGCTCACGGAAATCGGCATCCGGCTCTGGCGGCGGAAGTCGGCGACCGTGTCGAGGTTGTCCATCTTGATCACATCCTCCAGCCACAGCGGCTGCACTTCGCGCAGGGCCTCGGCGATGCGCAGGGCTGCTGGGAGTTGGAAATGTGCGTGGCCATCGACGAAGATGTCGAGGTCCATGCCCACCTTATCGCGGATCTCGCGCAAGGGCTGCACGCCTTCTTCGATTGCGCGGTGCGGAATGCGCGCCGGGCCGTACTGGATGGCTGCTTGGTCAAAGGGCCAGACTTTTAGGCCGCTGAAGCCTAGTTCGACTAGTTCCTCGGCCAGCGCCACTGGTTCGTGGAACAGCTTCCATGAATCGCCGAGCGGTCCCGGCTCGCCGATGGCACCAAAGCCCGGCCAGCCTTTGCGCCCGGTGGTGCTCGGCCCGTATTGCGGATTGCCGCAGCTATTGTAAACGAGAATTTTGTCGCGCACTGGCCCGCCGAGCAGGCGATAGACCGGCTGGTTGCAGACTTGACCGAGAATGTCCCACAGCGCCACATCCAGCGCCGACAGGGCGCGGATTTCCGTGCCGCGAACGCCGAAATTCGCGGCGCGCTCGTAGAGAAAGCGCCAGTGCGATTCGATGGCCAGCGCGTCTTCGCCGAGCAGCCGGCGCGCCATCCAGTCGTGCAGCATGGCCTGTACGGCCTCGGCGCAATAGTACGTTTCGCCGTGGCCGATGAGTCCGGCGTCGGTGTGGATGCGCACCAGTAGCAAGTCGGGGAACAGGTCGAGCGGCTGCACGGATTCGATCGCCGTTACGGTGACTTTGCCCTCGTCAATGGGGGACGGGGGCAGGTGGGGTTTTGCCGTCATCTAATATCCCTTCTCTAAATCGCATACGTTCAATAGCGCTTCGCCGGCCAGATAGCGGTGCATATTTTCCACGAAGATCGCCTTGCGGCGCTCGATTAATTGCACGGACTCGGCCGAGGTGTGTGGCGAGATTAGCATGTTGGGCGCGTCCCACAGCGAACTGTCGGGCGGCAGCGGCTCGACTTCCGTCGCGTCGAGTGCGGCTCCGCCGATTCGGCCCGCGTGCAGGCCCTCGGCGAGTGCTTCCTCATCGACGATTCCTCCGCGCGAGACGACTACGACAAATGCTCCTTCTTTGAGCAGGGCGAGCCGTTGGCGGTTGATCATTCCGGTCGTCTCTTTGGTGCGCGGGGCCGTTATCACGAGCCAATCTACCATCGCCAGCATCTCGTCCAGCCGCTCGACCGGCCACACCGCACACACTCCCGGAGGCGGGTCCATAGGTAAGATATCCACCGCGTACACTTCGATTCCGAATGCTGCGGCCCGAGTGGCCACGGCCCGGCCAATATCTCCCATGGCCAGTACCCCCATCTTGGTCCCGGCCAATTCGATGATGCGCCGCACGTAGCGCTTGGTATTCCACTGGCGGTTGTGCTGATCTTCGAGCAGTTCGGGGATACGGTGGGCGTACGAAAGGATGGCGGCGAAGACGTGGTCGGCCATGGGTACGACGTGCGTCTCCCGCGCATTGGTCATAGCCACGTCTCCCGTGCGTAATTCCGGTAGGTCGCGCACAATCGGGTCGAAGCCGATGCCGACGAAGTGGAACCACTTGAGTTTTTTTGCTGCCAAAAACACAGGCCGCCTCATCAACCCGAACACAACCTCTGCATCGGCCACCTCTTGCTCCTGCTCTGCTTCGTCATACGCTGGGTAAAAGTCCAACTCGGGGAAAGCCGTCCGCAATTCTTCGACGAAGGATTCTCCCATATCATATGTCAGTACGACCTTCACGCTGATTGTCCTTTCTCAAGGCGTTGCACGTTCGGATTTCGCTAATGCTGGTTAGATTACGGATGTTACGTATTGTCCGGGGAGACGCTTCGACTCCGCTCAGCATCTCATACATTAAGGAGCCTGCCTGACATCCGTTAAATTAGCTAAAAAAGGGATTGTGGAGAAAAGGCGGGGCGGACAGTGTGGAGATTCTTGGCCTTTAACTACGTGAGGAACACAGGAGTTTAGAAGATGAATCAACAATGGCGGGAACGGCTGGGGACGGTGACGCTGGAGCCTTGTGCGCCGGTGGTGGCCGGCAGCTACCAGCAATGGACTTTGACCTTGACCGTAGGTAGCTACGGCATTGACGAGGGCGGCACCATTAAGATTGCCCAGCGCCTCGCCTGCGATATGCAGCCGGCCCAGTTCAGCGATCCGGCCGCGCCAGCTTATTGCACGGTGCAGGCCAATGGGGCGGCCAAGCTGGCACCGCGCTTTGCCCCCAAGGGACACGAGCGGCCGTGGATGATCTGGTGCGTGGTGATTGATGTGTACGACGGTTTCCTCGCGCCTGGCGATACGGTGACCGTAGTCTTGGGTGAGCGCAGCGGCGGTTCGCCGGGGATTCGGGTGCAGACCTTTGTCGAGTCGGCCCACGAATTCCGCATTTTCGTCGATCCGACCAATGCTGCGGTGGCTCGGGCCGTGGCGGATTCGCCCAAGTTTCCCGTTATCGCTGGCGAGGCCGTGGAATTGGTGTGCATAGCGCCGAGTCAGGCGGTGGTGGGGGAAGCGGTCGAGGTTTTTGTCAAAGGGCAGGATATGTGGGGCAATCCGACGGCGGTGGCAGGGCCGGTCGAATTGGATTGGGAAGGGGAAGGGGAGGTCGTGGTCGAGGGGGGCAGGGTGTCCTTTGGCGCTCCGGGTAGTGGACGGCTGATTGCGGCGGCGGGTGGGTCGCGCTGTTACAGCAATCCTGTTGCCGTAGCTGAGACAGCGCCTCAGTGGCATCGCTATTGGGGGGATTTGCACGCTCAGTCCGACGCTACCGTCGGCATAGGCACGGAGGAGGAGTACTTCACTTTTGCGCGCGACTGGGCGAGGGTGGATTTCGCCTCGCATCAGGGCAATGATTTCCAGGTTGACGCCGAGGACTGGCAGCGGCTCAATGAGACGGTGCGGGCTTTTCACCGGGACGGCGAGTTCGTCGTTTTTCCCGGCTACGAGTGGTCGGCCAATTCTCCGGCTGGTGGGGATCGCAATGTCTTTTACTTTGCCGAGGGGTTGCCGATTGTGCGCAACAGCCACTGGCAGATCCCGCACGTGCCTGAGAACGAGGTATCGCCAGCGCATCCGGCCGATGTGTTCTTCGCTCGGCTCGCTCGCTTGGTGCCGCGCGACCAAGTGATTATCGGCTCGCACGTGGGCGGGCGCTGGGCCGACGTCAAGGCGTATTTCGACCCCGAGGCGCACAATCTGGTGGAGGTCGTCTCAAGCTGGGGCGTGTTCGAGTGGATGCTGTTCGACGCGCTGGACTGCGGCCATGTGGTCGGGGTCATGTGCAACAGCGACGGCCACAAGGGGCGGCCCGGGGCTGAAGGGTCTGGGGCTGGCGAGTTTGGGATTGCTGGTGGTTTGACTTGCGTGTTGGCTGGCGAGTTGTCGCGCGCGGGTGTGTGGGAGTCTCTGTGTAGTCGGCGCTGTTACGGCACTACTGGTGCGCGCATACTGCTAGATGTACAGATAGCGGGTGCGCTCATGGGGGCGGTGGTGCAAGATGTGGACTCGGTGGATATTCGCGCTCGGGTTGTGGGGGCGGCACCGTTGGAGGCGCTGCAAGTGTATCGCGGCCGGGAATTGATCGCCGAGGTGCAATCGCCTGAATTCCGGGATTTGGGGGATTCCAACAGGGTGCGGCTGATGTGGTCTGGCTCGCGGATGCGCGGGCGCGGGCGGCGGGTGGATTGGTCGGGGATTATCCGCACTACTCAGGCGGCTATCTTGGAGGCGACTACGGTCAGCTTTGACTCCGCGGCCGATGGGATTACCGCGACTGAGCCGCAGGCCGTGGCTTTTCAGTCGCAGACCACGGGGGATTGCGATGGGATTGAGCTGGTGCTGGACGATGGACGGGTCGGTAACTTGGTGTTCGAGTCGGCGGCGGGGACGACGGAGATTGATCTGGCGGAGCTGAGCCACGAGCCGCTGCACTTCGACTACGGTGGCTTGGACATGCAGTTGGTGGTGCAGCGCTATCCCGAGCGGGTGGAAGCGCTGGAATTGACGTTGGAGACTGTGGACCAGCCGCCGGGAGAGGGGCAGGCCGCTTATTTCGTCAAGGCTATTCAGTGCGACGGGCAGATGGCTTGGTCGAGTCCGGTGTATGTTTCAGGCTGAAAGGGGGTCCTATTTTTTAAAGCCGCATAGTGCGCGATACACTTGCAATTAATGAGCAATACCACATCTTCATCTTAACTGTGATAAGCTGCACACATACCGACCAACTTACGGGGGCAGTGTTATGGATACACACGAAGACAACCTGACTGATGTGCGGACGATCAAGGCAGCTGAGTTCAAGGCCAAATGCCTCAAGCTGATGGACGAGGTCGCCGACAGCGGCGTCGAGATTGTCATTACCAAGAACGGCCACCCAGTGTCGCGCCTTGTACCTTATCACAAGGAGGCACCAAGCATGTTTGGCCGCGACCGAGATCGGATACGGATACTCGGGGACATTATTTCTCCTCTGGAAGTTGACTGGGATGAGGAAAGAGAATTGGCGCTCATCCAAGGGAAAGATCTAGATAAGCCTTCAATTGTTCCAAATCGCATCCGATCCAAGGACTAACTGCCGTGTCCAGTAACACTGGTTTTTATGACGAGGTCTAAGATGTTTAAAAAAAGTAGAAGGAAAATTTCTTGTGGTGAGTTATTTTCCGTTTTGGAGAATTATTGCATTTTAAATTCTTCTACTGTTGAGTTTATCGAGTCTATGGATGTCGAAACCAAAAAGAGGCGTGAGGATGTTCTCCAAGAAATGTCGAATTTTGCTCATACATATAGGAAAAAAATGGGAAATGAAGGAGTATCGCTTGATAAGAATTTTTATCTTATATGCAAGGGACTTGAATATCATATCTCTTACAATGCAGATCCAGATTTACATTTAGCTCTACGCATAGAAAATCTTGATATTGTTGGCTCTGGCGAAATAATGTTATCTTGGGTAGGATCTATTAGTAAATTCCGTTTCAAAAATTGTCGATTCATTGAAAATGGAGAAAGTAATCTTTTCCTTCGGATGAATTTTGTTCCTAAAGATGATAATATATCCAAAGCAAGGATGCTTAATTTTATTTTTGAAAAGAACAAGTATGATATAAGAGACATACATATTAAAAGCTACGAATTTTGTTTTCCTAAAGGGAGTTATGTATTTTTCTCTCAAAATGATTGCGGAAATTGCGTTGTTCACCATAACGATTACGAAAAATGGAAGGTTGGAGAAGGGTTGTCTTTTGAATTTGACGGGAACAAATTTGGAAGCTTGAGATTAAATTGTGTAATAAATGATTGCCGCTTTATAGGATGCAATAAAATAGAAGATCTTTTTATGGAAAATATCATTCCTTGCAGATTGGATAATATTCATCGTGATATTGATCTGAATGATCTGCAAAAAACGATATATTTTGGCCGTAGTGAAAAAATCGATCCAAATGGAAAAAATCCTTTTTATACAAGAAAGTTATTTGTAAAACTAAAAGATTTAGCAGCTAAAAAAAATGATGTCAGTCAAGTGAATATATTTTCCAGTTATCTTTCCAAAATTGAATATGCAATAGTGAAAAAAGAAAAATGGTACAAAAAATGGCAAGACAGGATTCTGATGGGATGGCAATGTTGGTCATCTGATTTTTATACATCTTATACTCGTCCTGTTATCTTACTTATTGTGGGGTACTCAGCTCTTAACTTTCTTCCATTTCTTTGGATTGAAAATTTTTCTTGGTATGATTGGTTGAAATTTTCTATTCGTAATCCAACTAAGATCGTTTTTTATTCGGAAGAATTAAAAACTGTTCTTGGTGTTACAGAATATGAGACACTTTCAACAAAACTCAATAAGATTTGGTTGGACTTTATAGGCCTACTTCAGATAATTTGGTTGGCTCTTTGTGGTTATGCTTTTCGAAATGCTATTAGAACGTATTTTTCAAAATAGTCAATTCTGCACTACTCTCTGGGATTCAACAGAGTACCTCAAGAATCTAGCTAGTATCAAACAAGGATTAATAGAAGCAATCGAGCTTATTTTATGGAGCAGCTTCGCAGTTGGATAGAATGAATGTCTTAAGGCAGCAGCTTGTAACGACCCACCAAGCCCTTGACCTGTCTCCACTTCTGGATACTCCAACCACTGCCGTCCATCGAGCGTATTCCCACCCGCTTTAGGTGTACGCCCGCCCCATTGCTTAAAGAAAAAGGCGACGCGCTGAGCCTGACACTGGTCGCGCAAGGCCCGCACCCATTCTGCTCGCACTGGACGCGCTCCCGGCCCGCTCTCACCTCCGGCGATTACCCAATGAATATCCTCCAAATCCACCGCGCCGATTGGATCGAGCAACGGCTCAAAAGAAACGAAGCGCACAGAGGCGTTGGTCTGTTGTAAGTGCCGGAGGCGCGTCAAGGCCGCGTGGTTTTCGACAGACACGCCGAGCCAGATATGCGGGGGAGCCGCTTGGCCCTGGTAGCGCTCTTGGACGAAACGGCGTATCAGCGAACTGCGCTTGGTAAGCACCTGATAGATGTGCCAATCGGCGCGCTCCATCGTGTCGAATACGCGCTCTATATAGTCGGTGGGAATGTCCTTGTGGAAGAGATCGCTCATCGAATTGACGAAGATGAGCTGTGGACGCCGCCACTGCATGGGTTGTTCGAGGCGTTTGGGGCGAAGGGTCAGGGCGAAGCCCGACTCGAAAGGGTGTCCCTCGACGCCACGGAAACGCTCGGAAAGGCGCTCGGCATAGCAATGGTCGCAACCGGCGCTAACCTTCGTGCAGCCAGTGACCGGATTCCAAGTGCTGTTGGTCCACTCGATAGTGCTTTTGCGAGACATGAGAGACCTCTACGTAACCAAGACTATAACTGAACATAAGTATAGTTGTTTCCCGATCAAACATCAAGATGGCTCTACGGCTGACCTTCGTCATTGGTCGTCCTCGCGGTGGAAACGGCGCTTGATTAGCTCAAAGCCAAGGAGACCGGGCCAACATCTAGCAGGACGAGTAGCCGGCTTTTCGGGACTTGCTAGGGAGATGCTTGTCCTCGACAATAAATAGTTGAAAGCAGCGATGGAAAACGGAGCGATCACAGAGGTTATCTGCGATGCGTAAACAGTACAAAAGCGAGATACTAGCGGTCGTACATGAGACCGCCTTTGGGCTTCACGAGGCGGGTGTCCTGAACAAAGTGACCATGAAGACGTTCGACGAGAGGTGCCTGACGCTGGTTGAAGCGTTGGCACCGGAACAAATCCGGCAATTCCGCTGCGATTTATTGGCTACCGAACAGCGGGGCCTAAGCTGATCATAGCGATGGAGATTCGCAAAACAGAGGTATTCGCCAATTGGTTTAACAGTTTAAGAGATCGCAGGGCAAAGACTCGCATTCAAGCTCGGATTGATCGCTTAGAATTGGGGCATTTTGGTGATGTAGCTCCAGTTGGAGAAGGGGTTAGCGAATTACGTATTTTTTATGGCCCTGGCTACAGAGTCTATTTCGTGAAGCGTGGCTCAATAGTTATTATTCTCTTATCTGGAGGTGCCAAGAGTACCCAAAATTCAGATATTGTCAAAGCCAAAGAGATCGCCAAGCAATTGGAGACCTGAGTTATGACTATCAATACTACTCGCTGGGATTCAGCAGAGTACCTCAAGACGGAAGAAGATATACAATTATACTTGGAAGCATGCCTTGAGGAAGCTGGAGATGATCCCGCCTTTATAGCCCATGCCTTGGATATAATCAATCGTGCCAAAGATATGAATCAGCTAGCGACGAGTATCAAACAAGGATTGATAGAAGCAATCGAGCACACGGCAGGACAGCCAAGTCAGGCGGTCGTGCATCCTCCAAAGACCATTGATGTGAAAGCCATCCGAGAACAAGTCGGGATGACGCAAACGGCCTTTGCCGCCGCATTTGGTGTTAGCCTCAGCACCCTGCGTCACTGGGAGCGAGGGGATCGGACTCCTAAAGGACCAGCACGGGTATTGCTGCATGTGGCGGCTCGCGAACCTCATGCGGTTTTGCGAGCTTTGGGAAAAGCAAGTTAAAGACCGCTCGACATGCTTCTTGGCTCTTCTTCACCAACCTCTGATTTCTAATCCTCCCTATAACTCCACCCGCCGTCCGCTTTGCGCCGATTCAAAAGCCGCCTCGACCACTCTGAGCGTGCCGTCGGCGTGGTCGGCCATATAGGCGGGGGTCTCTTCTCCGCGCATACATTGCTGGAAAAAGTCGATGGCCGGCTGGAAAGGCGGCGTGCCGGTCTGGAAGGTCTCGCTACGGCTTTCATCGGAGCCGATGACCACGTCAAAGCTGCTCTCCGCGCCGGGGTGATACGGGGTGGGCACGACCAGTCGGCCCTGATCGCCAGTGATGAGGGCATGAGCACCGCCGCGCCCCTCGAAACTGCAGTACAAGGTTGCGGTGACACCGTCGGGGTATTCGAGGATGAGCGAAGTGGCCACATCTACTCCGGCTTGTGCATCAAAGCGCATGTGCGCCTGGACGCTAACCGGGTCGGTGCCGGCGATGAAGCGCGAAAAGGTGATGGGATACACGCCGCCGTCGTAGATGCTGCCGCCACCCAGTGCTTTAATCAGGCGGATGTTGCTGGGGTCGTCGATGACGTAGGTCATGCCGGCGTTAATGTGGCGCAAGGTGCCGATCTCGCGCGCCGCGATGATTTCCCTGAGACGGCGGCTTTGGGGATGGTGCATGAAGACAAAGGCCTCAAAGAGCAGCACGTCGGCCTTGCGGCAAGCCTCGACCATTTGCCGGCCTTCGGCTGCGGTTACGGCTAGGGGTTTTTCGCAAAAGATGTGTTTGCCCGCCTCGGCGGCCTTGATGGTCCATTCGGCGTGCAGCGAATTGGGCAGCGAGATATAGATCGCGTCGATGTCCGGGTGGTCGAGCAGGGCTTGGTAACTGCCCAGCGCCACGGGAATGTCGTGGGCGCGGGCAAAGGCGTCGGCGGTGGTTTGGCTGCGGCTGGCTATGGCATGGACTTGGGCATTGGGCGTGGCGCGGGCCGAGGGGATGAAGGCGGTGACGCCGATCCTGGCGGTGCTGAGGATGCCCCATTTGATGGGGTGTGAACTGGTCATTGAAAAACCTCCTGTAGCCTAATTTTATGTGATTTTAACATCTATATATAGACCAAATAGCCCAACGAAGTAAATGCGGTCGGTTTTTCAGAGAGGCGGCCAAAGTCCCAATGCGATTGCGGACTGCCGTCGGGATATTATCTTGATCCAACCAAATCCAACAATAGAGAGGCAACCATGACCCAGCGCAAAAAGATCGCCGCCATTATCACCGAATACCGCGTCCCAGCGCACGCCGATGTCATTGTCGGCAAGTTCATCAAGGGTTTTCCCACGGACGAGGGCATGCAGGAGCCGCAGGTAGATATCGCCTCCATGTACCTGGACCAGATCCCCGACAATGATATCGGCCTACAAGTATCCAAAGAATACGACATACCCGTGTACCATAGTATCCCTGCGGCGCTGTGTCTGGGTGGCAGCAAATTGGCCGTTGATGGCGTAATTTCCATTGGCGAACACGGCAGTTACGCCTTCAACGAGAAGGGCCAGCACCTGTATCCGCGACGCTTTTTCTTTGAACAGATCTGCGGCGTCATGGCTACCTCCGGTCGCTCGGTGTCGGTGTTCAGCGACAAGCATCTGTCCTATAACTGGTGCGACGCCAAATGGATGTACGACCGGGCCGTGGAACTGAACGTCCCCTTTATGGCCGGCTCTTCAGTGCCCCTGGGCTGGCGCGACCCCTATCTCGAACACGAGCGAGATGCCCCCATCGAAGACGCCCTCATGCTCAGCTTTGGCGGCATTGAGTCCTACGGCTATCACGGCTTTGAGGGCCTGCAGGCCATGGTCGAGCGGCGGCGGGGCGGTGAGACAGGTCTGGCGGCCGTGCAGTGTTTGGAGGGCGAGGCCGTGTGGCAGGCCGGTGCCGACGGTCTGTGGTCGCGCGAGTTGGCCGCTGCGGCTGCGGCCGTGGGCAAAACCTCGGCCGAACCTATGGAGGAGGCCTGCGCAACTCCAGCGGCCTTTCTGCTAGAATACAGGGATGGTTTCAAAGCCGCCCTGCTGCAGTTGAACGGGTACGTCGAGGAATGGTCGTACGCGGCCCTCGTCAATGGCCAGGTACAGGCCACGGGCCTGCGCTTGCACGGGCCGCCCTATCCCCACTTCAGCTACTTGGGCCTCAATATCCAGGAGATGTTTCTCACGGGCCAGCCGCAGTACCCGGTGGAGCGCACCCTGCTGGTAAGCGGCGGTCTGGACGCGCTGATGGATTCGCGTCACCAAGGCCATATACGGCTGGAGACGCCGCATTTGGACGTGCAGTACCAGGCCCCCGAAAACATGCCCATCCGTCCCACCGGACCCCGGCCGCAGGGGGCGAGCACAGTGCCTTTCGACAGGATTTAGGACTAGGTCTTGTCAACTCTGGTGTCTGGGCTTTGATTTGCTGCTTATGAATGACTTTCAAGAACAACTCGTCTCTGAGCCGCGTAAGGTCCGCTACATCTGGATCGTCTATTTGCTGCTCTACGCGCTGGCCGTTCCCTGGTACTGGCCCGAAGGGTATCGGGGGCCGTTGGTGTTGGGTTTCCCGCTGTGGGTGGCGGTGTCGCTGGGGGCAGTGCTGCTGTTGGCCGCTTGGACGGCCTTTGTGATTCGTCGCTACTGGATTGATGCCGAGGAGGAAGCGTGATGGGTGGCATGGTGTTTGGTCCGGGTGCGCTCATTGCGGTGGGGCTGTACTTGGTCTCGATGATCGGCGTGGGGTGGATTGCGCGCACGCGTCGTCGCTCCAATAGCATGGCCGACTTCTATCTGGCAGGGCGCTCGATGGGCCTGCTGGTACTCTTTTTGACGCTCTATGCGACCCAGTACAGCGGCAACACGCTCTTTGGCTACACGGGCAAGACCTATCGCATTGGCTTTGAGTGGACGGCGTCGGTGCTCTTTATGTTCTCGATCATCGTCGGCTACATGCTCTTTGCCCCGCGCTTGGTCGCGCTGGCGCGCAAGGAAGGGTTTATCACCCCTGGCGACTACATTACACACCGCTTCCGCTCGTCGGCGCTGACGCTTTTGAGCACGATCTTGATGATCTACGCACTGGGCAACTACGCGCTAGCCCAACTCAAGGCGATGGGCGCGGCAGTAGAAGGGATCACCGACGGCGCGATTCCCGGCAGCTACGGTATTATCGGCTTGGCGATAATTATGGTCATCTATGAGACCTTGGGGGGGATGCGCTCGGTGGCGTGGACGGATGTTATGCAGGGGGGCGTGCTGCTGTTGGGCTTCGGCATTTTGGTCTTTATCATCCCGCAAAATCTAGGTGGTGGCTTGGGGCAGGTGGTGGCCCAACTGAGCGAAATGGATCCGCCCAAGGTGCAAGCGCCGAGTCTGGAAGGGGCCAACAAGTGGATCAGCTACGCGCTGCTCTTGGGTTGCGGGGCGGCCATTTACCCGCAGGCGATCCAACGGCTGTACGCCAGCCGCTCGGTCGCGGTGCTCAAGCGTTCGTTGACCCTGATGGCCTTTATGCCGCTTACTACTACGTTGGTAGCCTTGATATGTGGCGTGACGGCCTCGGTGGTGTTGCCCGATCTGACCAAAGCTGAAAGCGAACAGGTGCTGGCTCGGCTCTGTGCGCTGGTGATGGGCGAGTCCGCGCTGGGCTACTGGCTGGTGGTGGCGATTTTTGCCGCGGTGCTGGCGGCGCTGATGTCCACGGCGGATTCGGCGCTGTTGTCGATCTCGTCGATGTTCACTAAGGACATTTACCTGCCGTATTTCCGGCCGCAGGCCGCTGAAGCCGAGTTGACGAAGGTGGGCAAAATTTGCTCGTGGGTCATCGTCGCCGTGCTGGTCGCGGTGGCGATTGGCACCGATGCGACCTTGGTGCGGCTGCTGGAGTTAAAATTCGAGATCTTGATCCAGGTCGTGCCGTGCTTTTTTCTCGGACTGTACTGGAAGCGGCTGTCGGCGCGGACGGCGCTGACCGGCATGGTGTGCGGGTTGGCCGTGGCGTTAGGGTTGACCTTCGGGGGTAAGCCGATGATCTGGGGATTTCACGCCGGGGTGATTGGTCTCGTCGTCAATGCGGCGGTCTGCGCCATCGGTGCCTGCTGTAAATCAGCGACATCCGACTAGTAAGGAGATATATGCGTCCAGCATCTAAACAATTTCTCGTCGATCTGCTCAGTGCCCCTGGTCCTTCGGGGTACGAAGGGCCGGTGCGGGCGGTGTGGAAGGACGCGGTGGCAAAGTACGCCGACCGCGTCGAGGTCGATGTGCATGGCAATACTATTGGCGTACACAACGAGGCTGGCCGCCCCAAGATCATGTTCGCCGGGCACGCCGATGAATTGGGGTTCCAAATCGTGTACATCGACGACAAAGGCTATCTGTACTTTGACACCATCGGCGGCTTTGACTTGCAGATTGTGCCGGGCCGCAAGGTGCGCATCCACACCGCGCAAGGGCCGGTCTTGGGCGTGCTGGGCAAAAAGCCCATTCATCTGATGAAGGCAGCGGATCGGACTAAAGTACCGGATAAACACGACTTGTGGATCGATATCGGCGCAGCCGACGCGGACGAGGCGAAGCAACTAGTGGCCATTGGCGACCCAGGGACCTACGACGCCAACTTTGAGGAACTGCGCAATGGATTGGTGGTGTCGCGGGGGATTGACAATAAGGCCGGTGCTTGGGTGGTCGCCGAGGCGCTGCGGCGAGTGAGCCGCGCCAAGCGCAAGTGCCGCGCTGCGGTGTATGCGGTGGCGACCGTGCAGGAGGAAGTGGGGTTGCGGGGAGCTAAGACTAGTGCTTATGGGGTAGATCCGCTGGTGGGTATTGCCGTGGATGTTACGTGGGCAACGGACCATCCAGATATTGATAAGCGCCAAGTCGGCGAGTGCAAGTTAGGTGGAGGGCCGGTCATTTTGCGCGGGGCCAACGCCAATCCTGTCGTGTCCGAGCGGCTGGTACAGGTGGCAAAAAAGAAGAAAATTCCCTATCAAATTCAAGCTGAACCAGGGGGCACGGGCACGGACGCCAACGCCATCCAGCTCAGTCGGGCCGGGGTGGCCACTGGCTTGGTCAGCGTGCCGCAGCGCTACATGCACACGCCGGTCGAGATCGCGTCCTTGGCCGACTTGGACCACACCGCACAGCTATTGGCGGAGTTTGCGCTGACCGTCGATGGAAAGACGAGTTTCATCCCATGAAAATAACGTCTGTCGATATTTGGACCGTCGTGGTGCCGACGATCCCCGGGCGGGTGCACAGCCCGGAATGCGTCGCCGAGACCGGGTGGGACCAAGTACCCAAGCACATCGTGCGCTTGAATACGGATACGGAGTTGGTCGGCTTGGGCGAGACCGGGCGCGGCGTGCCGATAGAACAGGTCCGGGAAGGGGCGGCCCAGCTACTAGGCAAAGATCCCGAGCAATTGACCTTGCAGGATATTTTCGCCGCTCGGCACGACGGTACGGAGGAACTGCCGACGGTGGGGGCTGGGCCGGCGTACGACGCCTTTGAGATGGCGATCTTTGACTTGGTGGGCAAGGCTCGTCAGGTGCCGGTACACGCGCTGTTGGGCGGCGCGGTGCGCGACCGGGTGCGGGCCGACTACTGGATGGGGCACCAGACGCCGGAAGACGGCAAGCGGGCGGTCGAGCGGGCGCTTGAGCACGGGTTCAAAGGCGTCAAGATCAAGTGCAAGATAGAGGAGCCGATGGTCGAAAGGCTCCAGGCCATGCGCGAGGTGGGCGGCGTGGATTTTAAGGTGACAGTCGATCCCAACGAGCGCTTTCACACGGCCGAGCAGACCATTGAACTGGCGCAGCAGTTAGAGGCCGTGGGCAATGTCGAGGTTTTTGAGGATCCCATCCCTAAGTCCGACTTGGAAGGCTATATCCAGATCCACGAGGCCATCAACCTGCCAGTGGCCATGCACGTGGGGAGCGGGCCGCAGATTATCCGTGCCATCAAGGCCGAAGTCGTCGATTGCCTGAACTTGGGCGGCAGCCTCGTGGGTTTCCAAAAGAACGCGGCGGTTGCCGCAGCCGCAGGTCTGCGCTGCTGGCACGGTTCGGGCAATGACTTGGGCATTGTTGATACCTCGTACGTCCACGCGGCCGCGGCTGCGCCCAACTGCACGATGGCTTCGGATTTTGTGGGGAGTTGGACCCGCGAGGACGACCTGATTGTCGAACCAATCCCCTTTGTTGATGGGTACGTGCCCACGCCGATGCAGCCGGGCTTGGGCTGCGTGCTGGACGAAAAAGCCTTGGTGCGCTACGTTCGGGGGAGCGAAACCGCTTCTTGAGCGAGTGCTCATTTACAATTCTGTGCGTTGGGATTGCTTGGCGCACTTAATCCTTTGAGGAGGGTAATATCATGCGCAAATGGCTGGATAAAACCACGGCCTTGGTTCTGTGCGGTACTCTGGTGCTGGCCGCCTGTGGTGGCGACGACGACGAAGCCGCGCCCGTGGAGCCCGAGCCGGCGGCGGCTGAGATAACGCCTGAAATCGTCGGCTTATACGGTACGGTGGTCACCGCTTTTACGAATATCTTCTTCGCCGCGCTGGTTCCCGGTACGACATCGGTGCCGGGAGAAGGCGGCGGCTCGGTGGAGATATCAGGCAGCGATTGGACGTTGAATGAGTACTCACCCGATGGCGAGTTGATAGCCAACGGTGCCTTGAGTGTCGGCTTGGATCAGACGCCCATTCCGCTGAGCGGGGAGGTTACCCTTTCAGGATCGCATGAGGCCGAGTTGATACTCGATATGCAGCTTTCGGTTGGGGCCGATGGCCTTTCTGCTACTGGGACGATAACCATTAACGGCGCAGAATTTGACGTCGCCGAAGTTTCGGCTGCTGCTGCCGCTGCTGCCGAGGCGGCCGCTGCTGGCTAGTAGGCCGTGCCGTTTTGGTGTTTGGTCGCGGTCCTAGCCTTGTGCTGGGGCTGCGACCGCGGTCTCGATGCCGAGGCCACTGGGCAGACTGGGATCGCCGGTCGGCTGCACTTTGTCGGCGAGTGGCCCGCCAACGTGGGGCAGGTAGCCGTGGCGGTCTATCGCGAGCCCCCGGCTTCGTTTGCCGATTTTTTTCGCATCAACGGCTGGGACACCGAGGTCGCTCTCAGGGTCGAGTCGTACGACTATTTCGTTCCCTTAGATGGGGAAGGCGTATATCAGTGGATTGTCGTGGCTTGGCGCCAAGAGGATCAGTTTTGGGATCTTACCTCGCTTTTGGGCTGTTATTACCTGCCTGACGCTGACCTCCCCTCGCCGGTAGAAGTCGGCTCCGGGGAGGTTGTCTCTGACATCGATATCGAAGTCAACTTCGCTGTATTGGACCATGAGACCGAGCTTAGCACTGCTCTATGCGAGCGCGCTTTGCCTGCTGAATTGCTGGCCGAGCTCGGCCGCTGATATCGTCGTCCGCGTCCTCGACGCTAGCGACCAAACCCCACTGCCCGGCGCGACGCTGGCGGTACTGGGGACGGAATTTGGGGGGTACGCCAACGAAGAGGGATACTGCCGGGTCGAGGGCTTGCCGCCCGGCCAATACGACCTGCTTTGTTCGCATATTGGCTATCGCTCGCACACCCTGCACGGCGTCGTTCCCGGGGAAGAGGAGCGCGTCGTCGCCCTTGAACCTACGGCTGTCGAAGTCCCCGAGCTAGTCGTTTCTGCTGCCCGCCGCTCCCAGACTTTTGCCCAAGCTCCCATCAGCATCTCAGTAGCCGATGCCGAGCGCATCGCCGATCACAACGCCTTCTCGCTGACAGGCCCCCTGCGCTATGTCTCGGGCATCAGTCAAGTAGGTAATCAGCCCGTCGTCCGCGGGTCGAGCGGCTACAGTCGCGGCACGGGCAGTCGGCTGCTGATGCTGGTGGATGGATTTCCCATGCTGTCGTCGGATGTGGGCGACATCAAGTGGGATGCTGTGCCCCTGCAGCAAGTCGAGCGCGTGGAGGTGGTCAAAGGGGCTGGATCGGCCCTGTACGGCACGGGGGCTCTGGGCGGGGTAATCAATGTGCTTACCCGCGATCCGGCGCGCGATCCGGGCACCCGCTTTCGGCTGCTCAGCGGGCTGTATAGCCAGCCGACGCATAGCCAGTGGCGTTGGCGCGAGTCCCCGATGCACTTTGTCGGGTTCGACTTGAGTCACAATCGAGTCTTGGGCCGGACCGGCTTGGCGCTGAGCGGGGGGCACAACCGGGGCACGGGGTACCACCAAAACGGCGATAGCCGTCGCTACCACCTCTACGCCAAAGCCGTGCATCGCTTTTCGCCGACGAGCTATTGGCGTGTGATGGGCAACTGGGCACTGGACGACCACGGGGTTTTCATCCAGTGGCGCGACCGCAGTCAGCCGCTGGCCGTGCCCGAAAACGATGCGCCGGCCCATACTATCTCGTGGAAGTTGCATCTCAATTCCGAGTATTATCGATTGGTACACAGCGATTTGGGCTACCGGCTCAAGCTAGGGTATTACCGCACGGATTTTACCAACAATGCGGCGGCTGGGGGCTTGGCCTCGGCTGGCCACAAAATTTCGGGCGAAGGTCAATTCGACTACACGGGATTGGACGGTTGGAATTGGACGCTGGGGTTGGCTGGGATAGCTGATCTGGTGCGCTCGCCCAGCGATTTTCTCGGCGTGCGCTCCCTGATGACCGTCTCCGGCTACGCCCAAGGCGTGTACGAAATTAGTCCGCTGGCCGAGTGGACGGTCGGGTTGCGCTACGACTGGAGTCGGCTCTCCGCGGCCTCTGAGTTGGCAGGAGGACCGTGCGGGGTGCCGTCGGTCGAGAGCAAAAGCACCGGGGAATTTAGTCCACAGACCGGCTTTTCCTACCGGCTGTCGGAGACGACCGCGCTGCGGGCTTCGCTTGGTCGGGGCTTTCGCGTTCCTGCGGTGGTTGAAGTCTTTTCCCAGGCCGAGGTCTCTGGTATTCGCGTTTGTCCCAATCCCGCCTTGGATCCCGAGCGGGCTTGGTCTAGCGAGGTGGGGATCAAGCAGGAACTGGCGAAGTGGTTGGCCTTGGATCTGGCGCTGTTTTGGAACGAGTACCGAGGACTCATTGAGGCGCGTCCAGACCCCTATGCTGGAGGGACTGTGCCCATAGCCCGCTTCCTAAACTTGGCGCAGGCGCGGGTCGGCGGGTTTGAAAGCGAGCTCTTGGTCGCCTTGCCACTGGGCTTGGGAGCGAGGGCGGCTTATACCTTGGTTGATGGCGTGGAGTTCCTCGATGCGGATCAAGTATTGCCGCCTTATTGCCACGGCGACTACGGTGATCAGGCGCCGCTGCCTTACCGGTCGCGCCATGTCCTCAATCTGGGTCTCCAAGGGAAGCGCGGACCCACGAGCGGGCGGGTAAACTTCCAATACCTCAGCCGTTTTGAACGGGTATCCGGCCTGTTTGCCGAGTGCGGGCGCGACTATGTGCCCATTTACTTGCTCGACGTGCAGTTGAGCCACCAGCTAGGTCCTCTGCAAATCAATCTGCGGGTCGATAACGCGCTGCAGTATTACTATGCGACGATCGAGCGCAAAATACGTCCCTTGCGTCGCATTTCTCTGAGCGTGGATGGTACGCTCTAATAATCCCTATACAGCTAGTATAGTTCAGTGGCAGGACGCCATTGAGCAGGGCCGCTTCGACTGCGAGTTTGGGCGGATCTACGGGCGGGAGCAGGTGGCGGCTTGGCGGGCTAATTACTTGGAGGCTCTGCGACACTTTGCCGCCTGCTACGGCAGCGAGGGCCGCTTGGTCATGGCGCGTTGCCCTGGACAGATGAACGTCATGGGTATGCACATTGACTACGGAGGCATGCCCTCGGTGCGGATGGCCGTGCGCGGAGCGGATACATTGGTGGTGGCGCGGGCGGCCTCCTGCCGGCGAGTGCGGCTCGCCAGTTTCCTGCGCAGCCGAGGTGCGCCCGCAGATCGCTTCAAGCCCATTGAAATAGACTTGGAGACTATTCTGCCGAAGGCCCGCGTGGCCGAGCGGCAGGCGCTGATGGACTACGCAGGTCAAGTGTGCCGCCAGCGATTAGAGCGCACGGGTAGTGCCTTGGCCAGCGATTGGTCGGTGCTGGTGGAGGGGCAGCTCGTGTACTTGGAGAGTTATTTCCGCGATCGCTTGGACTTGGGCGGTTTCGATGGGCTGGTGTGGAGCAGTGTCTCGCCCAGCGGGGGCATGAGCTCGTCTTCGGCGCTGGTGGTGGCGACGGCACTGGCGACGATGGGGGTTCACGGATTGGATCCACGCCGCGATATGCCCGAAGCGGATTTAGTCGATGGGCTGGGTACCTCGGAGTGGATGCGGGGTACTCGCGGCGGCACGGCTGACCACGGAGGGATGATCTTGGGTCGGGCGGGCAAGCTGGTCGGCGTCGGCGTCTTTCCGGCCCGCGTGCAAGGGGAGGCTGCGTTGCCTGACGAGTACGCCGCTTTAGTGCTCGACAGCGGCATCGTGCGTGAATACGACGAGGCCGTCAAAGAAGAGACGGTCATTGCCTATCCGCTCGGCGCGTTTATCGCCCGCGAGTTGATTTTGCCTCGGTTGGGCAAAGACAACGCTGTGCGCGAGAGCATCCGCTATATCCGGGATATCGAGCCCGAGTCGCTGGGGCTGTCGCTTGCAGAGCTGTACCGGGTCTTGGGCCAGTTGCCTCGGCAGACTAGTCTGGCGCAGTTAGCTGACGAAGCGCAAGCGGCTGGCGTGGGGGCGCATTTCGACGCCATGTGCCAGCGGGAGGTCGCTGGCAAGTTTCAACTCCTATCGGAGGACACGCCGTTGTTTGTTCGTCGGCGCTGTGTTTACGGCTTGGCCGAGCAGGACCGGGTGGCCGGTATGCTCGCATACCT
The DNA here is from genome assembly GCA_022827835.1 of Candidatus Latescibacterota bacterium. Classification (GTDB taxonomy): domain Bacteria; phylum Latescibacterota; class UBA2968; order UBA8231; family UBA8231. The sequence goes on from JAJEIO010000026.1 coordinate 112,145, forward strand.
CAATGCGGGCGATATGGCCACGGCCTTGGAACTGATCCGCATCTCGCACGACGGCGATCTGGACCGAGAGGTCGAAGACGAGGTTTTGGCGCAGCTTGCAGAGCGAGCCGAGCGCGGGGAAGAGCGAGCGCAACTGCGCTTTTTGCCGGGGGGCTATGGGCGGATGACGCTGGCCTATGATCGGACTGTGCGGGTGGTCAATCGGTTTCTCACCGCCGAGGGACCAACGGCAGGGGCCGTGCAGCGGCTGGGCGCTGGTTGGGGCGGCAACATCGGCGGATTAGTCCACCATGCGTTCGTCGATGGGGAACGCCGCGCCGCATTTGCAGAGATGTTGCGCAAGGAGTTGGGCCATGAGCCGGAGCTAGCCGTGGTCGTGCCCGGCGAAGGGGCCGGTTTGCTCGCCGCTCCCCAAGGAGGTTGAGATGGAACATTTATTGGATGGCGTGCGGGTACTCGACTTGACGCGGGTGTTGGCCGGGCCGTACGCGTCCATGGTGTTGGCCGACTTGGGCGCAGAAGTGATCAAGATCGAGCTGCCGGGTACGGGCGACGAGGCGCGGGGGTTTGGGCCGTTTCAAAACGGCGAGAGCGCGTACTTTGCCAGCGTCAACCGAGGTAAGAAGAGCGCGACGATCGACTTGCGGCAGGCGCAGGGCCAGGACTTGGCGCGGCGTTTGGCCGGCAAGTGCGACGTGTTGATTGAGAACTTTCGGCCCGGTAGCATGGAGCGCTTTGGGTTGGAGTACGCGGACCTGCACGCGTTGTATCCGCGCTTGGTGTACGCGTCGATTTCGGGTTTCGGCCAGACCGGCCCGTACGCGCAGCGGCCCGCGTACGACGTACTCATTCAGGCGATGGGGGGGCTAGCCAGCATCACTGGGCAGCCCGATGGGCCGCCGGTGCGGGTCGGCTCGTCGATTGCCGATTTGAGTGCGGCGCTCTTTGGGGCCATTGGTATCCTCGCGGCCCTGGAGCGGGCGCGGCGCACCGGCGAGGGGCAGCAAGTCGATATTTCCATGCTCGACTGTCAGGTGGCGCTGCTGGAAAACGCCCTCGCCCGCTACGCGGTCTCTGGCGAAGTACCTAGGCCACTCGGATCGCGGCATCCGGCTATTACGCCTTTTCAGTTTTTTGCTGCCCGCGATGGGTACATCGTCATTGCCGCGGGCAACGACCGGCTCTGGCGTCAGCTCTGCGACGCCTTGGGCCTCGGCGCGTTGGCTGACGATCCGCGTTTTGCCAGCAACGCGCTTCGCACTGAGAATCACGCGGCATTGGAGCCGATTTTGGAGCGGGTGCTGGCCGAGAAAACCGTTGAGGAATGGTGTGATATACTAGCTGAGGCCGGCGTACCGAGCGGGCCGTTGTGCGATGTGGGGCAGGTCTTTAGCGACGAGCAGGTGGCGGCGCGGGATATGATTGTCGAGCTGGAGCATCCGGTTGCAGGTCGGCAGACGGTCGCCAACTCGCCGCTGCGGTTTTCCGCGACGCCGGTCGAGTTGCGCGGGCCAGCGCCTTTGTTGGGGCAGCATACCGAGGAGGTCTTAAGCGGCGTTTTGGGGCTGACGGAAGGGGAGATGGAGGCGTTGCGGGCTGAGGGGGTGATATGAGAGGCGGGGGCTTGCCTGTGCCTTGGTTGCTCTTGGATATGCTGCGACCTAACGAAAAAGGTTGACTTGGGTTGGGTGTTCGGCTAGTATCAGATCTAACTCCGATAGCAAAGTTTCTATTATGGCCGCACAAACGGTTGCCCAGATGACTGCCGATGAGTTGCTGGCGATGCCGCACAATGGCTATCGCTGCGAACTCGTACAAGGAGAATTGCGCCAGATGGCACCTGCCGGTAGGCAACACGGACGCATCGCCGCAAAAATTGGTAGCTGTCTCGAAGCATTTGTCGCAAACAATGGCTTGGGCGAAACCTATGCCGCCGAGACCGGCTTCATCATCGACACCGCGCCCGATACGGTCCGTGCGCCCGATGTCAGCTTTGTGTCGCGGGAACGCGCTGAGGCTACCGCAGAAGAACGAGGTTTTTTCCCCGGCGCACCCGATCTCGCCGTTGAAGTCATTTCGCCAAATGATCGCGATAGCGAGATAGAAGAAAAAGTGTCCGACTGGCTGCGGGCGGGGACGCAGATGGTCGTTGTAATCGACCCTCACCAACGCACTGCAACGGTGTACCGCGTTCCCGACGATATTTGTATTCTTACCGAAGGCGATATGATCGACGGTGGCGATGTGGTGCCTGGGTGGAAAATGCCGCTGGCGGACGTATTCTAACGGCTGGATCAGGATTTGGTGCTACATAACGCGAGGGCGGTCATCTCGATGTGCTGAGATGGCCGCCCTTTTTGTTTTAAACTCAGGACTCAGGATAAGCAGCCTTGAGGATTTTGAGGCGAGGATGTTAGAATGGTATCTTAGAAAGCCTCATCGTCTTGCGCTGACTGGGCTTCCTTCAGAATACGATCATAGCTAGTAGCGTAATATATTACAGTTAAGTAACTCTCAGAAGGTGAAAGTGCCATTGCATTTACAGAAATAACTCTAAGAGGATCATACCCTTCACCCCTGAGGGAATAATTCTTGAATAATACACGGTCGCCGTCTTGCAACGCCTGCAAAAAGTCGTCATCTCGATTCCAGCTACTAGAGGACTTTAAATAGTCAAAAGTCCGAGCGGTTCCAGATTGATCTCCTGATACTGACTTATTTACAAGATGTCTGAGATTCTTTCCGTACTTGCCGTCTAGGGACTTAACAACACGGTCAAAGTTCGCTCGAATAGCCTGACCATACTTGTCGTTTTTATTAATCTTTCCCATCCCAGTGATGTTAAGTATTCCTAACTCATCATGTACTGAAACAAGATAATAGGCAAATAGAGGATGGGGATTCGGGGGATCATCAACTCTGTATCTAGAAAGAATTCCACCTGTTACATTCAAGGGATCACCTAGAGCTATCCCCTGCAAGGGACCCGCCTCAAGCGCTAGTCCAAAAGGGGAAGGTGTATTACCCATAACAACCTTGCGGGTTGGTTAGTAGAGCGTGAGAGCTCTACAGGGCCAGGGGGTTCAGAAGATGGCTTGGAAGGAGATGTAGCCGGTCGGGGACTTTCTTGATCTATGGGTGGTTTATCCGACATCCTCTTCTGATGCGATAAGTCGGTCGGACCACTGCCAATGGGACGTAACGTGTCAAGTTCACTACCCGGAACAACACGACCCTGCTGTTCCATCTTGTGCAGAATACTTCGCAGAAGCGAGCGCGATGGCAATTTCTTGTCTAGATGGGCCAGATTGGCCAGCACCACAAAATGTTCCTGCGCTCTACTAACCGCGACGCTGATCAGACGCGCCCCAACATGGTCGGGCGGCACCCCCTGCACGAACTGTCCCAGAGCCTTATGTCCGCCGCTTTCGGGGATTTCGAACAGCACAACTCGACGTTCGTCACCTTGAAAACGATGAACTGTTCCGCACTGCACTAATTTGTCGAGGCTCTCCTCTTTGAGTAGCTGTTGGATATGACGCGCCTGTGCGGAATATGGTGTGCAGATACCGAGGTCGTGGTTGGTTTCTATTACGCCGTTCTGTCGAAGATGGCGCACAAAGTTCCTCACAAGCACTGCATGAATTTTGTTCAAGCGTGAACCTTTATCTAGGCTCTCGACCGGCAGAAGATCAGACGTATCGATGATCGTGAGAGGCTTTTCAAACGGATTTGGTGGCAAATGACCAGGTACCTTTTTTCGTCCTGGGGAGGTCCTCAGTTCACCTTCGTACATTGGCCCTGAGATAAGTCCACAGATATCAGGGTGCATCCGAAACTGCGTGTTCAGCATTACTAGGCCGGGGGCATCGGTTTTTGTCCGTTCTGTTGCGGTGAAGGAATCGGGCCCTAGCTCTTGGAAGATTGCCTCCTGGTCGGTCTGCACAATAGATGGTATCTGACGAAAATCACCCGAGATCACTACTCGCTCACTCGACAGACCAGCCGAGAACCATATCTCTGGTCGGGAAACCATTGACGCCTCGTCAACGATAACCAAGTCAAATTGGCCGATTTCCTCTGTGAGGTACGCTTTAGTGCAGGTTGCCCCAACGATTCTCGCGTCCTTTAGCAGTGTCTTCCAAAGTGCTGCGATCTCCTTCTTTGTTTTGCGTAGCTTGGTGACTAACCCATCGCGTTCCAGTTGTCGCCTTTTCTCTTCTAGCCCGGCTGAGCGCCGCTCCACAATCTCGTCGATTGCTACATATTTACGATATTTGGAATCCAGTTTGTCATCGGCGATTCGGCCTAAACGAACAACTTTGTCCTCCTGCATGGCGGGGTGCTCAGGGGTAAGTGTTTCACAAATCTTATAGAGAACTTGATCTACAGCTTTGTTCGTGTTGGAGCAGATCAACGTTCGCTTCCCGCTGTTGAACGCCGAGTGCACAATAGCGCCTAACGTCATGGTTTTACCACAACCGGGAGGCCCCCAAATGAACGTTACTGCCTCTCTAAGCGCAGTTTGGTAGGCTTTACGCTGACTGTCTTCTAATTCAGACCCGTCATCCGCTCGGATTGGACGAGGTGGCCTTTTTGGCAAGACACCCGGCTGAACCACCGCGTCAGCGAGAGTGCGATTAAACGTGATCCGCCCTTTATTGACCGCTTCTATTTTTCCCTTGAGTACTTCCAATAATCCAGTCTCATTGATCAGAAGCACGGCAGAGCGCACCTCGTCGCCGATGTCCTTCTTCAGGGCCAAGACCAGATGGCCATCCCCAATCGACACGATTGTTCCCTCAACCTGCTGCTGACCGACTTGAATCTCGACTTGGTCTTCCCGCTCCACCTTATCGGTAAAAGGGAAACGGTAGAAAACGTCACCACCCGCTGCCTCGGTACGACGGCCCTCCTTAAGCTTATATCGTTTCTGACCCGTTCCAGTTTCCTTCATTTCTCGGATTAGCTCTCCGAGAGCCGTAATGAAGCGATCTGGGAGATCCGCATCGGCTAATAGGTCCAATGAGACTTCCCGTTTAAGCGGCCGTTCATATGCACTCGGTAAGCCCTTCGTTCCGGGAAGACGAATCCTGGGATGGGAAGAGGCCTTAGATAGTGGCTTGGGAGGTGGCGCGGATGTCTGGAGCTTTGCCGGGTCTATGGGCGGAGTATCGGCTCTGGCCGGGTTGTACTTGCGGGTCTTCTGTTTGTCTTTCCCTAGTTTCTGAGATTTTTTGCGCTCCGTGTAGGCTTTCTTATAGCATTCGTTGCAGGAAGAAAGTATTGGGGATTCTTTGTGCATGCCGCATTGTGGGCACTTACTAAGAGCGCTTTCATAGCTAGTAGCTTTATAGGTTACAGTTAAGTAACCCTCATAATAGATAATTACTCCTGTTGTTACAGAAATCGTAGAAAGAGGATCGTATCCCTCAAGAAAATAATGCTTGGATAATACACGATCTCCGTCTTTCAACGCCCGCCAAAAGTCGTTGTCGCGGTTATAGATACTAGAGGGTGTTAAAAAGTCAAGAGTCTGAGCGATTCCAGATTGATCTCTTGGTACTGACTTATTCACAATATGTCTGAGATTTGCCCCGTACTCGCCGTATAGGGACTTAACAACACGGTCAAAGGCGCCCCGAGCAGCCTGACCATATTTATCATTTTTACTATCACCAATCTTTGCCGACCCCTGGATCTTAAGTATTCCTAATTCATCATGTACTAAGACTCTATAATAGTCTAATAGGGGATGAGGGTTCGGGGGATTAACTCTGTATAGGGGCAGAAATCTTTCTCCTGTATCAGAGGGCTCACCTAAATCTATACCCTGCAAGGGGCCTGCTTCAAGCGGCAGTCCAAAAGGAGCGGTCGCATTACTCATAACAATTCCTGCGGGTGGTAGTAGAGCGTGAGGGCTCTAGGTTAGGTTGAGAAAAAAGAATAAGCAAGCTGGTTTTATTCCGATCAAGTGCCTATGACCTATCGGGGCAAAATTTCGGCTAAATGTCCGGCCATGAGGTATAGGTTTCACACAGTAGGAGTCAAGCCAGTGAGTGGCATCGCCTTGCGCAAACGGATTGCATTTGCTGCGCTTACAGACGTATTCTGACCTGCCGACGACCTCACCCCAGTTAGCATCCGTTGTCACGCCCGCTCCACGTCAAACGCCGCGATGTTGCGCTCATCCTTGCTAAACTCCACAGCGATCAGGTGAATCGGTTGTCCCAAGGCGCGGTACTTATCCGCATAGCGCCGCTCCTGTAACTGCGCCATCGCCGCACCCGCTGACGCCATCTCGACTACCTTGAACTCGAACAGATAGACGTGGTTGTTGAACAGAACCGCCATGTCCAAGCAGCCGTGGCTGCTGCTGTCCTCCACCGCGATGTTCAGCCCTAGCCCCGCGAAATAGGAGTAGAATACGCTGGCGTAGTAGCCCTCGTAGCGGGCGATGTCGTTGTTGGTGTACCATTCGTAGGGAATGCTGGCGAAAAAGGCGTGGAACAGCGTCTCTAGCCCGGCGAAGTCGTTGGCTTCTAATAGCCTATATAGCTGTGTGCTGTTGGCCATCTGCCGCGTCGAGTCCTTCACCAAGTAGCGCAGCAAACTGCGATTGAGGCTCTGGCGCACCTCGCGGTTGGGATAGCCCAAACGATAGACTGGCTCACCGCCTAAGTCCTCCTCGTCGGTGATCGTCAGGTAGCCAGTCTGGAACAACAGGGCCTCGGTGGCGATGGCATCGACATCGAAGGTCAATAACAGATCACTGCTGCTGAGCATCGCCTCGAGTTCGAGGGAACTGACGCGGCGCTGGCATAGCGTTTCGACCAAGAACGCCGGCGTCTTGGTCTCGAACCAGTACGCACCAAACTGGCGCTTGTCGAACAGTAGCAAGATGTCGAAGGGGTTGTACACCTTCTCGTCGCCGAGCCAACTATAGCCATTGTACCGGTCGCGGATCTGGTCCCGGTCCAAGCCCGGCAACTCCGGCGCGAACACTCGGTCCAAGTCCGCGTCCGTGTAGCCGCAGATAGCCGAATAGCACGGGTCCAAGGTGATGTCGGTGAGATTGTTGAGGCCGGAAAATAGGCTGCCCTTGAAAAACTTGCTCACCCCAGTGAGGAACGTGAATTGGATATGCGCGTCGCTGTCCTTGATGACCGAATACAGGCCAAGCAGAAAGTCGCGATGGGCACGGGCGACCTCCGGCAGCTCCAGCGCATCTAAAATCGGCTTGTCGTATTCGTCGATCAGCACGGCGACCGGTTGCCCGGCTTGGTCGTGTAGGGCCTCTAGCAGAAAGGCAAAACGGCCGGGTGCCGTGGCGTACTCGGAGACAATCCCCGCCCGGCGTTCGGCCGCGGCGAGTTGCTCCATGAGCGTGGCCTCTAAGTAATCGGGTTCTTTGAAGTTGCCGCTGCCAAAGCTGAGGCGCAGCACCGGATGGCGAATTGACCAGTCCCAACGGTCGTGAATGTACAGTCCCTTGAACAGCGGCTCGTTGCCCTCGAACAACTCTTTCAAGGTGTCTAAAAACAGGCTCTTGCCGAAGCGCCGTGGACGCGACAGGAAGTAGTGATTACCCTCGTCGAGCAGCCGGCCGATGTAGCCGGTCTTATCGACGTAGTAGCAGTCCTCCGCTCGAATTTTATGGAAGGTCTGAATGCCGATGGGCAGTCTGCGTTTGCTCATGGCTATCTCCTTAGCTTTTGATCTGCTTGCGGCCACTTCAGCGCAGAGTTGTGCGATGGCTTTGGTAGGGCTGGCTGGGTCCTCGTATTATCTTAATGGTCGGCGTCAGCGTACTCAATATCGACGAGAGTACAAAATAGCGTCAAGCCCAAGCAAGAGGAGAGCACATGGATGATCCGCAAATGGACGTAGATGGACGCAGAATAGAAATGAGACGATCCGCGGCTCGAATCGTTCAATCGTGTAGGATTACTATATGAGCGGTCCGATTGGGCGTCTCGCCAAGCTCGCGCGCAAGGCCGTAGAGCCGATTGCGATCAAGGCGTTGCTGGCGCGGGAGCGGCTTGAATCGGGGGTTTCCTACCATCCCGGCTCAGCCGAGATCCTAGCGGACCCATATCCAAAGTACGCCCAGATGCGACAGCAGGACCCCGTGCATCGGATGAGGCTGTTGGACGGGTGGGCATTGACGCGCTACAAAGACTGCGACGCGGTTTTGCGGGACCACGCCCGATTCTCGAATGCCATCCCCAGCGTGGTGCGCGAACAGACCGGCCTCATCAGCCTGCTGCACCAAGATCCGCCCGAGCACACGCGCCTGCGGGCACTCGTCTCGCAGGTGTTCACGCCACGCGCCATTGAAAAGTTGCGCTTTAGAGTGGAACAGACCGCCGAACAGTTGCTCGACGCGGTCGCCGGCCAGCCCAGCTTCGACCTGATCGCTGCTTTGGCGTACCCTTTGCCGATCACGATCATCGCCGACATGATGGGCGTCCCGCCCAAAGACATGGACCGCTTCAAGGATTGGTCCAACGACCTCGCGCTCAGCGTTGAACCGTTTTTACCTGAAGACGCAATCGAGCGCGTTGGACGCGCCGCGGAAGAATTGACCGAGTACTTTGAGTCCATCATCGCCGTGCGGCGACAGGAGCCGAGGGACGATCTAATCAGCGTCCTGCTAGCCGCTGAAGAGGAAGGCAGCAAGCTGACGCACGACGAACTCATCAAGACGCTAATGCTGTTGCTAGTTGCCGGGAACGAAACGACTCGGAACCTGATCGGCAACGGCATGTTGGCGCTGCTGTCGAACCCAGATCAACTGCAACGCCTGCGGCACAACCCGGACTTGCTGAATTCAGCCGTCAGGGAACTTTTGCGCTACGACCCGCCGGTTCAGCTCGACGGGCGGGTTGTGCGCCAGGATGTGGAGATTAGCGGCAAGCACATTCGCGCTGGGCAACTGGTCATTTCTTTAATCGGCGCAGCCAACCGCGACCCAGCAGTCTTTGAACAGCCGGACATGCTGGACATTGGCCGCAAGGGCACGAGCCACCTCTCATTCGGCCGCGGCATCCACTACTGCTTGGGCGCGTCGTTGGCCGAGATGGAAGGCCGCATTGCGTTCAAGACCATACTGCGGCGGTTTCGGTCGCTGCGCTTGGCGGGCGAGCCGAAGCGCCGGGAGCAAATCAGCTTGCGTGGAGTAGAGGAACTCTGGGTCGAGGTGGAGGCGGGATCAGACAGGTGAATGTGCATGTTGGCACTTACTATAATGCGTAAGCTGCGCGGGGCGGTCATCTGCGCCGTGTTAATCGGGGGATGTGCGCTGATCGCCGCGCCGGCTACATCCCCGGAACCCTCGCCCAAGGCCGCGCAGCTTTTGGCTGAGGGAGGCTATGTGGAGGCGCACTTGATGCGCCGCTTTGCCGAGGGGGGCTTGTTGGTGCGGTTGCCGGACAGGACTGTCTGGTTGCTCGACCCCAAAAAGCATTGCTCTTGGTGCTGGATCTACGTCGGTCAGACGGTATGGGTCAAGCTGGGCGAACAATCGGCCACGCTCCTCAACTCCAAGGGCGAGACGGCCGAGTGTTGGAACGGCGGACAGATGAGCAAGTACTAATCAGCCCTTGAACTTTAAGTAGCGGCCCGGCCAAGTCGGCCCCAAGTCTTCGACTGCATGTCCGTTGCGGACGATGGGAACTCCGTTGACGAGGACGTGCTCGACGCCGACCGAGTACTGGTGAGGGTCGGCGTACGTGGCGCAATCCGCAACAGTGGCCGCGTCAAAAACGACTAAGTCCGCGTAGAAGTCCTCGGCGATTTGTCCCCGTTGCGTCAGCCCAAATCGCGATGCCGGGTGGGCGCTTAACTTGTACACCGCATCTTCGAGCGAGAAGAGCTTGTGGTCTCGCACGCAAGGCCCCAACAGGCGCGCGGCCGATCCGTATAAACGCGGGTGAACCGCGCCGTCGGGGAAGTAAATCCCGTCGCTGCCCAGCATGTATTTTTCGTGCGACAGAAAGGGATGCACCAAGGCGTCGTCGCCGTGGTGGAAGACGAGGAGGACTGCCAGGTTTTCCTCGATCAGCAGATCGCAGAGCGCGTCGGTCGGGGGTGCGTCGGCCTGCTGGACGTATTCGTCTATAGTGCGACCGATAAAGTGGGCGTTGTCCCGCCCGGGCAGCCAGGCAATGGTCATACGGTCAAGGGGGTTGGCGTAGCGGTCGAGGACGCGGGCGAAGCGGCGGCGGATCGCGGGATCGTTGAGTTTGGGCAAGACGCCTAACGGGCCGTCCTCCCACACCTCATAGGGCAACATGAAGTTGAGCATGGTCGAGCCGGGCAGGTACGGGTACACGTCGAAGCTGAAGTCCACCTCGTTGACCGCGACTTGGTCCACGTACGATAGTAATTCGTCGATTTGCTGGGGGGAGGTGCCCTTGAAGTGGGAAATGTGGACCGGGACGCCGGCGCGGCGGCCGATCTCGACGGCTTCTTGCACGCCGGCGAGGGTGCCTTTTTTGTAGCGCACGTGAGTGGCGTAGAGGCCCTGTTGGGCCGCCATGGCGGTGCAGGCTTCGACGAGTTCGTCGGTGGTGGCAAAGCATTCGGCGATGTAGTCGAGTCCGGTTGAAATGCCGACCGCACCTTCGGCCATGCCGCGCTCGACTCCGGCGAGAATTTCTTCCATTTGCACGTCGTCGGGGACGCGGCGGTCCCAGCCGCAGGCCATGGCCCGCAGGTGGGCATAGGGGAGGTGGGTGATGGTGTTTTGCGCGGTGCGGCCGTCGAGTAGCTGCATGTAATCGGCGAGGCTCTCCCAGCCTGAGTAGTGGCTTTGCATTAGGCCGTTGAGGGCGCGCATGTAGTAGAGCCAATGGGCGCGAGTGGTGGCGTCAACCGGGGCATAGGAGATGCCGTCGGCCATGAGGACTTCAGTAGTAAAGCCTTGGAGGGTCTTGGGGAGGAAGTTGGGCTTTTGCAAGAGCCAGCCGTCGGAGTGATTGTGGACATCGACAAAGCCTGGGGCGACGATTTTGCCTTGGGCGTCGATGCTGTGCTGTGATTCAGTGTCGCCGAGGTCGCCGATGGCCGCGATGCGGTCGGCGCGGAGGCCGATGTCCGCGGTATAGCGGTCGGCGCGGGTGCCGTCGATGATGGTGCCGTTGCGAATGATCAAGTCGAACAAGACAGGTCTCCTGTGGGCCGCAGAGTGAAAAAAGGTGCCGGTCAATCTAGGCGGCTGGACGTAGCATCGCAAGCGGTGTCATGCTGGACGCGGGCAGACCTTTTTTGCATGTTATCGCGCCGACACTTCGCAGAAAGGATGCCGAATGCGCATTATCGACCCTCATGTACATGTATGGATCAATGATCCGGCCTTTCCCTGGCCAGCGGAAAACCCCAATCCGCCCGCCGAAGACCACACCGCGGAAGAATTACTGGCGCTGATGGACGCCAACGGCGTGGAAAAGACCGTGCTGGTGCAGGTCATTCACTACCGTTGGGACAACAGCTATGTAGCACACGTCATCAAGAAATATCCCGACCGCTTCATGGCCGTAGGGCGCATCAATCCCGAAGACCCGGCCTCGCCCGACCACATGTCCATGTGGACGGAAGAACACGGTCTGCACGGGATGCGGCTCTCGCCGTCGCGGGATGCGGTGGGCGATTGGTTCAAGGGGCCGGGGATGGATCCGATTTTCGCGCGCGCTCAGGATTTGGGGATCCCGATGTTGATCCTGACCGGAGCGAGCCGGATGCCGGATTTGGCGCGGATACTCGACCGCTACCCGGATGTGGATTGCTGCATTGACCACATGGCTGACGCCCATCCCGACAACCCGGAGGAGCGGCAATTGTTGATGGATATGGCTCGCTATCCCCGCGTGTACGTCAAAATCAGCCACACGTGGTCGATTTCCCAGCAGGGCTATCCTTGGGCCGATACACACGCGATGGTCGAGGAAGTGTATCAGGCTTTTGGTCCGCAGCGCATTATGTGGGGCACGGATTGGCCGGTGTGCCTGTCCAAGGCCCGCTACGATCAGGCCCTGACGGTGGTGCGCGACGAGATGAAATTCATCGCGCCGGAGGATCTGGAGTGGGTGCTGGGCAAGACGGTGTTGAAGCTGTGGCCGTTTGGGGAGGCGTAAGGTGCTAAACATCGGCATCGTCGGGGCAGAGAACAGCCACACGGCCGCTATTGCCAAGGTACTCAACGTCGAAAAAAGGGTGCGAGGGGTGCGGGTGACTCACGTGTGGGGCGAGACTGACCAATACGCGCAAGCTGCCGCTACCGCCGGTCAAATCCCGCACATTGTTCGCACGCCCGAAGAGTTGATCGGCCAAGTCGATGGGGCGGTGGTCGATCACCGACATGGCAAGGAACACCTGCCAGCGGCCCGACCACTGCTGGAGGCTAAGATCCCACTCTTTATCGACAAGCCGTTTTGCTACCGCCAAGCCGAGGGGAAGCGCTTTTTGGCGCGAGCCGAGGAGTTGGGCGTGCCGGTCTGTTCTTTTTCCACGTTGCCCAAACAGGCTTCGTACCGGGCCTTTGCCAAAAAGATGCGCCAGCTTGGCTCCATTCAGGCCGTGGTTTCCACTGGCTCTTGCGACATCAAGTCAAAGTGGGGCGGCGTCTTTTTTTACGGCATTCACCAAGTGGATATGGTGTTGCGCCTGCTCGGCACGGATATACGCTGGGCCGAGATCCATCGCGGGGCCGGGGCTAATCACACGGCTACCCTGACTTACCGCGACGGCTGCGTGGCCACCATGAATTTGGTGGGGGGCGCTGCGCCCGGTTTCCACCTGAGCGCCATCGGCGAAAAGGGCCGCATGGACGAGCCGATTACATTCGACGAAAGCTCGTATCTGAGCGGCATCCGCGATTTTTGCACCATGTTCCGCACGGGAAAAACCGACGAGACCGCGCAGACCATGTTGGGGCCGGTGGCGGTGCTGGAGGCGCTGGAGAAATCTCTGGTGAAAAAGGGCCGAGTGCGAGTGCAGCTATGACCGAGAAAACCATACAAAAATCAAGGAGGAAGACAGTAGTATGACCATCCAACTCAAATCAGCAGACCAAACTCACTACGACGCCATCGCTCTAGGCGAGGTCCTCATGCGCATCGATCCCGGCCAAGTGCCCACGGCTCGGGCGCGCACCGGCCGGATCTGGCACGGAGGCGGCGAGACCAATGTCGCCGAAGGCTTGAGTTATTGCTTTGGCTTGCGCGCCGCTGTCATTACAGCTCTTGTGGACGACGGAATCGGCCGCAACATTGAAAACCAATTGCGCGAAGCTGGGCTGGAAACCGGGCATATCATCTGGTTTAACAACAGCGGCAAAGGCCAATTCAGCACTGACGCCAAGGGGACTTTGCACAACGGAATCAATTTTACTTGGGCCGGCAAGGGTCTCTTGCCTTCGGTGACCGAGTACTATCGCGCCCATACCCCAGTGCGAGAAATCGGGCCGGGCGATGTGGACTGGGATCATCTCTTCGGCGCGTTGGGGACGCGGTGGTTTAGCACCGGTGGGATTTACACCTTGCTCTCGGAAAAGACGGCCGCGCTGGCGCTAGAGGCCATGCAGAAAGCCGGTGAGCACGGCGCAGGCCGCTCGTTTGATCTCAACTACCGCTCCAAGGTGGAGCCGGACAAGGAGCGCGCCCGCCAGATCAATCGCTCTATTGTGCCGCACGTCGAGTTCCTCGTCGGTAATCAGGACGACTTTGACGACGCGCTGGGCTACGAAACCGAAAAGGTGGCCAAAGACGCCAGCTTTGATCAGTGGTTGGCGATCTACACCAAGATGTTGCACCAAGTCGCCAACGATTATCCGAATCTCAAGTACATCGGCACTCAGTTACGCGGCGCGCTGACGGCGGATCGCATCAACTGGGGCGCAGTGCTCTTCGATGTCGAGGAGGGCGAGATATATCAAGCGGCCGTGCGCGAAAACATTGAGATCGCCGATCGCACCGGCGGCGGCGATTCCTTTGCCTCGGGCGTGGTCGCAGCGCTGCTTGATGGCCGGGGAGCCGCCGACGCGGTGCAGTGGGGCGCTGCCCACGGCATCTTGGTGCAGGAGTGCATTGGCGACACTACTATGGTCACGCGAGACGATGTCGAAAAAGAAGTCGCCCGCGCCATCAAAGGCGGCGGGGTTTCGGCGCTCAGATGAGGAAGCATACAATGAAATTGTTGCAGTGCGTTATGTTGGCGGCGCTGGCCGCGCCCGCTATGGCCCAAGTTACAGTCGAGGAAATCGAGTACGAAGGCTGGGCAAACTCGATTGAAATTGCCAATCCCGATGTGCGCCTAGTCGTGGTACCGGCCATCGGTCGCCTCATGTACTACGGGTTTGTCGGGGGCGAAAACATCCTCTGGTCCGATCCCGAGCTCCATGGTCAGGTGCTGCCCGATGGCCAACCCAATGTCGATGAGGAAGGCCAGTACGCGTGGACCAATTTCGGCGGCGACAAGGTCTGGCCTAATCAGCAGAGTGAGTTTGTCAAAATCAACGGCCACTCTTGGCCGCCCGACCACGCTTTCGACGGCGCAGTACACGAGGTGGAGTTGCTGCCCGAGGGGGTGGTGATCGCCAGCCCAGTGAGCGAGTACAATGGAGCGCGTAGCGTGCGCGAGATCCGCTTGGCTGAACGGGGTACACGCGTGGAGATTATCCAGCGGATCGAAAAGCTGGCCGATGCCAAGGTCGAGCCGTTGCGCTACACCATTTGGAACGTCACTCAGATCCAGCCGCCCGAGCAGACCCTCTATCCACTCAATCCGCACAGCCACTTCGATCTGCGCTACCATCCCTTTGGCTTTGCCGAGGGCGCGGCCATGCGCAACTTCACCATCGAGGGCGACATTGGCATTTTTGTGCCCGACCCGGAGGAAGCGCAAAAGACTGGGGCCGACTCGGACCGCTGGCTAGCTGGCATTGTCGGCGACGTGGTCATGGCCGAGTTCTTTCGTCGTGATGGGACCCAGCGCTACCCGGACGGAGGTTTGAGTGCCGAGGTTTATACCTGCCCGGATTACACCGAGTTAGAATTGTTAAGCCCTTGGGTCTATTTGCAGGTGGGTGAGACCTTGATGCACGAGATCGCTTGGGAATTGCACCGCTTGCCAGCGGATGCGACTACGCCAAAGGCTCGGCGGCAAGCTGCCGTCGAATGGCTCGCCACGCGAGTGGAGTGAGGAGATGGTCAATGAATTCGGGGGGGAAGGGCTGCGGTTTGAACTAACCCAGCGGATGGTGGACATCCGGCACGGGCGGATCTAGCGAGAAAAGGGGCAGGCCTACGGCGACCTGCCCCTCGGAAAACAGCTACTACTTGGAGCCTTTGCGGCCGGGAAAGGTCAGCTCGGCAATGCCCGATTTGTCGAGATCGCCGAGGCCCAGTTTTTTCATTTTGTCGTACTGGCGCTTGGTCGCCTGCGCCAGTGGCAGACTGAGCTTATTTTGGCGGGCCAGGGCGAGGGCAATGCCGGAGTCCTTGGCCGCGTGGTCCGCGGAAAAATAGCACTCGTGGTCGCGGATGGTCATGTCCTCGCCGTCGGTCTCCAAGACTCGCGAGTTGGCTCCGGTCTGGGAGAAGACCTTCATTAGCGTCTTCAGGTCTAGTCCGAGGGCTTGGCCTAGGCCCAAACCCTCGGCTAAGCCGGCGGTGTTGATGTTCATGACCATGTTGACGAGGGCCTTGACTTGGGCTGCTTGACCGGCCGGGCCGATATAGCGCAGATCGACGCTCAGGGCGTCGAGGATGGGCCGAACGCGGTTGAAGACACTGCGCTTGCCGCCGCACATCAGATACAGCGTGCCTTGGCGCGCTTGGGTGATGCTAGAGGCCATACAGCCTTCGAGGGAGGAAGCACCGACTGCAGCAGCGCGGTCTTCGACTTGGACGTGGACCGCGGGCGAGATGGTGGCGCAGTTGATAAAGGTCGTGCCCTTGGCGTCGGTCAGCAGCGAATCGCCGGAAGTGGAAAAGATCGAGCGCATGGCCGCATCGTCGGTGACCACGGTGATGACCACGTCGGAGAGGGCCGTAACTTCGGCTAGGGTTTTGGGAGCAGCGCAACTAAGCCCCTTGGCTAGGCTGCGGGCGGCGCGGCGGTTGGCGTCGAATACAGCCGAGATATTGAAGCCTTTGTCGTTGAGGTTGAGGGCCATGTTGGCTCCCATGCGCCCGACGCCGACAAAGCCGATTTGAAAGTCCTTTTTGCCCTTTTTGCGTTTGGTGGCTTTTCTTTTAGCCATCTTGTTCTCCTTGTTGAAGGGGTAAAATGTTCTAACCGCCGACCAAAGCAGTCGGCGCAAAATAAATCGCGGGCCGGATGCGATGGCCCATAACATACTGAGCGCGTTAGATATATTCAATAGAGGTGCATTATGAAAATAGGAATCACACAGATCATTTTGGGAAACATGTCGCTGGAGGACACGCTGCGATTGTGCGAGGACGCCGGCTACCAAGCCGTGGAACTGGTCTTTGCCGAGGGCAAGGACTTGAATCCGAGCATGAGCGCCGATGAGATCGCGCAGGTCGGGCGGCAGTGCGCGGACGCTGGTGTTGAAATCGGCAGCGTCATCGTCTGGTATCAAGAGCGCGGCAACTTGCTCAGCCGCGATGCCGGCGAGCGCGAGCGGTGTCTCAAATGTTTGCGGCGCTCGCTTGAGATCGCCGGTGCGCTGTCGGTTGATGGGGTGCTGTTGCATCCGGGGCAGCTAGCGGTTGAGGGCACCTATCAGCAGGCTTGGGATGGGTTGAGGGACGCGTTGAGCGACACGGCTTCCTTGGCCGAGGAAATGGGCGCGGCCATTGGCTTGGAAAACGTCTGGAACAAGTTCCTGCTCAGCCCGCGCGAAGCCCGGCTTTTTGTCGATGAAATCGGCAGCGAGTGGGTGGGGATCTACCTCGACACGGCCAACATGATGGCCTACGGCTACCCAGAGCACTGGATCCGCGAATTAGGGCCGCGCATCAAGAAGGTCCATTTCAAGGATTTCCGCCGCAGTGAACACAGCTTCGTCAATCTGCTCGAAGGAGATACGGACTGGTCGGCGGTCATGGCCGAGTTGAGGGCGGTGGGATACGATTCCACGCTGATCCACGAAGTGGGCGGTAGTCGTGAAGAACTCATCGATCTCGGTGCGCGCATGCGCCAGATCGTCGCTTTGTAAACACAGGAGAAATGAGACATGGTGTACATCATTAATTGGCGCGACGTCCAACCCAACATAGCCCACCTGAGTGCTGTGCATTGGGGCGGGTTGCGCGACCGCGATGACGACGACGATCCCGATCCGCGCAATTGCCTGAAGCGCCTACAGGGATTTGCCCGTCACGCATTACAGGGCCGCAAAAATTCGGATTATCACAAGCACGAAAACCTTGAACAGGTGTACTACATACTCTCGGGTAGCGGCCACGTGCTCTTTGATAAGGAGCGGTTTCCCGTGCAGGAGGGCGACGCGGTGTACCTGCCGTCGGGTATTCACCACCAGATGTTTAACGACACCAGCGATGATTGGCTCGAACACCACGTGATTAGCCAAAAGATCGCGGCCAACAGCGGCGAGTTTGCCATCCGCAACTGGCGCGATGTGCCAGCGATGGGCGATGGCGCGGGTGCGGTGCGCTGGCACCAACTCGGTCCGGTCGGCGAGGAGGGCGTGGGTTTTACGCAGGGGTTTCGCTGTATTGATCGGGAGGCTGTACAGCCGCGTGGCCAGACGGTCGAGCGATGCTGCGAAGAGCTGGAGCAGGTTTATTACGTGCTGGAAAACAGCGGCGTCTTGGAAGCTGATGGCGAAGAGCAGGAGATTCGAGAAGGGGATATGATCCACCTGCCGCCGGGCACGCGCTACGCGATCCGCAACCCGCACGCCAAGTGGCTTGCCTATCTCATCATGGCGGCCTGAGCTATGGCACTAGATCAATTACACACCGAACTGCAAGCGCTGATGACGGCTATTGACAACGGTGAAGGCGAGTCGATTGCTGCGCATCTGCGGCAGCTTGACGAACTTGGCCAAGAGTTGGGCAACGAAGCTCCGCCGATGTTGCGCCACTACTTGGAGAAGCGCAGCTATACCAAGGCCCTAGACTTTTTGGAAGGGCGCGATGAGGCCGCAGCTCCCAACTGCTAAGAGCACCATGCGCCGGGCGTTCTACGAGACCATCGCCTGTGTGCCCTACGGCAAGGTGGCTACCTACGGACAGATCGCCACCTTGGCCGGCTATCCGGGGCGGGCGCGGCAGGTTGGCTTTGCCCTGGCGGGGATGCCCGTGGAATGGGACTTGCCTTGGCACCGCATCATCAACGCCCAAGGCAAGGTCTCGCCGCGCGGTGGCAGCAACCATCTGCTGCAATACGAGCTTTTGGCCAGCGAGGGCGTCGTTTTTACCGCGCAACGCATCGACCTGAAACGGTTTGGTTGGCGACCTGAGGCGGAGGATTGAACTCACTCGACCGCCGGATTCTCAGCCTCGCCGTCCCCAATATCCTCGCAGCTCTGTCTGCGCCGCTGATCGGTATCGCCGACACTGCGATGATCGGCCATTTGCCGGAAGTGGCCTTTATGGGCGCGGTCTCTACGGCGAGTTTGATCTTCAATGGCATATTCTGGTGTCTAGCCTTTTTGCGGATGGGAACCACGGCACTGGTAGCCCAGTACAGCGGGGCGGGGGATCGACGGCAGAGCGCAGGGGTATTCTACCGCTCGCTCATTGTGGCCGTCTGCCTTGGCATGGGGATCGTGGCGGCCAGTGGCTGGATCAGCCGGATTGGGTTTGAGTTGGCCGGTGGGTCTCCTCAAGTCCAGTACTGGGGCATACGCTACTTCGCCATCCGAGTGTGGGAAGCACCCTTGGCCCTGAGCATTATGACGCTCAACGGCTTTTTCCTCGGGACCGCCAATGTCATAGCACCCCTCTGGGTTATGACCGTTGCCAACTTGGTCAACATCGGCGCGGACTATGTGCTTATCTACGGCAAGTTGGGTGCTCCTAAGCTGGGCGTCGAAGGAGCGGCTTGGGCGTCTGTGCTGGGCAATGCGTCGGCGCTGGCCGTTGGGGTTTTTTGGTTGCTCTCCCGCTACCGCTCCTATCTGCGGGAGTGGCCTACAAGGCTGTGGGATTTGCGCGCGATGAAGCGCTTGATGCAAACCAACGCCTTCCTCTTTGGCCGCACCCTCTGTCTGCAATTTGCCGGTTTTTTCACGCTCGGCATGGTCTCACGGATGGGCGAAGCACCGCTGGCGGCCAACGCTGTGATTTTGCAGGTCTGGGGGCTGACTAGCTTCGCCGTTGACGGCTTTGCCCACGCGGCCGAGACGTTGGTCGGCCGTTGCCTAGGAGCGCACCTTTTTGTCGAGGCCCGGCAGTTTGCTTGGCGGATCATCTGCTGGGGGTTGGGTTTGGGAGCGGGGTTTGGCTTGGCTTACTTTGCGGCCTTGGAGCCTATTGCCGCGCTGTTTACTCCGCATCGGGAAGTTGTACAACAAGTCGGCGCACTTTATATACTCATCGCGCTGCTCCAACCGCTGAACGCCGTGGTTTTCGTCTTTGACGGAATTTTTATCGGCGCTAGCGATATGGGGTATTTGTTCAAGGCTATGGCACTGGCCACCTTTGGGGTGTTTTTGCCTGCGGCGTTGGTTTTTATATACTGGTTGGATTGGGAATTGGCCGGTGCTTGGATGGCCTATAGCGGCCTGATGGTCGGCCGTTTTGTTACGCTGTGGCCGCGCTATCGCGGCGATGCTTGGTTGCGGAGCTTTGTCGAATAGGAGAGGAGACTATGCCCTTTATCAATCCCGCAGAACTTGCGGCTGTGGAGCTTTTTCCCCAAATCAACAGCGGCTTGGTGGCTGGCGAGCGGCTGATGCTGTCATTTTTGGACATGGAAGAAGGCTGCGAAGTACCCGAGCACAGCCACCCGCACGAGCAGGCCGGTTTGGTGCTCGCCGGGCGTTTCCGCTTTCGCATTGGGTCAGAGGAGCGCGTCACCGGCCCGGGCGACGCCTTTTTGATTCCGCCGAACGTGGTCCACTGGGGGATCGTCGAAGAAGGGCCAGCCAAAATTCTCGACATCTTCAGCCCGCCGCGCGAGGATTACATAGAGCACTACAATAAACACGCCACAACTTCCACCGAGACCGTGTGGGCCTAGCAGATAAAGGAGAATACTATGCAGATGTTGCAAAAAGAACAGTGCCACAACGTGCTGGTTGTGGCGATTACGCCCCGGGACGCGGAACGGGGCATTGACTTGGCGGGGATTGACCGCAATGTGCGCTTTCTCTGTGAGCGGGGCGTCGATTTTATCATGCCAGCGTGCGGCACAGGGCTGGTGTACGATATGACCTTAGACGAATACGAGGCCGTCGTTGGGGCCTTTGTGGAAGCGGCAGCCGGAGAGGCATTGGTCGTGCCGGGGATTGGGCCGGGGTATGGTCGGGCGCTGGAAATGGGGCGGATTGCCCACTCTTTGGGCGTCGCTGGGGTGATGATTATGCCCATCGTCGGGCCGGCCTCAGCCGGGGGCGTTGCCGTCGGCCTGCGCGACATTGCCGAGAAGACCCAGTTGCCCACGGTACTGTATCAACGCCGTCTGGATATTATGCCGGTCGAGCAAGTAGTGGCGCTGTGTCAGCTAGACGAAGTGGTGGGGCTCAAATACGCGGTTGATGATTTAGAAGCGTTCCGGTGGATCGTCGCCGATGCTGGGGAGGACGCGGCCATGGTTTGCGGCATGGCCGAGGATCCCTGTATCGACTATATGGAGGCCGGCGCGGTTGGGTTTAGCTCGGGAATGGCTAACTTCGTTCCCGGCATGAGCTTGATGCTCCTAGAGCGCTTTGCGGCGGGAGATCGCGTTGGCGCGGAGGAGATTCGGCAGCAGATGGTGCCTTTTGAGGATCTGCGCGGTGAGCGGGCGGCGCGCTATAGTGGCTCGGCACTGCACGCGGCCATGGAGCGGTTCGGGCTGGCCGGAGGGCCGGTGATACCTTTTGCCGAGGACGTGGCTGCTGAGGACCTGCCGAGATTGCACGCGCTCGTCGATAAGCTGGCCGAGACAGAGAGGCAAGTGCAAATGCAGATGAAAGAGGTCGTATGAACCAAGATGCACTGCGCATAGGACTGGTAGGCACAGGCGGCGTCTGTGCAGGGGTACACTATCCTGGACTGCGGCTAATTCCCGGGGTCGAGATTTCTGGGATCTGCGAGCCAGATGAGACGCTGCGGCAAAAGCGGCAAGCGGAATGGGGTATTGCCGACGCTTTTGACCGGCTGGACGCGCTCTTAGATGCGGTGGTCCCAGATGCGGTCTGCATCGCCGTGCCCAACGTCTATCACTACGAATTGATCGTCCAAGCCTTAGACGCTGGCTGCCACGTGCTGTGCGAGAAGCCTCTGGGTATGGACTTTGCCCAAACTCAGGAAATATACGCTAGGGGCAAGGCGTCGGGGCGTCGCCACATGACGGCGTTTACTTATCGCTTTGTGCCGGCTATGAACTACATCCGCCACTTGGTGCAGACCGGGGCCTTAGGGGCGATTCGCCACGCCCGATTCCAGCGTCTGCAAGATTGGGGAGAACGCGCCATTGGCTGGCGGCAATACAAGCGCTACGCCGGGTCGGGCGAACTGGGCGATATGGGCATTCACCGCATTGATTTTGCCGAGGATCTGTTAGGGCCGATAGAGGCCGTGTGCAGTGCAGCCAAGCAGTTGGTGCCAAGAGATCAGACCCGCGAAGGCCAGCCGTGCCCACCGCAGGACGTGGAAGATTGG
This sequence comes from Candidatus Latescibacterota bacterium, assembly GCA_022827835.1. Lineage (GTDB taxonomy): Bacteria > Latescibacterota > UBA2968 > UBA8231 > UBA8231. The sequence continues at coordinate 133,951 of JAJEIO010000026.1, forward strand.
ATCGCGTGGATCGCCGAGTTTGCAAGCGGCACCACGGGTGTCTTCGAGATGGGCAAGCTGAGCAAGGGCTATGGCCCGAAGGGCGACCACGACTTAGCCGAGTTCAACGGAGAGGATGCCTCGGTCGTCTATCGCCTGCACGCGCCGCACGAAGTGCTCTTCGCGCCCCGCGGCGCACTCTATCAGAGCCAGCCCGTGCCCGCCGAGTTCCTCAAGCGGCCCAATGCGCCGCGCGATCCGTCCGTCGGCGATCCCGTGCAGACTTTCCGCTATGACCAAGCTTGGGAATTCGTCAGCGCCATCCGCGAGGGGCGCGATTGCGTACCGTCGTTTTACCACGGAATGCGGGCGCAGGCCGTTGCCGACTCCATTCTCCAGGCCGTAGCCGAGCGTCGGTGGGTCGATATTCCCGATTGTCCGGCTTAGGCGGGACTTTTGCGGGCCGCGGCTAGCGTTAGCGCGAGGGCGCAGAGCAGGAGCGGCCAGTCCCCCCAGCGCGTGTAGATCGTCTGTCCTTGGTGCAGGGGCACGTCTATGGCAAAGCTCACGGTGGCAAAAAGCGGCGTGCGATAGGCAATGCGCCCGCTCGGTTCGATTAAGCCGGAAATGCCAGTATTGGCGGCGCGGACTACGGCGCGGCCGCTTTCTACGGCGCGTAGGACAGCTTGCGCAAAGTGCTGATGAGGGGCCGCGGTGGTGCCAAACCAAGCGTCGTTGGTGGTGTTGATTAGAAAGTCTGGGTCTTGGGCCATCAGCGCGCGGGTGATTTCCGGAAAGATGGACTCGTAGCAAATAAAGACCCCGAATGAGATGTCGCTGCGCGGAAGCCGCAGTACTTTGTGTCTTGCCCCGTGGGCGAAGATGCCACTTTCTTCCGTAAGCCCTCCCAAATACTGAAAGATGAATGGGAAGGGCAGAAACTCGCCAAAAGGCACCAAGTGCACCTTGTCGGCGTAATCGACTACTTCTCCTTGGACGTTGAGTAAGAACGCCCGGTTATAGATCGGAGCCGTGCGGTTTTGCGAATCCCCCTTGAGGCTACCTACCAGCATGGGCGTATCTAACTTTGGCGCTAGGGCGGTTATCGAATCTACATAATCCGCGTACAGAGGGTCGCCAAAATAGAGCGGCAGAGCCGTCTCGGGGTAGATGATCAGCGCTGGTTTTTCCGCAGCCGCCAAGTCCCGGGTAAGTGTGGCGTAGTGCCGAGCCGTCCAGGCCAGCCGGTTTTCCTTCCACTTGCGGTCTTGGGGGATATTGCCTTGGACGACGCCGACCTTTAGGGTGGGCGGCGGATCCGGCGCGTCGTGCAGCCGATAGAAGCCCCATAGATGAACGACGACCAGCAGAAGAAGAGGCAGGCTCAGATAAGGGATGAAGGCGCGGTGCGAGAGGGCCTGGGCCAACGCGGCATTGAATAGGACGATGAGGAAACTCAGACCATAGACGCCGGTTACGGCAGCCCATTGCAGGAAGGGCAGGTTGAGGTACTGCGAGTAGCCCAGTAGCTGCCAAGGAAAGCCGCTCAACATCCAATTTTGCACCCATTCTAAAAGGATCCAGACGCTGGCTGCTGACCAAGCAAAGAGGGGAGAGGAATAGTTCAGGCGGCGGCACACCGCGACGAAACAGGCTAGATACAAGGCCATGTATAAGATGAGTAGGGCATTCGTCGCTGCGGCGGTCGCCAAGGAGAGGGCTCCGTACAATTGCAGGGTCTCGGTGATCCAGTACGTGCGCCCGGTAGCCCAGACGATGCCAGTGACCAGCCCGAGGGCGAAGTGACTTTGGGCGGGCAGCCAGTTTCGAGCCAAAAAAAGCGGTAGCAGACAAAGCCAAGCGAGGTAATACTGATCGAATTTGGGGATGCTAACTACGAAGAGTAGGCCCGAGAGTAGGGCCGGGGCCAGCAGGGGAAAAAGCCGCTGCTGCAATTCAGATGCCTCGGTGCCAATCCTCGAGCCCTTGGCGCAATTTTTCTAACCCGCTTTGCTCAAGCGCAGCCATTGCGTCGCGAGAAATGCCTAGGCGCGTTGCGACTTGGCCGGGCGATTTCTTGTACTGATAGCGGAGTTGAATAACGCGCATCTCGTCGTCGGAGAGAGCTTGGAGGGCACGGTGGACGAGCTGGCGCAACTCTTGGGCTTCAAGGCGATCTTGGGCGTCTTCGGCGACGAGCAAGGATACGAAGCGTTCGTCGAGGCGGATGCGCTCGGTCGGAGCAGTGGTGGGATTGTCGGGAACCTTATTATAGATAGGCATAGAAAAAATCAGGGAGCCGCAAGCGACTCCCTGAAAAAGGTGGTAGCGGGGCTAGGATTTGAACCTAGGACCTTTGGGTTATGAGCCCAACGAGCTACCAGACTGCTCCACCCCGCAACAAGCTATGTGCAATAAATCTAAAGGATGGGGCAGGCGGGCGCAACCCTCTCAATGGCCGACGGGCGTTAAGCGTCGGAGTTTGACTTGGGCGATGCGCTGGCCCTCCACCTTGAGGATGTCGAGCTCTAGATCGTTTACCTTGAAGGCTAAGCCCTCTGCGGGAATGCTCCCCAAGTGGTCGTAGATAAATCCCCCGAGGGTTTCAAAACCCGTCCTCGGCAGATCGGTGGAAAGCAACTTGTTGAGATCGTCTATATCGATGCGGGCATTGGCGATAAGCACCTCGCCGGGAACTTCCCAGTGGTGCAGTGCTTCTTCCTCGTCGTATTCGTCTTGGATTTCCCCGACGATTTCCTCGACAAGATCTTCGGTGGTGACCAAGCCCGCCGTGCCGCCGTATTCGTCGAGGACAATGGCGAGGCGAATTTTGTTGGCTCTCAAGTCGTTGAGCAGGATGTCGATTTTCTTGGTCTCAGGGATGTAATAAGGCTCGTGGGTAAAACGCAGCTCGTCCTCTTGCTGGCTGGTCAGTAGTTGATTTATCGGCGTCGCTAGATCGATTTCGGGATGGGACACCAATATCTGCAGCAGATCTTTGGCGTACACGATCCCTTGGATGTGATCGAGGCTTTCTCGGTAAATGGGCAGGCGCGAGTGCCCCTTGTCCCGGATGAGATCGATCAAGTCTTTCAAGGAGGCTACTTGGTCGATGGCGACCATATCGACGCGGGGGATCATGACTTCGCGGACGATGCGGTCGTGAAAACCAAAAACGCCCTCAATCATCTCGCGCTCGCCTTCTTCTAGGACGCCAGACTCGCCTTCTGACTCGACGATGCTACGCAGTTCTTCTTCCTTTTCCGCGCGGAAGTCCTCGTCGCTGTAATCGAAGCTGCTGAGAAGTTCAAGGAGATTGGTCAGGGGAAGGAGCAGAGCGTGTACCGGCACATAGGCTAAGGCAACGATGGGTACGCGTACTTGGTCGCCTTCTTCATCAAAGCGAAGACGTCGCGGTGTCGCTACGACCATAAAAAGCCCTAGCGCACCCAATAAGGCTACGGCCGCGGAGATATAGCTCGGAAGGGTGAGAGCCTGTGAGAGAAAGAACAGGGAGAGAGCGAGGACGATGATGCCGATGGCTTCACCGAGGCGGGCCATCAGGCGTAGGCGTAGGCGTGGCTCGTAGATGCGGAGCATGGCGTCCGCATGGGACACGCCGCTTTCGGCCATTTTCTCCAGCACGGATTTGGAGAGAATGGCGAAGGTTGTCTCATAGCTGGCTACCACGAGGAGCCAGACGAGACTGATTGTGCCGACCAGCGCGGCGTATGCGATCAAGGATAAGTCAACTTGCGGGGGTTCCAAAAAGGCTCCTTTCGGTAAAGCGGCCGGCCAAGGTCGCTTAGGGAGAGAGGGAGGCTGTGGTGAGAAAGTGGTCTGTTTCGCGCTCCATAGCGTCTAGCTGCTCGGATGTGTCGTGTACCCAGCCGGCTAGGTGCAGTAGGCCGTGTACCAACAGACGGGCTAGTTCCACTAAGGGGGGGACGCTGAGCGCGGTAGCTTGCCGCTGCGCTTGGGGCAGTGAAATGTACACTTCGCCGCTACTGTTCTGACCCGGTATGGTTCCTAAGTCGAAAGACAGGACATCCGTGGTGCCCTCCTTGCTGCGATAGGTGGTGTTGAGATTGCTCATGTAGTCGTCGTTGATGAGGACTAGCTGGACTGCGTCTGGCAGTGTGTGGGCACAAGCGACCTGCGCGGCGATGTGATGTAGGGCTACAAGCGCGTCTGCATGCAGAGGGGTTAGGCCCGCGTCTTGGACTATGTGAAGGGGGCTCGCTAGACGGTCTGCCATTTGCGATTGGCCTTCTGCCAAGGGTATGCCATCCGGCTGTGAAGGACGCCCATCAGCACGCGGATGAAGCTGTCTTCTATTTTGAGCAAATCCCGCAAGGTCAGCGCGCACTCGTCGAGTTCTCCAGCGGTGAATTTCTGCTGGATAATTTTATGCACTAACTGGCGCATCCGGCTGGGCGTGCGCTCGGCGAGGGTGCGAGCCGCCGCTTCGACCGAGTCGGCCAACATCAAGATGCCGGCTTCTTTGGTCTGGGGTTTGGGGCCATTGTACCTGAAATCTTCCTCGCGCACGCTGCGGTCGCCCAATTCTACGGCGCGCTCGTAAAAGTACTCAATGACGGTAGTGCCATGGTGCTGGGTGATAAGATCGCAGATAGATTGGGGAAGGCCGTGTTCCTCGGCCAACTCGAGCCCCTCGCGGACGTGCGAGGCGATGATGAGCATGCTCAGGTAGGGCATTAGACGATCGTGGGGGTTGCGTCCACCTTGCAGCCCTTGATTTTCGCTGAAGTACTCTGGCTTGTTCACCTTGCCGATGTCGTGGTAATAACAGCCGACGCGGGCCAAGAGCGAATTAGCGGCAATGGCCTCGGCAGCGCTCTCGGAGAGGTTGGCCATAATCAGGCTGTGAGTATAGGTTCCGGGTGCCCGGACAGCCAATTGGCGGAGCAAGGTCCGATTGGGATCCGATAGCTCCAGCAGGGTGATATCAGTGGTGATGTGGAAGAGACTTTCAAAGATCGGCAGCAGGCCGATGGTGAGGATGGGAGCGGCCACTCCAATGACAATTCCGGGCAGAATATGATCGTATATCTGTTCGACCGGAAAGAAGCGCAATAGATCCGCCGCCGCGATGAGCAATGCGTAAGAAATCGGCAGGAAGATCATGGGCCGGTAGAACTGATTGCGGTGGCGCACGTGCCGCACCGCATAGACGGCGATGGCCGCCGTTAGGGCGCAGATTATGACTACGTAGAAGTCGGCGAAGAGGTTGCTGACAAAAAGCGCGAGCACAAACGAGAGCACTAAGCCAATTTGTGGTGTCAGCAGGATCGTCGCTAGCATGGCGGCGAGAGGGATCGGTACCCAGTAGGGGGAGAGGTCGTGCGTTTTGATATAGGAGGCCGCGGCGGCTGTGGCAACGGTCAGGATGGCTAAGAGGACGAGTTGGCCGGGATGTTCAAAAACAGCGCGTTCGTGCGTGGCGAGGAAGTAGCCGAAGACGAAGATTAGGAGTCCGGAAATCGTCGCGGCCGCAGCCAGTTGAATCAGGCGCTTAATCGGATGTTGAGATTGATCTTGGGCGATGCGGGCCGCTAGGGCGTCGAGTGCATCGACGTGCTCCTCGGTGACGGTGGCGTTTTTGTCGATGATGAGGTCGTTTTGGACATAGATCCGCTTGATGCTGGCCACGCCGCGCCGCGCCGCGTCCCTGAGGCGGGCGGTCTCCGGCTCGTCAATGGTTAGATTGGGAACCACAAAGAGGCTTAACAACTCGTGTACTGCTTGGACGGCATCGCGGTCGGCGATCGTGTGGTACGTTTGGATGTGAGAGATTAATTCGCCTTGTTTGAGCTTTTCTTCGCTATAGAGGGTTTCTATGTGCTGTTCCCGATCTCCGAGGCGGACTTGGGTCGAAGGGCTTAGAAGAATCGGTTGTTTGGAGGCGATGATGCCCGCAGTGTAGTAATTGGCCAGAATCTGTCGACAGATGGCTTGGAAATCATGTACATAAGGTTCGCTGGCTGTGGAGAGGACGTCGATGAGGGTCGAAAGCGCATCGAGCGAGAGCGAACCTACAACTTGAGGGAGGGCGCGTTGTAGTTCGCGTTGCTTGAAGGAGTTGGCCATCTGGACCCGGATTCTTGGGATCATTACTGCAAAGACCGAGTCTAACTGAGCTAGCTGCTGCTCCTGAATTAGGGGATTGCGGTGCAAAATAGTGGGTATCTCGGCGCTAGCTGCTTGTCGTTCGCGCTCCAATTCGGCATCGCTTTTGGGCACATTAAAGAGAAAAGGAGCCTCGATGCGCTCTTGAGCGACGCTGCCGACGCGTAGCTGGGCAACGTTGTAGGGACGTTGGTAAGGCGATAGATAGGTGAGCAGGCCGATGACTAGGCCTGCCAAGACAATGTGGAACACCCGCAAGCTATGCGGGTGCCAAGGTTGGGGCTGATTGCTGCGGCGTTTAGAACCAAACCACTTGAATTTAAGCGCGTTCATGGATCGGCCGAGGTGTGGGTGTCCTCATAGCTGTCGTAGGCTTTGATGATCTTCTGCACGAGCGGGTTGCGCACCACATCCCGTTCGTTGAGCCGAACAAAGGCCAAGCCAGCGATCCCGGTCAGAATTTTGGGTGCGACGACTAAGCCCGAAGGCTGGTCATCGCGGAGGTCAGTTTGGGTAATATCGCCAGTAACTACGGCCTTTGAGTGACTACCCAATCGAGTGAGAAACATTTTCATCTGCTGTGGCGTAGTATTTTGGGCTTCGTCGAGAATAATAAACGAATCGTTGAGAGTGCGGCCGCGCATGTAGGCCAGCGGCACAACTTCGACAATTTTCATATCCTGCATCCGCCGCAGGCGCTCGGGTTCCATGAGATCCTGTAGTGCGTCGTAGAGTGGGCGCAAGTAGGGGTCAACCTTATCCTCAAAAGAGCCAGGTAAAAAACCGAGCTTCTCTCCGGCTTCGACAGCGGGCCGAGCGAGCAGGATGCGAGATATTTGCTTCTGCCGCAGCGCAGCAACGGCCATGGCCACCGCAAGATACGTTTTGCCGGTGCCAGCTGGGCCGATGCCGAAGACCACATCGTTATTGTCGATAGCTGCGAGATATTTCGCTTGGCCTTCGGTGCGGGGATAGATGGCCGTCTTATAGGTATAAGCTGCGGAGTTTGAGAGAGTGCTGTGGTCGCCCTTAGGCAGAATCGAGTTGCAGTGAATCAAGCTCTCTAACTCGGCTGCTTCGATAGGCGGACCGTGGCGCATGCGTTTTATGAGAGGACTGAGGAAGCTATCGGCCTCGCGTACCGAGGCATCGGATCCCTTAATCGTCAGCTTGTCACCGCGGGCGACTAAGCGAATGCCATATCTCTCTTCAAGATGAGCCAAGTGTTGATCGTTGCGCCCGAAGAGAGAGCGGCGATCAATGCCGGCGATAGAAATGTCCTTCATAGTTCTGGTAGCTAGACAAAAATACAAAAAGGGGTTTGAAATCCTCCCTTAAACCCCGGAAGAATCAAACCCCTTTAAGTCTTGGAACGTATTTAAATCAAGTAGTTGTAATTACTTGGGAATTTCGAGGACTTGAGCAGGAAAAATTATATCTGGCGCGACGATTTGCTGCTTGTTGGCCTCGTAGATTTTATGCCATTTTCCGGCATTGTTGTAAAGCTCGGCGGCAATTTTGAAGAGGAAGTCTCCTCGGGTGACCAAATACTGATTTTCGGCTACCCCAAACGGCACGGCCAAGACTTGCTTGGGGTAGATTAAATCCGGGTCTTTGATTTGATCCTTATTCTTTCGGTAGATGCGAGGCCACATATAGGGATCGTCGTAGATTTGTTCTTTTTTGGAGATATTCCACAAGTTGTCCCCCCGCTCGACCTTGTAGTCAATGACCACGGGTTGGGCTACGCGCGCTTTGAGATCGGCGAGCATCTGGTCGATAGTAGATAGCTTATCCATCATTTCGGGCAGGGCAGCTATGTTGCTCTGCTTGAGCTCGGCGACTCGGGAATCGATGGCGGTGACCTCACCGCGCCGCATTATGAGCACTTCTGGAGCTAGCGCCATTAGCCCTTCAAGTTGGGCGATAATAGCGTCGAGTTCGCGCCCAAAGGCCATGACTTCGGATTCGGAGTGGCCGATTGCTGCGAGGATTTGGGCATTGAGGTCGGCGTTGGCCCGGTCTAGCTGGGCAATCTGCATATTAAGCGCTTCAAGCTGGGCGTTTAGCTCTTCGATCTGGGTGTTGGCTGCGTTTTCGCGGTTGACGAGTTCGTTCCCCAGAGCCATGTACTCCTCACAGGTCATCTGCTGCTCTTGAGCAGAGATGTTTCCGCTCGCTAGGACTAGTAATGCTAAAGCCAACCCACCAACGGACAACTTCTTCATAGTCGGACCCTTTCTTATTTGCCTTGGTTGGCGAGGTTGTTCTTAGTAGCGGCTAATTTTTCTTCTAGTGCTTTTTTGGTGGCTTGTCGCTCGGCGAGTTCGCGCTCAAGCTGTGCTTTTGCGGCCTGTAGTTCGGTTACTTTTACTTCGGCGGCCAGAGTGGCTTGGCGCTGTTGTTCTAGGTATTCCATGTCCTCCTGCGACGGAACACGCGAACAGCTAGCCACGAGCGACAGAATCACTACCGCCAAGGCGACGCCGGAGTATCTCAAATTGGATAAAGTGGAAAGACAGCTCATTAAGTAGTTCCTCCACCTAAGCTTAAGGATCAAACAGCGATCTTACATTAATATACGGAATATGGCCACAAATATAGGCGACCTAGAGTGGATGTCAAGCAGAACAAGTGAAAATCTACCCTCCTTGTAAGTTTTCAGGCAGACCGAATACCCAATTCGCGCAACTGGCCCAAATCGACGGAAGAAGGGGCGTTTTCCATCAAGCCCACGGCCTTATTGGTCTTGGGGAAGGCGATGACTTCGCGGATTGAATCTTCGTTGGCGAGCAAGGCGATCAGCCGGTCAAAGCCAAAGGCAATACCACCGTGTGGCGGGGCTCCGTAGTCGAGTGCTTCGAGTAAGAAACCGAATTTGGCCGCGGCTTCTTCGGTGCCGATTTCTAAGAGTTGAAAGAGACGGGCTTGTAGTGAGCGCTGGAAAATTCGCATGCTGCCCCCGGCAATTTCATTGCCGTTGAGGACCAAGTCATAGGCTCGCGCTCTAGCGTCGGCAGGGGCGCTATCTAATAGGGCGAGGTCTTCTTCTAAGGGAGCTGTGAAGGGGTGGTGTACGGCTGTAAAGCGGTCGGCTTCTTCATCGCGTTCTAGGAGTGGGAATTGGCAGACCCAAAGGGGCTGCCAAGAATCCTCGGGTACTAATGAGAGGCGCTGAGCCAGTTCCAAGCGCAGTGCTCCGAGTATCCGGGAGACCTGCTTGGGCTGATCGGCGACAAAAAGCATTAGGTCGCCAGGAGCGGATTCGAGAGCCTCGATCAACTGGGTTTGAGCGGCTTGGGGGAAGAATTTGACGATGGAGGATTCAAGGCCGGCGTCGGTGTGTTTGATCCAGCTAAGACCCTTGGCGCCTAAGCCTTGGGAGAAGGCGATTAAATCGTCAATTTGTCCACGCGAGAACCCGCTGCAGCCCTTGGCATTTATGCCTTTAACTTGACCACCACTGTCAAGAACGGAATGAAAGACTTGGAATTGGGAAGCTCGCGCTGCTGCCGCTATGTCTTTGAGTTCTAAGCCAAAGCGCAGATCGGGTTTGTCTGAGCCAAAGCGCTCCATGGCTTCGCGATAAGTGAGGCGCGGAAAAGGGTTGGGTAACTCGATTTGGCGCAACTCAGCAAAGAGAGCGCGGGTTATATCCTCGGCAATAGCCATGACGTGATCCTCGCGCACGAAGGCCATTTCGATATCGATTTGGGTAAATTCGGGCTGGCGATCGGCTCGCAAATCCTCGTCGCGGAAGCACTTGACGATCTGGAAGTAGCGGTCGTAGCCGGCGATCATCAAGAGCTGTTTGTAGGTTTGAGGTGATTGGGGCAGAGCGAAAAAATGCCCAGGATGTACTCGACTGGGGACGAGATAATCTCGGGCCCCTTCGGGGGTGCTCTTGGTCAGGAACGGAGTTTCAACTTCGATGAAGCCTCGCTGGTCAAGCAGGTGGCGCACGATCTGATATCCCCGGTGCCTGAGTAACAAATTGCCTTGGATACGAGGCCGACGCAGGTCCAGATAGCGATACTTGAGCCGAATTTCCTCTCCAGCGTCGGTTTGATCTTCGATGAGAAAAGGTGGGGTCTGACAGCGGTTGAGGAGGCGAAGTTGATCGCAGTTTACCTCAATCGCCCCGGTGGGTAATTGAGGGTTGACCATACCTTCGGGGCGGGCCTCGACTTCGCCCTGTACGGCGATGACGTACTCGCTGCGCAAGTGATCGGCCTGTTGGTAGGCGATTGGATCGCGCTGTGGGTTGAAGACGATTTGGGTAATGCCGTAGCGGTCGCGGAGGTCGATAAAAATAACGCCGCCGTGGTCACGGCGGCGCCAGACCCAACCCATTAGCAATACGCGCTGACCGATATCTTTGTCCGTGAGAGTGCCGCAGTCGTGCGTACGCTCCCAGTTACCCAAGCCTTCGCTCGGTTCTTCCATAAGTTACACCTAAATGATATTGGATTTTAAATGGGAAACAGAATAAAATAAAATGCAGTTTGGAGAGTGTCAAGAAAGGACCGGGTTAGTTGACATGGTGGATTTTGGTTCTTTTAATCGTGAGGGGAGATTTTTGTGATTGGCCTATCGGTCGTCGAGCAGATTGGTGATACGCCGCTTTTGCGGCTGAGGGATCCGGCGATTCCACCAAAGGTGGAAGTGTATGCCAAGCTGGAGTTTTTCAATCCTGGGGGGTCGGTCAAGGACCGGCCGGCGCGACGGATGATCGAGGATGGCGAGCAGGACGGGGCGTTGGGGCCGGGCAAGGTCATTTTGGATTCCACTTCTGGAAATACCGGCATTGCCTACGCTATGATCGGTGCTGCTAAAGGCTATCGGGTAACATTAGCCATGCCGGCCAATGTTAGTCGCGAGCGCAAGGCCATTCTCGCCGCCTATGGTGCCGAAGTGGTGTACACCGACCCAGGGGAGCTTTCCGATGGAGCTATACGGGAAGCGCGGCGGATATACGAAGCCGATCCCGACCGGTACTTCAAGCCCGACCAATACAACAATCCCGCGAATTGGTACGCCCATCGCGACACTACTGCGCCCGAAATATGGGAGCAGACCCAAGGCCGCGTCACTCATTTTGTCGCCACTATCGGTACTAGCGGGACGCTGATGGGCACCGGCCGAGGTCTTAGGAAGTTCAATCCGGCGATCCAGATCATTGCTGCTGAGCCGGCCGAGCCGTTTCACGGCATTGAGGGCCTCAAGCACATGGGAAGTTCAATTGTCCCTGGTATCTACGACGAGACGCTCCTCGACTACAAAATACCGATAGATACCGATGATGCTTATGATACGGCACTGCGTCTGCCGGTCGAGCAGGGGATTCTCGTCGGCCAATCTTCGGGTGGAGCTTATTGGGCCGCGCTGGAAGTTGCCCGTCAGCTAGATACGGGAGTAGTGGTGACGATATTTTGCGATGGCGGCGACAAGTACATGAGTACGCCCATGTGGCGGCTGGCCCTCGAGGGCATTACTAAGTGAAAGGAGAGTTGAATGCTGCGCATCGCCCGCGAGGACTTTGATCGGATCTGCGCCCAAGCCTTGGCCGAGTACCCACACGAGTGTTGCGGTCTGTTGGTTGAGGATATGCCGAGTGGGGTGTCCGCTGTCCATACTTGTACTAATGTACAACAGCAGCGGCACGAAGAAGACCCTAAGCACTATCCTCGCGACGCAAGTACGGCCTATCTGATTGACGCTGGTGAGCAATTGCGAATCGAGGAAGCGGCTGAAAAGACCGGGGGCCGGGTCTCGGGTTGCTACCATTCCCACATTGATTGCGCGGCCTATTTCTCGGCCGAAGACGAAAGGCGTACTTGGATATTCAACAGCCGAGAGGCAGGAGACGACCCAGACGACCCGGATGCGATGTATCTGGTGCTTTCAGTCTATGGTGAGGAGACGAGTAGCCAGCGGAAAGTGCAAGGCTACAAATGTTTTGCTTGGGACGGAAGCCGCTACGCCGAAACGGGTGTTGAAATAGTTTAGTCACTATTGAAAAAATAGAAGGCGGGCGGTGGAGCCGCTCAAATTACCACATGGAGGATGAAATGCCGATTACTGTTCACATTCCCACGCCGTTGCGGAAATTGACCCACAATCAGGCCGAGGTCGAGTTGGAGGCAGGGACTATTAGCGAGTTGGTAGATGGTCTCGACGGTTCCTACGAGGGCTTGGCCGATAAACTGCTCGACGAGGGCGGCGAGATACGCCGCTATGTCAATATCTTCGTCAACGACGAGGATATTCGCTTCCTCGACGGCAAGGACACGCCCCTCAACGACGGTGACAGCGTCTCTATCGTCCCGGCCATTGCTGGCGGCAGTTGAGGACTACCACAGGCGGTTGGCGTTAGGTTTGGTACAGGATGAAACGCGCCCACAATGTGCTGGAATTAATCGGGGCTACGCCTATGGTCCGCCTCAGCCGAGTCGTCGGGGAGGATGCGGCCGAGGTGTGGGGCAAGTTGGAGGCGACCAATCCGGGCGGTAGTGTCAAGGACCGCATCGCTCTGGCGATGATCGAAGCTGCCGAAGAGCAGGGACTGCTGGCCAAGGGCGGCACGATCATTGAGCCCACTAGCGGCAATACCGGCATTGGCTTGGCCATGGTGGCTGCCTACAAGGGCTACAAGCTCATCGTCACCATGTTCGACACGGCTAGCCGCGAGCGCCGCTTACAGATGCAGGCGTACGGTGCTGAAGTTGTGTTGACGCCAGCGGCCGAGGGTATGCGCGGCGCTATCGACAAAGCGCTTGAACTCAAACGTGAGCATCCAGATTACTTTTTACCACAGCAGTTTATGAATGCAGCGAACCCCGAGATACACCGCCACACGACCGGCCGTGAGATCATAGAACAGCTAGATGGTCGAATTGATGCCTTTGTGGCAGGGGTGGGTACTGGGGGATCGTTGACTGGCGTCGGCGAAGTACTCAAGGAAGCTCTGCCCACAGTTAGGGTCATCGCCGTCGAGCCTGCCGGGTCGCCCATACTTTCAGGCGGGAGGGCTGGATTCAGTTATATAGAGGGTATTGGCGCGGGTTTTGTACCGCCAATTCTCAACCGCGAAGTTATCGACGAGGTGCGGGTCATTACCGATGACGACGCGTATGAAATGGCCCGCCGCTTGGCGCGAGAGGAAGGACTTTTGGTGGGGATTTCAGCAGGGGCCAACGCCTATATCGCCGCCCAAGTTGCTCGCGAAATGGGCGGAAATGCTCGGGTCGTGACGATCCTCTGCGACAGCGGATTGCGCTACTTGAGTACTCGTGCCTTTGAATGAAGGATCATCAAGTCATAGTCTGCACGAGACGGCTCAACCGCGACTTGTAGCGGGCGGCGGCATTTTTGTGGATAATGCCCTTGTTGGTGGTCCTGTCGATGATCGAGATCGCCGCCTGTAGAGCGATCTCGGCCGAGGCTTTGTCCGGAGCTTGGCGGACTTTCTTGAGGGCCGTACGCATCCGCGAGCGGATTGCGCGGTTGCGTACGTAGGCTTTGGCACTAGTGATTTGGTGCTTCTTGGCAGACTTGAGTTTAGGCAATTTTGCGCTCCTCCAATAAAATTATTAAATATATAAAAAGTGGGGAGAAGGGACAAGGCGGGTCTTCAAAAAGAAGCTAGCGAAGGCCAAAACGAACTGGAGCCCCGCATAAAATTAGCCCTGTGATCTTATCATGGCTTCTTATAGTGATCAGATGGGATTTGATTTTGGCGAACGATGCTCTGCTGGCGACGGTGTGCAGACCGCTACGCGCTGTGCGCACTGTCGCCTAGAGATTGAGGTGCCAACTTGGTATGCGGGTCAAGCGCAGTTGCACTTTTGCGACGCGTCCTGCCGTCGTGCTTGGACAGAGGCTATGCCATCGTTAGAGGTTTGCTTAGGGGAGACTTCCAAAAGGCGGGGGGCCAATTGGGAACTCCAAGCGCTAAAGGCGCGGACGCGCGATGGCTTCATCTGTCAGGTATGCGGGGTCAACGAAGAGGAACTGGGGCGCCAGCTCGACGTCCATCACAAGATCCCCTATCGCAGTTTCTCTTCCAATATAGAGGCCAATAAGCTGGAACATCTGATTTCAGTCTGTCCCTCTTGCCACTCCAAGTTGGAAGCCGAGTTGCGTCAAGATCTTCCTCTTTTTGCAAGATCTTGACCTTTCTGCGTGCTAGGTGCTGATAGGCCATATAGTTTAGAAACTACCTCTTGCATCCTGGATATTAGATGCGTATTTTGTATTGAGTACGTAACACAGTCTCAGGCTTCTCTACACGCTCTTCGATTAAGCTGTTGTTGTAAGGGTCGCTAAGAGGGAGGAACATGAGCGGGGTGGTGATGGAGGTGGTTGCGGCCTTAGAGCGGCGAGGCGGCGGTCTAGCGCACAAAGTTGCGCTGCAACTTAAAATTAAAACTTAAATCTCTCATTGGAGGGTCAATTATGAGCGGTTGTGTAGTTAGTAACAAACTCATTTGGAATAGAGCGCTGTCCTGCCTGAGTATGCTTTTTCTGGCGGTCACTTTGGTGCTGGTGCCGGAGGCTGAAGCCCAGGATGCGCCGAGCTTTGGCGATGCGACGGTTGCCAACCAGATGTACGAAGCCGGGGTGGCGATAATTTTGGAGTTGCCTCCGGCTTCAGGTGGTAACGGCGACTTGACTTATACTCTAAGTCCCTTGCCACTAGGTTTGGAGTTTGATGCCGCGTCTCGGACGCTTTCGGGCACGCCTTCGGACGTTGTCTCCTTCCCGGAAAAGATCTTTTACTTGATGATCTACGAAGCGACGGATGCCGATGGTGCTACGGCCACGTTGACATTCAATATCTCAGTAGAGGAGGAGGATGTAGCGCCGAGCTTTGGCGATGCGACGGTTGCCGATCAGATGTTCTCGGCCGGGGTGGCGATAGATTTGGTGCTACCTCCGGCTTCAGGTGGTAACGGCGATTTGACGTATAATTTAAGGCCCTTGCCGCCGGGTTTGGAGTTTGATGCTGCGACTCGGACGCTTTCGGGTACGCCTTCGGAAGTGGCTATTTCCTTGATGACTTACGAAGTAGCGGATGCCGACGGCGATACGGCCACGTTGACATTTGAGGTAGAAGTCGATACGAGGCCGATCATTAATGGATCGGTTCCTGATCAGCAGTACGAGACAGGCAAGGCGATAGTGGATTTGCAGTTGCCGGACGCTTCGGTTGGCCCGCGTGAGGAGCCTCCGAGGTATTTCTTGGAAGGTGATCCAGAGATACCGCCGGGTCTGACGTTTGATGATCAGGCTCTGACGCTTTCGGGTACGCCGACGAAATCAGGAACCTATACGTTGACCTATCGGGTAGAGGATTCCGATACGAATATGGAGGATAGCGACAAGACCACACTGACTTTTACAGTTGATGTACAGTTAACCTTCGCGGAGGCCTTTGAGAATCAAACCTTTTCTGAAGGCGATAATATAGAGTTGATGTTGCCAGCGGCTTTGGCTACTGACAACAGGCTGGAATATTCCTTGGAAGGTGATCCGGAGATACCGCCGGGTCTGACGTTTAATGACGACCCCGAGTCTCGAACGCTTTCGGGTGATCTGCCGACCGATCTGCCGGCCGATAATTTGTATGCCGAGAAATATGAGTTGACCTATGTAGTGAAGGTGGAGGGTGACGATAATCCGCTAAATAAGGCTGAGTTGAACTTCACGATAGTGGTTGACGGCAGGCCTAGCTTCGGTGTCGAGGAAGCGCCGGTGCCGGAGGACCCGTATCCGGCGGGCGCGGAGATGACCTTGGATTTTCCGGAAGCGAAAAGCGGCAATGTGGAGTTGACATATAGCTTGGAATTGCCGGAAGATCTGAGTGATCTGACGTTTAATGACCAAGCTCGGACGCTTTCGGGCACACCAGGGACTGAGAGGGTGTATGCCGCTGATTATGATTTGACGTTGGTGGTGGAGGATGCCGATGGCGATGTTGCTGAGTTGCCCTTCACGATAGTGGTGGATGGCGAGCCTAGCTTCGACGGCATGACCGTGGATGCCGAGCCGTCGTATCCGGCGGACGCGGAGATGAGCTTGACTTTGCCGGAGCCGAAAGGCGGGAATGTGAAATGGGAGTATCGCCTGAAAGGGGAACTGCCGCCGGGCTTGGAGTTTAATGACGACCCCGAGTCTCGGACGCTTTCGGGTACGCCGCCGCCGAATGTGGTGTATGCCGCTGAATATCCGTTGACGTTGGAGGTGTGGGATGTCGATGGCGATGTTGCTGAGTTGCCCTTTACGGTAGTGGTGGATGGCAAGCCCAGCTTCGGCGACGACAAGACCGTGGACGCCAAGCCGTCGTATCCGGCGGGCGAGGCGATGAGCTTGACTTTGCCGGATGCGGACGGCGGCAACGTCGAGTTGACGTATAGCGTGCGTGGTAATCAGACGTCGGATCTGAGTTTTCTAAAGTTTGATGCCGCGACTCGAACGCTATCGGGTACGCCGTCGCCTCATAGATTGTATGACGAGTCATATTCGTTGACGTTGGTGGTGAAGGATGCGGACGGGGATGAAGCTACTTTGGACTTCACGATTGTGATAGCTGGTATGCCCAGCTTCGGCGACCAGATTGTGGAAGACCAGCTATACACAGCCGGCGATGAGGTGAGCTTGCGGCTGCCGAAGGCGTCAGGTGGGAATGTGGAGTTGACCTATACCTTGAATGAGGAGGACTTGCCTGCGGGTCTGTCGTTTGATGCCTCGTCTCGGACGATTTTGGGTACGCCGCCGACGGATGTGACGTATGCCGAGTCCTATGCATTCACGTATCGGGTGGCCGATGTCGATGGCGATGATACGGTGTTGCGCTTCTCGATTAGAGTGAATGGTATCCCCAGCTTCGTCCAGGAGGAGGAAGATCAGCAGTACGCGGCGGGCGATGCGGTGAGCTTGGAGTTGCCAGAGGCGGTCGGTGGGAATGTGGCACGGACGTATCGCTTGGATGGGGAGTTGCCTGTGGGTCTGGCGTTTGATCCGGCGACTCGGACGATTTCGGGTGATCTGCCGGAGTTTGCGACGTATGCTTTTGACGGGTATGGGTTGACGTATCGGGTGGCCGATGTCGATGGCGAAGAGCCGACTCCGTTGGCTTTCACGATTCGGGTGGATGGTATGCCTCGCTTCGACGAAGGCGTGTCGAGTCAAGTCACCTTTGCCGAAGGCCAGACGATAGATCCTTG
>JAJEIO010000023.1 GCA_022827835.1 Candidatus Latescibacterota bacterium
TCGGAGGACGCCGGTGGTGGTTTGAATGCGGGGTTGGGCTATCAGTGGAACCAGTTGGTGTTCGACTATGCGTATGACATTGGGTTAGATTTGACTGAGACCAATGGTGCCCATCGGTTCTCCTTCGCATACCAATTCTAAAATTCCATCCTTTAGGTGAATGCAAAAGGGCCGGCCTTTTTTGGGCCGGCCTTTTTGTTTTAAGGGCAGGAGTCAGTGCTCGTGAAAATTGGAATTAGCATCCTCTGCGTGGTCCTACTAGCTACTTCCAGTGCCGGATTCGTCAACATCCATGTTTTTGGTTCCGGCGTTCGGTCTCTAGGGTTGGGCAACAGCTTTGTGGCCGTGGCGGACAATACAGAAGCAGTGTTTGCCAATCCGGCGGGGTTGGGGCAACTGCGGCGGCGGCAGGTGACATATACGTACGGGGGTATAAAAAAGAAGTATGATATAGGACGGTATATGGCATCATTTGGTATGCCACTAAATGCAAAGTTGGGGTTGGGGTTGGGCTATGAGCGGATTGGCTCGTCAAGCCTGAGTGAGAACGGGGCGTTTGTGTCGCTGTCGTATCAGGCCGTGAGGCAGCTATCTGTGGGGGTCTCGGCCAAGTATCTGTTTTCGATTTTGAGCTCGACGTTAGCCGACGAGTATGAGGGGGAACCAGCAACGGCGATAGGGGTGGACATGGGCTTATTGTGGCAAAGTCCGTTTCTTGGGGCGCAGATGGGCTTGTTCTTAAAAAACGTGTATCAGCCGAGCGGGAGAAAGGCTTATGTATTACCGATGGAGATACATGTGGGGGCTGGATATCGGGTGGGGACGCAGGCGTTTCTGTCAGTGCAATACGTGCAATACGATGTGACAAAGACAAGCTTAGGTGGGGACTTTCTTCATCGTCGCGGGTGGATGATCGGGGGGGAGGCTCACTTGCTAAAGGGGTTGGTGCTGCGGGCGGGGAGGGAGCACAAATTCGGCCTCGACGACAGAGTGTCATTGAGTGTGGGATTGGGGCTTCGATTGGAATATCGGGAGGTTGGGCTGTTGTTAGACCATGCCTACCGCGGCGATAAGAAGGAGCCTTGGGGACTATTATCGGAGCAGGAGCACCGATTTTCCTTTGCCGGTGAATTCTAAAGGCCGTCCCCGAAACGGGACGGTCTTTTTGTTTACTCTATGATGTCTTCGTCCACATCCGTCACCAAGGTGCCTAGGTCTTGGCCTCGGCAGATGCGCTCTATAGTTCCCTTGTCAGAGAAGTCGAAAAAGTGCATGGGCATTTGATGATCACGCGCCAACAGGACGGAGGATTGATCGACGATGGTGAGGTCTTCTTGGATGATGGTGTTGTAGTGCATTCGCTGGTAGCGCCTCGCTTGGGGATCGGTGTGAGGGTCGGAAGTATAGATGCCGCTGACTTGATTCTTGGCAAAAAGCAGGGCTTGGGATCGCGTCTCAATCGCGCGGTGGGCCGCGGTGTAATCCGTAGTGACATACGGATTGCCAATGCCGGCGGCAAAGATGACGATGTAGTGCTTTTCTAGATGGTGAATCGCGCGCAGCCGAATAAAAGGCTCGGCTACCGTGTTGATGGGAATGGCACTCATCACCCGGACTTCGGCGTCGGATTTAGAGGTGAGAACCCCGCGCAGCATCAAGCTGTTGATCACCGTCCCCATCATGCCGATGTTGTCGGCTTCGGCCCGTTCAATACCCCACTGACTAGCGAGCGTGCCGCGAAATATATTGCCGCCGCCAATGACGATGGATATTTCGACCCCACAGGCATGCAAATTGAGGACTTCGTCGGCAATGTGCTCTAGAGATTCGGGATCGAAGCCCACGTCGTGTGTGCCGGAGACGGCTTCTCCGCTTAGCTTGAGCAGGACGCGCTTGTATCGCATAGAGGTCAGAGCAGCCGCCCCTTTTCGATTGCGTGTGCTTCTGGATGGGTTGCGGCCAATTCTTCTACCCGGCCGACGAAAAATTCGACTTGCTGGGTGGCCGCACCCGTGAGGCGACGACTGCGGGAGATTGTGGCGGCGATCTCCTTTTCGCTGAGCGGGAAGCGAGGATCCACGCTCAAGCGATGTGCCAATTCGCTGGTGCTCTGGCCTTGTTCGCGCATGTCGATAGCCGCGGCTAGGGCATGCTCTCTGAGAGCAGCGTGGGCCTGTTCGCGGCCAGCACCGCGTTGGATAGCTTCCATTAGCAGCGTTGTAGTAGCGAGGAAGGGCAGGTAGCGGTCGAGGTCGCGGGCAATTACTGCTTCATAGACGCCCATATCGTCGAGGATGTGGAGAGTGGTTTCGAGCATGCCGTCAAAGGCGAAGAATCCATCGGGGAGGGCTACGCGGCGCACGACTGAGCAGGAAACGTCCCCTTCAAACCACTGATCGCCAGCCAGCGCACCCAGCATGTGGACATAGCCGCCGAGGACGACCTGCAATCCATTGACGCGCTCGCTGCTGCGGGAGTTCATTTTGTGCGGCATGGCCGAAGAGCCGACCTGCCCGGCAGCAAAGCCCTCGGTTAGCATATCGTGGCCGGCCATCAGGCGAATCACCCGAGCCAGATTGGCAACGCCAGCCCCGAGTTGGTAGAGGCAGCTTAACACCTCAAAGTCGAGGCTGCGGGGATAAATCTGGCCGACGGCCCCTAGCTCCCGTTGAAAGCCGAGGTGGTGCCGCACTCGGGATTGAAGTTGGCCGAGCTTGTCGGAGTCGTCGGCGAGTAAGGTCAGTTGGTCAACGGCTGTGCCGACCGCGCCCTTTAGACCCCGCAGGGGATAGTGCTGGACGAGTTCGGCGAGGCGGTCAAAGGCGACCAGCATTTCCTCGCCGAACATGGCGAGGCGCTTGCCGAGCGTTGTAGGTTGTGCGGCTGCGTAGTGGGTCCTACCAGCGACCGCAAGCTCTTTCCATTGCAGCGCTCGCTGCCCCAGGCGCAGGAGGAGGGCCACGTACTTGACTTGCATTTGCTGCAGGGAGCGGAGAATCTGGTACTGCTCGACATTGTCGGTCAGATCGCGGCTAGTCATACCCTTGTGAATGTGCTCGCAGCCGGCCAGACTACAGAACTCTTCGATGCGCGCCTTGACATCGTGCCGCAAAACGGCTTCGCGGCGTGCGATGGATTCGAGATCAACTTGATCCTTGACGCGCTCGTAGGCACCTATGGATGCGGCGGGTACATCCAACTTTAGGTCGCGCTGTGCTTTGAGGATGGCAATCCATAGTTCGCGCTCGAGGACGATGCGACCGCGTTCAGACCACAGATCTTGAATCGCCTGGCTGGCGTAGCGCTGGGCAAGGACATTGGCGATGACTGGCGACATGACTTGATTTATCATAAGCATTGGGCGTCATAAACGCCAATGCGCGTCAAATTAGCCCTAACCATCGCCAATAGAGCAAGTTGAGCGGACAGAGCAGGACCAAGGATACTGTGGAAATAAGGCCCTGGGCGAGGACAAGCTGCTGCATGGAGAGTTGCCGAAAACCATAGGCCACCATGAAAGGCGCTGATTGGTAGGGCAAGAAGGCCAAAGTCGTGGCCATCGCCACGCTGAATGCCGCCGGCAGCGGCGCGACTCCGTGCTGGGCACCTAGCTCCATCAGGGGGATGGTCGCCACGCCGGCCACAGCGGCGATATCCATCAGGAAATCGAGCGGCAGAGCGACCAAACAAAGCGACAGGTGCTTGCCCAGCCAGCCGTATTCCTCTAACGCCAGATACTCACTGCAAGCCGCGATGAACAGATGATTAAATCCGGCCGCGTCCAAGGCGTGGCCCAACGTGAGCAGGGCGACAATGTAGATTAGGAGAGCGAAACGCACCTTGACTAAGTCGCCAAAACGGAGCAATCCCCAGCGCGGCCAGAGGAACAACGCCACTAGAACCAAGCCAACATAGACAGGTTGGATGTGGTGCAAGATGTCGGTGGCCCACAAGCCTACGCCCGCAAGCAAAATGTACAGGGCGCGCCGCTGGATGCGGGTCAGCGGTGCACTATTAGAGGAAGGGACTCGCTGAATGACATGGCCGTCAAGGTGGCGGCCGAAAAGCATCCAGATCACGCCGAGCGATACGAAAGTTCGCAAAAAGCCGATGACCGGAAACATCCAATACAGCCAAGTGGCCCAAAATATGGGTGCGCCTTGGGTTTTTTCGTATTGCCCAGCCAAGACCAAGTTGGGCACGGAGCCGGTCAAAAGTCCACAGCCTCCGAAATACGTGCTACAAAGCAAGGAGAGCAGGACCGCGGCCTTGAGATGCGGCGATGGACGAATGTGCAGGCGTTCGACGAGGGCGATGCCAATCGGCATCAAGAGCAGGACGCGGATTACCCCGGACGGGATCAGGAAGGCCGTCGCCAGTCCGATCAAGTGCAATTGGCAGAACAGGAGGAAGGGGCGTTGCGACAGACGGAACTGGAGCCAAGATGCCAGCGCGTCTCCGAGGCCCGTTTTGGCTACCCCTAAGCTCAGGGCCATGCCGGCGAGGACGAGCCAGACGGTCTTGGAGACAAAAGGGGCTAGGCTTTGCTCAAAGCTCAGCAGGCCAACTGCCGGGATCAGGGCGAGGACTCCCACCGAACTCAGCGCGATAGGTATAGGTTCAGTAGTCCAAAAAAACAGGGCAAAAAGGACGATACCAAGGGCGTTTTGCACGGGGCTAGGCAGTGCAGGCAAAGGAGCGGCAAAGCCCAAAAGGAGGGCTATGGTACCCAAGAGCAAGCCCATCCATTGTTTGGGCGCTAGCTTGGATATGGTCAGAGAGAGTCGGTGGGGCAAGGAAACCCTGCGGGGCTAGGGGTGGAGCAAAAAATAAAAAAGCCCCGGATTTTGAAAAGAGCGGCCTAAACCTATTATTTTGCATAGAGGATACGTGCAATGGCTCAACTGAAGTCCATCCGCCTGCGCTTCGACAAGCCTTTGACCGGGCCGTACGACCGCCTTTTGCGCCGCCCTGGTCCTGAAGTCGCCGCCCTAGTAGCGGGCGAAACTGTGGCGATCATCCGCGGCACGCGGCTACTAAAAGCCATGCCCTTATGGGAAAGTGAAGTCGCGTGTTATTACGCCAAGGGGAAAGTGGACACTGGGTGGTCGCCGGGAGACTTTAGAGACGCGGAGCAAGCCGAGTGCTGGGCAGAGAAAGAGCTGGTGAATTCGCTGGCCGTGCCCATCGGCTACTTCAAGCTCCCCAATGCCACTTGGGTCAGCGCGCTGGCCGCCGAACTGACGCCGTGGACAGACCAAGTTGTCGAAGCATGGCGGGCGGGGATTGAGCGGGACATTTGGCTGACCGTGCTGAGGGTGTATCGCTGTGCGTCCGTTAAACCGAAATTCTTGCGTCAAACGGGTTTGGATCTACGCGTTAGGCCCTTTGAGGTCGAGCAACTGCAGCCGGTCGTTTTAGAAAGAGAGCTTGAGCGGCGAATGGAACAGATACAAGGGGCAGTAGAACGTCATGCTCGCGGCGGCACCCGTGTGGGCGCAAGCTACGATCCCCAAGCCTTCACCTCAGAGACCGGCTACAGTGCCGACCAATTGAAGGGCTGGGTTGACCAATGGCGGCGCAAGCAGCAACTCATCCTATACGGCCCACCCGGCACCGGCAAGACGTACTTGGCCGAGCGCTTGGCGCATTATCTGGTGCATGGCGGCGGTTTTAGCGAACTCGTGCAATTCCACACCTCGTACGCGTACGAGGACTTCGTCCAGGGGATTCGGCCACGGGTGGTAGAGGGTGCACTGCACTACGAATTGGCCGCTGGGCACTTTCTGCGGTTTTGCGACAAAGCGCGCCAAGCCGGAGAAAAGCCCTGTGTGCTAATCATCGATGAAATAAACCGCGCAAACCTCGCGCGCGTTTTCGGCGAGCTAATGTACCTGTTGGAATACCGTCATTGCCCAATCGCGCTGGCCGGTGGCGGCCCCGAGTTTTCGATTCCTGCCAACGTGTATCTCATCGGTACGATGAACACGGCCGACCGGTCGATCGCCTTGGTTGACCAAGCTATGCGGCGGCGATTTAGCTTCGTCCGCCTGCGGCCCAACTACCAACTTTTGGCAAATTATCTCGATAGCAAGGGCGTACCCCCAGAGAAATTGGTCGCACTACTAAAAGAAGTAAATCAATCCATTGGGGACGGGGACTGCGAACTGGGCATTTCTTTCTTCATGGTCGCCGATCTCGCGACGGCGCTGGAGCACATTTGGCAAGGAGAGGTCGAGCCGTATCTGGAGGAGGTGTTTTTCGATCGCCCGGACCAGATGGCGCGCTTTCGCTGGTCCAAGGTCGCCGGGCGTTTGCAGGATTAGGCATGCGACGCTACGAGCTGATCGAAGAGGAAGCGGCGGCGATACCGGCTGCCGAGCTTGCGGTCGAACAGGCCATGCACCTGCACGCTCAATATCCAAAAGAGCTGGAGTTCAGTTTCCCTAGCCCGCTCAATGACCAGTGTTATCAGCTCAGGTCGCGGGGTTATGTCGGCGTGGTGCCTTTGGGCGCGGATGCCGCCTTGGAAATCAATCCCAAAATACGCTGCGCGCTGCTCATGCCCATGCTAGAGTACGCTTATCAGCTACCCAAGATCAGCGCGTACAAGGCCCCGGCTACAATGGGGGACATCTACGAATTTTGGGCCGAGGTGCTCGCGCGCAAGGTTTTGCAACGGGTGCGGCGCGGGCTGTTTTGGGATTACCAAACGCGCGAAGGCCCCAGTCGGTGGGTGCGAGGACGCATGTACCCCGAGCGCAGCGGTCTGGGCGTCCATCCCTACTGTCGGTTTGCAGAGCACACCCCCGATATCACCGACAACCGCATCTTGGCCAGCGCTCTGCATGGCCTGAGGCGCTTTGCCTTTCGCCGCGAAAGCGTTCGACAAATGGTCGGTCGAGCTTGGTGGGTGCTGAGCGAGCTAAATTACCGCCACATTCGCCCTGCAGATTGCCTCGGCGTAGCGTACCACCGGCTAAACGAGGACTACCGACCCATGCATGCCCTGTGTTATCCTTTGCTCCAACAGCGCAGTCCGGCTTGGGGGCTTGGGGACGAGGACGGGCCGGCGTACCTGTTGCACATGCCGACCTTATTCGAGCGGTTCTGCACGGCATTCATTGACCACAAGCTCAATCGCGAGATCGAACTAAAAGCCCAGTACCACACGCGGCTAAAGGGCTCGGCTCGGCTTTCTTTCCGCTTGGATATGGCCCTGTTTTCAGCGGCAACCGGGCAGCCGCTGGCCGTAATAGATGCAAAGTACAAGGCCGATGGTCCCTCGGAAAGCGATGTGCAGCAAGTGGTTGCCTATGCGGTGCAGCTAGGCACACGTCGCGCCTTCTTGCTCTATCCCAACAGCCATGTGGACGAGCAGTTTGAGGTTGGCTTGGTGGCTGTGCAGGCACTCGGGTACGATCTCGAAGCCGAGGACCTAGAGAAAGCGGGCCAGCATGTGATCCATAAAATACAAAACAGCGTATAAAAATTAATATGTAAATAAAAGAAACAAAAATTTTTAAGACTCAACAAGAAACAAACTCAAATCAGCCCAGTAAGTAATCACAACCAAGCAAGCCAACAAGATCAACAGAAAAGGCAGGGAAACGCGGTAGAGCCGGTGTACGGGCTGTTCAAAGCGAATGCTGGCAATAAAGAGGTTGAGTCCAACTGGCGGCGTTGAATAGCCGATTTCCAAATTGGTCAAAAAAATGATCCCGAGATGAATGGGATGCACATCGTATGCTTCGGCGATGGGTAGGATCAGAGGCACGACGATGAGGAGGGCAGAGAACATGTCGATCATACAGCCAACCGCTAGCAGAAACACATTGAGGAGAATCAAAAAGAGCAGGCGGCTGCTGATGTGAGTCTCTATATAGGCGAGCAAGCGCGTTGGAATTTCCGCATCAATAAGGTAGTTGGTATAGGCCATAGCCGCTGCCAAAACGACGAAAATGCCGCCGACAAGTACCATGCTGTCGCAGATGATCTTCGGCAGTTGCCCAACGGAGATCTCGCGGCGAATGAGCACTACCACCACCAAAGCGTACAGGGCGCTCAAGGCCGCGGCTTCGCTGACGGCGATAAATCCCCCGTAGATTCCCCCGAAGATCACCACCGGCAACAGAAGCTCCCAACTACAAGCGACAAAGGCCTGTGGCAATTCGCGCCATCCGGTAGGGCGCTCGGGCGCGGCATTGCGACGGCCTTGGAACAAGCTGTAGCAAGACAGGGCACCTACCAAGAGCAAGCCGGGAGCGATACCGGCGATGAAAAGTTGATCTACCGGCGTCTCGGATACGATGCCGTAGATGATCAGCGGCAAACTCGGTGGAAAGAGCAATCCCAAGCTACCCGAAGTGGTAATCAGCCCGAGGGAAAACGAATCGGGTAGGCGCTGTTGGCGCAGAGCAGGCAATAGCAGCCCACCGAGAGCGACAATTGTCATCCCCGAAGCCCCGGTCAAAGCCGTGAAGAGAGCACAGACGATAATGGCCATAATGGCCAATCCTCCCGGCAGCCAGCCGAGCAGAGCTTGGGAGAATCGCACCAGCCGAGACGGTGCTCCGCTTTCTGCGAGGAGAAAGCCCGTGAGGGCAAAGAGCGGGATAGCCGTTAAGGTCGGCGTTTCGGCTAGCCGGTACATCTCTATGAAGACGACGGTTAAATCGATCTCGGCGATGGAGAAGTGCAAAAGGGCCATCGCGCTGATGACCACAAAGAGCGGGACGCCGGCTAGGGCGGCTAGGGTTGCGAGGAGGCTGCTCACGGGCGATCTGCCGGAGTGCGAAGGCGGCGCACGCCCTGCAAGAGGAAGCGCAGCGCCATCAGCCCAAAGACGAGGGGAAAGCACAATTGGGCGATCCAAGCGGGGACGGCAAAGAATGCCGTCGTGCCGAATGTGCGTTCGTCGAGCACGAAGCGGCTAGCGATATAGGCTAGATAGGAGCAAAGCGCGGCGGCAAAAAAGTCCGCGCAACTCAAGACAATAGCTCGCGCCCGGGCGGGTAGCAGGCGCAACGCAGCGTCAATGCGGATGTGTTTGTCGAGCCGGGTGGCCACCAAAGCGCCGGCTAGCCCAATCCACAACACAAGGTGCCGCACGAGACTTTCGGTGCCCAGGAAGGTGATGGAGAATAGATTGCGCACGAGAATCTGCCCACAGGTCAGCACTAGCAGGCAGATTACCAAGAGAACGAGAAAGCCGGTCTCAAGGCGGTGGAGGATGGGCTGGCCGCTCAAGGGGAAGTCTGGCGAAAGTCTTGGAGGTGTCGCGCTATTTGTTCGTAGGCCTCGCGGGAAAAGGCTCGACCTACGAGTTCGGCTTCGGCGCTAGCGACGAGGTCCTTAAAGGTCTCTACATCGTTTGGGTTAACCTCGACCAGTGACAGGCCGTTGGCCTGCAACACGGTCATGGCCTCGTCATTTTCTCGGCGGTTGCGCTGATTCAGAGTGGCCATGTGCTGCCGAGCTATGCGGTGGATGCGTTCGCGATCGGCTGCGGGAATCTTGGCGAAAGTTCGCTTGTCGATCAAGAGAGCGCCTAGTGTGTAGTTGATGGGAAGTTGGGTGACGTATTTTGCGCGAGTAAACCATTGGAGGACGATGGTCGCCGATGGCGAGGCGTACACCACATCGATTAAGTTGGTCTGCAATCCGAGGAGGACATCGGGGATGTTTAGGGGAACCGAAGTGACACCGGCTAAACGGAAAAGCACGGAGGTCAGCGGTTCATCGGGTAGCTGCCATACCTTTTGGTCGCTCATGTCCTCGACAGTAGCTACCGGTTGCTGAGAGAGAATGTGGACAAAGCCGATGTCGGCCCAACCAAGAAAGACATAACCCCGTTCCTCGTATCCCTGTCGGTAAAAGGCATCCATTTTCTCGAGCACGTAATCTACTTCGGCATAGCTGTCGAAGAGGAAGGGCATTTGCAGCGCGAGCACATCGGGCAAGGTCTGACTGACACCTTGGCCGCCAAAATTACCGCCGTGGAGCTGGCCGATGCGCATCTTGCGCAAGACGACCTTCTCGTCGCCTTGAACGCCACCGGGATAGATTTTGAACCCTACGTTACCCTCCGTCTCCCGCCGCACATCTGCGTCAATGGTGCGGAGGACTTTGGCCCAACTACTACCCTCTGGGGCGAGGGTTGCAATTTTGAGGAGGTGATTGGGTTGGGCCGCGACAGAATTGGCTACGAGCGCGGCGACGACTGCAAAAAGTCCCTTAAAAGAAATCATCAGCTTGGTCTAGTAGGATCTGCGCCTGTTTTTGGGCGGCAATGTTTTGCAAGGTAAGCTCCGGTACGGCGTCCGCCGGGCTGGCTAGGGCTTGGTTGAGCAGGGATTCGTATAGCTCCCGGTCAAAAGTGTTCCGCGCATAGAATTTGGCCTTGGCTACGTACACCATGAGAACCTGTCCCTTGCTGATGGCCGTAGCTCGGTCGAAGTGTTCGGCAGCCTTTTCCGGGTTGCCGCCCAACATCGGCGGCAAGGCGGCGTAATAGGACCCCAAGAAGACATGGGAAGTCCCGTATTGAAAGGTCTCGTCTTGGTCCACGATCCACTGCATGAGTTTAATGACTTTGGGCAATTCGGCCAGTGCCGCCATGGATTCAATGTTGGCACTAATCCAAGCACCCCAACTCGAAGCGGCCCAGAACACGGTCGGCAGGTCTGAAGCCTCTAAGTCGTCAGTGACGCGGATAAATTCAGCATACGGTGCTTGGAGTAAGTCTGGTTGACTGAGGCGCAGGGCGAGGGCTTTGAGGCCGTTCACCTTGCCCCGGTGGTACAGGTGCTTGGCCCGTTCGGGATCATCGACTTCGACCAAGGTGGCGTAGGAAGTATATATCTCAGCAGCACTTAAGAGCAATTGCGGATCTTGCGGATTGGCCACCAGCAGCCCTTCTAATAAGAGCAGGAAGGTAGGCACGCCCGAGGCGACCAAATCCAAATCGTCGTGGCGGGCTGTGGCCGCACTGACGTCCTCGATTAGCGATCCCACCAACGCGGATTGTAGCCTAGCCGCGCACCCAATCGGCCCAAAGGCCAAGGTTGCCAGCAATAGCATTGTCAAGAGGTGTTTAGCTACCATTCGGACCCAAGAAATCGGCTAAGAGGGCTAAGAAGGGTTCCTCGTTGGTTTTCTAACCCCTAAGTGCGCGAGTTTTGTCACTGTCCATCTCCTCCTCAGGCTCTGTCGTGATGCGTAAGCACTGCCAAGGGTTTCCGTCTTCAGCACAGGCCGCAAAAATCTCCAAGGCACTGGCCAAATCCTCGCCACGCGCGCGATAAACAGCGGAAAAGAGCGTTAAATTGGCGTTGTAGCGACGATAAGATAAGAGACGTGCATTGTTTAGTTCCCACTGGAGGAATCCATCGTACTGATTGTAGGTAAACTGTGTTCTTATGAGCGCAAAATCGCGCTGGCGTTGGGCAAAAACGACTTGCCTGTCGCGCAGCACAATGTTGCGAGGCAAACCGAGCGAGTAGAGGCTGTCGAGTGCCGCGACGGTCTCGGCCATGAAGTGCCGAAAGAGAGCTGCGTCCGCTCGGCGCGTCTCGGCCTGTTGTAAGAGCGGGGTATCGGTGCCGAAGTGTTGTGCCAAGAAGAGCAGGGACCCTTGGCGGCCGACGAAGGTCGCCAAGCTCTCGTTGTAATCGGTCTGCCCTGGGGCATAGACAAGGGCGTGAGTCAACTCGTGGAGGATCAAATCGGCTAGCTGATCGGGCGCGTAATCGAGCATTGGGCTGAGAATTGGATCGGAAAAAAATCCCAAGGTACTGTAGGCACTGACTGGACGGACAATGGCATCGTATCCCTCGGCGGCGAGGGCATCGCGCTGCTCGTCGGCCAGATCGCGGTGGAAGAAGCCTTTGTAGGGGACCTCACCGACGAGTGGAAAATCCCAAGTATAAGGTGAGAATCGATCGGGCGGACAAGCGCTGACATTCCAACTGATCGGATCGCCGCCCGTATCGTAGAAGGTCGTGTACTGATCGTCTGTTTTCAGACCCACGCTTTCGGCATAGCGCAGGATGGCTTGGATCAGCTCTAGTTGCGTCCGAGTTTGCGCGGCCAAATCGGGTCGGGCGAGGAGGGTTTGGACTGGTATGCGATTATACACCACGCGGCTTTGACCGCGGGCCAGATGCCAATAGTAATTGAAATTGCAGCCGCAAATGCCCAACAGGCCAAGCCCGATGAGAATTCGAAATAAAAGAGGCATCCGCGGCCAAGGCCACTTGTGCGTCTTAATAGGAGAGGGAGCCAGCCAACCTAGGGTTTGCTGACGATCTTTTCTCCATCGAAGATCACATTACCTTCTTTGTCGAGGACGCGACCGTCGCTGGTAAACTCATACTTCATGGATTGACCCAAGGTCAGGCGGCGTTGTACTTCCTCTAAGTCTTGGTTGTATTTCTCGATTAGCTTTTCAATCGGCCCTTCAAACGAGGTCTGATGCCGCTTGGGGCGATCCTTGTTGTGGGCGGCCCTTTCCTCAGCTGTCATAATGGGCAGGCGCTCGGCAGCGGGGGTGAACCGCCCGGCCATGGCCTGTTGGCGGCGATACTTCTCGTGGCGCTTTTCCGACTCGGTCAGCATTTCTTCGGGAATGGTCTCGAAGCCGGTATCTTGGTCGCCTCCTTGTTCCCGGCGTTTTTGCTGCTCTTCTTGGACTTCGCGCGAAAGGCGCTGTTGGCGCTCGTGGTCCAAGCTAGTGTCGGTCCCTAATCTCCGCAGTACATGTCGTGCGGCCTTGTTCATAGGAATGGGCTACCTCCCTGAAAACTGCATGCAGTGCGTTCAAATTGGCTAGCGATAAAAAATATAAGGGGAGCGAGTGATTTGGCAAATCCAAATGACCTTAGTTATTATAGATAGGCGGAGCGGAGGCTCGCAATGCCGGGGTGCTCAGACCAAGGCTACAGAGTCGAGATTTAACTTTTTGGATGGAGATACAGAATGAGCGTTTTTTCGCGTTTTTTTTCGCATGAAATAGGTATAGACTTGGGTACCGCCAATACCTTGGTGTATGTCAAAGGCAAGGGAATCGTCCTCAACGAACCCTCGGTTGTCGCCCGCCAAGTCTCCACCCAAAAAGTTATTGCCGTCGGCGCAGAGGCCAAGGAAATGATGGGGCGTGAAAACGCTGGGATCCAAATAATTCGCCCCTTGAAAGACGGTGTTATCGCCGATTTTGAAGTTACCGAAGAGATGATTCGCAGCTTTATCCGCAAAGTAAAAAAGAACAAACTTTTTGTGCGGCCTAAGATCGTGGTAGCGGTCCCGGCAGGCAGCACTGAAGTAGAGAAGCGGGCCGTGCGAAACTCCTGCGAGCGCGTGGGAGCCAGAGAAGTTCATCTGGTCAGCGAGCCGATGGCCGCAGCTATCGGCATGGGGTTGCCCGTTCACCAAGCCGTTGGCTCAATGGTTATCGATATTGGTGGCGGGACGACGGAGGTTGCCGTAATTGCCCTTTCAGGTCTAGTCGAACACGAGTCGCTGCGGGTGGCTGGGGAAGCTATGGATCAGTCAATTTCCGAGTGGATGCGCAGAAAGCACAACCTGCTTATTGGCGTCCAAGGTGCCGAGAACATCAAGTGGAAAATCGGGTCGGCAACGGAGTTGGAAACAGAAGAGAGTATGCCGGTGCGTGGTCGCGACACCGTAGCCGGACTACCCAAAGTCATGCAAGTAGATTCAGTTGAGATACGAGAAGCCCTATCCGGTTCTGTAGCTCAAATTGTCGCCAGCGTGCGCAGAGTGCTGGAGAGGATGCCACCCGAATTGGCGGCAGATATCCTCGATAGGGGTATGGTACTCTGCGGCGGTGGAAGCATGTTGCGGGGGCTGAGGGAACACCTGCTTGAGGCGACGAGTTTGCCTACGTATGTCGATAGTGAAGACCCCCTTTCGGCCGTGGTGCGGGGAAATGCTCGCATTCTCGAAGAGTTTGATAACTATCGTCAAGTTTTGCTCTAACTGAGTTATGACCAATACGCGGGAGCTCATCGTCATTGGACTAGCCTTTGCCTGCGCCTTGATCTTGATGGGCTTACCTACATCCTATAAGACTTCTATCGCCGAGCGCTGTCAAGCCGGTTTAGCGGCATCAGGACAAGCACTGTTTTCGCGAGTCATCCGCTCTACACACAACGAGGAAAAAAGCCGTTTCCTCCTGACTCAAAACGTGGCCCTAGCCCTTGACAACATGCAGCTCCGAGAAGCTGGATGGGAAAATATGCGCCTGCGCAAGGCCCTGTCCTTTCGGCCTCTAGACGGAGGTACGCGCATTATTTCTGCCGAGGTGATCGGCCGAGACCCCGACCACATCTACGACGCGATCGTCATCAACGTTGGTCGCGACCACGGCGTAGATAAGGATATGCCCGTGGTGACACCTGAAGGGCTCGTCGGTCACATTGCCCAAGTTGGCGGATCGGACTCGGTCGTGCAGTTGTTGATGCGCACGAGAGTGAGTGCTTTGATCCAAGCCACGCGTGCCCAAGGCATCGTCTCGTGGATCGACGGCCAGTTCCGGTTGCGATTCGTCGAATCGAGCAACTTGGTACGAGAGGGCGATTTAGTCGTATCATCGGGGTTGGGTGGGCGATACCCCCAGGGCATACCGATTGGCACGGTGGTGGCGGTGGATCAGGAGAAACGAGCCCCGGTCTTTTTGCGGGTCATCCTCAAGTCGATTGTGGATTTCTCTGTCCTTGAAGAGGTTTTTGTACTTGGCAAAGACTAAGAGAGTGCCGCTCGCCTTGACAGAGCATAAGCCGTGCCATATCCTTTAAAACTATCTGTTGGCGTGATAGTTACGCAATTTCAACCCATCCGAATGAGAGTGCGGTCTTGACGAAAGCTGATGTCGTGCGTCTAATCGCCGAGGGAACAGGACTTACCAAGACGGATACTGCGGCTGTGGTCAATGGATTTATTGAATCCGTAGTCAAGGCTTTGGAACGGGAAGATCACATTGAGATTCGTGGTTTTGGCACCTTCAAAGTCGTCGAGCGGGCACCGCGCATCGGTCGCAATCCACGCACAGGTGCCGAAGTAAAAATCGCCGGTCGCAAGGCCCCGATATTCAAGCCCTTAAAGGAGTTGCGGGCGCGCGTCAATGGAGAAAACGCAGAGGACAAAGATCCAGGAGATAGAAAAGATGCCCTGTGGCAGGAAGAGAAAGCGGCATAAGATCGCTACGCACAAGCGCAAGAAGAGACTGCGCAAGAATCGACACAAGAAGAACATCTAGGCTAGGGGCTAATAGCTCAGCTGGATAGAGCGCCGGTCTCCGGAACCGGAGGTCCCAGGTTCGAATCCTGGTTAGCTCACCATTTTGTCGCCAGAGTATGGTCGGATAATTGAGTCGGGGTGTGGCGCAGCCCGGCTAGCGCGCTTCCTTGGGGTGGAAGAGGTCGCTGGTTCAAATCCAGTCACCCCGACCATTTTTATGGTAGTATAGAGGTCGCATCTTTTGCTTGCCCACGTCGGGGTGTAGCGCAGCCCGGCTAGCGCACCTGCTTCGGGAGCAGGGGGTCGCCGGTTCAAATCCGGCCACCCCGACCACGAATTAAGTCCCTGTGAGCTTTTGACTTACAGGGACTTAATTTATTTGCGATATGAGGTATGGCTCTTTCCATCGGCATAATCGGCTTGCCCAATGTGGGCAAATCAACGCTCTTCAATGCGCTGACAGGAGATGGGGCCGAGGTATCTAATTACCCATTTTGCACAGTGGCCCCCAATGTAGGCACCGTCGAAGTGCCGGATCCGCGCCTGGAGCGGCTAAGCGAAGTCATTCAGCCGGAATCTACAACGCCTACTAACATCCGCTTTGTCGATATTGCCGGGTTGGTGCGAGGTGCGAACCAAGGTGCCGGGTTGGGCAATCAATTCCTCGCTCACATCAGAGATGTCGATGCCCTAGTTCACGTGGTGCGCTGTTTTGACAACGCGCAAATAAGCCATGTGGATGGGGCGATTGATCCCTTGCGCGATATTGAGACCATTGAAACGGAGTTGCTGCTGGCTGATTTGGCGGTGATGGAAAAGGCCGTGCCCCATCTAGATAAAGTGGTCCGCTCTGAACCGCGCAGCACGCGCGCGCAGGAACTGGTGGCCTGCGCCAAGGTTTTAGCGGGATTGCAGCGCGGAATGGGTGCGGCGGCGATGGGGTTGACCTCAGAAGAAAGGGACGCACTCGCTGCGTATAGCTTGCTGACGGCAAGTCCGGTGCTTTATGCGGCCAATGTCGGGGAAGTAGAGGCCGACGCGCCGGGACCGTGGGTGGATCAGCTAGTCGAACGCTATGGAGCGGACCAAGTGCTGGTCATCTCGGCGCAGCTCGAAGCAGAGATCGCTGGTCTGGGCCAAGAGGAAAGAGCGGAGTTTAGCCGAGAGTTGGGATTGGAATACGAGGGAATGGAGCGCTTAGTCCAAGCTGGATATAAGCTGCTGGATCTGATTACCTTCTACACGCTCGCCAACGGCAAGCTACAGGCTTGGCAGTTGCCGCGCGGGGAAAAAGCACCTAAAGCAGCCGGGCGGATCCACACGGACATGGAGAAGGGGTTCATCCGCGCCGAGCTGGCCTCTTGTGAGCAGCTAATTACTATGGGGGGATGGGCACCGCTGAAAGCAGCCGGACAATTGCGCAGCGAAGGCCGGGATTACGTCGTCGCTGATGGGGATGTCATCACTTTTCTTTTTAAGGCTTGAGGCCCAGAAGAATCGTCTTGAGGAACGCGTTTTGTGTTTTGACGGAAGGTGTTAGGTCGCCTATCTTCTGCCGTTTAAACAAGAGCGAAACAGACCAATGGGACGCGCCTTGGGCATGATTGAAACTCGCGGCTGGGTGGCTATGGTCGAAGCGGCAGACGCGATGGTCAAAGCCGCTGAGGTCGAGGTGGTCGGCTGGCAGCAAGTAGGCGGCGGGCTAGTCTCGGTCATCGTCCGTGGAGATGTGGCCGCTGTGCGCGCAGCTACGGAGGCTGGGGCCGTGGCCGCAGCAAGTGCAGGTGAAATAGTTGCGCTCAACATCATGCCCCGGCCGCATGAGAGCACGGAAGCTGCATTGTCTCTAATCCGCCCCTTGGTGACAGTATGGTAATTTGGGCAAAAATCATCTTGGCAATGGCCCTACTGGGCTGGGCTGCATGGTATCTCGAACCGGCTGAGTTGCTTGCGGTCCTTGGGCAGGTTGGGCGGGATAAAGTGCTCATCTGCGGGGCCATTGCCCTAGTGGGCATCGGCGTGCAATGGATTAAGTGGCAGCTATTGTTGCGCAACCAAATCCCTGAGACCAACAGGCGCGATGCGCTCTATTCACTGTTGGGCGGTGCCGCCCTCGGTCTGGTGACCCCGAGCCGTTTGGGCGAGTTGGGCCGCGGCGTTTTCTTGGGGCGGAGCCGGACCAAAGCTGCGTTGCTGACAGCCGTGGACAAGTTGAGTTCAGCCTCGGTCACGTTGGGTTTGGGGGCCATAGCCGCATGGATTTTATGGCCCCAGCTTAGAGGCTTTTTGCTGTTGCTGTTCTGTATCCTCGGCGCACTGCTGTATTGGGGCTGGTGCCGCTGGAAAGCGAGCGGGCCGATTGCATGGGGGGCTATCGCCGGGTTATCCGTCTTGTTCAACCTAGTATTCATGGCGCAATTTTTCTATTTGGTTACCGCCAGTGTGGCTGCCAACTCGGCAGTTGTGTTGGCGGTGCCGGTGATATTTGCTCTGAAAACCCTGCTGCCCTTGGGGTTTTTGGATCTGGGGGTCCGCGAGGCTGCGGCCATTCTGGTGTTTAGCAGCTTGGGCTTAGAGCCGCAACCTGCTTTTGTGGCCAGTATCCTGATTTTTGTCTGCAATGTGTGCTTGCCGGCTGGCCTAGGCTGGCTGTGGATTGGTAGCCGCCGATTGCGGACGATGGGAAAGGTCGCCTTATGAATTCGGCGTATGCAATAAAAAAAGAAATATGCGAGGTAGGGCACAGGGTTTATCGGCGAGGGTATGTAGCGGCCAACGACGGCAATATCAGCGTTCGCATAGAAGACGACTTGGTGCTGTGTACGCCGACCGGAGTAAGCAAGGGCTATCTGAGTGCAGACATGCTGGCCACCTGCGATATGGAGGGCCGGCAAGTAGCGGGATCGATAAAAATATCGTCGGAAATCCGCATGCACCTCGAAATCTATAAGTTGCGGCCGGATGTCCGCGCAGTCGTCCACGCCCATCCGCCAACGGCGACCGGTTTTGCCGTCGCTGGCATTGAGTTGACTCAGTGCGTATTGCCCGAGGTCATCGTCAGCCTTGGGGGCATTCCGCTCGCGGATTACGGCACGCCTGGGGGGCCCGATATCGTCGAGCCGATGAAGCCGCTTTTGCGGCAATACGACGCTGTTCTAATGGCCAATCACGGGGTTGTAACTGTGGGCCAACACGTCATGGACGCCCATTTCAAGATGGAGACTGTCGAACACTTTGCTCAAATAGCCTTGGTGGCGCATCAACTCGGCGGGATACGCACGCTTGGGGGTAAAGATGTGGAAGATCTCACGAACCTGAGAAAGCGCTTTGGAATTGGGAACCGGCCGTCCTGTGAGGTGGCTGGAGAAAGCGATCTAGTCGAACGGATTACCGCGGAAGTCCTGCGCCAACTGCGCTAGCTCGGTACGCGATGCGAGGGGGTATGAAGTTTATAGGACTGATCGCTGTTGCAATAGGGATAGCAACCCCGGCCAGTGGCCAAGCCATTGTCGAGGCGGTCCAGCGCGGAGACTCCCTGTTGGCGCAGGGCCAGCCTAAACAGGCGTTAGCCGAATACGAAAAGGCTCGCGAAATAGGTGCTGGCAGCGCGATGTTTCTCAATCGCTTGGCCAGCCTCTACATGCAGACCGGCGGCTATAAACAGGCAGCCGAATCGCTGCAACAATCGCTTGCTGAAGACCCTAGGCAGCTTCCCGTATATTCGGCGTTGGGAGAGGCCTTTTTGGCTATGAGCCAGTTAGATTCGTCTATTTTTTACGTCGAACAAGCGAGTATTCTGGCCCCGTCCTCAACCAAAGTCCACAGCACCCTTGGCTATCTCTACATGCAGGCCGGGCAGAGCGAAAGGGCGCGCGAACGCCTCGACCGGGCCTTGGCACTGGATGCCAAAAACGCGGAAGCCTATCGCCTATATGGATATTACTACGCGGAAAAAGACTCGGTAGATCAAGCTATCGAACAATACCAAAAGTTGGCGGAGTTGTCGCCGGACAATGTCGAAGCCTACAACAACATCGCTTTCCTCCTCGCCGGAACCGGAAGCTATGCCGAAGCACTTGAGTATTACAAACGAGCTAAAGATCAGGCACAGGATCCCTATCTAGCCCAAGCAATCACGGCTAAAATCGAAGAGGTGCAGGCGATGCTGGCCGGTGAGATGCGAGCGCGATATATATTAGTCGAAACAGAAACGTCCGCACGCGAAGTTCTCGAAAAAATGGCTCAAGGAGCCGATTTTTCCCAGCTCGCACAGCAGTTTTCCATCGCGCCCAACGCCAATCAAGGTGGGGATTTGGGGTTTTTTGGGCTGGGTGAACTCATGCCCGAAATCGAGGAAATCGTCGTGCAACTGAAGGTTGGAGAACTGAGTCAGGTCGTGGAATTACCCATGGGATACATTATAGTACAGAGATTGAACTAAAATTAAGTTGCGGCCAGGGCACCCTTGGATGCACCTGACCGCTGGGAGGGATACGAACCATGACCGGAATGGCTCGCATAAATTAAACGCCTCAAGAAGAGAGAGGTTCCACGTTAGTGCTACTTTTTTGAATATTCAACCAGAGGTAGCAAAGATGAACGCGGATGACCTGAGCGATGTAGCGGAGCGGCTCGAAGCCTTGGAGTCGCTAGCCAAGCTATTTGGAAATTCATGGCTCGAGTACGCCAAGAACCAGATACCGGACGAAAAAGTAAGGGCTTATCTGACGGTTTTTGACGATGCCTTTCCCGGGCTGGATCACGTCGTCGAATTCGTGCGCCAAAATGCCCCAGCACTTGCTGCAGGCGAGGGGGTCCAAGAAAGTTTTGCCAACTTGGCGCAGGTGCTTTTACAGCGAGAAAATAAAGGCGCGGGTTTTCTCCCAGTAGAGAGCGATGCGAAGGTAGTAGAAGAAGTCGCCGAGCCCAATGACGACACCCGTGCTCCCGAGGAGACCATCGAGGCTGTACTCGACGACGAGCAAGAGGATGTAAGAAAACCGACGAACGATGAAGAAAAGTCGAAAAACGAGGATGAAATAGATGCCCTTTTTGGCTGAACAGGCCCTGATTTACCCCAACGGAGCGAGTTGGCATGCCCTATTCCTATAATGCTTGGTTCCAGTGTATCAACTGCGAGGACGAGCACTATCCACTAAACGAAATAGTCTATCACTGTCAAAAATGTGGAGGGCTGCTCGAAGTACGCCACGATATAGAACCCTTACAGCGGCGCTCGGGCGGCGAGTGGCGGGCGCTCTTTGATCAGCGCTACATGAGTTCGGTGCATCCATATGGGAGTTCGGTTTGGGGCAAGAAAGAGATGGTTTGCCCCCTCGTCGAAGACGAGAATGTGGTCTCTATGTACGAGGGGGGAAGCAATCTGCTCTGGGCCGAGCGCTTGGGAGCCGAATTAGGCATGGAAGATCTGTGGATAAAGCAATGCGGCAATAGCCACACGGGTTCGTTTAAGGACCTAGGCATGACCGTATTGGTTTCCATGGTCAACCAGATGATTGCCGAGGGCCAGTCTATACCCGCGGTAGCCTGTGCCTCAACCGGGGACACCTCGGCGGCGTTGGCTGCGTATTGTGCGGCCGCTGGCATTCCGGCGATCGTGTTGTTGCCCAAAGACATGATTTCCACTTCTCAGCTCATCCAGCCCATAGCCAATGGCGCGCTGACGCTCGCCCTGCGCACCGACTTCGACGGGTGCATGGCCTTGGTGCAGGAAATCTGTCGCCGCGACCAAATCTATCTGGCCAACTCGATGAATTCACTCCGCATTGAAGGGCAGAAGACCATCGCGATTGAGTTGTTACAGCAATTTCACTGGGAGGTCCCCGACTGGGTCGTTATCCCGGGCGGCAATCTGGGTAATGTCAGTGCCTTGGGGAAGGGGTTTATCGAGGTCAGGCAAATGGGGCTTATCGACAAACTGCCGCGCCTTGCCGTCGCCCAAGCCGCTCAGGCCAATCCGCTCTATCTCAGTTATCTAGACGGGTTCCGCACCTTTGAGCCGCAAACGGCCCGCGACACCTTAGCCAGCGCCATCAAAATCGGCAATCCCGTAAGCAGGGAGCGGGCCATTCGCACCTTGCAGCACTTCGACGGCATCGTCGAAGAAGCTACGGAAGACGAATTGGCCAACGCCTGTGCAAGGGCCGACCGCAACGGGCTTTTTACCTGTCCGCACACAGGCGTCGCCTTAGCAGCACTAGAGAAAATGATCGCAGCCGGGCACATCGAGTCCAAGAGCCGGGTGATTGTAATCTCCACGGCGCACGGGCTGAAGTTTCCAGATTTCAAGGTGAAATACCACGAAGACCAATTGCGGGAGTTTCACGTCGAGCCACAGCATCGCAATCTGCCGGTTGAAGTCGAAGCCGAATACGAAGCCGTGCATCGGGCTGTCCTTGAAGCCATAGAGCAGCGGACGCTGGCTACGGCCCTCCACTGAAAGAGCAAATACAATGAACCAAGATGGTTTTGCCGGAGAATCGACCCGTTCCGTACACGGGGGGGTGGAACGGGATAAGTTCGCCCAATCCCTCATCGACCCCATTGCCCAGACGGCCACCTATACCTTTGCCGATCTAGATGAATTTGTCGCTTTTAAGGCCGGCGAAAAATCGCTCTATGAATACGGGCGCTACGGCAATCCGACTCAGCGGGCAGCCGAGCGTCGAATAGCCGCCTTAGAGAACGCCGAAGCCGCTTTACTCTTTCCGTCGGGCATGAGTGCGATTACCTCGGTGCTCTATGCAATGTTGCGCAGCGGGCAACACTTGGTGCTGATGGAAGATTGCTACCGCATGACGGCCAAATTTTGCGAGGTTTTGGCCAAATTCGGCATTGAATCGACCATAGTTAAGCCCGGCGATATGGATGCGTTGGCGGCTGCGG
This sequence comes from Candidatus Latescibacterota bacterium, assembly GCA_022827835.1. Lineage (GTDB taxonomy): Bacteria > Latescibacterota > UBA2968 > UBA8231 > UBA8231. Next base: position 22,165 of record JAJEIO010000023.1, read on the forward strand.
TACGCCCGGAGACCCGCTTGATCTTTACCGAGTCGCCGACCAATCCCCATTTGCATGTCCTCGACTTGGAACAACTCGTCGCTTTTGCCAAACAACGGCGTCTCAAGGTTATCATCGATAGCACCTTGGCCACGCCGGTCAATCAGCGGCCGCTCGATTTCGGGGTTGATTTGGTCATCCACAGTGCCACCAAATACCTCGGTGGGCATAACGATCTGATGGCGGGTGCCATCTGCGGCAAGACTCCTTTAGTTGAGGCTATTGGCGAATACCAACGAATCACTGGCGGGATTGTTGACCCCAACACCTCGTTTTTGTTGATCCGGGGGTTGAAGACGCTCGCATTACGCGTTCTGCGGCAAAACGATACAGCCCTGACAGTAGCCCATTTCTTAGAAGCTCATCCCAAGGTTCGCCAGGTCTTTTACCCGGGCCTTGAAAGCCACGTTGATCACCGCGTCGCCAAAGAGCAAATGCGCGGTTTTGGCGGGTTGATCAGCTTTGAGATCGACGGCACCCCTGAACAGACGCGGAATTTCGTCCATCGTCTAGCCGTGCCTTATATTGCACCGAGTTTGGGGGGGGTAGAGACACTGGTCTCGCATCCGGCGACTGTTTCCTATTACGATTTGAGTGAGAAGGAGCGGCTGGCCATCGGTATCACCGACCAGTTGGTGCGTTATGCAGTGGGCATTGAGGACGCCGATGAGCTAATCGGCGATATAGAGAGGGCGCTTGAGGAAGCCTAAGAAATCAGAAGTTCAAGTCGGCCAGAAGCACGGTCCAGGGCAGGGAAGAAACTTTGCGGTACAGGTCGCTGTCGCTGGTCACGGCTTGGCAGCGGAGATGGGCACCTAAGGCAATGAAGCCGGCGGCGTACATGCTGATGGAATGCTCAAAGGCGATTTGAGTGGCTTTGCGGGTGATTTCGGCGTTGTAGGGCACAATATCCAAGTGCATGTACTCTAAGCTGGCTAAGGCGTCGTCGATATGGGTGCGGTCGAATTGGCGGCTTTCCTTGAGGACATGGGCCAGTTCGTATATGGATTGATCGAGCACGGTCAGCGCGATTCTTTCCGCTAGCTGCTCTTGGCGAAGGCCAAGGGCCTTGTGGGTATCCATATCGTGCGCTGGAGAAAACCACCTCAGCATAACGGAGGTATCTAGCGCGTAGCGAATCACCGCGCTTGCCTTTCCGCGCGTAGGATTTTAAGAGGATCCCAAGGCAGTGCCTTTTCGCGCAAGCTGTCTTGGAGCGCCATTCCGTGTTCAATAGCTGCCTGTTTTCGCTGGTACTCATACGTTTCTTCTCGTTGCTGGCAGTACGCCATAAAGGCTAGGCGCAGAAGTTTGCTGCGGCTTACGCCTTCTTGCCGCGCAACTTGATCAATGCGTTCGAGCAGGTCGTCCGGCAGCATGATATTTACGCGCGCCATAAGCCCCTTTCCTTTTATCTGACAAGCGGCGGGACGCTGCCAAAGTAGCTTTGCCCCAACGGGCTGTCAAGACGGGCCTCTTGCCTTAGTTTGGGCCGGTCTTTAATGTTACAATTGGGATTAGAGCATGAAAAATCACTTGAAGATACTGTCGGGTTCCAGCAATCCACAACTGGCCCAAGAAATATGTGATTACTTAGACATCGCGCCCACTCGCCGCCAAATCGTCCGTGCACCAAACGACAATATAAAGGTTAAAATTGAGGAGAACGTACGCGAAGACGACGTCTTCGTCATCCAGACTTCAGCGTCCCCCGTCAATCATCATTTTGTTGAGCTGCTGTTGCTAATCGACGCGCTCAAGTACGCATCATCGCGCCGAATTACGGCTGTGTTGCCCTATTATCCGTATGTGCGCTCCGACAAAAAGGATGAACCGCGTATTTCTATTAGCGCCCGCCTTGTCGCCGACTTGCTCCAAGCCGCCGGGGCCGACCGGATCTTGACCATTACCTTGCACAGCTCGCAAATCGCAGCGTTCTCGCGCATTCCGGTGGACCAACTGTGGGCGACGAGCTTACTGTGCAATTTTATGCGGCTGAAGGGCCTCAGCAACGCCGTGGTGGTGTCGCCCGACGTGGGGAGTGCCGATGAAGCCAGCGCGTACGCGCGCCGGCTCGGCTTGCCGCTGGCCATTATGGACAAACGCCGCCACGCGGACGACGAAAAAGCCGAAATCAAAAATATGATCGGCGAGGTCGCCGGCCGTGACGCCTTGCTCTTCGACGATGAGGTGTTGACGGGGGGATCTATGATGAAGTCGATCGAGGTACTCAAAGAAAGAGGTGCGCACCGCATACTGGCTGGCTGTACGCACGGCGTTTTTTCTGGACAAGCCTTAGAGAGGATCGATGCCTCCTCGGTGGAAGCGTTCGCCACTACGAATACTATTCCCTTGCCTGCGGACAAGCCAAGGCGCAAAATCGCCGTGCTGAGCGTAGCTCGATTGTTGGGGGATGCTATCAAAGCTATTCACCACGGCGAGTCAGTGAGCCGCTTGATTGAATGGGAGGACTAGTTGATGGTAAGTAAATTGAGTATATTAGCTGAGTTATGGGATTTTATGAAGGTGCGCAAAAAGTGGTGGTTGGGGCCGATATTTTTCACTTTGATTCTGTTGGGATTGCTAATAGTCACGACCCAAGGGTCGGCGGTGGCTCCCTTTATTTACGCGCTGTTTTAAGACTTATAACATATAATATGTAAAATGAATATAAAAAACCTTATCCGCGAAATTCCCAACTTCCCGCAAGACGGCATCTACTTCAAAGACATCACGCCGCTACTCAAAGACCCCGTTGGTTTATCCGCCGCGGTCCAAGCTATGATTGAACCCTTTGTGGACGCCGAAGTGGATATAGTCGCCGGTATAGAGGCCCGCGGCTTCGTGTTCGCGGTGCCCATCGCCCTCGAATTGGGATGCGGTTTTGTGCCCGTGCGCAAACCAGGTAAGCTGCCGGCGGCCACGCTGAGTCGCGATTACGCCCTCGAATACGGCGAGACATCCTTAGAAATCCACACCGATGCCATTACGCCTGGGCAAAAGGTGTTAGTCGTCGATGACGTTTTGGCCACCGGCGGGACCTTGGCGGCGACGTGTCAAGTGCTCAAAGAACTAGGAGCGGTTGTCGCGGGTATCAGCGTTTTGGCCGAGTTGAGTTTTCTGTCGGGCCGCGACCTCTTGGCCGGGTACAAATTGAAAAGCGCTATCGTCTATTGAAACTCGAACCCAAAACAATGGAGATACTATACCTTCATGTCGAGTGAACGCCGTAAACTGAGCAAGAGCGAACTCCGCGAAGATGAGTTCGTCGAATGGATCATGGAAGCGGTCGAATACGTCAAAGAGCGTGCCCGTCTCTTTGTCGGTGGGGCCGTTGCCGTGATCGCGGTCATTGTGGCCATCAATTATTTTATTGAGTCCAAGGAGACTGATCGGCTCAAAGCCGCGGCCCTCCTCGGCGATGTGCTGATGGTCGAACAGGGCGGAGAGCCGACCGAGGCAGTCCGCTTAGCCGAGGAGTTGGTGTCCGCCTATGCCGGAACTCCGGCTGCGGCTCAAGGGACCATAATCTTGGCCAATCTCTACTACGCGCAGGGCCGCTATGTTGAGGCTCGGGGCTATTATCAGCGCTACTTGGACAACTATGAGCCTTTGGATGTGTTAGCCTATGCCGCCCAGAGCGGTTTGGGTGCCTGCCTCGAAGCTGAAGGGCAGCTTGTGGCCGCGGCTGAGCACTACGAAACGTATGCAGCCCAGCAGGCTGGGACTATCCGCGAGGCGATGGCACAGATGGAAGCCGCCCGCATATATGGGTTGGCCGGCGAAAGCAACAAGCAACAGGCCCTACTCGAACAGGTCAGTCGCACGTTTGCCCAGTACCCAATTGCCGCGCAAGCCCGAGCGGCACTAGCCATGTTCTAAAGGACTTGTTGATGGGCCGTGCAGATCTCAAAGTTTTTGCCGGGCGGAGCAATCCCGCATTGGCCGAGGGCATTCACCAGTCGCTGGCCATTGAGCCAGGGCGCATCGAGTTTATCGACTTTAGCAACGAAAATATAAAGGTGAAGATTTGCGAAAACGTGCGTGGCCGCGATGTGTTCTTTATCCAAACTTCGTGTCCGCCCGTTAGCGATTATTTGATGGAGTTGCTCATAGCCCTCGACGCCCTAAAATATGCCTCGGCTGGTCGCATCACCGCAGTCTTACCCTATTATCCGTATGCGCTGGCCGACAGCAAGGACGAGCCGAGAATTTCCGTGGCGGGTCGCTTAGTGGCCGACTTGATCGCCGAGGCGGGCGCGGACCGCATTCTCACTATGACTTTACATAGCCCGCAGACTATGGGTTTTAGCCGGATTCTAGTGGATCAACTAAGTGGCGTCCCGGCCATATGCTCCTACTACGCCGACCTCGACCGAGATAACTTAGTCGCGGCCGCTCCGGACATCAGCCGCGCCAAGGTCACCGAAACCTACGCCCAGCGGTTGGGGTTGCCCCTCGTCGTCGTTGATCAAGCGGCCGGGGAAAACAGGGTCATTGGCGATGTAGCCGACCGAGATGTCGTATTCTTCGACGACGCGATCATTACTGGTGCTTCCATCCTCAAGGGAGCGGCCGCGGTCAAGGAGCGCGGGGCGCGCAAAGTCTATGCCGGTTGCGTCCACGGCACCCTAACTAGGGAGACAATAGCGCGGCTGGATCGATCCAACTTCCAAGCCTTAGCCATTACCGATACGATCCCCTTGCCGGCAGACGCCCGTACCCCTATGGTGCAGGTATGCTCCGTAGCCTCGCTCTTTGCCAGCGCCATTCGCGCCATCCACGAAGAAACGTCCATCAGCGCACTATTCAACTGAGGCGGGTGCCCTTGAAGATCGCAGTGCTCGCCGATATTCACGCCAATCTCGAAGCGCTAGAGGCCGTATTGATCGCTGCGGCCAACGTCGGTGCCGAGCGCATTATCTGCTTGGGGGACATCGTGGGATACGGTCCTGATCCTTTGGGTTGTATCTATCGGCTCAAGGAGGTAGAGGCCCAGATCGTATTAGGCAACCACGACCAAGCCATGCTAGAGCCGGTACGCATTCAGTCTTTTAATCTGTTGGCTCGTCCTTCGCTCTACCAAGCCTGCGAGATGTTGGGGGAGGAAGAACGCGACTTTTTGCGGCAAGGAGCCTTTCGGCGCGTGGAGCGCAATGCGGCTTTGTCCCACGCCAACCCCCTTAAGCCTGAAGAATGGGAACCCCTCCTCATGTACGATCGCGTCGCTTGGTGCATGAGCCACCTCAAATGGCCCTTGGCTTTTGTCGGCCATACGCACGAGGCGCGCATTTACTGCAAGATGCGTGACAATCCCATACCGCTGACTTCGGCTACGGCCGCCGTAGAGAATCACCAATTCCTGGTCTCCGTCGGCAGCGTCGGCCAACCTCGCGATGGCGACTGGCGGTCGGCGTACACTCTGTGGGATACCGACGAACAATGGGTCGAACTCCAGCGCGTCGAATACCCAGTCAAGCGGACCCAGCAGAAAATCGACGACCTTGGCTACCCCAACTACCTAGCCGAGCGCCTCGCTAAAGGGGAGTAGGCAGGGGCTGGTTACACATGCAGGGCCGCATCATCAGAGTTTCTGGGCTACAGTGCCTCGTCGAGGTCGAGCAAAGCCACTGGCAGTGCAAAATTAGAGGCCGTCTCAAGGCAGGAGACCGCAAGACTAGCTCGCCGGTCGTCGCCGGTGACTGGGTTGAGATCGTGCCGACAGCCGAACGGACGGGCATCATCGAAGCGGTGCATACTCGCTCTTCCAAGTTCTCGCGTGGGGCTAGTGGAACGCGCCCGTTTGAGCAGATCCTCTTTGTCAATATGGAGCAGTTGGTCGTCGTCGCGGCTGCCAGTCAACCAAAGCCCCGCTGCGGCTTTATTGACCGAGCAATTGTCATGGCCCTAAAGGGGAATCTCCAGCCCGTGGTCTGCATCAACAAGGTCGATTTAGTCTCCCAAGAAGTTGTGGACACGCTGACGGCACCCTACGAGGCACTTGGTTATCCAATCTATCGCACCAGTGCTCTACGAGGCGATGGCATGGATGCGTTCAAAGCAGCCCTTATCAACCGCAGCACAGCCGTGGTCGGCCAATCTGGGGTTGGCAAATCGACCTTGCTTAATGGTGTTGAGCCAGGGTTGGGACTAAAGACAAAGGAAATAATGAAGCGCCACGACCGGGGTCGGCACACGACCACGGTTGTGCATTTGTTTAAGCTACAACAAGGTGGCTATGTAGCTGATACACCGGGGATTAAAGAACTCCGCTTATGGGGGGTAAGATCCGCTGAACTAGCAGCGTATTATCCCGAATTAGAACCCCTGCGCGGCCAGTGCCAATTCGGCGATTGCAGCCACTTGCACGAACCCGGTTGTGCGGTCCGGGCGGCGGTGGCAGCCGGTTGCATCGCGTCGGCGCGCTACGAAGGGTATCGACGCATCTTCGAAAGTTTGAGTAGCGATGAGTGAACTGACCATCAAGGATTTGCTAGCTACCTACGGGCAGCAACTGCGGCTGAAGCTGATCGCCGGTACTAAGGGCCTACAGCGGACCATCAACAACAGCGACATCCATCGCCCTGGCTTAGCCCTGACGGGTTTTGTCGAGCTGTTTACTTTGGATCAAGTACAGCTTTTGGGCAATACGGAAGCAGAATACTTGCGCACCTTGTCCGCAAACGAACGGCGGCAGGCACTCAAAATCATATATCAATTTGATATTCCATGCGTGGTTTGGACCGGTAGGGGACGTATGTTCCCCGAGTTGCGACTGCTCGCCGATGAGTGCGCGATACCACTGCTGAAGTCTGGATTCAACACGGCCGAGTTTACCCATCTCATCCGTTTTTACCTCGACGAGGTGTTCGCGCCCCAAATGTCCATGCACGGGACGCTGGTCGATGTCTCTGGGGTAGGGTTGCTGTTTCGCGGTCGCAGCGGCATTGGCAAAAGCGAAGTCGCTTTGGATTTGGTCGAGCGCGGACATCGGTTGGTGGCCGACGATGTGGTCATCATCAATCGCAAACCCCAAGGCATTTTGGTAGGCTGTAGCTCGGAAATGCTCCAAGACCACATCGAAATTCGCGGCATCGGTATATTGGATGTAAAAAAGATGTTTGGCGCGTGGAGGACTCGGCGGCAGAAGCGGGTGGAGGTAGTGGTCAACCTCGTCGATTGGGACGAAAAATACGCCTACGAACGCCTTGGTCTTGAAGACAATAAGGTAGTAATCCTCGGTGTCGAAGTACCCGAGGTCTTCATACCGCTGTTCCCTGGCAAAAATATCACGGTACTCGCCGAGACCATAGCGATAGATTATCTCCTGCGCTTGGACGGGGAGTACGCGGCACGGACATTTAGTGATCGGCTCCAAGAGCGGATTAAGGCGGGCAAAAGACCATGATGACGCTCGGCGTGGCAGGCCATGCTCGCGAAATCGCCGCCCATCGGAATGCCTTGCGGGGTTGCCGCGATATCCAGCTCGTACACGAAGCCGACTGTGCCGCAGTCTTGGAACAAAAAATAGATGGGCTGGTGTTGTTGCACGTGGAAGATAAATCGCATTGGCTAGGCGTGGCCCTAGCGGCCGGTCTGCACGTTATGGCAACCCATCCAGTACAGGAGCTAAGCCATTCCAAGGTGTGCGTACTGTCCTTGGGGAAGCATACGCATTTTTGCTCGACTTTAGCTGCTCAACGGGGCGTAGCGCATTATTCTTTGGAGCTTTCTTTTGATTCGGCTTTATACGATCCTATTGATCGCGAGACGATCTGCAACCAAGCGGCCTTGGACGTATGCGACCTACTGTTGAGCACATGGGGACCGGTGGATGTGCTGTACAGCAGGATGCGCAACTTCTTTCATCTTGGTCGGATGGAGGATGTGTCGGTCGCGCTGCTGCGGACGCGCAATGGCGTCGAAGGCTCAGTGGCACTCCTAGACTTTACTGCGGTGGCTCCGGCGTTGCGTATCCGCGGGTACTCACAAGACGAAATCGTCGATACTTCTTGGCCTTGGGTATGGGAAGCGGACGATCTAGCGGCGTACTATCGCAATTTCATCGCCTGCATCCAAGGGCGCGCCCAGCCGTTATTGGGTTTAGAGCAGGTGGCCGAAAGCTATCATCTTTTGGAATGGATGCGCATGTCGGCGAGACAAGATGCGATTTTGAATCGCAAGCAAGCAAAATAAAATGTCTTATAAATAATTTTATGTAAATAAAAATGAAAAAACAATCAACACAACCCACATACTTCGCTCTTGCGCTGGCATCCTTCTTATTGGCGATTGTGTTGCTGTTCAACATGCTGAGTCCTATGGCCGTGCCGGTTACTAAGGAACAGTTTGATCAGATCCGAGAGGCCGATCTCATTGAGTATCTGATCGTGCAACCCCGGGGATTTACTTGGCAGCTTACAAGAGCCGTCCGCGTCCAAGGGCCCAACGGCGAGACGGTGACTAAGCGGATTGAGCTAGCCGAACCCGACCCAACCGTGGCCGAAGATTGGCGACAAAGGGGGGGCGCAGTTCGTCAAGAGCAAGATACTTCTTGGTGGGGAGGTATGGTTTTCATCGCCTTATTGCTTGGCGTGGGGGGATGGCACATCTGGTCCCAAATACGGCTAGATCTCAAAGGGGGAGGGGGGCCGCGCCGCCGCTTGCGCGACTTGGAAACCGCGCTCAAACAAGGCAAAATTACCCAAGCCGAATTCCGGCAGCAGGCCGAGCGGCTCTGGGCCGAGTTGTGAGGATATATGGCGAGTACTATTCGCGTTCTCGACGAAAGTCTCATTGGGAAAATAGCCGCTGGCGAGGTGGTAGAACGGCCAGCTTCGGTCGTGAAGGAATTGGTCGAAAACTCGATCGATGCGGGGGCCACTAAAATACGCGTGGAAATCAAGGCCGGTGGCAAGCAGTCGATTGTGGTGACCGACGATGGTTCGGGCATGAGCAGAGAGGATATCGCGTTATGCACTCGTCGTCATGCTACGAGCAAGATGGCTTCAGTGGCCGATCTGTTTCGCATTCAGACGCTAGGGTTTCGCGGCGAAGCCCTAGCCAGCATTGGTGCAGTAGCTCACTTGGCAATCGAATCGCGTGCGCAGGAAGATGAAGTAGGGACGCGCTTGGTCGTGGAAGGGGGCATAGAGCGAGAGATGCACAGCATTGGTCGAGTACGCGGTACTACAATCGTGGTAAAGAACCTATTTTTTAATACGCCAGCGCGGCGCAAATTCCTCCGGTCCGTTGATGTAGAAGCCCGTCACGTGACGCAGACCATCATCCATTTAGCCGCTGGTTATCCGGCCCTTGGATTTGAACTAGAACACCAAGAGCGCCAGGTCTTGAACTACGCCTCGGCAACTCGTCGGGAGCGGGCAGCCGAGTTGTTGGGCATCCAGACTGCTCCAGCCGCCGAACTGTTGGATCTCGCTTACGAGGAGGAGGGCCTCAAAATCGAAGGGGTCTTAGCCGGTCCCGAGCACTGCGGCCGAAGCAAAGGCAAGCAGTATCTCATCGTACAAGGGAGGCCCATTTCTTCGCGGCTGATGGCTACTGCTGTACAGCGGTGCTTTGAAGGTTTACTGCCCGAGGGACATCATCCAGTATTCATGCTCTGGATCGATATGGATCCTAGGAAAATCGACGTCAATGTCCATCCGACAAAGCGAGAGATTCGCCTAGCCAACGAAGGGCAGGTCGTCGCGGCTATTGAGAACAACGTCCGGCAGACCTTGCGCCTGCCCGATGTGCAATCCTTTGTCTATGCTTCACCTCGCTTCAGCGGGACCAGCAGTGCTGCGGGCGTCGAGCCGGTCGGAGAGAGGGACGTTTCGGTGCGCGTGGGAGAACCGGCGGCACCGGTATTGCAGAGGCTGCCTACATCCGGCAAGCCTCAAGTAGCAACAACCCATGATGCTGACGATCAGCTCGCCTTGACCTTCGTCGCTCCAGCCGAGGCCAAAGTCGCCATCGCCGAAGACGCCGCGATGTGGCAAGTCCACAACCAGTACATTCTCGTCGAGGTAGCCGACGGCTTGCTCTTTGTTGATCAGCAGGCTGCGCATGAACGGATCAACTACGATCGAGCCATGGCGCAAATGGACGGTGTGAATGGAGAAAGCCAGCAATTGCTCTTTCCCATACAGCTAGAAATGGGTGCAGCGGATTTTGCGATCTTCAACCAAGTACGAGATGATATTGCCAAGCTCGGCTTTGGCGTGCGGGATTTTGGCTCGCGGACAGTGTTAGTTGAAGCTGTACCTGCTGAATTAGATCGCTTTGGCGAAGGCGAGGTTTTTTATCAGTTATTGAACGATGTGCGGGATGGCCAGCATTCGGGTCGGTCTTGGCGCGAAGCACTCGTCTTAGCTTATACGCGCAAAGCGAGCATCGGGAAAGGACAGAAACTGAACGCCGAGGAAATGGCGCATTTGATCAGTGAATTGCTAAAGGTTGACTCGCCGCACATAAGCCCGACGGACAAGCCGATCATGGCGCGGATGAAATTGAGCGATATGGAGCGTTTATTGCGAAAATTCTAGTTTCTTCAATTTTGGCTATTATATTAACGATAACAGGCATTATCAATAGTATAAAAACTAGGCAAATCCTAGTGAAACGCAGCGGCAAAATCCGATGATGTTCGCTATATTTGGAACATCAGACGAATTAGCCCTTGTGAGTCAATTTATGAGCACAACACTCAATCCGGTCGTCCGAAGCCTAACGCCAGCACCAGCGTTGGTAGCGGACGATCCTCTGGAACAATTTCTCAGCGGCCAGCTCAGCGAGCGCACTCGGCGCGCTTACTACGCCGATCTCCAGCATTTCTTTGCATCCATCGACCTGGAACTAAATGAAGTCTCGCTTGCCGTCTTGCAGTCAATCACTTTTGAGCACGTGGTCGCCTTTAGAAATCAACTCGCTAGCGAAGGCTACAAGCGCAGCAGCATCAACAGAAAGTTGTCCAGTCTGAAGTCCTTGTTCAAGATGTTGGTCGCCTTAGGCCACATTGAGAAGAATCCCGCCGACTCTACTTTGGTGCGCGGCTACAAAGTAGATGAAACGCTGGCTGGCAAAGCTCTTTCTAATCAGGTGCTGAACAAGATCCAGCAAGCTATTGCCGAGGAAAAAGACGATTTGGTTCGCACGCGCGATACGGCCATGTTTCACTTGCTCACGTTCGGCGGGCTGCGCCGCTCTGAAGTGGCTGGCGTCGCTTGGGAGGATATATCCTTAGAGGGCGTCTTTCACATCCTGCACCTGCCCGAGACTAAATCAGGCGTAGCGCAGGAGATCAAACTGCAAAACATCGTCCTACATCATCTTGAACTGTACAAACAACAATTACAGACGGCGGGCTTGCCTGCGACCGGCAAGGTTTTCATCAGTCTGTCTCGCAATCAATCTCGCGGCCAGCCGTTGACCGACCAATCGGTAAATCACGTCGTCAAAAAGTACGCCCTGCGCGCCGGTCTCCCCCAAAATGTCACCGCACACATGTTCCGCCACACGTGCTGCACTTTGGCGATTGAAGGCGGAGCCAAGCCCCAGCAGGTGCAAGCCCATTTGCGCCATAAGGATCTAAAGACAACTATGCGCTATTACGAAAACCGCGAGAGGCTGCTTGATAATGCGTCTGATTATATTAAGATTGGTAGTTGAGGGCTTTTATTTTGTTTTTTGTTTACATATAAATTTTTATAAGACATTTTCCTAAGCTTCACTGAGATTTTACACCACGATATTGACAATCTTATCCGGCACCCATATAAACCGCTTTATCGCCGCTTCATCGGCCACGTATTTCTGGATACTCTCCATGTCGAGTACCAAGGACTTGATCTCGTCCTCTTCGGTGCTGACGGGCACTTCGACTTGTCCGCGCATTTTGCCGTTGACCTGAATGGGTACTACGATCATGTCCTCGGCGGCCTTGGCTGCATCCCAGTCAGGCCAACTCTGGAGAATGAGATCCCCCCTCCCAAAGCCCGCATGTTCCCATAGCTCCTCGGCAACATGCGGAGCAAAAGGCGAGAGCAGGATCAAGAACGGTCTGGCAACGGCCTGCGGTACTTCGTCTGAGGACACCAATTGGTTGTTTAACTCGATCAAGGCGGCAATGGCCGTATTAAACCGCAGCTCCTCGATGTCCTCGGTTACCTTTTGAATTGTTTGGTGCAGCTTTCTTTCTAGGTCAGGTGCCAACGCAGCGCTCTCCCCTATCTTTACGCGTCGGTCCGAATCGACAAAGTTGCGCCACACGCGCTGCAAGAAGCGCTGCATCCCGCGAATGCCTTCCATGCTCCACGGCGCACTCGCTTCGAGCGGCCCCATATACATTTCGTATAGCCGCAGGGTATCCACGCCAAATTCCTCACCGACTTCTTCGGGTGGCAACCCATTTTTGTAGCGCTTGCCCATTTTGCCGAAAGACCGACGTAACACCTTTTCCGTCCCCTTCTCAACAGGCTCCCCATCGCGGAACTCGACCTTGCGGATGTCGATATACACGCCGCGCTCGTCTTGAAAAGCATCCGCGGTCATCATGCCTTGGTTGAACAACTTCTTAAATGGCTCAGGTGTGGATACGTGGCCTAAGTCGTAGAGGGCCTTGTGCCAAAACCGGGCGTAGAGCAAGTGCAACACTGCGTGTTCAGCACCGCCGATGTAGAGATCAACGGGCATGAAGTAGCCCTCCTTAGCCGGGTCACAGAAGACTTCTTCGTTGTGCGGATCGATAAAGCGAAGATAGTACCAGCAAGAACCGGCCCATTGGGGCATGACATTGAGTTCGCGCTGGCAGGCCACCCCGTCAATTTCCACCGTCGTCCACTCCGTTCCAGCCCGGTGCAACGGCGGTGAAACGGGTTGGGTGGGATCGTCGGAGGTTTCCGGTCTGAAATCCTCTAGGTCCGGCAGTGCCACCGGAGGCTCGACCGCGACGGAATATCCGTCGGGGTGCGTGGCCAGTGGAAAAGGTTCGCCCCAATAGCGCTGCCGAGCGAAGGTCCAGTCGCGCAGTTTGTAGTTTACCTCGGCTTGGCCTCGCCCTTGGGCGACTAGTGCATTAATGATCTGAGCTTTGGCTTCAACCGTTGCCAAGCCGTTAATGGTATATGGATTATCACCGCCTCGCCTTGGAGGCGAGCCGTCCGCCTTCAGTACGGGAGGCGAATTAATCGCAGTCCCCTCCCCAGCATACCACCCCTCAACTCGTCCTTCCTCTCCAGTAACTACCTTTATAATGTCCAAGTTATAGGCGGTGGCGAAGGCGAAATCGCGCTCGTCGTGAGCCGGCACCGCCATAATGGCTCCCGCGCCGTAGTCCATACTGACGTAGTCGGCGACGAAAATGGGGATTTTTTGTTCGTTGACCGGATTGCGGGCGTAGATGCCAGAGAAGATGCCCGTTTTTTCCTTGGTTTCATCCGCCGTGGAGACAGCAACCTGAGCTACGTACTGGGCTACCGCTTCCCGGATGGAGTCCCCTCCCCCTTTCCATGGCTCCGGCGTCTCCTCCGGCCAAGCGTTGGGAACTAGGTAGGCTTCCCCGGCGGGATCCACCAGCGGATGTTGAGGGGCAATCGCCATAAAGGTCGCCCCAAACAGCGTGTCGGGACGGGTCGTGAACACGGGCAATTGCCCAGCGACCGCGTCGCTTTGCGGGTCGAGGACATCGAAGCTCACTTCAGCCCCTTCGCTGCGGCCGATCCAGTTGCGCTGCATCCGTTTGATAGGTTCTGGCCAGTCGAGCCGAAAGGGCGCGCCGTTGCGGTCCTCCAGCTCAAAGTCCAAGTCCTCTAAGAGCCGCTCGGCATAGGCTGTTATGCGCATCGTCCATTGTCGCAACGGTTTGCGGTACACGGGAAAATCGCCCCGCTCGCTGCGGCCTTCATTAGTCACTTCCTCGTTGGCCAACACAGTACCCAAGCCCGGGCACCAGTTGACAACGGCCTCTTGCTGGTACGCCAGTCGATAGTTGTTCAACACGGCTTGCTGTTGGGCCGTGGTTAGTGCGGACCAAGCTGTATCAGTGCCCAGTACTTGGCGATCTGTGGCCGACAAGGCCCTGCCAGCCGCAAATTGGGCTTCTAAGTCGGCAATGGGCTTGGCTCGCCCCTTTATTTGGCGTCCATTGCCATCTTCCCAGACTTCGCCTGTGTCGAAATAGCTATCGAATAGCTGGGCAAAAATCCACTGGGTCCAGCCATAGTACGACGTCTGCGACGTAACCACTTCGCGGGTCCAGTCGAACGACAGCCCGAGGAACTGCAACTGGCTGCGCATAGCATCGATATTCTGCTCAGTAACGGTTGCCGGATGGATGTTGTGTTCAATGGCGTATTGCTCGGCCGGCAAGCCAAAACTGTCGAATCCCATCGGGTGCAGGACGTTAAATCCCTGCATCCTTTTGTAACGACTGTAGATGTCGCTGGCGATATACCCTTTGGGATGGCCGATGTGCAACCCCGCGCCACTGGGATAGGGAAACATATCGAGAATGTAGCACTTGGGTTTGCTGCCATCGAAGCCGGGGTTTCCCGGCCCCAGTGTTTGATAGGTATTCTCCTGCTCCCAATGGGATCGCCATTTGGTTTCGATGGCTTGGAAATTGTATTGACTTTTTTTGGTTTTAGTTGACATAATCATCCTTATAAGACATTCATGGATAGAGACGCTGCATCATGCGCGGAAATGGAATGGTCTCGCGCACGTGCTTGACACCGCACAACCAAGCGACCACCCGCTCGATTCCCATGCCGAAGCCAGCGTGCTCGACCGAACCATAGCGCCGCAAGTCGAGATACCAGCTAAAGGCTTCTTGTGGCAATTGATGCGTGGCGATTTTGTGCTGCAAGACAGCGAGGTTGTCTTCGCGTTGCCCACCCCCGATGATTTCCCCGTACCCTTCGGGTGCCAACAGGTCCATGCACAGAGCTAAGCGGCGGTCTTGGGCATCTTCCTTCATGTAGAATGCTTTGACTGCACTGGGATAGCGGTGGACGAAAATCGGCGACTCAAACTGGGAGGCGAGGAGGGTTTCGTCGTCCCCGCCCAAATCACTCCCCCATGCGATGTCGCTGCCCAAGGCTGTCAGACGCTCGACGGCTTCATCGTAGGTCAGGCGCGGAAAGGGCCGGCTGACCTGTTCCAGTTTGGTGGTATCTCGCTCAAGCAGCTTTAGCTCTTCGCGGCGACGGTCGAGCACGCGGTCGAGCACGTATAGAACCATGTCCTCGGCTAAGGCCATCGCACCCTCTAAATCGCAATACGCCATCTCTGGCTCGATCATCCAAAACTCCGTCAGGTGCCGGCGAGTCTTGGATTTTTCAGCGCGGAACGTCGGCCCAAAACAATAAACTTTGCCCAAGGCCATGGCGGCCGCTTCCATATAGAGCTGGCCGCTCTGTGTTAAATAAGCCGTGTCATCGAAATACGCGGTCTCAAACAGAGTCGAGGTCTCTTCACAGGCCGCGGGGGTAAAGATCGGCGCATCCACGAGGACAAAGCCACGCGTTTCCATGAAGTCGCGGCAGGCTTTGCCGATTTCGCTGCGGATCTTGAGAATGGCCCCCGGACGAGAAGACCGCAGCCACAAATGGCGGTGGTCGAGAAGAAAGGACACGCCGTGTTCCTTGGGTGTGATAGGATATGGCTCAGCCTCTTGCACGACTTCGAGGTGCTGGACCCCCACCTCATAGCCGATGGGCGAGCGCGATTCCTGCCGCACTTGACCGTGGACTACGAGCGAAGATTCTTGCGGCAAGTGATCGCACTGCTCAAAGAGCTCGGCCTCAACATCCCCCTTAAAAACAACACATTGCACTACGCCACTGCCGTCGCGTAGCTGCAAAAAATGCAGTTTGCCGCTCGAGCGCTTGTTGTACAACCAACCGCGCAGCACCACTTCTCGGCCCTCATAGCGGCCGATATCAGACACCTGAATCAACTCCATTTGCTTATCCATATACCATTATATAATAAGAAAAGACTATCGAGCTAGACTCGATAGCCTTTTCTTCATCTAGCTCAAAACCGCCACTTACTTCTTTAGTAGGGCCTTGTGGCTGAGCCGCATCTTGCCGCCGGTGTCGATTTCGAGGACCTTGACGGCGATCGTGTCCCCTTGTCCAACGACGTCTTCGACCTTATCCACGCGCCGATGCGCCAACTCGGAGATGTGCAACAGGCCCTCCTTGCCGGGCAGAATCTCGACGAAGGCCCCAAAGGGCATGACCCGTTTGACAACCCCGTCGTATTCTTTGCCAACCTCGGCGTCGGCAGTGATTCCCTCGATCATGCGCCGTGCCTCTTCGGCTGGACCCGCTTCAACCGAGGCAATGGTAATCGTGCCGTCTTCATCGACATTGACCGTGGCACCGGTCTTTTCGATCTCGCGGATGGTTTTGCCACCCGGGCCGATGACCGCGCCGATTTTGCTCTGGTCGATCTTGACAAACTCAATGCGTGGCGCCCAGCGCGAAAGCTCGGGCCGCGCCGCGCTTAGGCATTCATCCATAATGGCCAAAACCTGATCGCGGCCCTCTTTAGCGCGGTCAAGGGCTTCCTTGAAAATGTCTAGCTGCAAGCCCTGGATCTTGATGTCCATCTGGATCGCGGTAATCCCGTCTTTGGTGCCAGCGACCTTGAGATCCATGTCGCCGAGAAAATCTTCGGCGTCGCGGATGTCGGTCAGCAGTTCGTACTCGTCTCCTTCCTTGACCAAGCCCACGCCCGTACCGCACACCGCGGTTTTAACGGGAATGCCAGCGTCCATCAAAGCGAGCGAGCAGCCACACACCGTGGCCATAGAACTAGAGCTACTTGACTCGGTAATATCGGACACCAAGCGAATTGTGTAGGGAAAGGACTCGACCGAGGGGATGACCGGCTCTAAGGCGCGCTCGGCCAGATGCCCATGGCCAATGTCCCGCCGTCCCGGACCGCGCTCAAAGCGCACTTCGCCGACCGAATACGGGGGGAAGTTGTAATCCAAGTAATAGGACTTAAACCGCTTGCCTTGCAGATCGTCGGCCATGCGCTCGTCGAGCTTAGTGCCCAGCGTCGCCACACAGAGCGCTTGCGTCTGTCCGCGCGTAAACAGTGATGAACCGTGTGTCCGCGGCAACACCGTACTCTCGCAGGTAACATCGCGCACCGCGTCGAGTGCGCGACCGTCGATGCGCCGCTTCTCCTTGAGAATCATGGTGCGCATATCGGCCTTGAGTAGCGCTTCTAGCTCGGCTAAGATGAGCTTTTCCGAGTCTGGAAAGCGCTCGGCCAACCCCTCCAAGACATCGGCATTAATCGCGTCGATGCGCTCTTGCCGCTCTTCTTTGCGCGGGCTTCTGTTGGCCTCGGCGATGCGCTCTTGCGCCAACTCGGCAACGGCGCTGACCAGTTCGGGGTCGGATTCTGTAACCTCGATGACAATTTTCTCCTTGCCGACTTCAGTAACCAACCGCTCCTGTAGCTCGACCAGTTCGGCGATGCACTCGTGGCCAAAGGCCAGCGCATCCACCAGATCTTGCTCGGCGATCTCGTGGGCACCCCCTTCGACGCTGACAATGGAATCGGCCGTGCCGCAGACGATGATTTCGAGATCGGACTCATCTAGCTGGGCGGAAGTCGGATTGGCGACGAACTCGCCGTTGATGCGCCCGACTCGCACGGCTCCCATAGGGCCGGCAAAGGGAATGTCAGAGATGCTCAAAGCCGCTGAAGCCCCAATCAAACCCAAGATATCAGCGTCGTTTTCGCCATCGTACGAAAACACCGAAACATAGACTTGGATTTCATAGGGGAACTTCTTGGGAAACATCGGCCGAATGGGGTGATCGATTAACCGGGCACTCAGGGTTTCCTTTTCGGAGGGGCGTCCTTCGCGCTTGAAAATGTTGCCCGGTATCTTGCCACCAGCGTAGGCCTTTTCTCGGTAATCTACGATCAAGGGCAAAAAGCCCCGATCTTCCGGCGTGTTGGTCCGGCAGGCTGTTATCAGCACTACGGTCTCTCCGTATTGCACCCACACAGCCCCGTTGGCTTGCTTGGCGATTCTGCCCGTTTCAATCGACAGACTCCGCCCACCTATTTCGAGTTCGAGTTTAGTCATTAGATATATCTTTTGCTCTTTCCTTTGAGGGTTTGAATTCTGTGCAGCACCCGCGCCAGCGGACGCCGCAGCGCGCAGCTCAGTGCGAGCTAACGGCGCAATCCCAACTCGCGGATCAACGCCGCGTATGCCTGCGGGTTTTTCTTTTGGTAGTAGTTTTGCAATCGCCTCCTCTTGCCTATGAGGACAAGTAAACCCCGCCGCGTGGCAAAGTCCTTTTGCTGGTCTTTGAGGTGTTCGGTCAGGTTCCGGATGCGCTCAGTGAGAATGGCAATCTGCACCGGGGCGGCCCCAGGACCGCCCTCTTGCCCGAACTTCTCTATCAGCTCTTTCTTGCGCTCAGTTGTTGTGGACAACGTCAACCTCCGTATTTCACGCCGCGCTTTCTGCCTTCAGACTTAGAGGCGAATAGGGCGCGTGCTTGGTTAATGTCTTTGCGGATTTGTCCTACCAGCTCGTCTGGACAGGCAAATGCGCGTTGGTCGCGCAGCTTTTTTACGAGGGCAACCTGTAGGGTTTCTCCGTAGAGGTCGCCGGTAAAATCGAGTATGTGCAACTCAATGACTAGCGCTGCTTCGGCAAATGTGGGCCGAGGACCGATGTGAGCCACGGCCGACAAAATCCCACTTCCAGGGCATTGTACTTTGGCGGCAAATACCCCCCGCGGCAAGGGTTTATCACAGTGGGGTAGCAAATTTGCCGTGGGAAACCCCAGTGTTCTACCGCGTCCTTGGCCTCGCGTAACGCGGCCGGAAAAATGAATGCCAGCGCCTTCCATCTAAGGTTGACGCAGAACGCACAGGGGCCGCAATGCCCCCTTCTCCCACCGCGCGAGACCAAACAAGGTTTGTGCTGCATCAAAAACTGCGCACACTTCGCGCGAACCTGCGCCAGTGGGGTGCTCGATTGCCTTTCCATGGGCGAAATCGACTAGCTTACCTTCGTTCAGCTCCACGGCCGCCAGTTCGCTTAGGGCCAGTCGCGGATGGACGAGGGCCTTTTCAATTTGGCCTGCTCTATTCAGCCTAGCTACTTGGTCTAACGTCAGGGCTTTGTCCAGCCCGAGACCTCCGGCGCGCAGTCGACGCAATTCCGCTAAATAAGCACCCGTTCCTAAGGCGCACCCCAGATCGGTGGCTATCGAGCGGATATACGTTCCTGCAGAGCAATGGATTCTCACCCTTAGTCTGGGAAAATCGTAGCCGAGCAATTCCATTGCATGGATGTGGACCCGACGAGGTTTGAGGGCGACCTCGTCCCCGCGACGCGCCCGCTTGTACGAGCGCACCCCGGCCACTTTTACCGCTGAATGCGCTGGCGGAACTTGGTCTATGACACCCATAAAGTCGCGCAGGGCTTGGGCCACGCTTTGGACGTCGGGAGGCGCGCAGTCGGCTTGGTGGCGGATCGGCCCTTCGGCATCGCCCGTAGCACTTACAGCTCCCAGACAAATCTCGGCCTCGTATTCCTTATCTGCGCCGCTGAGCCACCGATTGAGCCGGGTATAGCGCCCCAAGCAAACGACCAAGACGCCGCTAGCCAAGGGATCGAGCGTGCCGCAATGCCCAATGCGCCGCAATTGCAACAGACGCCGGAGCGAGACGATTACGTCGTGGGAAGTGGGGCCTTTGGCTTTGTCGATGACCAAAACCCCGGTCAGAGCCGGATCAACCATGCTGCGCTCCACCAAGACTATCGATCAGAGCCGTTAGGCGCGCGCCGCGCGCGGCGGTGTCGTCGTATGCAACCCGCAACTGGGGTGCATAGCGCAAGCGCATGCGCTGGGCGATTTCTCGGCGTATAAAACCCAAGCCCCGCTGCATCCCTTGGAGTGCCTGCTTTTTGTCGTCTGCATTGCCGAGCGTGCTGACAAAGATCGTGGCATAGCTCATGTCGGCGGAGAGTTCCACATCCACTACTTGGACTAGCTGCAACCGAGGATCCTTCATCCGCCCTACGATGTCGGTCAACTCGCGCAGCAACTGCCCGCGCACTCGGCTAATTCGTTGCGGGGAGGCCACCTGCCCTCAGTGTACTTCCATTTGGTAGTCGAGGATATGCACCCGGGGATCGCCTTCGACGAAGTTGACGATTTTGGTCAGCATCTCATCGCAGTGTTCAACGGCCGAACTCACCACGGCAACCCCCAACACCGCCCGCTGCCAAAGCGCGTGGTCATCTACTTCGGCCACAGCCGCGTTAAAGCGGTTGCGGATGCGCCCTTTGAGGCTGTTGAGGACTTGCCGCTTGTCTTTGAGCGAATGGCTATCGCCGATATAGAGTTGCACTGCACAGCTCATAACGATCAAAACAATTCAACCGCCCCTACAGCGTCCGCTCGGTTTCGACCACAACCAAGGATTCAACGATGTCGCCTTCTGCGATGTCGTCGAATCCCGCAAATCCCATGCCGCACTCGAATCCCTCAGAGACCTCTCGCACGTCGTCTTTGAATCGCCGCAACGAAGTAAGCTCCCCGGTAAAGACAACTTGGCCATCGCGCAAAATCCGCACCTGATTGCTGCGGGCGATAGTGCCGTCTTGTACCAAACAACCACCAATCGTTCCCATGCGGGACGAGGTGAAAATCTGGCGTATTTCGGCCCGACCCACCACCTGTTCTTCGGTCGTTGGAGCCAAAAGACCAGCCAAGGCGGCTCGCACATCCTCGATGACCTCATAGATGATGCGGTAGTTGCGAATTTCCACGCCTTCCTGCACGGCGAGATCGCGTGCCGAGGGTTGGGTGTTTACGTGGAAACCAAGCAAAATGGCGTTAGAGGCCGCTGCCAATAGCACATCCGATTCTGAAATGGCCCCCACCGCGCTGTGAATGACGTTGACCCGCACTTCCTCGTGGATTATGCGGCCCAGCTCTTCGGCAATGGCCTCGACCGACCCATCGACATCGCCTTTGACCACCACCCGCAACTCTTGAATGTGGCCTTGCTGGATCTGATCGTGTAAGTCGCTGAGCGTAACTGTGCGCAGCTTGCGGTGATCCTGCTCGCGCTTGATGAGATGCCGCCGCTGGCTGAGGTCCTTGGCCTCGCGCTCGGAATTGGCAACAGCAAAAGTATCTCCAGCTTGCGGCACCCCGGGCAACCCGAGCACTTGGACGGGTACGGAGGGTTTTGCTTCTTCGACTCGCTGGCCATGCTCGTCGAGCAGGGCGCGGACCCTGCCGCTATGCACGCCGGTAATAAAAGGCTCGCCGACGCACAGCGTTCCCTCTTGCACCAAAACTGTAGCCACAGCCCCCCGCCCCTTGTCGAGATGGGCTTCAACAATCGTCCCACGCGCTTTCTTATAAGGATTGGCCTGCAACTCAAGCAACTCGGCCACAATGAGGAGCAATTCCAGCAAGTGGTCTATGCCTTGTCCGGTCTTGGCGGAGATCTCGGCACAGGGAATCTGCCCTCCCCACTCTTCGATTAAAACCCCTCTTTCCGACAATTCCCGTTTGATCTTGTCTGCATCGGCCGTAGGTAAGTCTATTTTGTTAATCGCTACTACTAAGGGAACCTGCGCGGCCTTGGCGTGGTCGATCGCTTCAATGGTTTGCGGCATGACGCTGTCGTCGGCAGCCACGACCAAGATCACAATATCCGTTACTCTTGAACCACGCGCCCGCATCGCCGTGAAGGCCGCATGCCCTGGGGTGTCGAGGAACGTCACGCCGCGACCATCTTCCATGTTGATCACATACGCCCCGATATGCTGGGTAATGCCGCCAGATTCTCCCTCGACCACCTTGCTTTCGCGCAAGTAGTCGAGCAACGAGGTTTTACCGTGATCGACGTGGCCCATGACGGTGACAACCGGCGGACGCGGCTCGGGTTCGCCGATTTCTTCCTCCTCGACAATCTCATCCAATTCGACTTCTTCGGCTTCCAGCGGAACCACTTCAAAGCCAAACTCATCGGCCAGCGTCTGCATGATGTCCATATCGAGGCGTTGATTGATCGTCGCCATGGTACCCAACTGCAAACACAGGGCGATTACTTCGCTGACCTTGACGCCGAGTTGTTCGGCAAATTCGCCGAGCGTGATAAACTCACTGACCTTGATCTGGCGAATCTCATCGCCTTCCTCGGCACCGTCTTCGCGCGGGCCCCGCTCGTAGCGCCGGCGCACCCGCCCTTCGTTGAGCTGACTCAAGGTCCGCCGCACGCTTTCTTGGACTTCCTTAGCATCGGGTGCCCCTTTGCGCCGCTTCCCCCGGCGGCGCTTGGGCGGCGACCCGGGCAAATTGGCCTGGGCGGTTACTTCTCGCTTCTCGCCCAAGCCCTCGCGGATGCTTTCTAAGCTATCCTGCCCTTTGCCACGCCGGCGACCGCGACGACGCCCTCCCTCGGCCTTGTCGGGCAGGGGCACGGCGCGCTCCTCGGCCTGCCCTTCGACGCCCTGCTTGCGAGTCGCCGCCCCCCTTTCGCGACGACGCTCGGGTCTCAAGCTATCTGCCTGTTTGCGGCTGTCCTCTTTGGCCTTCTGCCGCTTTACTTCCTCTATCGAGCTTTTCTTTTCTTCAGCCAGCTTGCGGTCGATGGCCTCCAGCATCTCGGGCGTAAGTACGCTCATATGGCTTTTAACTTCCATATCCATGCCCTTGAGCATGGATATGAGCGCATCACTGGACAGCTTCTGTTCTTTGGCTACTTGATAAACCCGGCGCTTTTCCAAAACTATTCCCTCAGCTACTCAGCCCTTTGGTCTGTCTCGTCTTCTCCACTCACAGCGGGCGCGGCAAGCACTTCTTCACTCTTTTGCCCAGCCGCTTCTTCCTCAGCGGTGATCAATGCTTCAATATCGACCTCACCATGTTCGGCAAGGTATGCGGCGGCAGCGACCTTTACCCCTTGGGCGGTTTCGGCCAACTCTAGGCCCGGCACGGTCTGTAACAGCTCTGTATCGGCCTCGGAGATCGCGGTGATGGAGTCGAAACCGGACGTGGTCAAACTCAGGGCAATCAACTCGCTAATACCATCTATCTGGCGGAATACTTGCTGGTACTTCTCCTGCTTGGCGCGGCGCTCTTGGTATTGCCCGTCGGTGATGATATCGAGCCCCCAACCCGTCAGTTGGCTGGCGAGTTTGGTATTTTGGCCGCCCTTGCCAATGGCCAGCGATAGCTGCTCCTCTTCGACGATCACCACCGCGTGCCGACGGCGCGAATCCGTAATGCAGCGCACTACGGTGGCTGGGCTTAGAGCGCGGCTTATGAATATATCCGGCTCGTCGATCCAAGGAACGATATCTATGCGCTCGCCACTCAATTCTCGGACGATGGCTTGCACCCGCGATCCTTTCACCCCCACGCAGGCCCCCACCGGATCGACGCGTTCGTCGCTGCTGCTAACCGCAATCTTGGCTCGCTCCCCCGGCTCGCGGGCCACGCCGTGAATCTCGACGATGCCTTCGGCTATCTCCGGCACTTCTGTCGCAAAGAGCTTCCTGAGGAATTCGGGCCGCGTGCGAGAAAGCAAGACCTGAGGCCCTCGGCTCGACTTGAGTACCTCGTATATATAGCCTCGCACCGCATCGCCTTGGCGGTAGCGCTCGCGGCGGATTTGCTCTTTGTATGGCACGGCGGCCTCGGCCCGACCAAGGTTGAGAATGATATCGCCGTGGCTGATTTGTTGCACAGTACCGGATTCGACGAGACCGACCCGACCGATAAATTCGTCGTATATTCGCTCGCGCTCGGCTTCGCGGACCCGCTGAATGAGAATCTGCTTTGCGGTCTGTATGGCGTTGCGACCAAAGTCGGCGAAATTGAGCTGCTGTACCAGCACGGAACCCAGTTGGGCATGAGGGTCGATGTTGCGGGCATCGGCGAGGAGAATCTCTATGGATGGCTCGACCACTTCTTCGACGACGGTCTTGCGGGCATACACGGCCATCTTGCCCTGGACCGCGTCGATGTCAACTTCGTAATTTTCGGTATTGCCGTAGTGCCTTTTGGCGGCCGAAATTAGGGCGTCGGCAAGGGTTTGTACCACCAATTCCCGATCGACGTTTTTTTCGCGGGCAATCTGCCCCAAGGCTTCGACAATGTTTGCGTTGTTCATGTCTTTTGCTCGACCTTCGCTGCTTACAATTCTGGTTCGATGTTGGCTTTAGCAATATTGGCGCGTGCCACGATCTCGGCTGGGCTGTCGAGCTGAATCTGGTCAGCTTCCCAAGCGACCAGCCGACCTTTGACCGCTCGACCGGACGTGAGTACGACTTTTAGCAGCCGGCCCTGGGCGCGGGTAAAATCCCCATCGGTCTCTAGAGGCCGGTCCAATCCGGGCGAAGTAACTTCGAGCCGATAGCGTCCGGCAATGGGATCTTCTATGTCGAAAAGATCGGCCACTTCGCGACTGATTGACTCGCAGGTGGCCAGCGTTACGCCGCAATTTTTGTGAACCAATAATCTGACTAGCTGATTACCGTGGGCTCCGCTGAGTTCGATATCGACGAGTTCGGCCTCGTGCTCGCGGACAATGGGTTCGACAAGAGCTACTAGATCGGCCTTTAATGCGAATTTATCTACGGCGGAAATACGCGCTTTTCCCCCTTAAGCAAAAAAGTGGGCTATGACGCCCACTCGGGATTATAAAATATGGAATTATATTAGTTTAGGCAAGAAGACTTAACAGCCCTAGCCAAATGTCGACGCTAGAGGAGACGCAATATCTCGCGCAGTTCTTTTTTGGTCTCTTCGATCATTCTCAATGCGGCTTCCCGGCCCTGTACAGGCTCGGCGTTGGCTTGCGCCGCTGCTGGCGCGGGACTGTCCTGTTGTTGGGCAAGCAAAATAGACACTTGCTCGCCAACCTGACGCAGGAGCTCGGGTTCGTCTTTGAGCTTTTTCTTTACGCCTTGCGTCGTATAGCGCTCCTCATAGAGGAGGCGTTTGAGCAACAGGATGATCCCTATATCGCGTTCTCTGTAGGCCCTGTTTTTGCCACCGCGCGCGCGACGCGGTCGCAAACACACAAACTCCTTCTCCCACGCCCTGAGCGTATAGGGTTGTAGTTGTGTGAGTTCTGCGACTTCGCTGATGCTGTAATACAGCTTGTTTTGCAATGGATTTTTCACGATCGCACTTCCCTGTATCCTTTGCGATGACGCCAGGCGATGCGCAAGGGCGTTCCCTCGAAATCAAACTCCGACCTCAGTCGATTTTCGATGTGGCGTCGATAATTTCCCGGCACGGAGCGGGGCAAATTGGTAAAGATCGTAAATGCCGGCGGGTTAATCGCGTGTTGGGTTGCGTAGAGCAGACGGACATCTCGGCCTTCTTGAGTCGCTAGGTACTCGCCAGAAAACTGCTGAATGATCTTGTTCAAGCGCGCGGTGGGAATCCGCGTCCGGCGCTTATTGCCCACCGCGGCCACCACTTCGAGACACTTGTGAACCCGCCGTCCGGTCAAGCCCGATATGCACAGCACTGGATAGTTGCGCAAAAAGGGGTAGCGGTCGCGTAACTCGCCGCGATACTCATCCGCAGTGCTCTCGGCGACTAAATCCCATTTATTGATCGCCACCACCAAGCCGCAGCCTGACTTTATTACTTGCTCCATGATGCGGGCATCTTGCATGACCCACCTTTCGGCACCGTCTATGAGCACAACCGCCACATCGGCTTGGTCGATGCTATTGGCCGCCCGGCGCGTGCTGTAGAATTCCACCGGATCATCGACCTTAGATCGCCGCCGCAAACCGGCCGTATCCACGAACTGCAGGTGGCTATCCTGCCAAGTCAAGCGCAACTGAGTCGGGTCTCGGGTCGTGCCAGGCCGGTCGTGGACAATGGAAACCTGATAACCGGCGAGGTGATTGATCAGCGTGGATTTGCCCACGTTGGGCCGACCAACCAAAGCGACCCGAATCGCCGCCTCGTCCCATTCCGGCCCATACGCCTCGGCCTCATCGAAGAGCGCTATGAGTGCATCGAGCAAATCCCCGGTACGCCGCCCGGTCACGGCTGAAACTGGTAGGGGCTCCCCCAAGCCGAGCCGGTAGAATTCGTCGAGCGGCGCGACTGGTCCTGCCTCATCAACCTTGTTGACGGCCAGCAAGCACTTTCCGCCCCCGCTGCGCAGCATGGCCCCCATTTCTTGGTCGAGATCGGTCAAACCCGTAGTCCCGTCGCAGAGAAAAATCGCTATATCCGCTTCTGCCAAGGCATTTGCCGCTTGCGAGCGCACGGCCGCGGATAGCGCGTCTTTGGCATTGGGCATATAGCCACCTGTATCGACCAACGTGAAAGACCGCCCTCCCCAATCGGCTGCGGCGAATATCTGATCGCGCGTGACCCCGGGCTGGCCATCGGTTATGGCCCATCGGGTCCCCAAGATGCGGTTGAAAAGGGTCGATTTGCCCACGTTGGGACGACCGACAATCGCCACGATGGGCCGACGATAGCTTTCGACGGTTCGGGTGCTCATTTTTCGCGCCCTATGTAGTAACCCAATTCGGTTAGCTGCCGCCCCTCCCCTTGTATTTTCACGCCTTGATCGGTCCAAACGCGCTCGAGCGATTCGACCAAGTCGTATCCCCCTACCGCGAGGGGGATACCAGCCTCTTCAGCCAGTTGTGGCACGGTCATGTCGTCCAGCGTCAAACCCTCGCCATTGATGCAATTGGGCGGCAGCAGGACTAAATCCCGCTGGATTCCATCGCGCACTCTCGCAGCCATATCGCGGCCGGTCAGCAGGCCCGATACGGTGATGCCACGACCGAAAAAGTCGTTATCTACCGGCAGGAGATCGATCTGGACGTTCTCAATGGCATTCAGCCTAGCGACTAGGGGCACGAGTATGCGCTCGGCCAAGCGCCCGGTCAGCAGGCCAATCCGCATGGCCTTGGCCGTGCGCGCTGGTAGCCTCTGGCTCGCCTCGTCCCACGTGTCGAGTAAGGAGCGAACCATGCCGATGCCGTTTTCTAGCTGGGGAAACGCATCGTAATACGACGCTGCTGGCAAAGGCCGGCCCGTCAGCAGAAATATCTCGTCAGCCGCATAGACGAACCGCTCGCCAAAGCGCGCTTTAAATTGCAAGCCCCATGCTTCGGCTACGTCCGCGTACTCAGCAGCCTTGGCCGGAGTCACCGGAGCGAGCTGGACGAGCTTGTCCCGGTGATCAGTCAGCCCGACCGGCACGAGCGCCACCGAACGCACCGCGGGATAGTACGCGGACAGATCGGCCACCGTGCGCTCTAGGTGCGGCCCGTCGTTCCAACCTGGGCAGAGCACGACTTGGGTGTGCATCTCAATGCCGTTATCAGCTAGTTTGCGCAAGCGCTCGTTGATATCAATAGTCGCTTTCGTGCGCCCGAGCATGACTTGCCTCAGTTCGGGGTCGGTGGCGTGGACTGAGATGTATTGCGGCGTTAGCCCTTGTTCAATGATGCGGTCGATATCGCTTTCGCGGACATTGGTCAGGGTCACGTATGAACCGTGGAGAAAAGAGAGCCGGAAATCGTCGTCTTCAAAATACAGGCTGCGCCGCATGCCCTTGGGCATTTGGTGAATAAAGCAAAAGACACATTTGTTGTTGCAGCTACGCAAACGCATGTCTTCGAAGACGAGCCCTAAGGACTCGCCACTTCGGCGCTCGATCTCGGCCTCGTACAGGTCTTCGCCGCGCTCGATTTCTACGCAGATCACTTCCTCGGCACTATTGACCTGGACATCGATCAAATCGCGCACTTCTTCACCATTGATGCGCAAAATGCGATCACCAATGAGAAAACCCGCACGCGCGCCGAGACTATCGGGCTCGATTTGTTTTACTACGACCATAGTGAATCAAGCAATTAATCTACGTATCATAATGCGGGGCAAGATGTTCTATCGGTATCGGTAAAGGTATATGGATATTGCACCGACGGCAACACCTTGGAAAGAAATAAAAAATCCGCCCGACCTAGTTGGCCAAGCGGATAGTGGAGCGGGAGACGGGAATCGAACCCGCGACATCAAGCTTGGGAAGCTTGCGCTCTACCCCTGAGCTACTCCCGCTAATTTTTGCGCATAAGGTAAGGCGAGGCCCCAATCGCTGTCAACCCGCCCTACGATCCCATCGATACTCCCACTCGCCGACGATGCGCTGGACGACGCCGGCCTTTCCCCATACATCGAGATCTAATTCGCGCAGGCGGCGGTCGCGGCTGCACCACGTTATTTGTCGCTTGGCTAAGTGGCGGGTGCGCTGTTTGGTCCGCTCAACGGCTTCTTGCCACGGACAATGCCCTGCCAGCGCACTGCATATTTCGAGATAACCCAAAGTCCCCAAGGCGCTGTTACTTGGGTCGTATCCCATTTCGCGCAAGGAGCGGACTTCCTCGATCCATCCCTGCTCGATCATCTGTTCAACCCGCTGATCGATCCGCTCGTAGAGCCGACTGCGTGCCATAGTCAGACTGATCATCTGCGGCTGCTGTACAAGGGGTTGTCCCTTGTGCTCCCGCCATAAAGTGCTGAGCGAGCCCTTCCCGACCATTGCCACCTCCAACGCTCGCAGGATCCGCTGTGCGTCACTTGGCTGCAAACGCGCGTGTGCGACCGGATCTCGACGGCCCAAGTCCTCGTATAGGGAGGAAAGCCCCTCGCAGTGCAGGCGATTTTGCAATTCGGCGCGAATCGGCGCGTATTCGGTCGCGTCCTCAAAACATCCGTCCAGTGCACTCTGCCAGTACAGGCCCGTCCCTCCGACCATGATGGGCAGTCCCCCTCTGTTCCAGACCTGCTTAATGATGCGCCGCGCGGCTCGCTCATATGCTCCCGCGCTGTAGGTTTCCTCGGGAGAAAGTACATCGAGCAAGTGATGGGGGCATTGATTCTGCTGTTCAGCGGTTGGCTTGGCCGTGCCGATGTCCATGTAGCGATAGATTTGCCGCGAGTCGGCCGAGATGATTTCTGCTTTGGGTAGGTGCTGGGCTGCTTTGAGGGCTATTTCTGTTTTACCTGTGGCGGTGGATCCGGTGATTAGTATTAGTTGTTTGTTTAACATATTACTGATTATATGACTATTCAGTCGATTCTTTCTTCAACAAAGTCGGCTCCACGATGATCGTTTTCTCGCGGCGCAACAGCGCCTGCCCAGGTGTGCCGCCACGCGGCTTGGTGACGTGTTTTACCATGGTGTACGCCACGGAGACCTTTTTCGCCGTTTTGCCTTTGCTCCAGTACGCGGCTAAGGATGCGGCCTCTTCAATAGTCTGCTTGCTCGGGGCTTCCTTGCGGCCTTCGCTCCGCAGGACGACGTGCGAGCCGGCGTATCCCCGGGCGTGAAACCACAGATCGTTTTGGGCAGATATTCTGTGCGTCAGCAGGTCGTTTTCCTTGTTGTTGCGCCCGACCCACACCGACCATCCCGTAGATGTCCTATAGCGTCGGGGATGGGCCTGGGGCTGCTTGCTTGCCTTTTTGTCGGTACTTATCACCTTGCTCTCCAACCAGTTTTGCAGCGCGGCGTTAGATTTCCAAGTGCCGGCATCCACCGCGCTAATCCAATGCTCGTATTGGTCGCACTGACGCCTGAGCTCGGCCAAGCGCTGCGGCAGGACTTGTTGGCGACGCTCGTATTTTTGCGCAGCCTTTAGATAGGATGCGGCGTTTTCCGCCAAGCTGCGGTTTACATCCAAATCAATACGCAGAGTCGAGTGTTCCTCGGAATCGAAGAGATCGGCTAGCTCTACTTGCGCGGGCCGACCAGATAGCTGCCCTATGTTGGCCCACAGCGCGTGCCCCTTGCGCTTGTACTCCTCGGCGCGCGTGGCTTCGTCGAGTTCGGTTTGCATGGCAGCTAAGCGCCGCCGGGCATTTTTCAGCGCTTGGCCCAGCCGCCTGCGGATCTGTTGCTGAGCCTGCTGTGCCCGGCGCTGTGCCCGCTCCTTCTGGTACACCGCCCATATCCCTGGGCTGACCGCGTCAAACTGCTCGTAGGTGCCTTGCAAACGGCGTGGCTCAAAGGCGGAAAAATGAACCCGGCCCGCCTCTTGCCATACATAGCTACAGCCAGCCATCGCACTGGTGTACGCCTCCGTGGCCGCGTTCCACAAGGCTGTGCTCGGCTCGCCTCCCCCACCCTGCTGGCTGCGGAAGATCAGCTCGCGCACCACTGAGGCATCCGCTCCGGCCAACCAACGCCTCGCCGTCTTTTCCAAGGCTGTATCCGCACTCGCCAGTCGGTCGCGCCACGCACTGAGTTCGTCCGTGCCAGGCAACAGGCGACCCGATGGCTCGGGCGGCTGGTACGGCTTGCCTACGGGAGACTTATCCTTGGACGTTGCCCAACAGCCCAAAATTCCGCCATCGGCTTGGCGGTGGAGAACAAACCGCACCTTGTTGGGAATGAGTTCGCACACTAAGACGCCAAAGCTCGGGCGACCGTCGCGGTCTCGACGCTCTAAGCGCAAGCGCAAGATGCGCTCGCGGCGCTCGGCCTCCACGGCCACGATCCTCGCACGCACCAAGTACTTTTCCGGGCCGTCGCTCGCCCGCCAAGATCGCGGCCACGCTTCGCGCCGCAGGCAGAGCAAACCCTCTCGGCCGCTCACACCGTACAGCCAATCGCCCTCGTCAACCGCCAAGGCTAGTTCCGTAGGCTGGGCATATGCCCGCTCAATGACCGCCCCTTGCAGGCGCGCCCGCAACTCCTGTGCGAGAGCTTGAATGGTGAAGTAATCAAATGCCATCTAGGCTTCGACGAGCTTGAGGCTAGCGCTTAGCTTCTCCTGGGTGGCGCGGTATTCGGCTTGGCGCTGGCGCTCCTGTGCGACGATTTCGGGCGGCGCTTTGGTCAGGAAGCGGTCATTGGCCAATTTGGCATCTAGGCCCTTGAGCAGACCGTCCATCTTTTGGATCTCTCGTTTGAGACGCTGCCGTTCTGCATCTAGGTCAATCAATCCCTCTAAGGGCACGAAAATCTCGGCCGCAGCCGTCATCGCGCTACCCGAAGCTGGTGGCCGGACGAGACCTTGGCCGACTTGCACGGATTCGGCCCGGGTCAACAGCGAGATATAGGGGATGGCTTGGCGCAGGGTTTGTTCGACCTCGTCCGAGACAGCCGAAATCAAGACCTCAACTTTGCGGCCCGGTGGAACATTCATCTCGCCACGAATGATCCGCACTCCAGTCACCACCTCTTGCAGACACTGCATTTGCGCTTCGGCCTCTGGGTCTATCAGTGCGGCATCGCACTCCGGCCAATCCGCGACCATGATGCTATTAGCCGACGAGCCGTGGGGCAAAGCCTGCCACAAGGTCTCGGTGATAAAGGGCATAATGGGGTGCAACAGCCGCAGGGCAGTTTCGAGTACGCGCACGAGATGCTCTTGGGCTGCGCGCCGCGCCTGGGGATCGCCTCCCTGCAAGCGCACCTTGGCCAATTCGAGGTACCAATCGCAGTAGTCGCGCCAGACGAAGTCGTAGATCGCCCGCGTCAGGTCGCTGAAGCGGTAGGATTGCATGGCCTCGGTCATCTCTCGCACGGCCACCTGCAACCGGCTCCAGATCCAGCGGTCGGCCAACTCACTCCGCTCGCAGGGGCCGGGCTCGTATCCGTCGATGTTCATCAGCACGAAGCGAGTCGCATTCCACAGCTTGTTGCCAAAGTTGCGGCCGGCCTCCGCGCTGGCCGAAGCCTGCACTTGGTTGTTCTCTACGGCCGCATCAAAGCGTACATCCTGGATGGCTCCGGCCTGTGCCAACAGACAGTAGCGGGTCGCATCCGCACCGTAGCGCGCGACCAAGTCGAGCGGGTTGAGGCCCGTGCCCAAGCTCTTGCTCATGCGGCGGCCGTCTTGAGTCAGAATGGTCGGGTGCACTAGCACCGTCTTAAAGGGAATTCGCTCTACGAACTCTAGCGAGGTCATGGCCATCCGCAAAACCCACAAATAGAGAATGTCGCGCGCCGTGATCATCAAATCCGTGGGATAAAAGTAATCCAGTGCGTCGCGTCTCTGCGGCCAGCCAAGGGTGGCAAAGGGCCACAGCGCGGAAGAAAACCACGTGTCGAGTACATCGGGGTCTTGCACCCAATCTCGGCCACCGCATTCGGGACAGGCCTCTGGCTTAGCCACACTAACCACGGGCTTGGCCCCGGCCGCCACCGAAACCCTGAAGTTGCCCTCGCGCAGGGCTTGCTCCCGATCCAAGTTGCCCATGACGCTCAGCCCCTCGGCGCTGCAATGGGTGCAATACCAAGCGGGAATGCGATGTCCCCACCAGATCTGTCGCGACAAAGCCCAATCGCGTATTTGATCCAACCACTCGATGGCATAGTGGCGAAAGCGGTCGGGCACGTATTGAATATCCTGCCGCACGAGCACGGGCCGCACCTTGGCCGCTATCTCCTTCATGTTCATAAACCACTGCTCCATCGGCAGAGGTTCGACGACTGTGCCGCACTTGTCGTGGTGGGGTACGGCGTGTTCGTGATCCTCTATTTTTTCTATCAGACCCTCGGCTTCCAACGCAGCCACGACGGCCTCGCGAGCCGCGTAGCGATCCAACCCCGCAAAGCGGCCGGCCGCTTCGGTCATAACCCCGTCAAAGCCGATGACTTGGATTTGCGCTAAATCGTGGCGCAAGCCTAGCTCGTAGTCGTTGGGATCGTGGGCGGGGGTCACCTTGACTGCGCCGCTGCCCAGTTCGGGATCGGCGTATTCATCGGCTACGATGGGAATAACTCTACCTGTCAGCGGCAGTTCGACTTGCAGGCCAATCGCTTCGCGCCAGCGGTCGTCGTTGGGATGGACGGCCACGGCTGTGTCCCCGAGCATGGTCTCTGGTCGCGTGGTGGCGACCACGACTTGCAACTCACCCTCCCGGGCCGGGTAGCGAATGTGCCACAAGTGGCCGGCGACCTCGCGCTCTTCGGTCTCTAGGTCGGAAATGACGGTGCGGCACTGCGGACACCAGTTGATCATGCGGGTGCCGCGGTAAATCCACCCTTTTTCCGCAAAATGCTCGAAAGCCTGCAATACGGCCTCGACGTACTCCTCGTCGAGCGTGAATCGCTCCCGGTCCCAGTCGTAGCTGGCCCCGAGTTGGCGCAACTGGTGATAGATGGCGTCTCCGTATTTTTCCTTCCACTGCCAAATCCGGTCCAGCATGGCGTCGCGTCCCAAGTCGTAGCGATTCTTGCCCTCAACTTCTAAAAGCTCCTGCTCGACCTTCATCTGGGTGGCAATGCCCGCGTGATCGGTACCCGGCAGACAGAGCGTCTCAAAACCCTGCATCCGCTTCCACCGCACCACTAGGTCGTGGATGGCGTGTTGAATCGCGTGGCCCATGTGCAGCTCGCCCGTCACGTTGGGCGGGGGAATTACTATGCTGTAAGGGGGCTTGTCCGGGTTGATCCCCGCGTTAAAGTGGCCATTTTCCTCCCAGAAATCGTACCATTTTTTTTCAATCGCCACGGGATCGTACGTCTTGGCCAATTCTTCCGTCATACCGCGTCCTTATCCTTGTGTTTAATATGAAGGTTAAACTAAAAATATAACCCTTTCCCCTGACCTGACAATTTTGCTCGCCGGGCTTGGCTGTCTATTTTGTGTCCAGTTCATTTCACCTGTGCTAGGCGATTCAATATGGGCAACTGGTCCAAGCTGCAAACCGAGCAGCGCAATCCGGCCACTGAACACATCGACGAAGTCTCGACGCTAGAGATGCTGGCAATCATCAATCGAGAAGACGCCCTCGTGCCAGCCGCGGTCGCCACGCAATTGGCCCCTATCGCCGAGGCGGTTGACTTGGTCGCTATCCAGCTTGGGAACGGAGGCCGCCTGTTCTACCTCGGCGCGGGTACCAGTGGTCGGCTCGGTGTGCTAGATGCGGCTGAATGCCCCCCCACCTTTGGTGCAAGCCCCCAGTTGGTGCAGGGCCTAATCGCCGGTGGACCAGCAGCCCTGCGCCAATCCGTAGAAGGCGCGGAGGACGACCGCGAGGCCGCGCCCAACGAATTGGCACAGCGAGGGCTAGGGTCAGTCGATGTGCTCATGGGCATTGCTGCCAGCGGCGTAACCCCTTTCGTTATCAGTGGCATGGAGTACGCCGCGCAGCGGGGTTGTCAGACGATCTTTTTTACGTGTAGCCCCACGGCCGCCGAGTCCGTTGCAGCCTCAATCAAGATCGTCCCCGAGGTCGGCCCGGAAGTCCTCACCGGATCAACGCGGATGAAGGCTGGAACAGCGACCAAACTGGTACTCAACATGATCAGCACCGGCGCAATGGTGAAATTGGGCAAGACCTACGGCAACCTCATGGTCGATCTCCAACCCACCAATGCCAAGCTGCGCGACCGCGCTGAGCGCATATTTGCGACGCTGACCGGGGCCTCGCCGCAAGTGGCCGCCGCTCGGCTGCAAGCGGCTGAAGGAGGCTTGAAACTGGCGCTGGTCATGGAGTTGTGCCAACTAGATCGCGCCCAAGCACAGCATCTTCTCGACACCTGCGGCGGGAGCGTCAAGGCCGCCACCCTTCGGCTGAGCTCAGGTCGAAGCCTCGCCACTGGAGCAAACCCTTGCAATACGCAAACCTAGGCCGCACGAACTTGCGCCTGTCGGTCTTGGGACTTGGCACCGTGCAATTGGGCATAGCGTACGGCTGGGACCCACAGCCGCCGCCGCCGGATGACCGCGTGATTAAGTTGATCCGCCGCGCCTTGGAGCTAGGCATCAACTACATCGACACGGCCGCGGAGTACGGCCGCAGTGAAAGTCTCGTGGGCCGTGCGTGTGCTGGACTGACGTGTCAGCCCTTGATTGCTACCAAGCTCTCCATCCGAGATGCCGATAACGCAGGGCTATTGACCGGACAGGCGCTGCGTCAGTCCGTCGAACAGTCGCTGCGCCAGAGCTTGCAGAGGCTCGGCGTCGATGTGCTCGAACTCGTGCAGTTGCACAGCCTCGACACGCGCTTTGCAACCCCAGAACTGCTAGACCTGTTAGCGCAGTACTGCCAACGCGGCTGGGTGCGCTATTGGGGCGTTACCACGTACGGAGAAGAGGCACCGCTCGACGCCTTAGATCATCCCGAGCTAATTCGTGCGCTGCAAATACCCTATAGCGCGCTCGACCGCCGGATGGAACGCGAGGTGATTCCCCGTGCCCAAGCACAGGGTACGGGCGTCTTCCTGCGCTCGATCTTCCTCCAAGGCGTCCTGTCGCATCGGCTCGACTCGCTCCCGGCCGCGCTCAACGGTCTGTCCCCTTTGGCGGCTCCCCTGCTGCGGCTAGCACAGGACGCAGGCATGGACCTGGCCGAACTGGCTTTGCGCTTTGCGGCCTTTGCTTCCGGCGCTCATTCAGCTATTTTCGGCACCACGAACGTCTCCGAACTCGAAGCCAATATCCGCGCAGTCGAGGCCGGTCCTCTGCCGCCCGATCTAGTAGCGGCCGTGCGCGCAATCGAGGTCGCGGATTCAGCCCTACTCAACCCCGGCAACTGGAGGTTATCTACGCCGTGAATGACCCCATGCCCGGCCAAGCAATTGGCGATTTAGAAACCCCGGTACTGCTACTTGATCTCGACCGCTTTGAGTCCAATGTGCAGCACATGGCCGCGTATTGCCGCGATAATGGCAAGGAATGGCGGCCCCACAGCAAGGCACACAAATCTCCGGCCATAGCCCACATCGAGCTGGCCAACGGGGCCTGCGGCATCACCTGCGCCAAATTGAGCGAAGCCGAGTGGATGGTCGCGCATGGTGTACCCTCCATCCTGCTGGCCAACCAGATCGTCAGCCCGGTGAAATTCGCCGCCTTAGCCCGCCTGCAACACCAAGCCGAAGTCATTGCCGCAGTCGATAATATCGCCGTCGTCAAACCGATGGCCGCCGCAGCCATCGACGAGGGCGTCCGCATCCCCGTGGTCGCGGAAATCGACATTGGCATGAAGCGGGTCGGTGTGGAGCCTGGCCCCCCTCTCTTCGCCTTGTCCAAGGCCATTAGCGACCAACCTGGGCTGACGTTCAAGGGCCTGATGGGCTACGAGGGCCACGTACTCGACTGCTGGCCACTGCCGGCCAAGCAAAAGGCATGTTACCAAGCACTGGATATATTAGTAGAATCTCGTAACTTACTGGAAAAAAATGGGATACAGGTAGAAATCGTCAGTGCCGGTGGCACGGGTTCGTACGAGCTCAGTGCCCTCCACGACGGGGTCACTGAACTCCAAGCTGGCGGCGGCGTGTTCATGGACGTCATGTATCGCCGGAAATGTCACGTCGAAGCGCTCACCCCAGCCCTAACGGTACTCACCTCGATCACCAGCCGCGCGGCTGACCGAGTCGTCGTCGATGCTGGCTTTAAGACGCTGTCGTCCGGCCACCAGCCGCCGGAGGTGTTGGGCCGAGACGATCTGCGCTTGCGCGGCCTGTCTGCCGAACACGGGATCTTCGACATCGTAGAAGGTCAGGCCGGCCCGGCTTTGGGCGAGCGGATCGAATTGCTCGTCGGTTATTCCGATTCGACGACCTTTTTGCACAATTACTTTGTCGCCGTCCGCAAGGGGCGCGTGGAGAAAATATGGGACATCTCGGCGCGGGGCCTCTTGCGCTGACGCCGAGTAATAGCAACGGAGAAAACAGATGACTAAAGCCGAAATCGCCCAGCAGTTAGCCCGGAGTACTGGCCTTTCCCAAGTAGATACCGCGGCCGTTATCGAGGGGTTCATCGAAGCCATAGCCCAAGCTTTGGAAAAGGGCGACCACGTCGAAATCCGTGGCTTTGGCACCTTCAAGGTCGTGGAGCGCGCACCGCGTACTGGCCGCAATCCCAAAGCCGGCGCGACCATCGCAATCCCCAAGCGCAAGACCCCGACCTTCAAACCCTCTAACGCCGTAAAGAACAGAATCGTCCAGCGCCGACCATGAACCTGCTGTTGATTTCGGTCGATAGCCTGCGCTTGGACTTTGCCCCCGGGATCAGTGCGGCTGTACGCACGCCCCGATTTTCTGCTTTGACGCGCGATTTTCACCTCTGCCAGCACTGCTTTTCGGTTTCTTCGGCAACTCGTCCGGTCCACACCTCGATTTTTACCGGGCTATACCCGTTTGAACACGGCATCGAAGGCCAGCATTCCCCCGCTATGCGGCAGGGCGTTGCCGACCTTTTCAACCTCTGCCGTCGAGCTGGCTATGCGGTCGGCGCGTTTTCAGAAGCCCCGGACATTTTTACCGGCCTAAGTTACGCCAAGCACATCGCTCCCTTGCCCACCGACGAGCAACTCGTCGGCTGGCTACAACGTCGCGAGCCAACCGTTCTCTTCGTTCACTACTGGAGCGTTCATCCCCCTTATGGTGCCGCAGACGGGCTGGCCTTTGGGGAAGTGGGACAATTGCTCGCGGCTGGGCACATTGGCGAGGTACAGGCGCGTTATCGCGCTGCCATTGAACAGCTCTTTGAGCGGCATATAGCTCGGCTGTTGGCCGCCTTGGACCTAAGCGCGTGGGCCGTTTTCATCATCAGCGACCACGGCCAGAGCTGGCGGGACGACGAACCCTATCACGGCCAGACTCTGTGCAACGACGTGCTGCGAGTGCCTCAGTACTACCGACTCCCCTCGGAAGAACCCGTCGGGCGCGGATTAATTTCCCTCGTAGATCTTTTCCCTACTTTCCTGTCCCTGTTGGAGTTAGATCACTGCTACCGAGGCTTTGCCCGAGACATCCGCTCCCCTTCATCACCCGAGTACTACGTAGCCGAAATCGACCCCGGCCCGGCCGCGCAACAAGGTCGCCAATGGTCCCTCTTCAACGCCAGCGCCAAATTCACCTGTGATCAATCAACCCAGCGCGAAACCTTGGTCGAGACGTTTAGCGAGCGACCGCTCCCAGCACTCGATACTCGCCCGTACCACCAAGCATATACAGCACTCAGAGCAGCTTCTAGTTATGTCCAAGCGGAGTTTGACCAGACCACGGACCGCGCCCTCTTGCACCAGCGGCTGCGAGCCTTGGGTTATATGGATTAATCTGAGAGAACGAACTCGGGTTTTAGGGCCTGATAATCCTCTCCCAAAAGGGCAAAGATATCGGCCCACCGGTGCGGGTAGGATGGATGGCTGTTATTGGGCGCGAAGCCCAGCTTGAGATAGCAGCGCAGAGCCGGAATGCGGAAGTCGTCGGTCAGCAAGTATATGGGCCGAGGGCCTAGCGCCTTGGCTTGGGCCACCGCCGCTGCTACGATGAATTTGCCTAGGCCGCGCCCCTGAAAGTCCGGGTGAACTGCAACCCAACCTATTTCCCAACACGGCCGCAGTTCACGGGTGCGGTCGTTGCAACCTGTACAGGCGACGATCTGCCCCTCGCACTCGACGAAGAGTTGGACTCGAGTTCCTGCCAAGACGTCTTCTAGCCGCTGTCGATCCCAATGACCCAGCTCCCCGTTGGCCTGCAATAGAGCCAGCCAGCCCTCCTCGTCGCCCGGCTGGTACGTCCGCAGGCGATAGCCGGCCATTTCCGGTAAGTCCGGGGCCGTCTCGCGCCCATACCAGAGGATGAGCTGAGGCAAGGGACTCAAGTCCGGCCTTCCCGACTCCGGAAGAAGGATGACTTAAACTGCTCGGGACAATGGGGCTGGAGCACGACGATTTCGCACTGGGGAAAGGCTTCGGCTAAGCCCGCTGGCCTCCGTTGGTCGTAGCCGAGGGCAATAATGTCGGGCGCGATTTCGCAGACGATGCGCAAAAAGTTGCACCCTTCGTGGCCGAGACGGACTTCGGTGACTTCGGGCAGCTTCGCCAGCGCAGCTTTGCGCTCCTCTTGGGATTGGTCGGGATAGTGCCCCTTGATGCGTCGGACGTTCTCATCGCGGGCGACCACGACGAACAGTTCGTCGCCCAGCGCAGCCGCCTGCGCGATGAAGGAGCGGTGGCCTGGGTGCAGATAATCAAAAGTGCCGCAGCACAGTACGCGAGTTTTACTCATCGGCGCGCTGATCTATCCAATACTCGACACCGCGATCCTTGGCAAAAATGCGGCCAAAGCGATCAGCGTCGGCGCGGTTGGCGAAATAGCCGATCCGCACCCGCACGCCAGCATCGCTCTGTACGCTATAGGCCGGATAGCCCGCGTCCTTCAATTCGCGCACCTTCTGATCGGCTCGTTTCTCGTCCTGAAAGACGCCGACTTGAACGGTGAATTGGCCGTCGGGATCAAAAAATACGGGGCTAGCATCGATGGTATCCTCGGCATCGCTGGCATCGCTGGCATCGCTGGCATCACTGGCATCGCTGGCATCACTGGCATCACTGGTAGCGCTGGTATCGGCTGGAGTGGACATAGAGTCAGTCGGCGTTAAGATGACTATTTCGCTACGGCCAGCGGGTTCGGATTCGGGAGCCGGTTCGTCTTCGCGGACATCGCTGTCGGCACATCCCCCGATCCAGAGGACTGTCCAAGCGAACATCCATAGCCGATTGGGATTCACTGCGCTCAATGTATAGCCTTGAGCGCTGCAAAGTGAATGCGGAGCGTTTCTTCGATATCCCCTTCCCCATGGACGAGCGAGGGGAACATGCATTCGTATTGGGAGGGAGCCAGATAGAGGCCCCGCTCTAAGCAAGCCCAGAAATAGCGCTTAAAGCGCGCCAGATCAACCGTTTCGACGCTGGCAAAATCCACCACCGGTTGCGACGTAAAAAACATGCAGAGCATAGCACCGACCCGGTTTAGCGCGTAGTCCAAGCCCAGCTTCCGCAGGTTGTCAGCCATGCCATCTGCCAAATCGGCGCAGCGGCTCTCCAGCGTTTCATAAACTCCGGGTTCGGACAGCATGGTCAGTTGTTCCAAACCTGCGGCCATGGCGAGCGGGTTGCCCGATAAGGTGCCGGCCTGCGAGACCTTTATGCCCAGCGGAGATACGTTTTCCATGATCTCCCGCTTGCCGCCGTATGCAGCAGCTGGCAAGCCGCCCCCGGCGATCTTGCCCAAGCACGTCAGGTCAGGCATCACCCCATAGCGCTCTTGCGCCCCACCCAAGCCGACGCGGAACCCGGTAATGACCTCGTCAAAAATGAGGACGATCCCCTCTTCGTCGGCTATTTGGCGCAGCGCGGGGAGAAAACCCTCGCGCGGAGGCACGGTTCCCATATTGCCGGCCACTGGCTCGACGATGATGGCGGCGATCTGGCCGCTATTTTCCCTCGCAGCCGCGCGCACGGCAGCCGCGTCGTTATACGGCAGTGTCAAGGTCGAATCCACCACGCTTTGCGGCACGCCTGGGCTGGTGGGAACCCCCAAGGTCAATGCCGAAGACCCAGCCTCGCTCAAGAAGCTGTCCCCATGCCCGTGCCAGCAGCCCTCGAATTTGGCGATTTTGTCTCTGCCGGTATGGCCGCGGGCCAAGCGCACCGCCGCCATCGTCGCCTCGGTCCCCGAACTGACCATCCGCACCATTTCGATGGAGGGCACCATCTCCACAATGCGCTCGGCCAGCGCGATTTCCAGTTCGGTCGGGGCACCAAAACTAGTCCCCTTTGCACAGGCTTCCTGCACGGCTTTTACGACGCGAGGATGGGCATGGCCGAAAATGAGTGGCCCCCAAGAGCACACGTAGTCAATGTATTCGCGGCCATCGATATCAAAAATCCGCGAACCAGCCCCCCGGTCTATAAATCGAGGGCCACCACCCACCGCGCCAAAAGCCCGCGCCGGACTGTTCACGCCTCCAGGGATGACCTGCTGTGCTTGGGTAAAGGCTGCTGCGGATCTAGGTGCCGACATGAGTCCATCTCAGAAGCTGTTGACTTGAAAGAAGCGCATTCAATCCAATGAATATCTGACCAACTCGACCGATGCGCAATAATGGCAAATCCCTACCCCGTTCTCTAGCGGATCAGGGCTAGCTCCATTGCTCCAATTGTAAGAGTCCAGCATCTTCCTCTGCCAAACGCTCCAGAACGACCAGCCAATACGCCCGCCCACGCTCATACATCTCCAAGTCGGCCAAGACTTCTAGCGGATAGTCTTCAGCCTCCAAAAGGGCGATGAAGAGATCAAAATCAGCCACTTGAACCACGGCGATTCCACCGGCGCGCAACACCCGCGCCAATTCGGCCAACTCAGCGGCAGGGTTTTCTCCGGCCAAGCTGAACGCGTAATCGAGGTGCTCGCCCACAAAAGGCAGATGATCCAGCGCGGCGATTAGGTCCGCTGGGATACTTACTAGCAAGCGCGGCGCAAACGCCTCTTGCAATACGGCCAATTCGCGCGAGTCGCGGCGCGCCCATAGGACGCATGCCCCCGGCTGTATAGCCACCAAGCGGGCCAAGCAATACGCCATGGCCGCATTCGGCCCTATGCCTTCCCCTAGCCGCAACCCCAACAGGGCACGCCGTCCGGTCAGTTGCAAGTGAAGGCGCAGCAGGTGCGGCCCTTTGCCTAAGCGCAATCCGTGCCTGTCGCGCAAAACTGCCGTCACGGACTCAATCAGTTTGGCCGCACTGAATCGGTACCGGCCCCGCAGCGTCGCGCTCAGGGCAAAAGCGTGGGTGTCAACTTCAGCGGACTGGACCCGAGCGAGGCTTTTGGCAGGAGTCAGATCGCAGCGAGCGATGCGTTTGCAGATGTATTCAAGACCCGGTCGCCCCACCGTAACGCCGTGCATCTGACTAATTAAACCGGCGCACTGCATGGCCGAGCGCAACTGTAGCAGCCGTCCCGGGCTGCGCTTGTACGTGAAGAAAATCTGGCCCACGCGCCCGCCCGGTTCGACATCGACCTGCTGCACCTCGGGCGCGTGCTCGTGCAACTCGTCGAGTGCCACCGCTTCCAACCCGCTCGGCACCGAGATCCAATAGCGATAGATCTTGTCGGCCATTACTCCGCGCGTCCGGTAGGCACAAGCGGCCTCAACACTGAGGCCGGACTGCACTGCATCGCGCTCAGGTGCGCCGGCGACAAGCAACTCTCCAGCACGTCGAGGATATCGCCGACCGCAATCTGTTCGTGGACATCAAAATAGACGCTAGGGGCCGCCCCACTAACCGCAGCAGAGCAGAGCATATCGACCACCTCCTCGGCTTGCTCCCACGCACGCAGCAGCAAGCCATAGGCTTTGCGCTTGGCGCGGCCCAAGTCCGCCGCCACAGCGCGCTCGTCTAGGCTGGCCAATGCGGCGTTTATTTTCTCGCACAACCGGTCGCTCTGCTGGGTATATCCGCCCACTGTGCAAAAGCAGAACGTCTGCTCGGCATAGACCTCGGCTCCAAAGGCATCGCCGTCGATTAGGCCATCTTCGTAGTGCGCGGCAAAAAAATCGCTCGCTGGCCCCAAGGCAATGTCCAAGGCCAGTTCTAAGGCCAATTCTCGCAAGAGCAAGTCGCGACCCGACTGGCCCGCCTTGTCATCGCCAAAAAACAGCAAGGTATAGGGCCGGCTGACCGGCAGGGCTAAGGCCCCGAGCGGCTGCGGAGTGGGCAATACCACGGGGCGTTCCACTCGATCCCATGCGGAGCGCGGCCGGCTGTACTTTAGCAAAGCAGATTCGACGGCCGCGTAAGTGGCCTCTACATCGAAATCTCCACACAAGTACAGCCCCATGTATTCGGGCCGATAAAACACCTCGTGGCAACGAGTTAGCATGTCCTCGTCAATCTGCCCGATGCTCTCCCGCGTGCCAGCCATGTCCCAGGCCAAGGGACTATTCTGGTACAGCCCTTCAAGGCCGTGTAAAAACCCGATCCACTCCGGGTCGTCGCAGCTTATCTGTAGCTCGTGGTCAATGATTTCGCGCTCTTGAGCGACGCCAGCCGACAGGACGTGTAGGTCCAAGGCAAGCTCGAAGAGCAAATCTAGATGGGCGGCAAAGTGTTCAATGCACGTCAGAGAAAAGACGGTTGAAGTAAAACTGGTACTGGCGTTTACGTCGCCGCCAAGACGGCTGATTTGCTCGGTGATGTCGCCGTAAGGTTTGGCAAAAAGGCGGTGTTCGAGAAAGTGCGCGGTGCCAGCCGGCGTGGTCTGTACCTGCCTGGAGTCGCGGGCGCGCAAATGCAGATCGACCGAACCGTAGTCTATGTACAGCACAGCCGCTTTTTGCCGACTGCCCGGCCGCGGTACTGCCCATACATCGAGGCCGCCCAAGTGGCTGCGGTACACCCCTTCCCCCAATAGCGCATCCGCGATCACGTTCTCACGTCCCGTGCAATAAAAAGGCCGTGTCCGCTACAATGCCACCGGCCACGCGAGTTAGGTCCTCGACGCCGACTTGCTCGATGCGCTGCCATAGCGTTTCCGGGGACTGGCTGCCCCCTATCAGTCCCTCCCGCAATTGATAGCGAAAAAAGCCCTCGCGGTCTTCGGCCAACCCCAATAGTCGAGCTCTCAACAAGTGACGGGCCGCTTCGATTTCGCGGTACTCAAAGGCCCCTGCGCGCAGCGTTTGGATCTCCTGTTCCACCTTATCCCGGACTTTGGGGTATGTGGCGGCCTCAATGCCCGCGACTACAAAGAGCAGTCCGCTCAATGCCTCGATATGCGATGAGATGTAGTAGCACAAGCCTTCTTCTTCGCGGAGGTGCTTGAACAGCCGCGATGGACCATCGCCACCCAGCATCAGGTTTAGGAGTGCCAAAGCCGGATAGTCGTCTGTACCGTCCGCGCCATAAGCAATTTGAGTGCGATAGCCCAGCACTACTTTTGCTTCTCGCACCGCTTGGCATTCAAAAATTTCGCGCTGCGGACCAGCAATGCGCGGGCGCAGTGGCTGGAGCTGAGGCTGGTTCATTGCCCGATCCCAAGTAAAGAGCGACTCCATCAAGGGCTGAATCTGCTCCAAGCACAGATCGCCGCTTACGAAAAGATCTAGGCGGTCGGTAGCCGTCCGCTGTCGGTGGAAAGCTCGCAGTTCATCGGCCTGCACGGC
Source organism: Candidatus Latescibacterota bacterium (assembly GCA_022827835.1). Taxonomy (GTDB): domain Bacteria; phylum Latescibacterota; class UBA2968; order UBA8231; family UBA8231. The sequence goes on from JAJEIO010000023.1 coordinate 66,194, forward strand.
AGCAAAGTCTGCGGGGTTGCCCAGCGGCGACAGGCCCATGGGTTCGCCCCGGCACATCTCTTCGCTGCATCGCCTTTGTGCGTAGCCTAGTTTGTCGTTGAAGCCATCGGCGATTTGCCGCTCGAGGCGGTGCTTTTCGCGCTCCAGATGGCCACGTTGGAATCCACTACCATCGCGCAGGACGTCGCGGAGGAAGGTCAGACCGCGCTCTAGTATCCCCTTCTCCCCAAGGAAGTTTTCATCGATGACCTCTAGGCACAAATGAATAACCTGATACTCCCCCAAGCGATCAACTTGCACCGAGTAATGCGCCCCGTAGAGGTCGTCGATAAAGCGGTTGAGGCTCTGTACATTGGGCAGCTTGTGCGTGCCTCGGGCCAGCAGTCGGCTGCTCAGGGCCACCAGTGAATGTCTCGGCACACACAGCGGCGTGCTCAGACACACATCCACCCGGATCGTCTTGTACAGCCCAATGCTGTGCAGATGCAAATAAACGCCGTCCACGAGTTGGACTCGGGTGAGTTCGCCTGCGGTGTGTATTGGCGCGCAGGGGCCTTCTTGATTTAGTTTGGCAAGCCGCATGAATCCTCTCGACAACATCCGCGTCGTGCTCGTCGAGCCAGCGACGCCCGGCAACATCGGCGCTACCGCCCGCGTGCTCAAAACTACGGGTATTAGCCAGTTGGCCTTAGTCAATCCCGGAGCGTGGGATACGCCAGAAGCGCGCGCTTTTGCCCACGGCGCGGGCGATATTCTCGACGGCAGCCAAATTTTTCCCAGCCTCGCCGCGGCCGTAGCCGATTGCCACATCGTCGTCGGCACGACCCATCGGCAGGGCCGCTTCCGCGCGATTACTTCCGCGCCGGATCCCCTTATTGACCAACTAGCCGCCCAAGCACATCACCGCCGAATTGCCCTTGTATTCGGGCGTGAAAGGGACGGCTTGTGGCATGAGGAACTCGCGCTCTGCCACCAAGTGCTGAGGTTCCCCACAGCCGTGGCCTATCCCTCCCTCAATCTCTCTCACGCCGTGCTCCTGCTCACCTACGGCCTGTATGCAACCGTGAGCGAAAAATCACCGAATCCGCCTGTGCAACTGGCTACGGCTGGCGAGCGCGAGCGCATGTTCGCTCAGATCCTGCAAGCCCTTGCCGAGATAGAGTTTACCCCGTACAACAACAAGCCGGATCACTTCGGCCGCGTGCTGCGCCGCTTCTTTAACAAGGTCGATTTGGAAGTGCGCGATGTGCGGGCGATTCAGACGATATGCGGCCAGATTCGCAAGTTCAGCCGCCGCTATCGCCGCAGTGCCGGGCGTACTGGGGCCGACTGATGAGCCACCTGCTCCAAGTCCCAGTCAACCATCTGCCGGACCATTTCCTCAAAGCCGACCTCGGGCTCCCAACCTAATTTTTCCCGCGCCTTAGTCGCATCGCCCAACAGGGTATATACTTCGGCGGGGCGCAAAAAGCGCTCATCCACGACCACGTATTGCCGCCAGTCCATGCCGACGTGGGCAAAGGCGACCTCGCAGAATTCGCCAATGGTGCGGGAGGTGCCCGTGGCGACGACGTAATCGTCGGGTTCATCCTGCTGGAGCATCATCCACATCGCGCGGACAAAGTCGCCCGCATAGCCCCAATCGCGGCGGGAATCGAGGTTGCCGAGGCGCAACTCTTGGTCTAGCCCGTGTTTGATGCGGGCCACGCCATGCGTGATTTTGCGGGTGACGAATTCTCGCCCGCGACGCGGCGACTCGTGATTGAAGAGAATGCCCGTGCAGGCGAACAGACCGTAGCTTTCGCGGTAGTTGATGGTGATCCAATGCGCGTAGAGCTTGGACACCCCATAGGGCGAACGCGGGTAGAACGCCGTTTGCTCGTTCTGCGGCGTCTCCTGTGCCTTGCCGAATAGCTCGCTGGTGCTGGCTTGGTAAAAGCGAATATTTTCGTCGCAGGCGCGGATGGCTTCAAGCAGCCGCGTCACGCCCAAGCCGGTGACCTCGCCGGTCAACATCGGCTGCTCCCAAGAAACCGGCACAAAGGACTGGGCACCTAGGTTATACACTTCCTGTGGTCGCGCGGTCTGCAGCGCTGAAACCAACGACTTCTGGTCCAACAGATCGCCGGAGATCAGCTCGATTTGGTCCTGCAAATGGCCGATCCGTTCGAAATTGACCGTGCTGCTGCGGCGCACCAATCCGAAAACCTCATAGTCCTTTTCCAGCAGCAATTCGGCCAAGTACGAACCGTCTTGGCCAGTAATACCAGTGATTAAAGCGCGCTTCTGGCTCATTTTATTCCTCTTGAGAATATGCCTCTACAGGCGGACAGGAACAGATCAGGTTGCGATCGCCTTGCGCGTCGTTCAGTCTCCCGACGGCTGGCCAGAACTTGCGCTCCAACAGCCAAGGGGCCGGCAGGGCGGCAACGGTTCTAGAATAAGGCCGATCCCACTCGGTAGCCAGCACAATATCCATTGGGTGAGGTGCATGGACGAGGGGATTGTCGGCGCGGTCCATCTCTCCGGCAGCTATTTGCTGGATTTCGCCGCCAATGGCGATCATAGCCTCACAAAATCGGTCCAATTCGGCCTTGGACTCGCTTTCGGTAGGTTCGACCATCAGAGTCCCGACGACCGGGAAGGATACCGTAGGCGCGTGGAACCCGTAGTCTATCAAGCGTTTAGCCACGTCTTCTACGCCAATGCCGTGCTCCCGCGCCCAGCGCAGGTCGAGGATGCACTCGTGAGCTACGCGCCCGTTGCGTCCCTTGTACAGCACGGGAAAGGAATCCGCAAGGCGGCTGCTCAGATAATTGGCATTGAGAATCGCCACCTCGGTCGCCTCGGCGAGTCCTGCGCCGCCCATTAGCCGCAAGTACGCCCAAGATATGAGCAGAATCGAGGCACTGCCCCACGGAGCAGCCGCAATAGGGCCAATTGACTTAGCTCCACCAGTATGGACGAGGGGGTGCGAAGGCAAAAACTCCACCAAGTGCTCAGCCACGGCAATAGGCCCCATACCCGGACCGCCCCCGCCGTGGGGGATGCAAAAGGTCTTGTGTAAATTCAAATGGCACACATCGATGCCGATTTCCCCGGGCCGGCACAACCCGACCAAGGCATTCATATTGGCACCGTCCATATAGACCTGACCGCCCGCTTGGTGGACGACCGCGCAGATTTCGCCTATGGCCTCTTCAAATACCCCGTGGGTCGATGGATACGTCACCATCAGAGCGGCTAACCGCTCGCGGTGTGCGTCGGCTTGCGCCCGCAGGTCCGCCAAGTCGATGTTGCCGTCTACATCACAGGCGACGACGACCACGTCCAAGCCGGCCATGGTCGCGCTAGCCGGATTCGTCCCATGAGCCGAGGCCGGAATAAGACAGACGTTGCGCTGGGCTTCTCCGCGCGTCTGGTGGTATTTGCGCACGATGAGTAGGCCGGCGTATTCGCCCTGCGAACCTGCATTGGGTTGCAGCGAAATGCCCTTGAGACCGGTGATTTCGCGCAGCATGTCCTCCATTTCGGCGAAAATTGCCGCGTACCCTCGGGCTTGCTCTACGGGCGCAAACGGATGCAGCCCAGCGAATTCGGGCCAAGTAATCGCCATCATTTCCGCGGTTGCATTGAGCTTCATGGTACACGAGCCGAGGGGAATCATCGCGTGGACCAACGACAGATCCTTGGCTTCGAGTCGGCGCATGTAGCGCATCATTTCAGTCTCGGAGTGATGCGTAGCAAAGACGGGATGCTCCATGAAGCGCGAGTGGCGGACGTGATCAGGCCCCCAAGCAGGCCCCTCATCGACTTCGGCGGGCAACTCGCCGCCCAGTAAGGTGAGGATGGCTTGTAAATCGGCCTTGTCGGTCGTTTCGTCGAGGGCAATGCCCCAGTGCCCGTCTCCTAGATCGCGGAAGTTCATCCTCTCGGCCTGCGCCTGCGCCAATAGCGCATCTCCCTGTGCCCCCACTTCAACGCGCAGTGTGTCGAAGTACTGATCGTGGACGATTCGATAGCCGGCTTCCTCCAACCCTCGGGCGAGCGTCCGCGCTTGGCAGTGTATGCGACGAGCCATCCGCTGCAACCGACCCGGCCCGTGATAGACCGCGTACATGCTCGCCACCACGGCCGGCAAGACCTCGGCAGTACAAATGTTGCTCGTCGCCCGTTCCCTTTTGATGTGCTGTTCGCGGGTTTGCAGGGCCATGCGCAGGGCTGGCTGGCCACGGACATCCTCGGAGACGCCGATGATGCGCCCAGGCACTTGCCGCTGGAACTCGGGCCGCGTTGCCAAAAAGGCTGCGTGCGGGCCGCCGTACCCCATTGGCATACCAAAGCGCTGCGCGCTCCCGATGGCTGCATCGGCCCCAAATTCCCCAGGAGGCCGCAGCAAACACAGGGCGAGCAAATCGACTGCCACGCACACGAGCGTCTGATGGACGTGAGCCTGGGCGCAGAAGTCAGCGTAGTCGTGTAGAGCGCCGTCTGAGGCTGGGTACTGGAGTAGAGCGGCGAAGGCTCCAGTCGCAAAATCGTATTCTCGGTGATCGCCCACTTCGACCTCCCATCCCCGCGATTCGGCCCGGACCTTGACTACCCCTATGGTTTGCGGGTGGCAATCCGACGAGACAAAAACGCGCTGGCTCGCGTTTTTCTTTTGCACCGCCCGCAGCATGGCAATGGCTTCGGCCGCGGCCGTGGCTTCGTCTAACAAGGAGGCATTGGCCAAAGCAAAACCCGTCAGGTCGCCGACCATGGTTTGGAAGTTGAGGAGAGCCTCTAGCCGCCCTTGGGCGATTTCGGACTGGTAGGGCGTGTATTGGGTGTACCAGCCTGGATTCTCCAAGATGTTGCGCTGGATCACCGGAGGGATTATGCAGTCCGAGTAGCCTATACCGATAAAACTGCGGTGGATGCGATTTTGGCTGGCCAACTCGCGCAACTGCCCCATCAGCTCGTACTCACTAATACCTTCTCCCAGCGCCAAGGAATCCTGCATGCGAATCGCCGCCGGCAGGGACTCGGACATGAGATCGTCCAAGCTGTCGGCTCCCACCGCCGCGAGCATGGCGGTTATATCCGCATCCGTAGGGCCGATGTGTCGGCGGACAAAAGCATCGCTAGGTCCAAATTCGTCGCCCATGCACCTCCGTTCACTGCCTAAAGGCAGCGGTTGCAACATTTCAGTCCTTTTTAATGCCTGAAGGCACAAAGGGTAGCTTGGCCACCTCAGCGGGTTGCCGTTTACCCTTCATGTCAATGTACACTTGAGTGCCTATTTTTTGCGCGCCGCGCTGTAAATAGGCCAGCCCTATCCCCTCGCCAAGCATCGGCGAATGCGTCCCACTGGTCACGGTACCCACCGGCTCCCCGCGCTGGTCGAAAATCGGGTAATCCGACCGCGGAATGCCCCTTTCCAACATGCGGAAGCCGCGCAGGCGGCGATAACCTCCGGCCGTGCGTTGCGCCCGTAGCGCCTCGGCCCCAACAAAATTCGCCTCTTTTTCTAAGTCCAAAGTCCAAGACAAACCCGCCTCTAAGGGGGTCGTCTGCTCGTTCAATTCACGGCCATAGAGGCAGAACCCCATTTCGAGGCGCAAGGTGTCGCGTGCACCGAGTCCACAAGGCTGAGCACCGGCTGCGCGGAGTTTGCCCCACAGCGCAGCAACTTGGGCGACCGGACACATGATCTCAAACCCGTCTTCGCCGGTGTAGCCATTGCGGCTGAGCAAGGCTCGTATCCCGGCGATCTCCATCATCGCGCAGCGATAATACCCTAGCGACACGCCAGCCGGCCCAGCGAGTGATTCGACTAGAGCGGCGGCCCGTGGCCCCTGCACCGCCACCATCCCCTTTTCATCGCTCAAATCCTCGATTTTCACATCCGACCACTCGGCTGCGCGCGCGGTAATCCACTGCCAGTCAATGGCCTTCCGGCTCGCGTTGACCACCAAGAGGTACTCCTGCTGAGCGAGCTGGTATACCACCAGATCGTCCACGCATCCCCCTTGTTCATTGCACAGCGGCGCGTAGAGCATCTGGCCGATGGTCAATTCGCGAATCCGAGCTGGCAAGAGACTGTCGAGAAAGGCCAGCCCATGCTCCCCGGAAACGGCTATTCGACCCATGTGCGAGATGTCGAATAGCCCGACCTCTCGGCGCACTGCCCAATGTTCGCTGCGAATGCCCTCAAACTGAACCGACATTTCCCACCCACCAAAGGGTGCCATGCGCCCGCCTTCGGCCACGGCGACCTCATAGAGCGGGGTCCGCTGCAAACGCTCATTGGTCATGGGTACCTCTTTCCTGCGCGGCGCGGACCAACTCAGCCCACAGTGTTTCCGCTTGCACGGCGAGCGCGTCTAAGCCCTTGTTGTTGTCGATGACAAAGTCGGCGCGGGCCTTTTTGTTTTGCGGATCCATCTGGCGCGCCATCCGCTGCCTAATCTCGCACACCGGCAAGCCACTGCGCTGTTGCACCCGCGATACGCATCGTTCCTCCTCAGCATCGACTACCACGATCCGGTCAAAGTTCCCCTCGTTCCCCCACTCGTATATCAGCGGTGCGTCAAACACCACGACCCCGCCGCAGGCTTCTTCCACAGCCTGCGCCAGTCGGCACTCTATGGCCGCTGATATAGGTGGCCGCATGATCGCCTCTAATCGCTGGCTCGCCTCGGTTGATCGCAGGGCACGACGCCCCAACTCCCGGCGGTTCAAGCGCCCGTCTGGACCGAGCAAATCGCGGCCGAATGCCGTTTGTAGGTTCTCGATCACCGCTGGGATTGTCGCTACTTCGCGGGCCACTTCGTCGGCATCGACCCGCAGCGCACCAAATTCGGCGAGCATCTGCGCCAGTGCGGACTTGCCCACCCCCATGCCGCCGGTAATGCCTACGAGCACGCGTTCCTGTGGCCAGCTAGGCCCAAACAATAGAATTCAAAAAATCGTAACACTATGCCCTGCAATTTATTAAGTGCTTTACTTTCGACAAACAACGACACGCTGTGAGCAGGTAAAATTTACCGAGCTGATCCAATATGGTCAACCAACCTGAGCGATGGCCCATTGACACTATATTGGGCATCGCCTATAGTCCATTAATCAGCAAATAGACTCTCTTCTAACGACAGAATAGCACATGGCCATCGTACCTGTAGTAATCGAACAGACCGGCCGCGGCGAGCGCGCCTACGACATTTTCTCTCGCCTCCTCAAGGAGCGAATAATCTTTATCAGCACTCCGATCGACGATCACGAAGCCAACCTCGTCATCGCCCAGCTACTCTTTCTGACCTCAGAAGATCCCAAGAAAGACATCTCGCTCTACATCAACAGCCCTGGCGGCAGTCTCACTGCCGGTTTGGCCATCTACGATACCATGAAGTACGTCCCCTGCGATGTAGCGACGCTCTGCATCGGCCAAGCGTACAGCATGAGCGCGATCCTTCTTGCCGGCGGGACCAAGGGCAAGCGCCACGCCCTTGCCCATTCTCGGCTCATGCTGCACCAGCCTTGGGGTGGCGTCCGCGGCCAAGCGGCTGATATCGAAATCCACGCCCGCGAGATCGTCGAGTGGCGCGACCGGCTCAACCAAATCTTAGTCCAAGACACCGGTCAGCCACTCGAGCGCATCGAGCTGGTCACTGAACGCGATTACTTTCTGTCGCCCGAAGAGGCGATCGACTTCGGATTAATCGATGGTCTGCTGGCGTCCGAAAAAGAGCTAGCAGCTCTCGTCGACTAATGACCCGGCGGAAAGGCGATCACCTCGTCTAAGCAAGACGCGCCGGCAACGATCATAACCAACCGGTCCAATCCCAGGGCCACGCCACCAGCCGGTGGAATGCCCCGCTCCATAGCTGCGAGAAATGCCTCGTCGGCTGGTGCGCCCCCCAGTCGCGCGCCCCGCGCAAAGCGCTCGCGCTGTTGGGCTGGGTCGTTTAACTCTGTATAGCCGTTTGACAACTCCACTCCCCCCAAATACGCTTCCGTCCTCTCTGCTATGGCCGAATCACCTTCTTTTAGTTTGGCCAATGCGGCCAATTGTCGGGGATAATCGAAAAGGTGGATAGCTCCTAATTTGGCCAGTTCTGGCTCGACTTTCTCCAGCAGAATTTTGTGATATAAGTCCTCCCAACTATCCTCTCGTCTAGCGCTACCATAGCCCAAGGCACGCGCACGGCGAAAAAGCGATCCCGCATCTGTACAGGCATCCAAATCGACTGCGGCCCAGCGCGCAAAAGCATCGCGGACGCTGAGCCGCTCCCACGGCGGCTGTAGGTCGATCTCGCGCCCTGCTCGGACCACGCTCGACCGCCCCAAGACGCTTTTCGCCACATGCGAAACCAAATCCTCGACATCGGCCATGATTTCCTCGTAGCTGGCGTACGCTCGATACCATTCGATTAGGGTAAACTCGGGATTGTGTTGCGGCCCCATCTCCCCATTGCGGTACGAGCGGCTGATCTGGTAAATCCGCTCAAAACCTACCCCTAGCAACCGCTTCATGTACAGTTCGGGCGAGGGGGCGAGGTAAAACTGCTTTTGCGCCTTGTCGCCTTGGTACTCAGTGGCGAATAGCTGGATGTGTTCCTCTTGCGCCGAGGCGCAGACCAACGTGGGCGTCTCTACCGCGAGAAAGTCCGCGTCCTTGAAAAAATCGCGGACGGCGTCTAATACCGCAGCCCGCACCCACATATTCGCCCACAGTCCGTTGGCGTGGAACCGCGACCAATCTCCTTGATGCCATACTGCACTGCTAGGGGCTAATAATCGAACTTGAGTAGCATCTATAATACCTTCTACCACAATACCATACAGCTCAACTATATCACCGGCTTTTATCCCTACTAGCCGCTCTTTCACAACAAAATCGACCTCTCCACTCTCATCTGCGATCCTCCCGCGACCTGCGGCAAAGTGGAGAAGCCGACCTCGCACGGCCACTTCCCCAGTCGTGGTGGGTGCTGTGACCGCAGGCTGGTGTCGCCACAGCACCCGCGATGGATAATATCTAGCGTGCATGGCACTTTTCTCACAAAAAACCCTTCTCCTCCAGCGAACGCGCTAGTAGAGAAGGGATCTAGTTAAGCTCAACGCCCGGTTTGGGAATCAAGCCCGCTTCTTATTGTACACGAAGGTGGGCGGGGCCTTTTTTTCGATAAATTCCTTGGTAATGACGCATTCGGCGATGTCGTCTCGGGTCGGGAGCTCAAACATGATTTCAAACATGACGGTTTCTAAAACTGCCCGCAGACCACGCGCACCCATTTCCTTTTCTTGGGTTAGTTCGACGACCTTGTACAGCGCTTCCTCCTCAAACCGCAGTGCAATACCGTCCATCTCAAACAGTTTCTGGTACTGTTTGACGAGTGCGTTCCGCGGTTTGAGCAGGATGTCCATTAGCACCTGATCGCTCAGGGGGTGCAAGACGCCCACTACTGGCAAGCGGCCAATCAGCTCGGGAATTAGGCCGTACTGGATCAATTCCTCAGGTTCGACCCGTGCCAACAGATTGGCCCCGCTCACTTCCTCGTGATCGTCGAGGGAGCTGCCAAAGCCCATGGACTTGGTTCCGATGCGCTGGCTGATAATTCTATCTAGCCCATCGAAAGCCCCTCCACAAATAAAGAGAATGTTTTTGGTGTTTATTTGTACCAAAGGCTGTTCGGGATGCTTGCGCCCTCCCTTAGGAGGCACCCCTGAGACGGTTCCCTCTAAGATCTTAAGGAGCTCCTGTTGAACGCCTTCGCCTGAAACGTCGCGAGTTATGGAGGGATTACCGGATTTGCGGGCGACTTTGTCTAGCTCGTCGATAAACAAAATCCCGCGCTCGGCTTGTTTGACATCGTAATCCGCAGCTTGGAGGAGCCGCACGAGGATATTTTCCACGTCCTCGCCTACATACCCGGCCTCAGTAAGGACCGTAGCATCGACGATTGCGAAGGGCACTTGTAATATGCGCGCCAACGTCTCCGCCAAAAGCGTCTTGCCCACTCCGGTGGGACCGATAAGCAGGATATTGCTCTTGCTGAGCTGGACATCCCCAGCACCGGAATGCACCCGCTTGTAGTGGTTGTACACGGCGACCGAAAGCGCCTTTTTAGCGCGTTCTTGGCCGATAATGTGAGCGTCGAGATGGGCCTTGATTTCGGCCGGTTTGGGCAAGGGACGGCCATTGAGACTAGGCTCGTGATTGTCGTCCTCTGACAGCCTCTCATTGCACAAGCCGATGCATTCACTGCATATATACACTGAGGGGCCCTGAATGATCTACTCGACTTGGTCGCCCCCCTTGCCGCAGAACGAACAGGCTATATCGGACGTTTTTTTACCCATCTTCTCCTACAGCCCGCCCTCGTCGTCTTGGGAGTCCGGGACACTGTCTGCACTCTCAGAGACATCAGAGACATCAGAGACATCGCCGTCGGTGCTTTCGACCTCCTCGGTTTCGTCGGGGGTCTCGGCCGCCTCGACCGAGTCCGCCTCCTCTTCGGCTTTGTCTTGGCCAGCCTTCATCACGTTGATGGCTTGGAATCCCTTGGCGGTGCGAGTCACCATGAACTCAACTTCATCATCTTGGGTCAAAGTCCGGTCCCAAGATGAAATATCGCGCCAGTGGACGAAGACATCGACATGGCTGTCTGTAGAGATAAAACCATATCCCTTATCGTTGTTAAACCACTTGACTATGCCACGAGTCCAGGTGTTTTCCGCCAAGGCGCGGCGTTCGTGCGGCGGGGGGCTGCTCTCTGTACTGCCGGGAAGCGGACGAGATGGTTGTTTCTTTCCTTCGCTCTCTAGAATGCGGGCGAGCAGGTCTTGCTTGAGCCCTTGGCCACCCTCGGCATCTTGGATTATCCATTCGACAGCCGTCATCACACCGATGACGTAAGGACTATCGTTGCCGTAGAGCTTGCGGGCGTCCCCTATGCGTTGAGCCAATTCGCTCACCGCCGTGCTTTCTAACTGTATTGAACTACCCAATTAACGTTCCTCCTACCCCTTAGAGGGCCTTAAGTACCTCGTACCATAGTTTGAGATGTAAGGTGTAGTTAAGCAATATAGATAGGTTTGTCAACCTATCTCAATCGGTATTGTTTCACCCCTTCGTAGATGGTTTGGCCGCTTACTTTCGCGATGCCCGTAAGCGGCACGGCGATCAGCATCCCGACGATGCCCATCAACTGGCTTCCCACCATGACGACAAAAAGGACGACTAACGGGTGCAACTCGACGCTTTTGGCTACCATCGTGGGTTGAATGAGTACATTGTCGATCAGTTGAATGACCAAGAACATGACGATCACTTTGGCCACCATTGCCAAGCCACCGCCGGTAGCCAAGGCCACAATCGAAGAACAGACGATTCCGATCAATGGCCCGAGAAATGGGATTACGTTGGCCAATCCGGCGAGCAGCCCCAAAGGCAGGGCATAATAGACGCCAAGAATGGACAAACCGCTAATCGCGAGCACCGACACGACGAGAACGGCCAAAAGCTGGCCACGAATGTAATTCCCGATCTGCCTATTGGCTTGGTACATTAGGTTTAGGCACAATTCAAAATAGGCGTTGGGAACCAGTGTCATCAGGCATCGCGTCAAGCGCCGTCCTTCTTTGAGAAAGAAAAAGGCCACAAACGGCACGATCACCACAAAAGTAAGGCCCGAGATAACCCCCTCGATAAACAGCGTAGTGCCTCCCAACATGGTCCTCATCAGCCGCTCGCCATGCTCCCTAATCAACTCGGCGAAGCGGAAATCGCTCCCCAAATAGGGCTGTAACATGGGCTCAATTTTTGCAGCTCTGGTGCTGGTTTCCACCAAGATCCTATCGCCTATTTCCACCAAGACGTTGGGATCGGCCTTGCCAAAGCCAATATCGGCACGCGAAAACACAACAGAACCCGACCTACCGGCTTGGCCTCCTACGACCACACCGCCATTGCCGTGGACGCTAATGCGCTGACTGTGCTCATCTTGGCCCTGCGAGTACGCAATCAAGAGCGTGTTTGCAGCCGGTGCTTGGTCATTGGGCACAAAGCGCAGGAGAACGGCTAATTCCTCCATGGGGGCGATCTCGAGTGGCCAGCGGTGTTCCTCCCTTAGGACAAATGGCTGGTCCCGCGAATCGTCTTCCCAAACCATCCCGTGGATAATTAGAGGTTGGTCACCGGTGTTAGCGATGGTAAAAACTCTATCTACCGTTTCTCCAGCCAGCTTGTCTCCAACCTTGAATGCACCTAGCCCCAACCCCGCAAAAACGAGCGAAAAGACGAGCAGAGTACTCCAAGCCCGCCCCAATCCCCTTCTCTCCATCCAATCGATGATTGGGTAGAGGACATAGGCCAAAATAAAAGCCAAAACAAAAGGCGTGAGGATGCCGCGAATCTCATATACAAACCATCCGCCAACCACTATGGCCACCAAGGCGAGTACTACTTTAACTTGCCAATTCACCATTGAATACAGCCCGCGCGCCGTGCCCCTTTTAACAGGCGCTCAGAGTCGTGCAACTGCGTCGAGAGTTTCTCTATGACTTCGAGTAGGTCCGTCGAGATGGCTTGCGCCAAGCCTTCGACGATCTTCAAGGCGAGCGGCAGGTTGGTATCTATGAGTTCGAGTAAGTCAGGGCGGCAAAAAACGAGAAGACTACAAGGTTGGAGGGCGTAAGCTGAAGCGGGGCGCGGCGATTGATCAACAAGGGCCTGGGCACCAAAAAAATTCCCTCGGGTTAAGGTGGCTAGCTGCTTTTCAAACCCATCGTCGCCCATCTGGACGATCCGTATTTGGCCGGCGGCGACGATGTACATCCCCATCCCGGGATCTCCTTGGTTGATAATCGCCTCCCCAGCGCGCCAATCCCGCGGCCCGTAGAGCATCTCTTCTATCTTGTGTAGCTCACGCCCGCTTAATTCCTGAAAAATGGGCACTTTCTGCAAGAGCTTGCAGGAGGCGGTCTCTTCCTCCTTGCGGCCGCTCCTTACGCGCTCTTGCAGACGACGAAAGACATGCCTCCAGAGAGGATCAGACGGCATGTGCTTAGCACTCCCGCTTAGACAGACAACGCCCCACGCCTGCTCGTCCGCACAATTAGGCCAAGGCGGCCTCTAGCTTTTCGGTGATTTGCCCTTTGGGGACGGCACCAATAATCTGGTCGGCGACTTTACCCTCCTTGAAAATGAGCAAGGTAGGAATGCTGCGAATACCGAATTCGGCCGCTGTTTTCTGGGCCGCGTCGACGTCCAATTTGCCCACTTTGGCCCGGCCTTCGTATTCGCTGCTCAATTCTTGAACAATCGGCGCGATCATTCGGCACGGACCGCACCACGTCGCCCAAAAATCCACGAGCACGGGCCGGCTGGCGTTGATGACTTCGGCGCTGAAATTGTCATCGGTTAAGACGATAGGTTCGCTCACGATAGATCATCCTTTGCTTGTTAGTTTATACTTTTCAATATGTTACAAACACAACACCTTGTGTCCCAATTATAGTTGTGGCACTACCCATTGTCAAGTTTAGTGCTTCCTGCACAACTTGATCACCAGCAGATCCAAAACCAGATGCTCTTGGCGTCGTCCCTGCGATTTCAGACGCCAATCGGCTTCGTTCAAGGCGCTTAACCCCGCCCACAGCCAAGCGGCGGAGCGGCGCTGGGCCTGCTCCAAATACCCGGGCAAAAAAAACGGCGCAACCCCCAATTCAGCGGCCATTTTGTCGCGCGGTAGCGACTGGTCCATTAGCCCCTTAGCCTTGAGCAAAAGCTGGAAGTGGCGGGTGACCATGGCTACGGCGCGAGTTGGCTCTTCTCCTTGGCTGAGGAACTTGTGTATCAGCTTTTGCGCTAGTTTGCCCTGTCCTTTGCCGAGAGCATCGGCGAGTTCGAACACGCTAGCCCCGCGCGTGATGCCAGCGACTTGTTCGACCGCAGAGGCGGTGATCGGCTGGCCCACCCCGACAAAACTGACCAACTTTTCTACCTCGCTGACCAATTCGCGCGGCTTAGCCCCTACGTACTGGCTGAGTAGCTGGACGGCCGCAGGCTCGATCATCACCCCTTGACGCTTGGCGTACCGCTGTATCCACTGCGGTACTTGGTTGTCGTAGGGCGGCCTAAATTCTAGCACGCGACCTCGCCGCGAAAGTTCGCGAAAGAATTTCCGCCGCATATCGACTTTTTGGCCTACTACTAGGAGGCGACTGGTCTCCACCGGCGTTGCAAATACGCGCTCTAAGCCGCGACACTGGTCGGTCGTCAGAGCCTCGGCATCGCGCAGCACAATCAGCCTACTCTCGGCCATCATGGGATAGGTCTCATAGACCTGAAAAAAATCCAGTACCTCTAGGCGTCCAGCCCTCAGTACGTCGAGATTAAAATCCCGCGTCTGAGTTGGCACCAAAGCTTCGATCATAGACGCGACCAAAGCTTCGCGCTCGTATTCTTCGTCCCCGTGCAGCAAATAAAAAGGCCGAACATCCCCCTTGGCGATTTCGGCCAGCAGTGCAGCGGGACTTGGCCCTTTAGCTCTCTTAGCCACAATCTTTGCGTTCGACCTCTTCTTCGTCCAATATGCTGTATTCGGCCTCGGCGACGCGGCCCGGATCAATGCTGCTGCGTTGGTTGGACGCTCCGCGGCGAGGACTGCCCCTTAGCTGCCGGTACACGGCGTAACACAACAACACGATCGCCGTCGCCAGCAGTAATTTGAACAACACGAACATCATGGTTTGCTCACCCCTTCCTGCTGAGCGGGCATTGAACGCAAAAAGCTCCCCCTATTACCGGGGGAGCTCTACGCAGTGCAGTGGGCAGCGGACGCAACTATTACTTAGCTTCCCACTTGAGCGGGAAGGGTTCGGTCTTGTCGGCCCTCTGCCACATCAACTCTAGGTTGCCATATATCTTAGTGAATTCGTCTTCGAGGCGCCCAATGCTCTTCTGGGCATTGGGCACAAAGGTCGGGAAGTCCGGCTCGACCAGCTTGCGCATCGCCGCCTTTAAGGCCCGCTTCATGGCGTTGTTCAAGGCCCGGAGGCGCTTGTCTTCGAGTTCAATCTTCTCCAACTCGTCGAGCAAGGTCTGCATGACTTCTTCGACGTCGTGAGCCTGAGAGGTCATGCCCTCGGTTGTTAAGTAGCGCTGATAGCGCATTAGCTGCTGGCTATGGCTTTCCAAGCCCTGCAAGGTCTGGATATAAGGCGTTAGCTCATCTTTTTTCCCCTCACAGGCCAAAAGCCCGCTGACGATGAGTGCGATTAGGATTGAATTTTTGCGCATTGGTTCCTCCATTTCCCAAAGACATTACTACTATAAACTCCAACCTAATAATCTGTCGGGTATGCGTCAAATGGATGGCGGCGGCGATAGAGCACCGCGTTCAACTCGCCGCCCAACAGTATTGAAAAAGCCAGCAAATACGCGGACAGCAAGAGGATGATGGCAGTCCCTAGTACGCCATAGATGATATTGTAATAGCTGAACCGCTCGACGTGATCTAAGGCAATGGCAATGATCCCGGCCAGCCCAGAAGACATCACACTCCCTGGTAACACGTCCAACCAACGCAGTCGCACGGCGGGCATGATGTAGTAAATGCAGGCAGCCGTGGTAATCATACCGATCACGACCACCGCGCGCCTCAACAAGGCTACCAACGGAGCAAAATGTGAGGAAGTCCAATAGCCCCGCAGCCAACTCTCGACGTGTTCGCCGAATATGATGAGGTTAAAGAAAAAAACAAAAGAAATTCCCAAGACCACGATTAAGACGAGCGAAAGAATGCGCCGCTTGTAGAAAGACCGATGCTCTTGCACGCCATAGGCTCGGTTGAGCGCCATCATCGTAGTGGACATGCTGGCCGACGCCGGCCAGATGACGCCTAAAAACCCTATAACGAACAAACTTTGCGATGAAAGAAAGCTGATATTGTCTTCGACGGCCTCCAGCAGCGGGACAGGGATGACAATGCCCAAGATTTCGAGCACTTTGATGAAATCCTCAGACGATATGCCTAGGAAGCCCAACAGGGCTGTCAGAACGAGAATGCCCGGAAAAATGGCAAATATAAAGTCAAAGGCCATGGCCGGGGCCGCAGTAGTGCAATCGTGGCGGTACGTCGCCACCACGGCATCGCGGCCAACCGCTAGACAGAAGGCGACCCGGCTTCTAAGCGCACTAATCACTGTGGTCTACCAGGTGCCCCATGATGGACGCAAAGAGATGACCATTGGAAGAGAAGGCGTCTTTGCCGTATATCGTCGGCACTCCCTGCCAATCGGTAAAGGTCCCGCCAGCTTCCTGTAGAATCGGCAACAGTGGTCCGCAATCCCACGGATTCATAATGGGGTCAAAACTGGCCTCGGCTCGACCGGTGGCCACGAGTATGTGGCCGTAACAATCGCCCCATCCCCGGCGCAGCCGAGTGCTGGCGACCAGCTTCTGCCACTCCTGTTCGCGGCCTTGTTCGGCAAAGCTCGGCCATGACGTATAACAGATACAGGCTTGGCCTAACTCAGCTACCGAGGACACTGCCGCCCGCCGGCCATTCCACCAACAGCCCTCACCCCTAGCGGCCCATACCATCTCGTCAAGGGCCGGCATGTAGCAACAGCCTACGTCAACCCCATCGGGCCCTTCCCGCGCGATAAGTACTCCGTAGAGCGGCACCCCTTGGACAAAGGATTTCGTTCCGTCAATGGGGTCAATAATCCAGCGCGTACCGGAGCGTCCCTCGACCCAGCCAAATTCCTCGCCGACAATCCCATCGTCGGGATAGGCCTTGGCCAACAAGTCCCGTATCTTGGCCTCGGCTTCGCGGTCGGCGACGGTCACCGGTGAGAGGTCTTCCTTCCACTCGGCGTGGATTCCCGACTGGAAGTAGTGCAAAGTGATCTTGCCCGCTTGCCAAGCCGCATCTACTGCAAAATCCAAGCAACTCCGCAGCGACGCGCTCAACCCAAAATCTCTCGGCGCAGATCGGTGAGTAATTGCAGAGCCGAGCGGATATCCCCAGCTTGGTCCGGGGCGTATTCGCGCTCAATGGTCAGCGGCCCCTCATATCCCAAATCGCGTAACTTCAAAAGGAACGCCCGGATGTTGACGTCGCCTTGGCCAAGCGGCGCGTCCTCATACCAAGGCTGGCCCGGGCGACGCTCAATCGCGGCGTCTTTGCAGTGTACGCTGCGGACAAAGTGCCCCACCTGATCCAATGCCTCTAGCGGTGGGCCGGCCTGATAGAGGATCATATTGGCTGGATCGAAATTGACCGCGAGGTTCTGGCGATCGACAGCTTCGATAAAGGTGAGAAGTTCAGCGGCGGTCTCCTGACCGGTTTCTAGGTGAAAATGCTGGCCGTGCCTCCGGCAGTGATCGCACACAGTGCGCGCAACTTCGACGACCGCGGCAAAATCCGGATCCGACGCCTCCGGCACAAAGCCCAAGTGCATGCCAACAGCATCTACACCTAGCACGGCAGCAAAGTCCGCGATAGCCAGAGTCTCTTCGAGTCGGTGCCCCCGGCGCTCTAAAGGCACGAGCCCGACCGTTTGCTGGGCGATTTCCGGCGTGGTGTAATCGTCGTCGGGAAAACCGGCGAAAACTACACTGATTTCGATCCCGGCCGCGGCGAACTGGGCCTTGATTTCCGCTGTTTTCTCTGCAGTGCGAAAATCGCGGCCTGGAGCGTGCAGATGCACAGTGGAAACCCCTAGCTCCTTCACCGAATCCAACCCGGCCCCTAAGCCCTCATCAATAGAGGTAAATATGCCTGTTGCCCATTTAGCCATTTCGGTCCTTTCCATTTGGTTGCAGACAAATTAAAAGAGGGGACAGCCAAGCCATCCCCTCTTTGATAAATCTACGCGTCGCTTATCGCCTCGCGCTCCCTTCCTTTTCGTTGCGCCGCGTTCCCTCGGCCTGGGCAGCGTCCAAAACGGCCCGCACCCGCTGGCGAAAATTTTTGATCTGATCGTCTACTTCATCTATAGAATTTAGCAGATCCTCCTCAACTGCATCTTCTGGCATGGCATACTCCTGCGACTATTGGGGAGCAGGGGAGCCTTGTGGGGGGCCATCTTCAAGCGCGGCTATAGGAGCGCAGATGATCGCAGCGGCTGGGGTGGCGCAAGCGGTGCAGTGCTTTCTCCTTGATTTGCCGGACTCGCTCGCGCGTAAGACCAAAGCGCATACCAATCTGGTCTAAGGTCATAGGCTCTTCCCCGTTCAACCCAAAGTAGAGACGGAGAATCTCGGCCTCGCGTCCAATGAGTCTATTCAGAGCCGTGTCAATCTGACCGCGCAGACAGCCGCGCATCACTTGGTTTTCAGGGGACTCTTGCCGCTCGTCTGGCAGCACGTCTAGCAGACTGTGATCTTCTTCGCCGAGAAAGGCCGCGTCGAGCGACCGCATCGAGCGACTGCACATTAAGGTCTCCTTGACCTCTTCAACTGGGACATCAAGCTGCTCGGCGATAGCTTCTGGGTGGGGATCGTCGGTGCGCTCTTGCTGCAAGATGCGGGACGCTTTGGATATCTTGTAGAGCAAACCGATCTTGTTCAGCGGCAAGCGGACCGTACGCGACTGTTCAGCTAGCGTCTGTAGGATGGCTTGGCGGATCCACCAAACGGCATAGGAGATAAACTTGAATCCCTTGTCTTCGTCAAAGCGCTCAGCGGCTGTGATCAATCCCATGTTCCCAGCACTGACCAAATCTGCGAGGGGGACGCCGCGATTTTGGTATTCCTTTGCCACGCTGACCACAAAGCGCAAATTCGCTTCGACTAAGCGATTGCGTGCGTCCTCATCCCCTTGCTTGATTTTCCGCGCTAGATTGACCTCATCGGCCGGGGAGAGTGGCTTGGAATGGGCAATTTCAGCCAGATAACTCCCGAGGCAATCTTCCATATCCCAAAATGGAGCTTTAGTCATACCCGACATGGAACCATCCTCTTCGTTTAGAGTGGGGAGGAAAAGGAAAGCTACACGTGCTTCAAACTAAAGATTGTGTATAACTTAGCCGGGGGCACAAAACCTGTCAAGCAATTTCTCCCACCCCCCTAAGCCCCCGTAAGTGCGCTTAAAACAGACTGTTGCACAGCCAGTAGGCGCTTTATGCCCACAGCGGCCAAGTCGAGTAACTCAATGGCCTGCGCACGGGTAAAGGGACGCCCCTCGGCCGTGCCTTGGACTTCGACGATCCCCTCCGAGCCGGTCATAACGACGTTCATATCGGTTTCGGCGCGGCTATCTTCCTCATAGCATAGATCCAATAAGGAATGGGGCCCCACTACCCCAACGCTAACAGCGGCGACCTGATCTACGAGTGCAGTGCCTTGCTGAGTCTGCAACGCCTCTACTAAAGCCACATAAGCCCCTGTTATTGAGGCCGTGCGCGTTCCGCCATCCGCTTGTATGACATCGCAATCGACATATAACGTCCGCTCCCCTATTTGCTCCAAATCCACTACCGCTCGCAGCGACCGACCGATTAGGCGCTGAATTTCACGCGCCCGACTATTGGGTTCGCGGGTTACTCGGCGCGCAGAGGAACCAGGGAGCATGCTGTACTCCGCAGTCAGCCAGCCCTTGCCGGTCCCCACCAGAAAGGACGGGACCCCATCAACGGACGACACTGTGCAGAGCACCTTTGTATCGCCCATTTCGATCAGAGCCGATCCAGCCGCCGTTTTCAGGTACCTCGGGGAAATCTGCACCGGCCGCAATTGATCGGGCTGGCGTCCATCACTGCGCTTCCAGCTCGTCTCACTCATTGAGATGCATCCGATAATCAGGGCCGTCCATGGGGATCGGTTGGCACATCTCTACTAGACGCGAATAGATGCGACCCTTGGCGAGATCCTTGAGTTCGTCGAGGGGCTGGTTGGTGGTTACAACCGTGAATCGCTGATCGCCGTAGCGGGCATCTACGAGATCGTAGAGCATTTCTATTTCCCACTCGGTCCCCCGCTGGATGCCGAAGTCATCTAGGACGAGGTAGGGCATATTGCACAACTCTTCGAGCATCGACCAAGTGCGGCCATAGCGCTCGCTATCGGCTGAATAGGTATCGCGCAATTTCTGAAAATACGTGCGCGAAAGACTAAGAAAGCGACCCGGCTTGGTCCAGCGCAGCATGAGCTCGTTGAGTGTAATGCAGCCCATCAAGGTCTTGCCCGTGCCGGGATTGCCGTGGAGAAGATAGCCGCGCTTAGGCTCTGCTGCTGCATCAATCAGATCTTGGTGAATGCGGAGATAGACCGTGGCCGCTAGGTCAATGCGGGTCCCGTCTGGTGCCGCCATTCGGAAGTCATCAACGAACTTCCACTTGTAGCGCTCGGGGATATCGGCTTGGCGAAACAGGCGGTTGGTTTCCGTCATTTTGCGACGATAGGGACGGCAGGGACACCACTGATTGCGCGAATCGTCGTCCCAGTACTGGTAGGGAGCTCTCCCTCCACAGCGGCACTCGACGCATTCGCAAAGCTGAAGCGCACCATAGCGGCCCACCTTGACTATCGGGTCGTAGTACAGGCCTCCACCACCGCACTTAGAACAGCGCGTCGCTTCCTGGTTGGTCGCGGGCAAACTCACCGGTACCGCTCCTTGAGAGCCCGATCGACATCGCGGTCGGCTTGGCGTTGGGCCAAAGTCTGGCGCTTGTCGAACTGTTTCTTGCCGCGGACCAGCGCCAATTCCACCTTAGCTCTGCCATGTTTGAAGTAGATCTTCAGCGGCACCAAGGTAAGGCCCTGTTGTTGCGTCCTCCCTATCAGCCTGCGGATTTCGCTGCGGTGCAAGAGCAATTTGCGCACGCGCTCTGGATCGTGGTTGAAACTGTTGCCGCGCTCGTACTGGGCAATATGCACATTGTGTAGGAAAATTTCGCCTCGTTCGACTATAGCGAAACTGTCCTTGAGGTTAGCGCGCCCAGCGCGCAGCGACTTGACCTCTGTACCGCGCAAGACAATGCCAGTCTCGTAGCGGCCCATCACCTCGTAGTCGTGCCGGGCTTTGCGATTTTGCACGGCGATTAACTCGCGCTTGGCACCGCTCTCCGTTTTGGCCATGACCGCCTTATTTCACCAAAGGAACGGGCTTGACGGCTGCAAGCCCTACACTTAATTTTTGCCGTTCACTTGCCGAAGTGGCGAAATTGGTAGACGCGCATGGTTCAGGACCATGTGGGGGCAACCCCGTGGAGGTTCGAGTCCTCTCTTCGGCACCATTTTGCCTTTTTTTTGCCCCTGTAATTTAATCTACACGCCTCGTTCCAACCCGCGCAAGTGACTGCCTACACGCACAGCAAGCCTTGCCCTAAATTATACACAACTCGCGAAAGGATGTCCCTATGGCCCGCTTTCTGCACACCCGCATCCGCGTCGGCGATCTCGATCGCTCCATTGAGTGGTATTGCACCCACCTCGGCTTTGAAGTTCGGAGCCGCTCCGATAAGTCGCCCGCTGGCAATCAGATCGTTCATCTCGAACTGCCCGGCAATGAACACACTTTAGAGCTGACCTATTCTGCCGATTACCAACTCGCCGTCCCCGAAGATCTCATGCACCTCGCTATCGCGGTCCCCGACTTAATCGGCTTTTGCGACACGCTGGAAAACAACGGGATTGAAATATGGCCTAGCGATTGGCGCGAGACTTTCCCCACCGGCCGCAAGATGGCCTTTATCGACGATCCCGACGGTTACGAAATCGAGCTACTCGAAGGTTGATTTAACTGGTCCTTGTCGCGTAAGTATTGCGGCAAGTAGGCGACGATGAAATCCCGCGCCGTCCGGCCTCCGACTAAATCGTGGTTGTGCCGCATCCGCCAAACCTCAAAGGTGGCCAATAATTCCTCTTCTGGCAGGTCAATCCCTGCCCGACGCGCATAGGACAGTACCATAGAGTGATATTGCTGTCTGCTGGGCAGGTCGAGAAATACCTTGAGGGCAAAACGGTCGTCAAGCGCCCGCTCCTGATCGAGGCGTTGCAGTTGTTGAGGATCGTAGAATTCAGCTTGAATGCCTTGGTTGACTAGATTGGGACGCTCGTCGTCTAGCTGCATCTGGCCTAACCCTTGCGGTCGCTCGCCCTCCCGATCGACTAGGTCCTTATAGTTGGAAGTTGCGTAGAAGACCAAATTGTCTGGGCACGCTTCTAACCCCCCGTCGAGCACGCGCGACAGTAGATGCAAACTATTGTCGCCCCGGCTCAAGGACACATTGTCCAGCACGCCCACAAATCGCTGGCGACGCCCCCGGACCAGGGCAAAAAGGTCGGGTAACAGATGGTAGCAAGACGGATCGATCTCGATGGCGCGCAGACCGCGATCAAAGAATTGCCCTATCAAGGCCCGTATCAGCGTCGATTTGCCGCCGCCGCGCGGTCCCCAGATTAGCGCGTTGTGTCCCCGATAACCGGCGAGAAAATGGCGCGTGTTTTTCTCTAATACTTGGATTCTCGCTCCGTTGCCCTCCAGCCAGCCGAGGGGAAATTCCGCGAAATGGCGGATAGGTTCCAAGATGGGCTTGTCCCCCCTGCCGACGAGGCGAAAGGCCGGGAATCGGCGCAGCGAACCCCGCCCGTGCTCGTGCATCAGGCATCCAAGCTCTCCTGCTAACCCAGCCCAATCCTCGTTGCGGGCAAAACGCTCTTTCAGTTGGTCAACGGCTGCGAGTTCCATCCCATCTCCGGGCATGGGAGCCAAAGACTCTGCATCGCCGCCGACCAGCCGCAGCCATATTCCCCAGCGAGGACGAGCCAAGACCGCGGCACTTTGCAAATCGCGGCACACAACCTGATGCAGCGCGATGGGAACGTCTGCTGGAGATTGCCTTTCGCAAGCCCGCAAAAACGGATGTCGGCCATCGAGGATCCGGTTGAGCAACAGCCCTTGTAAATCCGGCGCGCCACCACCCCAATCGCCGTTAAGCGCTGCCGCGAGGAGTGCATCTGAACAACGCTGGTGTTGCGCGATCAATTCGTCCGCTGCGCGCTGTGCCTGTTTACCGGCCACCAATCTGTCGGCGCACGCATGTGCACAGCGCAGCAAGGAACGCAACGGTTCCACCTCGGCGGGTTTGAGCAGCCGACTAAAGGAGGAGAACCGATCCAAGGCCACGAGCATGGCTTCGACTTGGCCGGCGATTTGCAGCGTCTCTTCACGCTTTGTCATCTAAATGTAGGACCTAATTAAAATTCGCTACTAGATGGGTTTCTGACATTCTCATCGTCCTCATCGCTGGAGTAACTGCTAGATTCCCCTCGGGACGATAGCCCTGCACTTCGCATTTGTACGCACTCTTAAGCCTGTGCCACACGACCGCAACTATCTGGAAGACAGCCGTTTTCGAGGAAATAAACTACCCCCGGGCGGATTCGAACCGCCGACCCACAGATTAGGAATCTGTTGCTCTATCCTGCTGAGCTACGGGGGCTATAGGAGGGACGCTATTCATATTATATCGCGAGAGACTCAAAGTCAAATACCCTAGGTTTTTTATCCTATGTATTGACACCAAATTAAACTGTCCTAATTTACAAGACTGTTTTGGCCGGAAGAGGTAAGGCCAGCCTTCTACAACCTCAGCTAAATTATATAAAACATGGCTCAAGTATTTCCGCGCAGCGCTAACTGGGCTTCCAAAGCCAGCATCCTCGTTGGCCTCGTCCTAGTCGGCAGTATCCTCGCTATCGTACTCAACATCAATCGCATTTACTTTGTCAATCAAGTCAACGTGCCCATCGATCAGCCCGTTCCCTTCAGTCACAAACACCACGTCACCGGCATGGGCATTGACTGCCGCTATTGCCACACCACCGTCGAGGAGAGTGCTTTTGCCGGCATTCCCCCGACCGAAACCTGCATGACCTGCCACTCGCAGATCTGGACCGAAGCGCCCATCCTCGAACCCGTGCGAGCTAGCTTCCGCGATAACGTGCCCATCGAGTGGAATCGCGTCCACGACTTGCCCGACTTCGCCTATTTCAATCACAGCATCCACGTCAACCAAGGCATTGGCTGCCAGTCGTGCCACGGTCAAGTCGATCAAATGCCCCTGATGTGGAAAGCCGAATCGCTGAATATGGAGTGGTGTCTCGATTGCCACCGCGATCCTGCCCAGTACATCCGTCCACGCGACCAAGTCTTTAACATGAACTATCAGTATCCAGCCGACCAAGAAAGCTTGGGTGTGCAACTCGTCGCCGAATACGGCGTGCAGACCAGCCAACTCACCAATTGCTCTATCTGCCACCGCTAAATATGGAAACCAGAAAAAATATCGATCTCGCGGCCATCCGCTCCCGTCTCGCGGCCACCCAAGGTCAAGAGTACTGGCGCAGCTTGGACCAATTGGCTCAAACCGAAGAATTCGCCGCCATGGTCCAGCGCGAGTTTCCCGAGCAAGCTGCCGAGTTGAAGGATCCGGTAAGTCGGCGGAATTTCCTCAAGCTCATGAGTGCATCGCTGGCACTAGGCGGGCTTTCGGGCTGCACGATTCAGCCCAGCGAAAAAATAGTCCCCCAGGTCCGAGCGCCCGAAAACGTCATCCCCGGTAAGCCGCAGTACTTTGCCTCAGCCACCTCGCTCGGCGGTATTGGCATGGGCATCCTGGTCGAGAGCCACATGGGGCGGCCGACCAAAATTGAGGGCAATCCCGAGCATCCCTCCGGCAGCCGCGGCTCGAATGCGCTCGTCCAGGCTTCGATTCTCGACCTCTACGACCCCGATCGCTCGCAAACAGTCAAAAACGCCGGTCGCATTAGCGCCTGGAGCATCTTCTTAGCTGATTTGACGCAGCGGCTGAGTTTGCACGAGGGCAACGGCGGCGCTGGCCTGCGCATCCTGACTCAGACCGTGACTTCTCCGACTCTCGGGCACCAATTGCAAGCCCTGCGGGATAAATTTCCCCAAGCCCAGTGGCATCAGTACGAACCGGTCAATCGCGACAACGCCCGTGCCGGAGCCCAAATGGCGTTTGGCGAGCCGGTGCATGCGTCTTACGACTTAGCCAAGGCCAAGGTCATTCTATCGCTGGACGCGGACTTTACCTGCAGTGGTGCCGGCAATGTCCGCCACGCGCGGGATTTTGCGGCCGGTCGCAGGGTCCGCAACGGTTCCAAGGCCAGCAATCGGCTCTATGCAGTCGAAAGCAGCCCAACGGCCACCGGTAGCATCGCCGATCATCGTTTGGCCCTAGGCACGGCGCACATCGAAGCCTTGGCCTTAAAGGTCGCCCAAGGGCTTGGCATCGATTGGAAGGGGCCGAGCATTTCCGCTGACTTCTCTGCCCACGACGCTTGGATTGCAGCCCTAGTTGACGACCTACAGGCCCATCGCAGCCAAAGCCTCGTGCTCGCTGGTGATCAACAGTCCCCCGCGGTGCACGCTTTGGCCCACGCGATCAATCACGCCCTAGGCAATGCGGGCACAACCGTACACTACACTGCGCCCCTCGAAGTCGAGTCGGTTGATCAGCGCGAATCGCTAGCCGCTTTAGTTGCTGACATGAATGCTGGTCGAGTCGGGTCCTTGTTCATCCTCGGTGGCAATCCAGTGTACGACGCGCCCGTGGACCTCAACTTTGCTGCGGCACTCGACAAAGTCGGCTACCGCGTCCATCTCGGCTTATATGACAACGAAACGTCGGAACTCTGCCACTGGCACATTCCGGAATCGCACTTCCTCGAAGCCTGGAGCGACACCCGCGCTCACGACGGCCTCGCCACGATCGTCCAGCCGCTGATTCGCCCGCTCTACAAGAGCAAATCAGCCCACGATCTCTTGGCGGTGCTCACCGGCCAGCCCGGAGTCCCCGATCTCGACATCGTGCGCCAGTACTGGGAGGGCCAAGGGCTAGATGCGATTGCTTGGCGCCGCGCACTGCACGATGGCTTCGTCGAGGGCACGCACCCCGAAGCCCAATCCGTGGAGCTAGGCACTTTGCAGTTGCCGGCAACGACCGGGAGCCTTCCCGAGGAAGAAGATCTCGAAATCCACTTTCGGCCCGATCCCATGGTGTGGGACGGTCGCTTTGCCAACAACGCCTGGCTACAGGAAACTCCAAAGCCCATCACGAAGCTCACTTGGGATAACGCCGCCCTCGTCAGCCCAGCCACGGCCGAGCGCCTGCGACTCAAGAGCGAATTCCTCGCCGAGCTGCGCTTTGACGGGCGCACAATCAATGCTGCTGTTTGGGTCGTACCCGGCCAAGCCGACGGCGTCGTCACCCTGCACTTGGGCTACGGCCAACAGCGCAGTGGCCGCGTCGGGCGCGACACGGGCTTCAATGCCTATGCCCTGCGACCGACGGCGGCCTTGTGGAGCGGCACCGGCCTGCAGGTCAACGGTTCCTACGACAACTATCGCCTCGCCTGCACCCAAGATCACCACAGCATGGAAGGCCGCAACCTCTTGCGCCAAGCCTCGCTGGACTACTACCAAGTGCATCCGCACTTTGCCCACGAGGGAGCCCACGATCCGCCCGATGACTTGACGCTGCACAACCGCACGGATCACCAGTACACGGGCTATGCTTGGGGCATGGTGATTGATTTAGGTGCCTGCATCGGCTGCAATGCGTGTGCAACGGCCTGCCAAGCCGAAAACAACATCCCCATCGTCGGCAAAGACGAAGTCCTCAACGGCCGCGAAATGCCTTGGATTCGCGTCGATCGCTACTACCAAGGCTCGCTCGACAACCCCCAGATCGCGCACCAGCCCGTGCCTTGCATGCAGTGCGAAAACGCCCCTTGCGAGTTGGTCTGTCCGGTCGCAGCGACGACGCACAGCGACGAAGGGCTCAACGACATGACCTACAATCGCTGCGTCGGCACCCGCTACTGCGCCAACAACTGCCCCTACAAGGTCCGGCGCTTCAACTTCCTCCAATACGCCGACCGCGATACCGAGAGCTTAAAATTGCAGCGCAACCCGGACGTCACCACGCGCTCCCGCGGCGTAATGGAGAAATGCACGTACTGCGTCCAACGCATCAATCAAGCGCGGATTGAGGCCAAAAAGGCCAGTCGCACCATAGGTGATGGCGAGATCGTCACCGCCTGCGAACAGGCCTGCCCGACTGAAGCCATCGTCTTCGGCGACATCAACGACTCCAATAGTCAGGTCTCCACCCTCAAGGCATCGCCGCTCAACTACGGCATCCTCACCGAGTTGAACACGCGGCCCCGCACTACGTACTTAGCAAGTATCAAAAACCCGAATCCCAAGATTGCCGAGGCTTAGCATGTCCGAAGCTGCGAAAACGCCTTATCGCCCCCCAGTATCGGAACTCGGCCCGAGCCAGACCTCGTACACTTCGATCACCGACAAGATCAGTGGGATCGTCCTGACCAAAAACACCCCGCTGGCTTGGTTCATTTGCTTTGCTTTGGGCTTCATACTGCTGCACGGGTTCATGATAGGGGTTCCCTACCTGCTCTTTGAGGGCGTGGGCATCTGGGGCATTAACAACCCCATAGGCTGGGGTTGGGCCATCATCAATTTTGTCTGGTGGATTGGTATCGGTCACGCCGGCACCCTGATCTCGGCGATTCTACTGCTTTTCCGGCAGCGGTGGCGCACCTCAATCAACCGCGCGGCAGAGGCCATGACCATTTTCGCCGTGCTCTGCGCCGCGCAATTTCCGCTCTTTCACACGGGTCGGCCTTGGTTGGCCTGCTACTGGCTGTTGCCCTATCCCAACTCCATGGACATCTGGCCGCAGTTCCGCAGCCCGCTGATCTGGGATGTCTTCGCGGTCTCGACCTATTTGACGGTGTCGCTGGTCTTTTGGTATGTCGGCTTGGTCCCAGACTTAGCCAGCCTGCGCGACCGCGCCAAAAACCGCATCGCCCAGGTCATCTACGGTGTGGTCGCGCTTGGCTGGCGCGGCTCGGCCATTCACTGGGAGCGCTACGAAATGGCGTCCCTCCTGCTGGCTGGCCTCTCCACGCCCCTCGTGCTCTCTGTCCATAGCGTCGTCAGCCTCGACTTCGCCGTCGGGCTCATACCTGGATGGCACACGACTATATTCCCCCCTTATTTCGTCGCCGGGGCGATCTACGCGGGCTTTGCCATGGTGCTGACTTTGATGATCCCCATGCGTCTCATCTATGGCTTGGACGACTTCATAACCGAGCGCCATCTAAACAACATGGCCAAAGTCATGTTGGCTTCCGGGCTGATTGTGGGCTATGGCTACTTCATGGAGCAACTCATCGCCTGGTACAGCGCCAGTGTCTTTGAGGGCTATATGATGCAAAATCGCATGCATGGCCCGTACGGCCCCTTCTACTGGGCTTTGATCGTCTGCAACATAATCGTGCCGCAGCTCCTGTGGTTTAGACACTTCCGCACGAGCATGTTCTGGCTATTTTTCATTTCTCAGTTCATCAATGTCGGCATGTGGCTGGAGCGCTTCATCATCGTCGTCACGAGCCTACATCGAGATTTTATGCCCTCTTCTTGGGACATGTTTCACCCGACAATTTGGGACATCGCCATCTACGTGGGTACCATCGGCCTGTTCATCGTCCTATTTTTCTTGTTCATCCGCGGCCTACCGATGATTTCCATCCACGAGATCCGCAATCTGCTGGTCTCCGGAGACCACAAGTGAGCCATTGAACTTATGCAGCAGCACGAAGAATCAACGCAATACGGCCTGCTGGCCGAATTTGAATCTCCCGACGACTTGCTGGCCGCGGCCAAGGAGACCTTTGCCGCTGGCTATCGCAAGATCGACGCCTATTCTCCTATGCCCGTCCACGGCTTGGGCGAGGCCATCGGCTTTCCGCGCACTAGGTTGCCTTGGCTGGTTTTCGCCTTTGGCCTACTCGGTGCGATCACAGGCTACTCCCTATGCTATTGGGTTTCAGCCATCGACTATCCGCTCAATATCGCCGGCAAGCCCTTGCACAGCGGGCCGATGTTCATCCCGGTAACCTTTGAACTGACCATCCTCTTTGCTGCCCTCAGTTCGGCCTTTGGTATGTTCATCGCCAACGGTTTGCCCCAGCCTTATCACCCGGTTTTCAACGCGCCCAATTTCGCCCGCGCCAGCCAAGATCGCTTCTTTCTCAGCATCGAAGCCGAAGATCCCCAGTTCGACCGAGAAAAAACCGAGGAATTCCTGCGCGGCCTGAATCCGCATGAGGTTGTCGAAGTTGAAAAATGAAATGATCATCGCCAGCAGACGGCTCGTTGCCTTGTTGGGAGCGGCGCTATTGCTGATTGGCACTGCC
Source organism: Candidatus Latescibacterota bacterium (assembly GCA_022827835.1). GTDB lineage: Bacteria > Latescibacterota > UBA2968 > UBA8231 > UBA8231. The sequence continues at coordinate 95,445 of JAJEIO010000023.1, forward strand.
GGTTGCGAACTGCGGCAGGCCATGTACGACCAAGAGAAATACGAGCCGCTAGAAGCCTCGGCGTTCTTTACCGACGGCATGTCTTTCCGCGCGCAGGTTGACGGCACCGTGGCGCGGGGCCAATTGATGCTCGACGAGCACTTCTACCAAGGCAAAATACAAGGCCAACTCGCGGAGATCCTGCCGGATAGAGTGACCGTTGACCGCCAGTTGCTAGAGCGCGGCCAAGAGCGCTACAACATTTTCTGCGCCCCCTGCCACGGCCAGACCGGCGCGGGCAACGGCATGATCGTCCAGCGCGGGCTCAAACAGCCGCTGACCTTTCATCAACAGCGGCTGCGCGAGGTACCCGTCGGCCACTTTTACGATGTCATTACCAATGGATTTGGCGTCATGTACAGCTACGCCTCCCGCATTTCCGTGGCCGACCGCTGGGCCATCGTCGCCTATATTAAGGTGTTACAGCTGAGCCAAAACCTCGAATTCGACCAACTGCCGGCCGAGGACCAAAGGCAACTTCAATGAACGAGTCGATTACCCACCAGTCCACTGCCCTGCATCCCTATTTAGACAACCTCCAGCGCTATGCGCTAGTCGTGGGCTTGGCCGGTTTGGCCGCCACTACGGTAGGCTACTTTACGGCCGAGGAGCAGTTTTTCCGCTCTTATTTGCTGGCTTTTACCTTCTGGATCGGCCTGCCCTTGGGCAGCTTGGGCATCCTCATGATCCACCACGTCGGCGGTGGCACTTGGGGATTTTCGATCCGGCGGCTGCTCGAAGCCGGTACCCGCACCTTGCCGTTGCTGTTCCTGCTATCGCTACCGATCCTCTTCTTCGGCCTGCACGACCTCTACGAGTGGACGCACCAGAACGTCGTGCAGAAAGACAGCATCCTCCAGCAAAAGATCCCCTTTCTCAACGAGCCTTTCTTTATCGTGCGCACCGTGCTCTACTTCGCCATCTGGGGACTGTTCGCCTTCTTGCTCAACCGCTGGTCGCTGCAGCAGGACCAGACGACGGAGACGCATCCGACCCATCGCATGCAGATCCTGAGCGGTCCGGGCATCGTCATTTTCTTTCTCACCGCAACGCTGGCTTCTATTGATTGGCTAATGTCCCTTGAGCCGCATTGGTTCTCGACGATCTTCGGCATCATCTACATTATAGGTATGGGGCTGATGGCTTGGGGATTTACTTTTCTCGTCGCCGTTCCCCTCTCGCGTCGGGAGCCGCTACAGGGCGTGATTACCGAGCAGCACCTGCGCGATTTGGGCACCTTTATGCTGGCCTGCGTCATGCTCTGGGCATATACCTCGTTCTCCCAGTTGCTCATCATTTGGTCGGCTAATTTGCCCGAGGAGATCACTTGGTACATAACTCGTCTGGAGGGCGGCTGGGAATACGTCGGCTACGGGCTACTGGTGTTTCACTTTGCCGTCCCCTTTCTCTTTCTCATATCCAGCACCATGAAGTCCAAAACCAAGTTGCTCGGCACTATTGCCGCCGGCTTGATCTTCATGCGCTTGGTCGATCTGTACTGGATCACGGCACCGGCGTTCACTAAAGTCCACGCTGAAAAGGGGCCGAGCTTCCACAGCACCGGGATCACCCTACACTGGCTAGACCTAGCCATTCCAATAGGCATTGGTGGCATCGTCCTAGCGCTTTTCTTCGCACAGCTAAAGAAGCGCGCCCTGATAGCGCAAAACGACCCCCGGTTTGCAGACTTTTACAGCGGCGAAAGCAATCATGGTTGAACAAGCACACGACCAAAACAACTCCGGCTACGAGACGACCGATGCGCGGGTAACGCCGCTGGCACAGACCGGCCTTTTTATCACCGCGTTGGTCGTCGCTTCCTTTATTGGCATGATCGTCTTATTCAGGGTCTTCGCCTATTACCAGCCGCTCTTCGACGATCCGGTCCCGCCGCTCGTCGAAAACCGCGTTGCCAGCGACGCGCCGAGGCTACAGGTGGACCCGCCAAAGCAAAAGTTCGAGTTGGCCCAAAACGAGGCCGCGATCCTCAACTCCTATGGCTGGATCGACGAACAAGTGAAGGTAGTACACATTCCCATCGAGCGAGCAATTGATCTGGTGAGCGAGGGCAAAATGCCGCTCATCGCTCCGCCAGCAACACCATGAGCAGACCGACAACGACATTCGCTCGCAGCGCGATCTTTTCGGCACTAACTCTGCCGCTTTTGCTAGCCGGCCAGACTGGGGCGCAGAGCTATACCCAGCAGTTACAAAAGAGCATCGGCATCGACCAGAAATTGGGCGATCAGATTCCCTTAGATATCGAATTCACCGACTCCAGCGGCGAGCGCGTCTCGCTGCGCCAATACTTCGGCCAGAAACCCATCGTGCTCACCTTGGTGTACTACGAATGCCCCATGCTCTGCACCCAAGTGCTGAATAGCCTCTTGCGGGCAATGAATGTGCTAAGTTTTGGCATTGGCACAGATTTCGACGTCTTGACCATCAGCGTCGATCCCGGGGAAACTTCGGAATTAGCTGCGGCCAAAAAGGCCGAGTACAGCAAAAACTACCGCGGTCGCGATGGTTCTACGGGTTGGCATTTTCTCACCGGCGAGGAAGACCAGATCAAACAGCTAGCCGCAGCCGTCGGCTTTCGCTACGAATACGACGAAGACACCGACCAGTACATCCACGCCAGCGGCTTGATGGTGCTGACGCCGGAAGGTAAACTAGCGCGCTATTTATACGGTATCGACTATCCCCCGCGAGACTTGCGCTGGGGCCTCGTCGAAGCAGCCGACGGTGCTATCGGTAATCCAGTTGATCAGCTACTTCTGCTCTGCTATAGCTACGACCCAATGACTGGCAAATACGGTCTCTACATCCGCAATTCCCTGCGCATCGGGGGGCTGATTACCGTGCTCGCTCTCGTTGGTTTTATCGTCGCCATGCTCAAGCGGGAGCGTCGCAACAACCTGCATCACCCTCAGCTCAACTAGTTCGGAGCCCTGAACCGCATGTCCGACTTTCCACTTTTTCCCGCCCAAGCCTCCACCATCGCCTGGCAAGTAGATGCCCTGTACGCATTCTTGCTGGTCTTGACTGTGGTCTTCTGCCTGCTCGTCTTCGGCATGGTAATCATCTTCGGCATCAAGTACCGCCGCCGCTCGGAAGACGAACAGCCCGAGCAAACTCACGGCAATCTCGTCCTCGAATTGTCTTGGACCATCGTTCCACTCTTTTTGGCGCTTTTTGTCTTTTTGCTCGGGGCCGATGTCTTCTTCCGGCTCCAGCGGCCGCCGTCCGATCCCTTGGAAATCTACGCGGTCGGCAAGCAGTGGATGTGGAAAATCCAGCACGAATCGGGCAAGCGAGAAATCAATACCCTGCACGTGCCCAAAGGCCAGCCCGTCCGCCTGACCATGACTTCGGAGGATGTAATCCACGACTTTTTCATCCCGGCCTTCCGGGTTAAAAACGACGTGTTGCCCGGGCGCTACACGACCCTGTGGTTTGAAGCCACGCAGACGGGCGAGTTCCACTTGTTTTGCGCTGAGTATTGCGGCACCCAGCACTCGGGTATGATCGGCAAGGTAATCGTCTTAGAGCCAGCGGATTACCACGACTGGCTGATGGGAGCGTCCAGCGGCGAATCCATGGTCGAGGCGGGCGAACGCCAGTTCCAGCAACTCGGCTGCGAGACCTGCCACAAATCTACGGCCACGGGTCGCGGCCCTTCGTTAGTCGGGATTTACGACAAGCCAGTAACGCTCAGCAATGGGCGAGAAGTCGTCGTCGACAGCGACTACATCCGCGAGTCCATACTCCAGCCCACGGCCAAGATCGTCGCCGGGTACGAGCCGATTATGCCCGTCTTTGAAGGGCAGGTCAGCGAGCAGTCGCTGCTGCAAATCACGTCCTATATCAAATCCCTGAGCGAATCCGCAGAGTGAACATCTCAACGAGGTCATTCAAGCCATGAGCCACGCAGTCAGCGCCAACGGCGAGCCGAGAAACTATCTCAACGAAACGTATGGGATCAAATCTTGGCTCCTGACCCTAGACCACAAGCGCATCGGTATCCTCTACTTGATAACGCTGGCGGTCTTCTTCTTGGTCGGCAGCATGTTTGCCAGTCTGATCCGCTTTGAGTTGATGACGCCCAAAGGCGATTTGGTCGAGGCTGAAACCTACAACAAGCTCTTCACCATGCACGGCGTGGTGATGATCTTCTTCTTTCTGATCCCCTCGATCCCGGCGGTGTTGGGCAACTTTCTCATCCCACTGCAAATCGGTGCCCGCGATGTGGCCTTCCCCCGCCTGAACCTCCTCAGCTACTATCTCTACACAGCCGGGGGGCTGTTCGCCGTACTGGCCATCATCATGGGGGGCATTGATACGGGTTGGACCTTTTACACGCCTTATAGCAGTACGTACTCCACTTCGTTCGTCTCCTTAGCCTTAGTCGGCGTTTTTGTCAACGGCTTCTCTTCGATCCTGACTGGGGTCAACTTCATGGTCACCATCCACAAGATGCGGGCCCCAGGTATGACGTGGTTCCGCTTGCCGCTTTTTATCTGGGGGCACTACGCGACCAGCTTGATTCAGGTACTGGGCACCCCGGTGGTGGCCATCACCTTGTTGCTGGTCTGCTTCGAGCGCCTCTTCAAGATCGGTATTTTCGACCCCAACTACGGCGGCGATCCAGTGCTCTTCCAGCACATGTTCTGGTTTTACTCGCATCCGGCCGTGTACATCATGATCCTGCCGGGCTTTGCCGTCATCAGCGACGTCATAGCTTGCTTCGCACGCAAGCGCGTCTTTGGCTATTCATTCGTCGCCTTTTCTTCTATGGCCATCGCCATCCTTGGTTTCCTCGTCTGGGGGCACCATTTGTTCGTCTCGGGCCAATCCACCTATGCCAGCATGGTCTTTTCCTTCATCACCTTCTTCATCGCCGTACCTACGGCCATCAAAATTTTCAACTGGGCTTTCACCCTCTACAAAGGCTCGGTCAAGCTAGACTCGCCGATGCTCTACGTGATGGGCTTTATCGGCCTTTTCACTATCGGCGGTCTGACGGGCCTGTTCCTCTCCACCTTGGGCCTAGACGTCCATCTCCACGATACCTACTTCGTGGTCGCCCACTTTCACTATGTCATGGTGGGCGGCATGGTCATGGGATTCCTCTGCGGCCTGCATTTTTGGTGGCCTAAAATGACCGGGCGCATGTACTCGGAAGGAGCGGCCAAACTGGGCGTCATGTTTGTCTTCGCCGGCTTCAACTTGACCTTCTTTCCCCAATTTATCTTGGGTTACCTAGGAATGCCTCGGCGCTATCACGCCTATCCCGAGGAATGGCAAGCCCTCAACATCATGTCCACCGCGGGTGCCACCGTCCTCGGACTAGGCTTCTCACTGACCATCGTCTATCTCCTCTGGTCCTTGTTTAAGGGCGAGAAGGCCACTGCCAATCCGTTCCACGCCAAGGGCCTTGAATGGGATATCCCCTCGCCGCCCATAGCCCACAACTTTGAAGCCATCCCGATAGTTACTTGGGAAGCCTATCCGTACGGTGAGGAGGAACCAGCGGAACCGAGCACTGAGGCCGTACCTGAACGCGCTAAGGAGGATGAAGTTGTCTGAGCACGCACATAGCGCCCATCACCTACACCAGTTCGAGACGGCGCAGCAGCAATACGAAGCCGCCAGTCTCGGCATGTGGGCGTTCATCATCCAGGAAATCCTGTTCTTTGGGGGGCTGTTCGGTGCCTACACCGTGTATCGCAACACCTATATCGAAGCCTTTACCGCTGGCTCGCACCACCTCGACATCTTCTGGGGCACCTTTAACACCATCGTGCTAATCGCCAGCAGCCTGACCATGGCACTGGCCGTCCGCGCCGCACAGACCGACGCCGGGCGCAACGCGATTACGGGGTGGCTCATCGCCACGATCATTCTCGGCTGCGCCTTCTTGGGGGTCAAGTACATCGAGTACAGCCACAAATGGCACGAACACCTCATCCCCGGCAGCATGTTCCAGTGGAACGACCCGGCCTTCCCCGAGGTCACGCTCGGCAACGCCAAAATTTTCTTCTCGTTTTACTTCGTGATGACTGGGATGCACGCGCTGCACATGGTCGTCGGCGTCGGCATTATGCTGTGGATGATCGCCAAGGTCCGGCGCAACGAGATTTCGGCTCAGTACTTCACGCCGATTGAAATCAGCGGCCTTTATTGGCACTTCGTCGATATTGTGTGGATTTTCCTCTTCCCGCTGCTCTATCTGATTGGACGCCACTAATGTCTGAACATCACTCTGAACATCACGTCGTCCCGCTCAAGATCTACTTTCTGATCTTTTTCGCCCTGATGATCGGCACGGTCCTCACGGTAGCTGCCGCCTTCGTCAACATGGGCTTTTTGAATACGCCTGTCGCTCTGATCATCGCTTTGGTAAAGGCATCGCTGGTCATCTTGTTCTTCATGCACGTGAAATACAGCCCCAAGCTGGTCGGGCTTTTCGCGGTCGCCGGCTTTTTCTGGCTGTGTATCCTGCTGGCCTTGACCATGCAGGACTACTACACGCGCGGCTGGGGCGAGGAAGCGCCGGTGGAGTTTCTCAAGCAAGGGTCGTTTTTCTAAATCCTAAACCCTCTCCTCTACAGCATCTCACGACAATAGCCCGGACCGCTTGAGCGATCCGGGCTATTGTATTGCTGAAATATTGCTACGTCACCTATCGTCCGCCACCATGGTTTCGGCCAGCGCAAAGCAGCAAGAGCTACGAGCTTGACCTAGACTCTTGCTCCAAGCATCGCGGGGATAGGGATGGCCGGGTACGGCCATGCCATCGAGTTGCATCTGGCCGGCGGTGGCAAAAATCAGCACCGTGAAGACGATATGGGGATTGATGGTGGGCGGGCCGACTAGGGGGTTTTCCAATTGCCCCCAAGTGGCAGTTAGGGTGTGGTGTTCACTTTGGACAGTCCAAGAAGGATTGCGGTCAATGCGGCCGGCGCGGCTAAAGGTCGCTCCCCATTGAGGTAGATCGCGGTCGAATGGATTATTGCTGCCACGAATCATGGTGGCAGTAATAAAATCGGCCAAGTCGGGGTTGTCTGTGCAGACGGCGGTTAGACCCGCAGAGCCGGGAATGTCGATATAGGCCACCGTTCCCTGACCTGCGGGGCTGTAGGTGGCGTTGTACAGACTAAGTTGTCCGCTATCAACTTCGGCTCCAAGCAGACGCAGATAAAGAATCCAGTGCTCGCCGGACCAGAGGAGCGGACCGTGGCTGAGGGTGGCTGAGGTCATGGATTGCTCTCTTCGCGGGCCTCAAGCAATGTCGCGGACGAGCACTAAGATCGCCGCCTGCGGCACGACGATGAACTTCTCGTCGTCGAACTTGATTTCCACCGCGTCCTTGCGCAGGAAAATGGCGTGGTCGCCTTTTTTGGCTTGGAGGCCAATGTAGCGCATCTGCTCGCCCCCCTCTTCCCAAGGCGCGCCATCATCATCGGCTTTCGGCGGCAAGGGAACGCCCGGCCCCACTTCTTCGATGCGCCCGCTTTGCACATCCTCCTTTTCCAAGGCGGTCGGCGGCAAATAGAGCCCCACGGCCGTGCGCTCTTCCATGTCGTCAACCCGGATGAGCACGCGGTCGCCGACTACGTACAGTTCCTTGTCACCCCTAATCATCTGCTCCTCCTGCGTTAAGACGCCAAGCGCAAACACTCGCTGTAGCGCTCAAAGCGCTCCCCTTCCCCCTCTGCTGGATCGACGTACTTGAGCCAAAGGGCGCTGTCCTTCTTATCGCCGCTAAGTTTGCGACGGCTGCCGAGGTTGCTCGGATCAATACCGTTCCACACCACTTGGCCGTCCTGCATATAGATGAACTCCCCTCGATAGCGGTCGATGAGCTTCCGCTGTTCGTCTTGGTAGATCAGCCCTTGTTCGCAGGTGGTGCGCCGCCAGTTGGCCACTGTGGCGTCTGAGTCCGTAGATACCGAGTCAAATTCGGCCAGCGGGGCCTCGACCTCACTCACAAAATCGATCTCGTTCAAATCCACTGTGCCAAAGCCGTGCTTGGCAGCTATCAGCAGGTGGTTGCGGTCGCGGCGGAAAGGTGGGGTCGGCCAATCGGAGTGAGGATCGTGGCCCATCAGGGTCATGCCGCAGGCATCGGTCGCCACCGGATGATCGCCAGCCATCAAAGCGTCGCAAATCCGGCCCTCGCCGCCCCATTCGCGGCCCCATTGGCCAGTGAGGGCCTCGACGATGTTGAGGCAGGGTTTGGTAATCATGCCCAAGTCCGGCAGGACGTAGGAAAGCCGGATGAGATGGTGGTAATACGACCGCGTCCGCCCTTCCGGCGGGATCATCGGCGGCAGGCCAAAGAGGTTTTTCAGGGTCAAGGTAATGCCCATAAAGGCGTGATTCTTCATCTTGGCGATGGATACCACCTCGTCGGCCTCGGCAAAAATGGCATTGAGCAAATAGCGGTCGAACATGCAGCCGCCACCGGGCACGTCGTACGTGGCAAAGGGAGGCAAATTCGAGTCCACATAGCGGACGCCAAAATCGTCCAGAATATAGCGGTAGTTAAAGTCGTCGGGCGTTACATGGCCGTTGCCATAGGGGTAGGTGTCGGTGGCGATTAGCTCGGCTGTAGTCCGCTCCCGCAGTAAGCGCAGCACCGCGCGGGCCACGGCATCATCTACCAACTCCCTGCGGCGACCAGCGAAGTACTCGATGCGCTCCGGCGGCTTGATCATATTGAATTTTAATACGATCCGCTGCGCCTTTTCCAGCTTCTTCCAAGAGCGCTCCAGCGGATCGGTAGTCCGCTTGAGGACTTCGTAGATTTCTTCCTCGCTCGCCCGATGGTCGCAATGCGAGGCCCTAACTGTGTACTGTCTATTGGCCATGATGCCTTCCCCCTTTTTTGTTAAGTGTTTGTGGCTACTCGCCGAGGACGCCCACGGTCTGTTCGAGCCGCATCAGGGCAAGCGCCTTGTCGCGGCGCGCGATAGCGCTTTGCGTGCGCGCTTCTACTAGGGCCAATTGTGCATCCAGATTTTCCAATTGCGTGCCGACTCCGCTCGCATAGCGCACCTCGGCGACCTCCAGCCCCTTCGCGGCCTGTAATACTGCATCGCGGTGGGCCTCAATGCGCTGGCTCGCTTCCTCGACGGCATAATAGGCCTGTTGGATTTGCAGCCGCACCTGCCTCGCGATTCGCTGATGATCGTACTCTATCCGGCGCAGATCCTGCCGCGCCTGCGCGACGCGGGCCCCAGTGAGCCGCCCGTCGAAAAGCGGCATTTGCACTACCAGCCCCGTGTTCCAACTCTTGCGCCACTCCCGATCGGCTAGGTCGAACTCGTCGCTTTGGAACTGGGTTTGCCCAGCAGCTACCAGTTCCACGCTAGGCCGGGTGGACGCCTGATCGGCTGCGATCTTCCGCTCGTGCCATCCTATTTCCTGCTCGACGTGTGCCAACTCTGGCCGCTTCGCTAACCCCAAGACGACGAGCCCGTCCAGATCATCGAGATCCAGTGTCGTCTCGGTGCGGAACGTTCCCCTTACTTCTATGGCTTGGTCTAAGTCTAAACCCACGACATCCTTGAAGGCCATAGTGGCCAGTCGCAGATTATTTTCGGCGCTGATAGAGTCGGCCCGCATGTTTGAGACCTGTACCTGAGCGCGCAACTGATCCAGCTCAGCGGCCCGACCAGCCTGCGCCCGTGCCTCCACCTGAGACAGATTGCGTCTAGCCCACGCCAGCGCCAAGTGCGATACGGTGCGCAACTCCTCTGCTAGGAGCAGGTCGTAAAAACGCTCCTCTACCTCGGCTAGCACAAGCTGAGTTGTCTGCCGCTCGGTTTCGCCGAGCATGGCAAATTGGCGGCGAGCCATGTCCTCGGTAGCGCGAATGCGACCTCCGGCATAGAGCGGCTGACGCACGCTCAGGACGCCCGTGAGGTTGTTTTCCGTGCCGATCCTGACGGCATTGCCAGCAAAAACAAAAGAAGGCAGCAGCCAGTTGCGGCTATACGTGAAGGAGGCATCGACTTGCGGCAACCCCGCCGCTCGCGCTACGCGAAGTTCCTCGCGCCCGCGCAGCAGGTCAATGCGGGCTTGCAACAGGTGCTCGTTGTTTTCTTGCACCAAAGCCAACCCGGTTTGCAAGTCGAGAATCAGCGGCTCGGCCTCTGCTCGAGCCGGGCGACTAGAGACTGCACACAAGACCATCAAGCAGAACGCCCCCACCCCGGTCTTGCTCAACATGGTAAACCGCGCTGCCGCAACCACGCCTCGACCTCCGCTCCACCGACATCGGCCAGCATAACGCCGTCGATTTCGACGCAGGGAGAAGCGTATTGCCGGCTCTTGGCAACCATTTCCGCAAAGGCTTTGCGGTCGCGGGTAATATCCAGTTCCTCGTATGGTAATCCGGCTCTATCGAGTACCGTCCGCACGCCTGGACTCCAAGGGCAATACGGATTGAGATATGCTTTGATCACAGGAGTAGTCTGTTCCACTTTGGCCTTTCCGATGTACAAGGGACGCGATATATTGACAAAAACATATCGCCCGCCTCTCATCCCTGTCAAGGAAGGGACCTCTAATTCATGAAACCTTCGGCTGAGCTCAGGTCGAAGCCGCTGGTCCTGTTCCACGGCGGCTGTAACGATGGCTTCTGTGCCGCGTGGATCTACCGGCGCTACGTCAACCCACAAGCCGAGTTTAAAGCGGTTCAATACAACACCGACCCGCCGGCTACGGCTGACCGCGATGTCGTCATCCTCGACTTCAGCTACGAGCGGGCACAGCTCATGGAGATGCACGACCACGCCCGCTCGCTCTTGGTTTTGGATCATCACGAGACGGCTGCGGACGCCTTAGCCGGGCTCGACTACTGCGTATTCGCCGAGGACAAGTCTGGAGCACGCATGACTTGGGAATACTTTTTCGATCCCCGCTCTCAGGTCAGTGCGAGCGATGTCCCTTGGCTGGTGTCCTATACTGAAGACCGTGACCTGTGGCGGTGGGCCTTGGCTGATTCCAAGGCCGTCAACGCCGCCCTCGCCTCGTACCCGCGCGACTTTGCCGTGTGGGATGAAATCGCCGAGCGTGGGCCACAAGCCCTCGCCGTGGAAGGCCAAGCCATTCTCCGCTTCCAACACCGACTCATCCGGCCACGCGTTCGGTACCACGGTTGGACCACCATCAGTGGGTTTCGCGTCCCCATTACCAATGCCACGTTTCTGACCTCTGAAATCGGCAATGCTCTCGCCGAAGGGCATCCTTTTTCCGCGGTGTTCTTCGTCCGTCCAGACAGCAAGGTCGTGTACAATCTGCGCTCCAAAGGAGACGAAGCCGCGGATGTGGGTCGCATCGCGCGCGATTACGGCGGTGGAGGGCACAAGCACGCGGCGGCTTTTACCCTAGAAACCATGCTGCCGATGGAAGCGGGGACGTAAAATCACAATCCAGCAAAACAGGCACCTGCGATCGGTCGCAAGTGCCTGTTTTGCTGGTGAGCCCACTGGGAATCGAACCCAGGACCTACGGATTAAAAGTCCGGTGCTCTACCAGCTGAGCTATAGGCTCTGTTCGGTGTTGTATCTAATTCAAAATAAGCGGTTTGCGTATCTATCGCAAGACTTCCTACCCCACGCGGTGGCTTTTGCCCTAGGCCAGCGGTACCTGCCTATAAATTCAGTAAGCCAAAGCGATAATTTTGGTCGTTTTATGCGTCTGCGCATCGCCTTGTACCACAACCCGCAAAATGTAGTTTCCCGGCGCGACTAGTTGCCCGAATTCGTCCTGGCCGTCCCAACTCAACGTTATCGGCCCGGCTGTCTGCTGCTGGTCGTGTAGCACCCGGATTTCCCGTCCGCTCAGGTCGTAGAGTGCTACGTGCAGCAAGCGGGGCTGGAGGACGTTTAATAGGGCAAACTCTATCCGCAGCAAATCGCCGATGCCATCTCCGTTGGGCGTCACGAGCGCGGCCGACACCGAGAGTCCGTCAATTAACGCAGAGCTGACCGGTAGCGCCACGGCGATCACTTCACTGGCAACCGCGTCGATGGCATCGCCTACATCCACTCGTTGCCTTACCTGTCGCTCTTCTCGACCACTGGCTAAGAACGCCTCAAAGGGCATCTGTTGGCGGTATATCGTGCTGGCGAAGTCGAGTTCAATCAACCCAGCCCGCACGAACGGGTCGGCAAAGGCAATGTCCAATCCGCCATCTACTCGGGTTATTTCCACGTCTAACACCTGCCCCCCAGAGCGGAGCTCGCCAAGCTCAATGTCTGCCCCTGAACGCATGAGCAATTGATCGAAACCCGTGCTGCCAGCACCGATATCCCAACCAAGATAATAGGTAAACTCCGTACGCTGCCCTGGCTGAGCCTGGATCGGGTAGATCTCAGCTCGCGTCGCCGCGGCCAAAGGCTCGGCGTAGCTCAGGACTAGCTCGTCGAGGACCGCCCTCTGCATCGGGTCGTCGCTGAGCAAATAGGCTTGCAATTGGACGAAACGCCTTGGCGTCGGCGAGAGAAAACCCCGATCCGACCGCTCGTACGCCTGACTCCAGATACTCCAGTCATCGCCGGGCGAACGGACGGTATCAACCCGGCCTTTGAAACTAGGAATTAGCTTGTTGTATTTCCTCTCGGTTACTTCCTTGCCGTTTTTGTCGTGGAAGACATAGGACTCCTGTAACAGATTGCCCGTCCGCGAGCGAATTTCTACGCGAGTCCTCTCAGGGGCCTCGACCTGCCAACTCAACCCTGTGGCGTTGCGCACGGCCCCCAGATCGTAGATCGGGGATTGCAAGATGGTGCCAGCGGGAAAGCCTTCGCCAAAGACTTGGAATTCGGCCGTCGTTCCCGTAATGCAACACTGCCTGTTCGGATAGCGCATCCGCAGATAGCGCAGCGGCCGGAGTGAGAACTGCTCTTCAAAGTGGACGATATGGCGCAAATTGCGGGGGTGTTCGGGCAACTCCCCTAGGACCTGCCAGCGCAGCGATCCGTCCGGAGCTAGCGATCCGTCCGACCCCCAGATGATATACCAAGGGAAGTGAATGGCGTTGCGCCGAGTCCAGCGCCAGTCAACGCTGCTGGGTGCAATGCCGGCTAGATCGCCCAAAATCCGCACCCGATCCACCCAGTACAGGGCACCCAAATCAAAGGTGAATTCCGTGTCGCCGGGTTGGGAAAACCCCCAGTAGCGCCAACTCGACACAATATCGCCGTCAATCAGCGCGTTGCTATTGCCCGTTGACTCGTAGCCTTCGGCCCGCGTGCCGATTTCGTTGAGGATATCGACCTGACCGCCGCGTTCCCGCATCCCCAGCGAGATATTGTCCCCCACGGCCTCTACCGCAATCGAGCTGATCCCCGCTCCCACGGTGGGCAAATCCACTTCGATGCGGATGAATTGCAGCGGTTTAAGGCCGTATTCGATGACCAACTCTCGCTGCTGGTTGAAGCTGTAGCGGACGCGATCGCTATAGCGCACAATACTCGGCAGGGGTAGTCCGGTCGAATCAAAAAAGCGCTCGCCATTGGACAGTAGAACCTGAAACAACTCCAGCGGCGGCCCATCTTCCCGGAGCCGCAAGATCACTCGCCGTGCAGAAACGACGCGGCCCAAATCGACCTCGACGTACATGTTCTCGGGATCGTCATCCCAATCGGGAGCCCAGAAGCTGCTCAAGCTCCCGTCAATCAGGTTGCCAGCATCGCCGCTGTTGGATCCCGCAGCGCGGATACCACCGCCGAAATCCCCGGCATTGGCGACCGCGTCGATATTTCGCCGCACAAATCTGGGGGCAGCTTTCCCACGGCTGATTTCGATGGCATTGCCGGGCCGCTGCCACGCATCCCAATCCGCGTTGGTCCCAATCCGTAGTACCTCGCCTGCTGCGGGTGATATCGTGCTGCAGAGCAGCAATACCTGAAGAAAATACCCTAATTCGCGGTAATTTTTCACGGTGTGCCTCCCGCGCCGGGGTTCAGGGTGCCCTACCCCACGCGATACTTCTCCACAGCTTCCATGTCTAGCTCAACGCCCAACCCGGGCCCGTCTGGCACGGTAACATGACCATCAACCGGCGTCAGCGCACCGCCGATTAGGTCGTTTTCGCGCGTGAAATGTAGGCTGTCGGAGGGAATAGTTGCATTGGGAATAGTCGCGTGGACGTGCGTACCATACGCACCCGACACGCCTAATCCCAACCCCACGACCTGTAACCAGACCGGCATCCCGGCCGCCGCGGCCATGCCGGCGCAGATCTGCGCGCGCTCGACGTTGCCGCCCAGATTGAAGCAATCGGCCGCCTCGGCGCGGATCGCGCTCAGCACCATCTGCGGATCGCCTAAATGGGGCGCGAGCCGGATGCGGGTGTGGCGGCGAAAATCGCGGTACTGATGCCAGCCCGGCAAGTACTGGAAGGGATCCTCAAACGCCTCGATGTTATACGGCTCTAATGACTCGGCCAACCGCAGGCTGGTGCTCAAATCGCCGAAAGTGAAATTCGGATCGACGATAATGCCGTAGTCCGGGCCAGCAGCTTTGGTCATCAGCTTGACGGTCTCGACGATGTTCCAAGGCCGCGCCTTGAGCTTGTGGGTCTTAAACCCTCGCTTGGCCCCTTCCTCAGCCATGGCGGCAAATTCGCGCGGCTCCAGCGGCGGCGACCACCAGCCCACTGGCACTCGGTCCCAATGCTTGGATCCCATCAGCTTCCAAGCCGGTACCCCGAGGGCCTGGCCGACGATGTCGTACAGGGCCATGATCATCGCTCCGCCCTTGTCGCCCAAGTTGACCTGCATGGGATCGACGCCGGTCCACTCGGCCTCCAAGCTGGCCAACGAGCCACCGCGCCCCCCTTCGCCCACTCCGCAAATGCCCTCGTCGGTATGCACTTTAATCAGGCTGATAGGCTGCTCCAAGTAATGTCCAGGACGACTCTTTTCAATTGAGGGGATGTGTGGCACCGCAGTGACAAACTCTTCGATCTGGGTGATTTTCACGATTACACCTCCCTTAGCCAGTCCTCGGGAATGTCGATCCCAAAGCCAGGGCCTTTGGGTAGCCCGAGTAGTCCCTTTTGCGGCACGTTGGTCCCCGGCGGAACCTTGTAGTGTCGCTGCCCCCACTTCGAAGGGGTCCCGATATAGCACTCCGCCAACGGCACTCCGGGCAGGGAGCCGATGAAAAACTCGATCAGCGGGGTATTGGGCATCGCCGCTGTCCAGTGCTGGCCATACGGGTCGTTGCCCCCAGTGTGCAGACACATCTGGATGCCTTGCGCATCGGCGTAATGGGCCAGTTTCATCGCCTCGGTAAAACCCCCGATCCAGTAGATATCGGCCTGGATCAAATCGACGAGCCGCTCCTGAACGGCCCTCATGCCGGGATGGCGAGTGGACCAGTGCTCGCCGTCGGCCAGCGTCTGCCAAGGCACGCGCTGGCGCAGGGCGCGGTGCCCTTCCCAGTCGTGGGGCATCAGCATCTCCTCCATCCAGCGCATCCGATACGGTTTGAGCGCCTCGCAGATGCGCACGGCAAAGTCGAGATCAAAGGTCATCCAGCAATCGAGCATCAAGTCGGCGTCCGGGCCAATTAACTCGCGGCACTTGGCCATCAGTTCGACCGTGCCGTCGATTCCGGCTTGCCCATCAACGGGTCCGTGCGGACGGGCCAGCTTGAACTTTTTGAAGCCCAACTCCAAGTACCAATCGACGTCGTTGCCGGTGGCATAGACGTCCATCTGAGTGCGCTGCGGGCCTCCGGCTAGCCGATAGACGGGCTGGTCGAGGGTTTTGCCCCACAGGTCCCACAGCGCCAAATCGACCCCGGCGACTGCCCGCGCCGTAAGCCCTTCGTTGCCAAAGGAAAGCGTCCCTCGCCACATGCGATCGTTGCACCGGTCGATGGCACCCACCTCCTGCCCGACGACTAGGGGCGCTAGGCACTCGGCGATGATCGGCTGGGTAGCATGGCCTGAATCCGTGCGGCCCAAGCCAAAGGTGCCGTCCTCGGCGATAGCCTTAACCCAGATCACCCCACCCGGCTTGGGCATGAGCCGTTCCTCGGGCGCGAATTTATCCATTGGCGTGGCCTGCTTAGGTGCCCAAAGCCACGTCTGCTCGCGCAGCGGTCGAGTCCCCTCCTCGCTCGGCGGTGGAGGCGACAGTTCAAAGGTTTGGATAGCAGCTATTTTCTTGGCGCACATTAGGTTGATCTAACCATTTAATTCTTACAGTTCGAGTTGGCAGCCTCGTTCAGCCGCACCGTACGCCGCCTCGACAAAGCGCATAGCCTGCCAAGCATCGTCGCCATTGGTGATAAAAGTACCTTGTCCACGGCTGGCGGCGACAAAGTCGGCGATAAAACCCAATCCGGCCGCTCCGCCGTACCCGGGGGCCTCGCCGACCGAGAGATCGAATTGGCGGTACTCGTCCTCGGTCCAGCCCTCGGCTTGGCTCTGGACGACGAGCCGGTCGCCGCGTCCGTCCCAGTCTTGCATCACCCAAGTTGCATCTCCTGCAGTCCCCCTGAAACACAAGTAGATATCGCCGTAGCGGCGCGGCAGGACATAGCCAGCGTGCAAGCTGCCCAGCGCGCCGTTGTCCATGCGGAACGAGGCAGCGAGTACGTCCTCGACGTCGATTCCGGTGTCGCTCAGGGTCGCCTTGTGCGCGCTGACACCTTGGTACTCTAAGCCGCTGATATAGCGGATCAAATCGACCGTGTGGATCGCCAGCCAGTGCAGGATGCCCCCGCCCGCCTGTGCGCGATCAAAGAGCCAGTGGTCCGGCTTGCGCTGCTGGACGGTGCTGGTGATCATCCGCCCCTCAATGGAGACGATGCGACCCAAAACACCAGCGGCGACGAGTTCGCGCGCTTTTCTGGCAATCGGATGACAGCGGTTCAAAAAGGCCGTCGCCCATAAGACCTGCTTTGCGGCGGCGATTTCGTTGAGACGAGCGATATCTGCAGCCGTGCGCGCGACCGGTTTCTCGGCAATAATCGGCACGCCAGCCTGCAAAAGCTGTGCGATGCGGTCTGGCGCTTGATCATTGCGCGTGCATACGATGGCTAATTCCAGCTTCTCGTCCGCCAGTAACTCATCTAAGCTACCATACACCTGATCGACATCAGTGCATTCTTCGGCTGCACAAACGACTAACCGCCCCACCGCCTCGCAGTGCTGTAGCGAAGTCAGCCACCCACGGCTGTGAGGATTGTCCAGCCCAACCAAAGCAGCGCATACTTTATCCGTCATGGTAATCCACCATCTTTCCTTCCCGCGCCGAGCGGTAAATGTTTTCCAACAGTGCCACCGTGCGGCGGCCCTCGCGGCCATCCACCCGCAGAGCGGTCCCATTTTCTAAGGCCGATACCACGTCCTCGACGACGTTGGCCAGCGGATTGTCCATGGCCAGTAGCTTCTCTTCCAGCCCATCGCCAAAGACGCGCATCTCGCCCGACAGCACGGCGTCCAGCAACACCCCCCCTTCGCTGCCGTGGACCTCGGCGCTAAAGTAGGGACTTGCTGGGAAGGTCGTCGTGCCCAAGATCCCTCCCTTGGCCCCGCTTTCGAAATTCAAAATGGCCTGACCAATATCCTCGGTCTCAATATCGTGGTTCACAATCGCCGTTTCGCCATAGACCGTCTTGGGCACGCCCATGAACCACAGCAGGAGATCGATCAGATGCGACCCTTGGTTGGCCAGCGACCCGCCCCCGTCCATCGCCCAAGTGCCGCGCCAGCCGCCGCCGTGTTCAAAGTACTCCTGCGAGCGAAACCACTTAAAGCGCACTTCGCCGAGTATGGGCTTGCCTAATAGGCCCTGCTTGAGGGCTTCGGCGACGCGGTAATTATTGTCAACGTAGCGGCTTTGGTAATCAACGCCGAGCAAGAGGCCGCCCGCATCGGCTGCGGCGATCAGCTTGTCGCAGGCTCTCGTGCTGACGTCCATCGGCTTAGTGGTGATTACGTGCTTGCCAGCTCTGAGAGCCTCGACGCCGATGGATGCGTGCAGCCCGCTCGGGGTCATCACCAGCACGACATCCACATCGCTCTGCCCCAAGGCGTCTTCAAGGGCTGTACACCACGAGCAGCCCATTTCCTCGCCTACTTGGCGGGCCAAGTCCTCGTTGAGATCGACGACCACACGCAGTTCCGCCCCTTCGGTCTCGGCCACTTGACGGGCGCGATTGCGCCCCATGCCCAGTCCTACAACAGCAAATCCGATCATTTTACTAGCTCCTTAGCAGATTTTTGAGATACCGCATTATCACAAGGACCATAGAGTACCACCTCCAGCCTCATTCATAGCTTTTCAGAGGACGACCATGATACTCCACCATAGATGGACCACCTGGACCACCCATCTCATATCGCAAGCTGATATGACGCCTGCTATACTTCCACTCATACTCTCGGACATGATCGCCTACCTGCAGACTTCGCCGCTGTGTGGTTTAGGGTGTATCACCGGCCCATAGCCATTTACTGCATTTTATGAGCCTGTCCAGCGTGAAGTCGCCTGCGGCAAACTTCTTGGCGTCCACTTCAAGGGCAAGACGCTTATCCTCCTTCATCTGCTTCTTGAAGTCGTCATTTTTCGGGTTGCCATAGAAAATTTCAAAGATAAGCTCTCTTGGGTCCTGCGGCGTTCTGGCGGTTAGACGTTTTGCCCCGTCTTTGCCAACCCTTTTCTTTAAGTCAGCAATAGCCCTTTTATCGTAAAAGGCAGGATGGACATAAGGCGGAGGCGCCCAATGGTCCCTCCATTCTTCATCTGTCAAGAACAATGGAGGACGAGTCTTTCCCATTGCTTTGAGGGCGTTCACTATCTTATCTCCCCGTTCATTTGCCTCCTCTGTCTCCTCCTTGAGGGCCATCCACTGGGAGGTCAGTTTCTTGCTCTTGCCCCACGGTTTCAGATACCAGTTCCTAGCCCATGCCTGTTCGTCGCCGTGCCTATACATAGGCATACCCTCAAGACGTACATCATACAGCCTACCGAGGCCATCATCCTTATATTCGCTCTTGGCACTCCTCACCAAAAAGCCGCCTTCAGGGATGATTAGGCCAGGGTGCGGAGGCAGCCCCTTGATCCTCTCACGTAGCAATACAGACTCGACCCACGCTTGGATGATCTTATGGGTGTCGCAAGACTTGCTTGGGGGATGAGAAAAGTACCGGCTCGGTAGCTTCCTTCCATTCTTCCCCGTCCCGCCATTGCCGCCTTTAAGGGTAAGCTCCGCGCCACAGCCAAGGCATGTATAGCTAGAGCGGCCTTTAGCAAGCCTCGGGTCATCTGGACGGACAATCTCTCCTTTCCATTTGGCAGGAATTTGTTCAGTCATCTTAGCCCTTTACCTGGCACTATTCGGTCGCGGCTTAGACCCAGTTTTCACACTTCAATCCCCGAATCCGGCTGAACTCTCTCATATTATTGCTCACTAGGATGCACTGCTGACTCAGGGCATGTGCAGCGATTAGCAGGTCCATATTGCCGATGGGCTTGCCCTTTTTTTCTAAGCTAGTGCGGATTTTACCGTATTGCCGAGCCGCTTCCACATTCCAAGGCTGCACCTCCAGGTGGGAGACGAAATCAACTAAAATGCGCTGATTCATTTTTTTTGACGAAGACCGCTCGACTCCGTATTGCAGTTCCGCATACGTGATCGTGGAAATACAGAGATCATTGGGAGGAATTGCGTTGAATTTCTCCAGTAAGTTAGCCGGTCGTTTTTTGATGATATAGATGCATATGTCGGTATCCAGCATGTACATCTAAAACAGATCCTCGCGGCTTTGGGGCGGGAGGTCTTCACGAGTCGCCATAAAATCTTCGGAAGGAAGCGGAGTCTCCTTAAAGAAGGCATCCCAAGACGGCGGACGGGGTGAGAGGATGATATTCTGGCCTTCTTTGCTAATCAATACTTCCGACCCTGCAAAACGAAATTCTTTAGGCAGCCGCACGGCTTGACTGCGACCGTTCATAAAGAGCTTAGCAATTTTAGGTTGCACGATAAAATCCTCCTTATTGGCATATATCAAAGGTATATACTATGAACTGGGAAATCAACCTGAGCAGTTGTGCAAACTTGTCGTCCGTCAATCTTCCACCACGTGCAACCGCTGGTTGGCGGCCAAGTCTTCGAGCACTTGCACCCCCCCGGCCGGCCAGTGAATTTCTAGCCGCTCAATGCGCTCGGCCTTTCCCAAGCCGAACACGGGGTCGCGCTGACTGGTCGAGAGGAAACCCGATCCTGCCTTTACTTCCCTGAGCTGCCGACGTCCACCGGCCCATAGATACAGGCGGGCACCGATGCCGTCGCGGTTGCTCTGCCGACCCTCCAGCGAGACCGCGAGATAGTTTCCTCGGGCACCGTCGTTGCGCAGCAGGGCAAATCGGCGGCCATTGTTGACGAGAGCAATGTCCAAGTCGCCATCTTGGTCAATGTCCCCAAAGGAGGAGCCGCGCACCACGTAAGGGGCTGCGAAAGCCGGACCACTCTCAGCGGTCACTTCGCGGAAGACGCCCGCGCCCCCATTGCGAAAGACCTGTGCCTGTTGCGCGTAGGTCACCAATTCGTCGTACTGTTCGATGTTGTCGTGGACGTGGCCGTTGCCCACAAACAGGTCGAGGTACCCATCGTTGTCCAAGTCGAAAAACCCCGTGCCAAAACCAAGGTAGTTCAGGCTGAGGTCGCCGAGACCGGCTTTAAAGCTGATTTCGGAGTAAAACGAGCCGTCGTTGCGATACAGCCCGTTGTTTTCCAACTGGTAGTTGGTGACGAAGAGGTCCAAGTCGCCGTCTTGGTCAATGTCGCCGGCATCGACGCCCATGCCCGCTTGGCTCGCCCCGTCTGCGCTCAGCGCGGTCCCAGCTAGCAAGCCGGTCTCGGCAAAGGTGCCGTCGCCTTGGTTGACGTAGTGGAAATTGGGCGTCAAGTCGTTGGCCACGTACAGGTCGGGGTCGCCGTCCCCATCGAAGTCACCAGCCACCACACCCAACCCATTGCCCTTGTACTCGATACCCGCTTGGCGACTGACCTCGGAGAAAGTACCGTCGCCCTCGTTGCGGTAAAGGATGTCGGGAGTAGAAGCAAAGACTCGTGGATCGCAGTAGAAGCGCAACCCCATGTCCTCGCGTCCACACCAAGGCTGCTCCCCTAAGACAAAACGGACGTATTGCGCGGCAAAGAGGTCGAGGTCGCCGTCGAGGTCGTAATCAAACGCAACGGCACTGGTGGTCCATCCCGTGTGGCCGAGACCGGCCACGGCTGTCGCATCGACATAGCCACCCTCTTCGCGTCGGTAGAACTGATCCGACCCCCACGCCGTCAGATAGAGATCCGGGTCGCCGTCCCCATCGAAGTCGGCCGCGGTCACCCCCATGCCATAGGAGGTGCCGAATGCACCGGCTGCGCCATCTACCCGTGCAAAGGCGCGCCCGTCATTGCGAAAAAGCTGGTTAAAGGCGGTGCCCCGCCCCCGCTCCATGTCCCCGCTGTTGACCAAGTACAAGTCCCAATCTCCATCACCGTCGTAGTCGAGAAAGGCACTGCCAGCACCATTGGTCTCGGGCAGTCGCTTTTGCGGCGAAGCCCCGTTGTGGTGGACGAAGTCAATGCCTAACTCGCGGGCTACCTCGACGAAGTGGCTCTGCCCATAGCTAGCTGCCGACAGCAGGAGCACGAGCAGCAGGGCACCCACTGCTATCCCCTGAACAGCGGCTCAATATGGTCTTTGGCGCGCAGCAAACCTTCCTGTTGCAACTCGGGCGTCTGCCAGAAGTAGTGATCTTCGAGTTCCACCGAGAGCACGCCGTCGTAACCCGCGTCTTCGAGCCGGCGTATTACAAAGTTCCAATCCACCTCGCCCTCGCCAGGGATGGTATAGCGCCACCAGCCCTCGCCGCACACGTAAGTCGAACTGTATGCCTCACCCAAGTTGCCGGACTCGTAGAGCTTTTCCGGCATGATTTCGGTATCCTTGAGATGGACATGCCGCACGCGGTCGCCAAACTCGTGCAAGAGCCGCTGATAGTCTATCTGCAGGCGCACGAAGTGGGAGGGATCGTAGCAGATGCCTAACCGTGGCGACGGGCACGCCGCAAAAATCAAGCGCAGGCTCTCGGGCGAGCAGCCCAGATTGGGGTAGTGGGGCCGTCCACCCGGCCAAGGTTCTATGGCGATATTGACGCCCACCTTCTCGGCGTGGGCCACGACCCTAGGATAAACCTTCGCAAAGATCTCAAAGGTCTCGGCTTTGGACATGCTGGGGTCGTCTGGGCCGAGCACAGTAAAGAGTGTGTGGCCGCCGTGCCGGGCTATCGCGCTCAAGCTCTTCTTGATCTCGCTCAAGCCCTTGCGGCGCTTGGCCGCGTCGCGGGTGAGGACCTGGCCGCCGCCGTCCGAAGAGCCGATAGCCAAGTCTAGTCGCTCGCAGGTGCGGGCAATCTGCCGGGTCAAAGGCGGGGTATCGACCGCACCAAAACCGTTCTCGGCCAACCACGCGGCATAGGCGTCAAAGCCGATCTGACGGGAAAATGGGGGCATGCGGGTGCCGATTTTCATGGTGTGTTCCCTTCTATGTGGATTAAATAGGTATGCGGCTTTGCTTATCTGGATCGACCCACTGAGTTACCACCAGCGAGACAAAGGCCAAGAGCGCGCCGCTGATAAAAATGATCTCGTAGCCAAAAAAGAGCCAGACATAGCCGCCGACTAAGGGCGCGGCTACCGCGGCTACGTGGTTCATGGTCACCCCCATGGAGAGCGTGGGTTTGAGTTCGTCCGGGGGCGCGATCTTGTGCGCGTAGGTCGTCAGCGCGATTCCGCCGAAGAAAATGAGATTGTCGAGGCAATAGAGCGCGTACAAACTCGGCCGGTGCTCCACGATTGCGTAACCCAAAAAGACGAATACCAGCACGCTATAACTTAGCGTGAGCATCCGCCGCTCGCCAAAGCGATCGACCAAGCGGCCCATCCACGCAGCCGTCAAGGTGATGAGCACTTGGTTGATCAGCACCAGCACCATGGTCGTCTCCACCGGCATCCCGTGTACTTTCACGAGGGCGAAGATGGCGAAGGTAATGAACATCTGCTTGCGCAGGCCCTGGAGGAAATTCAAGGCGTAGAAGAGCAAATAGCGCCGTTTGAGCACCAAGCGCTTCTCGCCTGCGGGTGCGTCCTTATTATCGACCCAAAACAAGGCCAAACCGCCCGCGGCCGTACACACACCGGCCAAGACAAAGACCCCTTCGTAGCGCAAAAACTCCAGCGCCACCATGCACACGCCAATCGCCGCTAGCCAAGCCAAGCTGCTGATGCTGCGCAACTGTCCCAGCCAGCGGCCCTTGTCCGCGGTCGGGCCGTAGGCCAAGCCCATACTCTGCTCTAGTGGAAGCCAGCAGTGAAAGCCCAAGCTCCACACCAGCGAGAACGAGGCCAGCATGAAAACTGAGGCCACCTCGGCGTACGCGGCCAGCCCGATGCCCATCACCACCAGTGAAACCGCCGCGACTTTCGGCGGGGCCCAGCGAACGATCAGCGCCAGAAAGAACGCGTTGAGAAAACCGGGGACTTCGCGCAGGGCCTCGACGTAGCCCAATTCGTGTGGCTCAATGCCCAGCCGCTCGACGATGAAGTTGTTGAACAGGGTCAATTGCACCCCGAAGAATACCCCCGTCCCAGCTACGGCCACGGCCAAGAGCGCGAAGTTTTTATTCCATTCTGCGAAAGGATTGGCGATAATGGCTCCCTTGTTGATGTAGTGAATTCAAGTGTGCTTTTCCCTCGCAGTCAACCAAGTCTGTCACTTGACGCACAGATGGGGAGCCGTTAAGCTACCAGCCCCAACCAACGCAAAGGAGATTGTTACGATGGCCGACGAACGCGTCTTTGTTGGCGACCTGACTCGCAAGGAATTTCGCGAGCGAATTCAAGCGGGTACGATTAAGGCCGCCATCGTGCCCACCGCCGCTACCGAACAGCACAACGAACACCTGCACATGATCCACGACACCTTCCACGCCAGCTATATGGCCGAGCACGCGGCCAAAAAGCTCCTGCCCCAAGTGGTGGTAGCCACGCCAGTGGGCATCGGCGTTTCCGAGCACTGGATGGAGCACATCGGCACCTTGACCGTGCGACCGGAAATTTTCTGCGAATACGTCTTCGACGTCTGCCATTCGCTCACGCGGGCCGGCGTCGAGAACATCTTGGTACTCAACGGCCACGGCGGCAACGTCAAACCCATGATGCGCCGCATTGACGAATACCGGGAAAAACTCGGCGTCAACCTCCGCTTCCAATCCTATTGGGACGTATATGACCCCGACTACGTGCAGCAACACATGGAGCGGGGGCGCTTGCCTGGGCACGCCGACGAATTCGAGACCTCAACCATGCTCTACCTAGCGCCGGAGCGCGTGCAGACCGAAGCCATCGACAACCCGGCCGCGGCCTTGGGCACGCGCGCCAAGGGCGAGGCCCTAGTGGGACCAGCCGTGGACGGGGTCGCCGCGCTGTTGGAACAAATGATCGCTGGCGAGGAAATCGACCTGCCGCCGGTGACCTTCTATCCAGAGGGCAAGCGCAACCTCGTCACCGGCGAGCCGGTTTGAGTACGACCCCCAGCGCCTCGGCCGGCGACTCGACGAGTACATCTACGGCCTCGGCGATCTCTTCGAGCGCAAACTCGTGGGTATAGAGCGATTGGACGCGCAGCTTCCCGGCGGCTATGGCGCTCAGGCACTCGGCTAGGTTGCGCTGCGTCGGCCACTCGACAAAGACCTCGGGATACGCTTGACCGCGCTCGTACGCTGGATCGTGATAGCCGGGACCAGTGCGTGCCGCACTCCGCACATCCACATTGCCCAGCGCTGACCCAAAGCCATGTGTTACCTGCGCTCCTCCCACGAGGACAATGCGCCCCATGCGATGCGTATCCGGCGCTTGCTTTAGGCTCTGATAGATGGTTTCCAAAGCATCGCTGGCCGCGCCGCCAAAAGCAATGACGCCGAAATCCATGCCATACCCTTGGGTAAACTCCCCGGCCTGCTCGACCACGTCCTGCACAGCCGGATCGACGACGCCCTCTATGCCCACTTGCCGGGCAATGTCTCGACGGCGTGCAAAGCGATCAACCCCCAAGACGTGGCAGCCGCTTAGCTGGGCGAATTGGGCCGTGAACTGGCCGACCAAGCCCAACCCGACCACGACCCCGTTTTCCCCGTACAAAGGAGCGGTGCGGCGCACCGCGTGCAATCCGGTCGCCGCCAGATGCACAGACGCGGCCTCGGCAAAGCTAACGCCTTCGGGTATGGCCGCGCACAAATTCTGCGGCACACAGACCCAATCGGCGTGCAGGGCGTACCCGCCTCCCATGCAGGCCACCCCCTGCCCCACCTCGAATTGCTCTACTCCAGCCCCGATCTCTTCGACGACGCCAGCGTTGGTATAGCCAAAGGGGCGCGGTGGCCGGTCGGGTTGGGGGTTTTCCCGCATGGTCCCCACCCTCCCCAGTTCGGTTCCTGGACTGATCAACGAGGCCTCCACCCGTACTTTTACCTCGCCGGGGCTGAGGGCAGGCATGGTCTCCTCTAGACATACCCCCTGACCGCGGCCATCAATAGCCGCAACTTTCCGCTGCATAAGCACCTCCTTCTCGCGCTGGTTGCGCCCTCGTGGACTGCTGCATTACTTATATGTACTTATATTTAATATGTCTATTGCCCTATTCGAGGCCCTGTGAACGTCATCATTGCTGCAATTTTAGGAGGTGTCCTCTTGATTTGGGGCGGGTTTTTGGGCCTGCTCCGCATCGCGGACCCCTTCGAGCGCAAACACGTGTTGATCCTCGCCGCGTACACCACCGTCGTCGTCGGCTGTGTCATGGGCTTAGTGCTCTTTATCAATCACGAGCGGCAAAAGGAACACCGCGCCCTGCTAGAGGCGCAAATGGATGAGTTCGACAATCGCCTCTCCGAGCTGAGTACCCGGCTCATTGGCCAGCTAGAGGAAAAAGCCAATCTGACCGCCTCTGAATTCGAGATTCGCTCACTCCTGCAAAACGAAAAGGATCACCACAAGCGCACCCGCAACCAATTAGCGACCCAAATCGATCGCAACAACTCGCTGCAAAACAAAATGGACACTGAGCGCAAGGAGCGGCTGCGCTACCAATCCGACACGGACCGCAAGCTCGAAGAACGCTTCCAGCAGGAGGACTTGCGCTACCAAAACCTCGCCGATACCCACAAGCGCTCCTTGGCGAACGTGCGGGCGCAGTTTGGTCCTCTCAACAACGAGTTGTCCCGTCTGCAAGACCAAACCGCGACCTTGCAGCGCAATCAGCAGGCGATCATAGACAAAATCGCCGCCACTCGCGAGACCCAAACGCTCTCAGTCCAAAAACTCGACGCGCTCGCCCGTAGTCTGAGCGCCCTGTACAACGACTTGAACCAAACTATGGCCCAAGTTGATAGCCTATATCGCAGAACATCTCCAACGCCTTAAGGAGCTAACAATGAAACACACTCTCATCCTTCTTATTGCCCTATTCCTTGCCTCCTGCACCAATAAGGAGCAGGAGATGCTCCTCCTTCAATTACAAAGCGACATGGTCCGCGCCAACGCCGCCATTGACTCGCTGACGTACTCGCTCGACGACTCCAACCGCTTGCTCGACGACATGCGGGCGCAAGTTGACAGCACTCAACAGGTCAACGACAAGCTGCTCGAAAACGTGCAAAAGCTCAACAAGGAACTGCGGCACTGGAGTAAACTGGCCACTGAATACAAGCAGAGCAATGCGCGATTAAAGCTCGAAATCGAGCAGCTAAGAAGGGAAAAGCAAGCGGACCGCTACACCATTTCCCAACTGCGCGCCGAGACCGACCGCCTCAATGGCGAGTTGCTGGAAACCCATAGCAGCATCCGCCGCCAGAGCGATCACATCCGCCGCTTAGAGCAAGAGTTGGCCCAGACCAAGGCCGAACTGGACGAGGCCAAGAAGGCCGCGCAAAACGCAGTGTATCTCTACGCTGCCAAAGAGACCCAACTCGTAGAGCAAGGCTATCTCAAAACCCACCGGCCTTTTGGCAGCGGGTTCCGCAAGCAATACGAGTTGGTTAAACAAATCCGCCGCGACAGCCCCGGCACCCAAGTCGCGCCCATCGGCCAAACCATCACACTACCAGGCGAAGTCGAGGCCCTCGTCGATCACTACGGCAAGCTCAGGAAGGGGGATGACTACGAAATGACGCGTGGCGAAGCCGGAGTGCAGGTCGCGTTCCTCAACGAGTTGGCCGGTGGCACGGGCGTCTTGGCGATACTTAAGGAATAGCTTTACGCTCACCAAGTGTGGACATAGACCGCCGAGCGCACCTTCTCCCCGGCTTGGTCGGTCGAGAGCAGCGAGTCGGCAAACGACGCGTGTTTGGCCAGCCGCTCGCGGCTACCCCCTTTGAGAAATAAGTGCAAACTGGCTTCGGGCTCGGCAGCGAGTCGGCGCACCATCCGGCGAAACTCCCACTCGCTCAAAGGGCTGTCGATGGTGTAGCCATCGCGCGATAGCCCCACGCCCGAGCTCGTGTACAGTACGACCCGATCCCCAGGCTGTGGGTCGTGGCGATGTACCCGCCAAACCGGTTGCGTCACGTTGAGAATCATAATACCCAAGCTCAACATCAGCATCATAATGCCCAAGAAGAGTTCCTTGCTAATATCGTGCTCTTCGAGCTCGGCGGCTTGGCGCTTGAGATAGCGGCTCACAATCTTCTATTCCTCTCCCTGACCCAAGCGTCCTCCTGCCGGGCGAGCCGCTGGACCAAGTAGTCGGCGATCTTGCGCAGCGGCAAGTAGGCTAAGAGACCGACGAGCGTGGTCTTAAAGGCCAAAACCAAGCCCTCGGCCATGGCACTGAGCGCCTTAAAGGTCTGGGTCGCCTCGTCGATCTGACTCAATTCCTGCGCGGTCAACAGGATGCCGCAAACCGTGCCTAAGTAGCCGTATAGCGGTATCCTCGTCAGATCGCGGCGCACGTGCGTCAAAGGGTCGCCGAGAAAACCCACGAGTCCGTCCACCAACTCCTCGTCTCTGCTCTTGAGGTCGCCGTAGCTGGCGGATTGGCGCTGCAATTCCGCTAGCTGTTCCATTCTCTGGCGGCCCAAGGTGTTGGGGCCGGGACCGCCGCGCCGCGCCCAAGCTCGCTCCTCGCGACGGAGATGCAAGCTAATGTGTGCCAAGCTCAACAGATGACCGCCAGCCGACCAAGTGATCAGCACGTATGAGAAGCGGCCAATCCACGCAAAGGCACTGGCCGGCTGCGGGTTGATGAAGAGGTAGTAAGCAGCCAGCGCCCCGACGATCAACCCGGTTAGCAAGCCTATGCTGCTAGCGAGATACTGCAGGCGGGGCAAGTTTAGAGAGTACGCTGCGTCATGCCGACGCATGCGCCGGGCCCGGCGTATATGCAAACAGCTAACGCTGACGCCGCCGGCCAGAACCAGTAGGATGCTGCTGACTAATACTAACTCGTTGTTCAAGAAGTCCATCCCTTTGCGCTGAAGAGCTTCCACCACTGCCGACTCACCACCCCCAGATAGAACAACAGGCCGGTCGCAATCCCCCACAGTTCCCACGGCGCGCTGCGGCCAATGCGGATGCCCCGAGCAGACGATTCCTGTATCTCCCCCCCCGATCCCGTAGAACGGCCCTCACCTTTGGCTGCGCCGCGGGCGGCTGGGGGTGCGTAGTCTCGGCGGCGGTCTGCTTCCCCGCTCGCCGCGCCAGTCAAGGCCCGCTGCGGCACGACGTAGCTCGCACCTTTGAGGGCCTGTTTTTTGGGGAAAACCAACTCGCGTTCCTTGGCGGGCAGTTCCTCGGTCCAAGCGAGCAGCTTTTTCGCCGCGTCTATGCTTTCGACTTCGGTTAATCTGCTCGCTTTCCCGAGGGAAAAAGCCAGCCGCCCGCTGACAAACCCCTGATAGAGTACGTCCTGTGTCGCGCTCCGGCGTGCTTGGAGTTTTTGCGCCAATTCATCGCGTTGTTTTTGCAGATGCACCAGACGGCTGACGACCATATGCGTCTCCATAGGCTGGTGCCGCGCGACACCAGCCGCGCCGGTAAGCGGGCGTCGGCGCGCAGCGCGGGCCAATTGTGCGGCGTCAAAGCGGGCCTCTAATTCGACTTCGCCAAATAGCTTCGTCCCCCAGATGACCTCAGCCCCGGGAATGTCAGGCAAGCTGTGGTTGTAGAAACGCGGCTCGGCCCGCTGGCCGTCCACCCGCCAGTGGCCATCGCCGGTAGCCAATACCTTGCGCAAGCGACCGCGACCGTCTTGCAAATACAAACCGGCCATAAAGCCGCTCTCAACCCGGTCGGTGTCCCAGCAATGGGCGCGTAGGATATTGGACCTGAGCAGGTATACAACGGGAATTTCGACTCGGATTGGGGTCAAGCGCGTCTCGCCGATTCGGTGCCCATTGAGGAACAGCTCTGCTTCATCGTCGGCCCAGAAAATCAGTACCAGTTTGGAATTGGCCGGCAATAGCCGGCTGTCTTCTTTTCGCTTTGCCAATTCGCGCAGTTTATCCCCCCCATAGAGGCGGACCAAGGTGTCGATGCTAGCGGACACCTGGTTGTACTGTTGTCTGAGTGCCACCACGTCATCGGCTACGGCAGCCGCAGCCCAGCCAACTCCGCACACCGCCCAAGCCAACCAACACATCGGGGCGTTCAAAACTCTAGGGGACTCCCGAGCAACATCATCCTACCTCTGCGCTCATCTGCGTTCATCTGCGGATTAGATATTGGACTTGGATTGCCCCCCATCGACATTGATGCAGGCACCGGTCACCCATTTCGACCGGTCGGACGCCAAAAAGGCCACTACATCGGCGACTTCTTCCGGCGTGCCAAAGCGACCAAAGGGGATATTGGCGTCGATAAAGGCTTGGATTTGCGCTGGATTTTCCTTCATCCGTCGCTCCCAACTCCCCCCGGGAAAGATAATGGAGCCTGGGGCCACGGTATTGACGCGGATGTTCTTTTTTGCTGCTTCAATGGCCAAGTTGGCCCCTAAGCTGATCAGCGCTGCCTTGGCGGCATTATACGAAATAGGCCCACCGGTTTCACGGCCAAAGATTGAAGAAATGTGGATGATGCTGCCGCCCCCGCGCGCTTCCATTAAGGGAATCGCCGCACGGCTCACCCGCACGGCCGAAAGAAAGCTCAAGTTGATAATATCGTTCCACTCGGCATCGTCGATCTCGACAAAGGGAGTCCACTTCGATCCGCCGACATTGTTTACGAGAATATCGAGCCCGCCAAAGCGACTTTTTGCAGCCTCCACTACGGCAATCGCACCCTCCGGCGTTGTCACATCTTGCGTGGTCGCCTCCACCTCTGCACCTTCATTTGCCAATTCGGCAGCCGCTTCCGCCAGCGCGTCGGTACCGCGCGCGCAGATGCAAAGCTGCGCTCCTTCGGCGGCCAAGGCTGTGGCAATGCGCTTGCCAATGCCGCGGCTAGCCCCGGTCACCAAGGCGACTTTGTCTTTGAGTCTCAGATCCAAACTACACTCCTTTCTCAATGCCCGGGGCCAGCGCTCCGGGATTGGTCACAAAAAGCGCGATTAAATAAGCAATGCACAACGCCAACAATACCAAGCCCTTCCATCTGTTTAACTCGTAGCCAATACGCATCAACCCGAGCATCGTCAGCACGATCACCAGCATCCACGGAAACATGAAATTGACCACGTCGGCCGGGACCACCAGCGGGTTAGCTAGGGCCGAAGCGCCGGCAATCCAGCAGATATTGAGGATGTCAGCCCCGAGGATGTTGCCCACCGCCAAAGCCCCTTGGCCCTTGCGGGCGGCGACAATGCAGGTGGCGACCTCGGGTATCGAAGTGCCCAAGGCCACGACCACCAAGCCTATGACGACATCCGGTAGTCCTAATGCCATCGCCACCACCGGAGTGGCTTCGACGATAAAGTGGCTACTGATGACTACGCCAGCCAAGCCGCCGGCGAATAGCAACGCTACTATCCAGAGGCTGCGAGAGGGGGGCTCCTCCTCTGTCTCGGCACGCGGTCGCCGCTTCTGCTCCCAGAACGAATATATCAGGTATAGAATAAAAAGCCCCACCAGCACGCCGCCTTCCACCCGGGCTAGCGTCCCGTCGAAGGCCATGTACCAAGCCACTAGATCTACGGTGATGAGAAAAATCGCTGCCGAGCGCAGCACGATGCGATCGATGGCAATGGCCGTAGTGGCAAAAAGCGCAGCCATGGGCAGAGCCAAGCCATCGTCGTAAATGACCGACCCCACGGCATTGCCCAGTGCCACTTCGGGCGAGTCCCTGAGGGCAGCGGTCACGGAGACCGCCAGTTCGGGTGCGGTAGTGCCAAGGCCGACGATGACGATGCCGATCAATATCGGTGGGGCGTGAAGGTAGCGTGCAATATCAATGGCCCCCTCCACTAGATAGTCGGCGCATTTGGCCAACAGCACGAAGGATAGGACCATCAGGCCCGCAGCTTCCCAGACCCCCATGATTAACCTTAGACCGGCCCGTCTAAGTAGGAAGACAAGAGTCGCTCGGCGTTTTGGTAGGCAATCTTGTCAAAGGCTTCCGCAGGTAGCTCAAGGGTACGCAGAAAATCCATTAGCTGAGTGTCAAAGTAGTCTCGACCAAAGAGCAACTTGTCCTGAAATTCGAGGAGAAAATCGCGCCCGAAGTCTCGGTCCCTTTGCAGTGCGCGCAAACCCGACCCGGCCGACAGATCGGCATATAGGTTGCGGTGCTGACGCATCATCGGGACCAAGCGTCCATTCGGCAGCACCGGACCGCTCGGATAGCTCTCCTTGGCGTAGCGATCGTCGCCGGAAATATGGGCCCAGAACCCGGGGGCATGGCCGATAAAAACCGTTTGCGGACAGGCTGCCACCGCGCGTTCAAGCGCGTCGAGGCTACCGCCGTACCACCAACTGGGGCGCGGGTAAGCGCCGTGGCCGTGGTCGATTGGATAGTCGAGATGGATCGTAATGGGCAAGCGCAGCGAGCCGCAGGCTTCGTACAGGCGCAACGCGTCTGGATCGTCAAACGGCAGGCGTACTTTCAACTCGGAGGCCACCTGCACGCCGTGGATTTCGACTGCGGCCTTGAGCCGATCTATGGCGTCGGGACGCTTGGGATGCGGCATATAGCCGAGAACAAAGCGATCAGGTGCTTCCCCGCCGACGGCCAGCACATCTTCTAGGGGAATTCCCCAGCCCGTAGGGGGCAACACCGAGTGATACGAAGGCGAGTATTCATCTGCAGGGACCTCCCACGAGAAAAGCCACATTTGGTCGATGCCCTGCTCGTCCATGTTGCGCAGGATTTTGGCGGCGTTAAACCCATGCCAATTGGGGTGATTATGCGCGTCAATGAGCATTTGTTAATGATATTCTCGCGGGTGAAAACTGTCAAGGTAAAGCGCGATTTACCTATCGCGTATAGTAATAATTATTATTGATTCATAATTTTTATTTATTATATTATTCTCTACTCACAAAAGGAGCAACCATGAATATCGCAGATCTAAAGGGCCAGAAAGTCATGCTGGCCGCGTCCGGTGGCCTCGATAGCTGTACCATCACTCATTGGCTCCAATCCCAAGGCCTAGAGGTCGTCGCTTATACCGCCGATCTGGGCCAGCCCGACGAGGAGCACATCGAAGACATACGGGGCCGGATGCAGGCCTGTGGAGCCGCCGAGATGATCCTCGACGACCGCAGAGAGGCTATTTGCCAAGCCGGCATCCAACTCGTCCAAGCTCAGGCCCGCTACGAAGGGGGCTATTGGAACACTACCGGCATCGCACGGCACGTAACGGTGGCTGGCATGTTGCCCCACATGCGGAAACGCGGCATCCAAGTAATGGCACACGGAGCTACCGGACGCGGCAACGACCAGGTCCGCTTTCAACTGGCGGCGCAAATGCTCGCGCCACACATTGAGGTGTACGCCCCTTGGCGCGACCCGGCCTTCTTGCAAAACTTTGGCGGGCGCAGCGAAATGATCGCCTACTGCCAAGGACATGGCCTGCCCATAACCGCCACTCCGGACAAGCCCTACTCCACGGATGCCAACATGCTTGGGCTGACGCACGAAGCAGGCCAACTCGAAGTCTTAGACACCGCAGCCAGTTTGATCGAGCCCGGCATGGGTTGTTTCCCGCAGCAGGCACCGGATACCGCCGAGACTTTTACCGTGCGCTTCGAACAAGGCGTCCCAATCGCCATCAACGGCCATGCCGTCGGACCGGTCGCAGCCATTGAGCAAAGCAACGCCATTGCCGGGCGGCACGGGGGCGGCATTGGCTTACACGCAGTGGAAAATCGCTTCGTCGGCATCAAGTCGCGCGGCGTCTATGAGGCTCCGGCCCTAGAGCTACTTGGCCAGTGCTACGATTACTTGCTCCAGCTCATTCTCGATCGCCGCGCGAGGCGGATTTTCACCGTTGTCTCTGGGTTTATTGCCGAGCAAATCTACCAAGGCTATTGGTTTGACACGGCGACTCAAGCGAGTTGGAAGCTTGTTGAGCATTTTAATCAATTGGCGACTGGGACCATCTCCGTTTCACTCTACAAAGGCCAAGTCGCCTTTTGCGCAGCCAGCGACGCTCCCCACTCGCTCTACAGCGAAGATACCGCTTCCATGGAGGCCATCGGCGACTTCGACCACCGCGATTCCGAGGGCTTCCTCGGCGTCTTGGGTGTCAGTGCCCGCGCGCTTCATCAGGCCGGGCAGATTGTGCAACCCAGTGGCGATACAGCGGCTTGACCTCTTTGGGTAATCGGTCAAAGACTTCCCGCTCAATCGGCTCCATCTCGTAGTTCTTGCCTCCGGTCTCGACCACCATTACCTCGTGCTCGGGCCGGCCGATGAGCGTGGGATTTAGGTTCAGCCACCAAGGAGCGTAGCGTACGATGAGAGCGACGCGATCGCTTTCGCTTTGGTTGGGAGCTACGGCGTGCCAAAGCCGGCTGTCGTACACCAAGACGCTGCCGGCCGCCCCTTCGATCTGGCACTCGGTAGGATAGGGCGCGTCCTGATCCATTTCGGGCATGTCCCCAGCCGCGGGATTGCGCGGCCAGCGGTGACTGCCCGGCACCACGAAAGTCCCCCCGGTCTCAGCGGAAAATGGCGTCAGCATCCATATCGTCGAAAGGTGCAGGACCGCGTTTGGATACGGCGCGGGGATGTGCGAGGCGTTGGTGGAGTTGTAAGGCCAATCGGCGTGCCAATAGCCCCGCGCGTTACCTGGGTGATTGACCACGCAGTCCGTGCAGGAAATCCGCGCCCACGCCCCGAAAAAAGACTCGACTACCTCTAGGAGCCGGCGGTCGGCTAAGTACGGAGCAAAGGATTGCACCTGGTTGATGACTTGTTTGAACTGAGCCACGCCCGAAGTTCCGATCCGGTGACCGCGGCGGCGAATTTCGGCCAATTTGGCGTCGGACTGCTGGCGATTGTGCTCGACCACAGCCACTAGCTCGGCGCATATATCCCCGACTAGTGCCTTGGGAATCACTTGCTCGATAACGCAAAAGCCGTCGCGCTCGATGCGCTGTTTGTAGGTAGTCATTTTACCCTCGAAAAAGCGGTGCGACGCCCGACCAAATGATCTCCAACTCGGTCAGCGCGTCGCCGTCTAGGATAGGCACGGGTGCCCGGCAAACTGTCGAGCGAATCAACCCGCGCTTTTGCAAAATCCACTTGTAGATCGCAATCCCGTAGAGCCGCTCGTAGTTCATCAGCGGCAGGAGCTGATAGAAGCGCTCGCGTGCCGTCGCCTCATCTCCCGCTTCGAGAGCATCCCAAATCGCCGCCATAGCGTCGGTCACGTGACAGCCGGGCATATTGCCGCAAGCACCGCGCCGATACTCGTCGAGCAAATAGACGCCCCCTTTGCCCCCCAATACGCCCTTGCAGGCCGTGCCTGCTAGCGCCAGCGTGCGGCTAACCTGCCAAGGCTCGGGAACGGTCTCTTCCTTGATATAATCGACTCCCGCCAGTTCGCGGCACATCCGTCCCACCAGTTCGCCGCTCATGGGCGTCCCGACCGGTGCGTCGAAATTCTGCACGCAGATCGGGACCTCAACCGCGTCCGCCAACTGCTGGTAAAAGGCGTAGCAGCCTTCTTGGTCAACGCGCAATACGTGCGGGGGCATGGACATGATCCCGTCGGCTCCAACGGATTGGGCAAACTGAGCGAGATCCATGGCTGGCAAGGCATGGCCCGAGGTGACAGAGGCCACTACGGGTACTCGGCCAGCGGCCGCGGCGACGACTATCTCGATCCAGCGGCGGCGTTCCTCATCGGAAAGGGTCGAAAATTCGCTGGCATTGGCTGGCCCCACTAAGCCCGTAGCACCCGCTTCAATACTGAAGACGACCAAGTCCCGTAAGGCCGCTTCATCGAGCGCGTAGCTATCGGTAAAGGGGGTCACCACAATCGGCATGATTCCGCGCCACGTTTCAGTCATGAATATCTCCTTTTAGGCCAAGCAAAGCGGCCACGGCAAAAAGCCCATCTACCACGGTGCATTTCCCAAGTTCCAACCGACGCCGACTCTGGTGGCCGGAAGGTAGCAGGACGCAATGGACACCGAGCGCAGCGGCCACCTCAATGTCGTGCAGCGTATCGCCGACGAGCAAGACTTCATCGGCCCGGTAGTTGAGTTGCGCAAGGTGCCGATGCCCGCGCTCGATTTTCCCCTCCCCCAAGCCATTATCCACCCCGGCGACTGCGGTAAAGTGGGAGCGCAGCCCGTAGTGAGCAACTATTTCTTCGAGATCCACTTCGTAGGAGGCTGATAGGAGGGATTGTCCGATCCCGCTGCAACCCAGTGCGGTCAGCACTTTGCGCGCTCCCTCGCGCAACCGGCACTCGCGGAGGCGCTGACCGTAGAGGATGTTGAACTCGTCGCCTGTGGCTGCAAAATCCTCGCGCTCTAAGTCAAAGCCTACACGCTGGTAGTAGGTCCGCAGGGGGAACCCGAAGACCTCGCTGTATTTGCACGGCGAGGTCGGCGCGAGTCCCCGGCGCGTCAAGAGTTCGTTGACGATCTCGACGCACAGCCAAGCATCGTCCATCAAAGTGCCGTTCCAGTCCCAAATCACGTGGCACGGCTTCATAGGTAGCGGTCGTAAACTCACTCTTTGTAGGCGACCACGCGCAGACGCCAGTAGTCGGCGTGCCAGCCCCCTTCATCGTACAATGCCGGACGGACAGCATCCTCCACTGCGTCCCACAACTCTTCTCGCATCAACGGAGGAACATCCGCTGTAAGTGTCTCTGCGAACATCGCCATCCAGTCGCGCAATCCGCTCTCGCCCTCTAGGGGCGTTGGACGGGGAAAGTGGCTAGCATAAGCAACGCGCAGCCCGGCCTGCTCCACGAGCCGTGCATACTCTCCCAAGTTAGGAAAATACCAAGGCGACTGCGGATGAAAGCCTCGAGCGGCCAATTGATCGATCAGCCCTTGGCGGATGGTGGCCACGTTCCGCGCACCGCCCAACTCGGCGACAAAACGCCCGCCCTGCCCCAGACAAACAACAATGCACGCAAGTGCCTCTTCCGGCGGCTTGACCCAGTGCAGGGTTGCGTTGGAAAAGACCGCATTGAACGACTCGGCAAGGGAAAAATCTCTTGCATCGCCGACGACAAAAGACAGGTCCGGGAACTGCTCGCGGGCGGCCTCGATCATCTCGGCCGACGAATCGATGCCCACGACCTCAGCTCCGGCTGCGGCAATCTGGGCACTTAGTTGCCCCGTACCGCAGCCCAAGTCGAGGACGCGTTCCCCAGCTCGAGGAGCCAAGATCTCCACCAAGTCGGCACCTGCGGCGGTGACATAATGGTGCTTGGCTTGGTAGCGTTTGGGGTCTTGGAACATATCAGCCCAAGAGATCGGCGATGACCGCGCGCTCCTCTTTGAGCTCGTCTTCGGTGGCCTTGATCTTGGCACGGGCGAAGTCGCTCAACTCCAAACCTTGCACGATCTCCCATCCGCCTTGGCCGTCGCTGCGAATGGGAAAGGAGAACATCAACCCCTCGTCAATCCCGTAGCTGCCGTCCGAATAGACGCCAGCCGAGAAAAAGTCGCCCGCTGGCGTGGCGCTCTCTACGCTGACGATGTGGTCGAGCGCGGCATTAGCCGCCGACGCGGCCGACGACAAGCCACGGGCGTCGATGACGGCTGCCCCCCGCTGCTGGACGATTTGGATGAATTCCTCGCGCAACCAAGCGTGATGGCCTATGACGTCGGACGCTGGCCGCCCCTCAATTCGCGCATTTTCGGCATCTGGGTACTGCGTGGCGCTGTGGTTGCCCCAGATGGCCATATTGGTCACCGCCGAGACTTTGACTCCGGCTTTTTGGGCAAGCTGGGCTTGGGCGCGGTTTTGATCCAGCCGGGTCATCGCGTAGAAGCGGTCGCGGGGGATACCGGCCTTCTGGCCGTGGCTCATGGCAATCAAGCCATTGGTGTTGGCCGGATTGCCCACGACCAAAACCCGCACATCCGCAGCGGCTCGGGCGAGCGCTTGGCCTTGGCCGACGAATATCGGGCCGTTCTCCCGAATTAAGTCGCCCCGCTCCATACCGGGGCCGCGCGGCTTGGAGCCAATCAGCAGCCCCCAATTGATCCCATCGAAAGCCACTTCAGCTTGGTCGGTAATTACGATGTCGTCGAGAAGCGGAAAGGCGCAGTCGTCGAGTTCCATAACCACGCCTTCGAGGACTTTGAGCGCCGGAGTAATCTCCAGCAAGTGCAGCGAGATTCGGACATCGCGACCGAAAACCTCGCCCGAGGCCAAACGCGGCAATATAGCATAGCCGATTTGGCCAGCCGCCCCAGTGACGGCTACTTTCACAGTGCGTGCCATGTATTCCTCCTAAAAAAGGCAGTTTTTATACATAAGGAAAATCTGCCAAAAAAATGCACTCTGTGCAATTCGCGGTCCAGCCATTGACCTCTCCTTGGCTCGCTGATTATCCTACGGTGCTTCCAATACGTGACCTACGGGCGAAAGGACGATCATTATGAGCAGCGACTTTGATATCATCATCCAAGGGGGGCATCTAATTGACCCAAAAAACGACATCGACGGACCAGCCGATA
The DNA here is from genome assembly GCA_022827835.1 of Candidatus Latescibacterota bacterium. Taxonomy (GTDB): domain Bacteria; phylum Latescibacterota; class UBA2968; order UBA8231; family UBA8231. The sequence continues at coordinate 133,670 of JAJEIO010000023.1, forward strand.
TTGCCGTCAAGGACGGACTAGTCGCTGCGGTCGCCGAGCGAATTGAGCCCAGTTCAGCGAAGGTCATCGATGTGTCTGGTCTCTATGTCACCCCGGGCTTAATCGATATCCATGTCCACGTCTATGGAGGATATCAGGGCTGGCTCTTCCCCGACCAGCACGCTCTGCCCTACGGCGTAACTACCGTAGTAGATACAGGCGGTGCTGGATGGAAGGATATGGCCGACTTCAAGCGCACCATCATCGATCCTGCCCAGACTCGCGTCTTGGCCTTTGTCAATATCGTCGGCGCTGGCATGATCGGTGCTCCCGAACAAGATGTCAGCGAAATGGATCCCGCGCTCTGCGCCGCGGCGATTGAGCAGTACCGCGAGTTCGTCGTCGGAGCCAAGTCGGCCCACTTCGGCGGTCCGGGTTGGGAGTCGGCTGGTGGCGCGATCGAGGCGGCACGACAAAGCGATTCCATCGCCATGATCGATTTTGCCCCCCAACCCACTCGTTCGTACGAAGAATTGCTCGAGCGCATGAGCCCAGGGGACATCCACACGCACCTCTATGCCGCCCACATCCCTCTACTAGACGAGGACAAAAAAGTTGCAGACTACGTGCGCCAAGCCCGCCAGCGTGGCATTGTCTTTGACACGGGGCACGGCGGTGGCTCCTTTTGGTTTCGCATTGCCGTACCCGCTATGGCCCAAGACTTCCCTCCGGATACCATTAGCACGGATCTACACAAGTCCAGCCGCATGCTGCCCAACGCCACCATGCCCATAACTATGTCCAAATTCCTCGGCCTCGGCATGACGTTGAAAGAGGTCGTCTATCGCTCGACGCACAAACCAGCCGAGGTAATCAGGCACCCCCAGCTAGGGCATCTCAGTATCGGGGCCGAAGCCGACCTAGCGGCTTTCGCCCTGCACGAAGGGGATTTTGCCTTTGTCGATTCAGGCCGGGCGCGCATGCGGGGCCAGCAAAAACTCGAATGCGAGCTAACGCTGAGAGCGGGTCGAGTCGTCTGGGACCTAAACGGCCGCAGCCTAGTGGACTGGGATAAGGCCGGCGAATACCGCCACCTTGCTTAAGACACGCAAGTGCCTTCGCAAACAACTTGACGCAGCGCTACTCCTTATGTATAATCAGTTAGTTTCGCCCGTACCTATGATACGCTTACCATTGCACCGAGAGTATTTCGCTGCTGTGAGACACGGCACAAGACCTGCCGTGCAGGCAACTCCCCTGTACGATGAGAGGCTCTATGCATAATCTGCACGACGAGGAGAACACCCTCCGACTCTATTTCGACGATATTGCTGAATCCACGCCCCTTTCGAGAGAACGCGAAGTAGAATTGGCCGATCGCATCAAAAATGGCGATATGCATGCCCGCGAAGAAATGATCAGCGCCAATTTGCGATTTGTCGTCGATGTGGCTAAGAAGTACCAAAACCGCGGTTTGTCCCTCTCCGACCTGATTAGCGCTGGCAATCTCGGCCTCATCACGGCGGCCGACCGCTTCGATGGCACCAAGGGCTACAAGTTTATTTCGTACGCGGTTTGGTGGATCCGTCAGTCCATTCTCCAAACCCTCGCCGAGCACGTGCGCACCGTGCGCCTTCCTCTCAATAAGGTCAGTTTGCTCAAGGATATTTCCAAAGCCTCGCGCAAATTGGGGCAGCATCGCGCCAGTGAGCCTGACATAGAGGAAATCGCCGCTGAACTTGAAGTCCCGGCCGAAGAGGTTCTAGAGACCATTCTCAGCGCCCGCGCCGTGTGTTCGCTCGACGAGTCCTTTACCGACGACGACGAGCGCAGCTTGCTCAACACCTTGGCCGACAATACGGCCGCAGCCCCGGATGCCGACATCCTGAGCGAATCGGCAAGGGAGCAGCTCGAAACAGCTTTGGAAACCCTCGAGGAGCGCGAATTGCGCATTATCAGGCTCTATTTTGGCCTCGACGGCAACGAGGCCCTGACGCTTGAGGAAATCGGCGACATGATGAACCTCACGCGCGAGCGCATCCGCCAGCTCAAAGAGCGGGCGCTCAGTAAGCTGCGCCATCCTTCGCGGCACCAGGTGCTTAAAACGCTAGCTAGCGGTACCTGAAAATTCGCCGGGGGGATACCGAAGCGGTCAAACGGGGCAGACTGTAAATCTGTTGGCTTATGCCTTCGTAGGTTCGAATCCTGCTCCCCCCACCACTAATTAAAAAGGCCGTTCCCAGTAAGGAACGGCCTTTTTTTGTTACAATATACAAGCGCGTCCTATTGCCCCTCTTCCACGATCCGGTCCAGTTCCACGCTCAAGGCATCAGCCAGCAAAAACCCCGCCCGAGTCAAACGCAATCTCTGGCCTTCGAGCTCGGCGTATCCAACTTTCTCCAGTTCGGCAAAGCGCCTGTTACTCTGGATGTGTCTGACCTCTTCTTGGGTCAATTCAACACCCTCTATGGTGCGCAAACCCAGCCATAGACGTTCCCTGCAGGCCGTGTCCGGGGCTATGGTCTCCTCCCCTGCGCACGGCGACCGGCCTTGGTGCATAGCGTCGAGATAGGCATTGAGATCTCGCGTATTCCAAAATCGCTTCCCAGCGATGAAGCTATGGGCCCCGAGCCCAACACCTAAGTAAGGAACCCCCGTCCAGTAGCCCCAGTTGTGGCGCGAGCGATAGCCAAGACGGGCGTAGTTCGAAATCTCGTAGTGTTCATAGCCCGCCGTCACTAACCGAGCGTCGGTCCATTCCAAGGTGCGAGCCTGACAGTCGTCCGCGACAGGTTCCAGCAAGCCCTGACGCTGTCGTTGAGCGAAGATCGTACCTTCTTCAATGGTGAGGCTATAGACCGAAAGGTGCTCTGGGGCCAAGGCTATAGCCCGCTCGACACTAAAGTGCCAATCGACCTCTGAGCCCCTAGGTACATTGGCCACCAAATCCAAGCTCACATTGGCAAAACCAGCCGCTCTGGCCGCTTCGTACGCCCTCTCGACATCGGCTGAGCTATGCTGCCGTCCCAAGTGCCGCAGATCGGCATCACGCAAAGCCTGCGCGCCAATGCTGATGCGGTTGCACCCGAACGCCTTTAGCCTTGCGAATTTTTCGCGGTCAACGGTCCCAGGGTTGACTTCAATCGCAATTTCCGCGTCTGGGTGTAGCCCCAAATGTCGCTGAACTGCCTCAAGCATCTGCCCAATTAACGCCGGCTCGACTTGGCTCGGGGTGCCTCCGCCCAAGAACACAGTCTCCACCGGTCCCGATAAATGGGCCCAAGACTCAATTTCTCGGCATATCGCTTCGGCATATAGGCTGTGGCGGTCTTCTTGGCCGACAATCGTGGCAAAGGCGCAGTAGGGACAGCGTTGCGGACAAAACGGAACGTGGATATAGAGGCCCAACGCCATTATTTACTTTTGTGGGATTAAGGGACGCAGAGTCGGCAAGTACGCCTCTTGCTCATAAATCAGGCTTCCATTTTGAGCGCGGCCAAAAACGCTTCTTGGGGAATTTCCACCTTCCCGAACTGCTTCATACGCTTCTTGCCTTCCTTCTGCCTTTCGATCAATTTGCGTTTACGGGTCACATCGCCGCCGTAGCACTTGGCCGTCACATTTTTACGGAATGGCTTAACAACCTCGCGGGCGATCACCTTACTCCCCACTGCCCCTTGGATGACCACCTCGAACATCTGTCGTGGGATTAGTTCCTTGAGCCTAGTACAGAGCTGCCGGCCCCACTCATAGGCCTTGTCGCGATGAATGATCACTGAGAGCGCGTCCAGCGGCTCGCCATTAATCATAATATCAAGCCTAGACAGTTGGCCGGTCCGCATCTCCAGATGCTCGTAATCGAATGACGCATAACCCCGCGACACCGACTTGAGGCGATCATAGAAGTCGATCACCACTTCGGCCAAAGGCATCTCAAAACTCAGAATCGCCCGGCTGCCATCGAGATACTCGGTATTGCGGTAGCTCCCGCGCCGGTCTGTGCAAATTTTCATCACCGCGCCGATATAATCCCTCGGCACCAAGATCTGGACGGCGAGAATCGGCTCGCGCACCTCGTCGATCTCAGCAGCAGGCGGTAGCAAAGAGGGATTGTCCACGTCGATCAGTTCCCCATCCTTGGTCAGAATCTGGTAGAGTACATTGGGTAAGGTCGTGATGATTTCGACTTGGTACTCGCGGTCGAGGCGCTCCTGGACGATCTCCATGTGCAGAAGACCTAGGAAGCCGCAGCGAAAACCAAAACCCAACGCTGGCGAGGTCTCCGGCTCATAGGAGAACGCGGCGTCGTTGAGCTTGAGCCGCTCTAAAGCGTCGCGCAGCACCTCGTATTCCTCTGGGATAACGGGATAAAGGCCGCTGAAAACCATGGGTTTGAGCGGTTGGTACCCAGGTAACGGCTCTACTTCCGCCTCTGCATCAACGACCGTGTCACCAACGTGAGCCTCGGCTAGCTCTTTGATTCCAGCGATGAAATAGCCGACTTCGCCGGTCTCAAGTGCTTGAGCTGGCACCCGGTTTAAGACCAAGTGGCCGACTTCTTCGACTTCGTAGAGCCGTCCAGTGGAGTAGAAGCGAATTTTCTGCCCCTTGTGGATGCGTCCATCAACGACTCGGATAAAGCAAATTACACCTCGGTACTGGTCGTAGAGCGAATCAAAAATCAGTGCTCGCAACGGCTCCTGCTGACACCCGGCCGGCGGTGGTATGCGATCGACAATAGCTTCCATTACCTCCTCGATCCCAACCCCCTCTTTGGCGCTGATTTGCAAAATATCCTCGGCTTCCCCTCCCAGAAGATCAAGCACCTGTTGCTGCACTGCCTCGACCTGAGCTGCGGGCATGTCGATTTTATTGAGCACCGGGATGACGACCAAGTCGCTGTTTAGCGCCAACAGCAAATTGCTTACGGTCTGGGCTTCCACTCCCTGTGTGGCATCGACGACCAATATCGCCCCTTCGCAGGCCGCCAAACTACGTGACACCTCATAGGTAAAATCCACGTGTCCCGGCGTGTCGATCAAGTTGAATTGATATATCCTATCGTCGGCTGCCTGATAGTGCATTCGCACGGCGTGGGCCTTGATTGTAATGCCCCGCTCGCGCTCTAAATCCATGCTATCGAGTACCTGCTCCTGCATCTGCTTGGCTGTTAGGGTCGCAGTTTTTTCGAGCAGGCGGTCCGCTAGCGTTGATTTGCCGTGATCAATGTGGGCAATGATGGAGAGATTGCGAATCTGTGCGATACTCATAAAATTGTCAATAAGGTTAGTGCGAAGGACTCGACGAGCAGTCAGGATCCGCGCTGGCGATATAAGCTCTCGTCAACCACGCTAGCCATTTGTCGCACATCTAAGGGGAGGGCGAGAAAATCCTTGATCTCGTGGCTTGTGGCGAGCGGGTCGCACAAGACAGCAGAGTAGTTGACATAGAGCACCTCCATTTGCGGGTGCTCGGCCAACCATTGTTGCACTGCACTCAAATGCCGACCGAAGGCGTCGGCCATCTCGGCGTCGGAAACCCGGTCACAGGGCTGTCCTCGCCGTGCCAACATCGCCCGCTGCGAAGCCAAAATCTCGTCCATTTTCCGGAGGACGAACACGATTTTGTACGACTTGTAGAGGGGCAATTGGTCGAGCAATTGGGATATGACCTTGACGGCTTTACCCCTCGCCAATTCGAGCCATGTAGTATCTTTTTCTAGCTGCTTGACCTTCTCGAACTCGTAATATCCCCCGGGATTGTCGGCGTCGGCCTCGCGGATACCGTCTGTTAGGGGCAGCAATCCGCCCGCAGCCAACATCTTCATCAGCATCGAGGTGCCAGAACGGGGCAGACCAGACACAATAGTTATGTACTCGTCCGGCTGTGGAAGTGAGGTCGAATGAGAATACAAAGTAGAGAAAGACAGGCCACAGCATAATACGACACACGCTCCCAAAGCCTGGCTCCGGAAGCGTGTGTCGTATACTGTGCTACATGTGTATGAATCAATTAAAAGACCAGACGTCCACGCAACAGGAGGCCGTGTTCAGCGGCACCGGCCATGCGCTGCCAGCGCGAACTCTCGAGGCTCACCGACATCGACGAATCCACCTCAAAGCGCGTACCTAAGCGCAACTGCATGCGCTCTGGTGCTTGCGTCATTCCGCTGTATACAGTGTATACTCCCCGACCGCCAAGTGCGGCTAAACCGTAGCCGACCTCGGCTCTGAGCTGGCCTTGCGCGTTCATCGTACCCCGGTCCGCTATCTCGGCTACGCTGCGCTCCCACAGCGTCAGATTGTTCGCCTGCGTGCCGTAGGTCGGCATCACCCGCAACGACAACCCTCGACCATTGGTGCCAGCCGAGCGCTGGAGCAGCAGATGTGCCCCCCATTCTTGGTATTCGACCGCGTCGTCGCCGTCACTTACCAGACTCCGCGCCATAGCTTCCAGCGTGAAGCCACCTCCCTCATAGCGCAGGCCACCGCCAACTTCTACGCCGGCCCCGGTCAGTCCGTCGCCGCCATCTTGGCGCAGAGCAACCTCTAACTCAGGTGTCACCTGCCCATCCATACCCGCTTCGTAAGCATGGGAGGCTTTAAGTGCCAGCCTCAAGCGGTTAGCACTCACGGTCTGTTCGGCGATCCGGTTTCCACCCTCGCCAACATCGAGAGCTCCCCCCTCGACTTCGACTTGGGCAACTGTGGCCGCAGCCTTGATCCGCAACTGAGTCGGCCCGCTGGCGAGCAAGTCACCGCTAGCCCCTACACTTGCAGTCCGCAGCGATGTATCACTCGACTGCTGGCCTATAGTTCCCTGTTCGTCGTCAATATCGAGGTTGCCGCGCCCTAAACCCGCCGTCAACCATACCCCCAACCGCCCTGGCGAGAACCCGACGTACGGATGCAGGCTCAACATGCGAGTCTCATAGGTACCGTCGACTCGCTCTTCACCGAGCAACGGGGCGGTATAATCGAACGATCCTTGGGCCCACGACAGCGCCAAACCGGTTAGCATTTCGGCACCTGGCCGGGCGTCCAAACCAATCTGAGCACGGCTTAGGTTGCCCTCCCAATCCAGCGAACCGTCGTCGCTAGACATTTGACCATAATCTCCCCGGCCCCAGAATGTAGGACTGCCGGGACAAAGGATACATCCTCTGCCAAAACCGAACGGCGTTGCAAAGGACGATCCATTCATAACCTGTGCTAGATTGACCGGACGATTCTCGAATATCCGGCCGGACTGAATCATGTTGTAGAGAGAAGACTCAGCGGCGAAGCGAAAAGACCTATTCACATCGCCGGCTCTGTCCATATGCTCAAGGCGATTTTCGATGGCGCGATTCGTTCCATCGGCAATAGCCAATGCGTACTTGGACAATATCTGTTCGTTGAGCTCCGCAAAACGGTCCGTAGCCGATTCTTCCACTCGAACCTCGAAGCTGAGGATAGCTGCGTCCTCAGCAGTCATATTGTCGTCGGAGTCGTGAGCCGTATACGTCAACGTATACGTTCCGACCTCCGCCGGTGTGCCCGAAAGCATCGGCGACATGGGGTTGGGGTCAAACGTCAGACCCGGCGGCACGTTATCTAGGGTATACGTCAACTCCCCGAACACGACCTCGCCGTCCGGATTTAGCGAGAGCAAGTTGCCACCCGAAGCCAAGGGCAACACCAAGTCTTCAATCGCCTCACCATCTATGTACGTCTGGTTAGCCACGTCCCCGCTAAAGCTGGGCGCGCCATCTACCGTTATGTGAAAGGTCAACTCAGCCGAATCGCCATCGATATCCTCCACCTGATAGACCAAGCGATACACGCCAGTGTGCGTCGGCGTGCCCGAAAGCGTCCGAGACGCAGCGTCGAAGTTCAGACCCGGCACATTCATATCTAAAGTATATGTCAAGTCGCCGTTGCCGCCCGCAGCCGCAGGGAATTCCCACGAATCCATCGCCTCATTCTGACGCAAGATTCGATCCTCAATGACCGCGTCAAAAAAGGTAGGATTACCATCGACTGTCAGGGTGAAGGTCAACTCAGCCGAATCGCCATCCTGATCCGTCACCTGATACGTCAACGCATAGCCCTCGGCAGGATGCGACACATGAAGCTCCGGCGTACCCGAAATCGTCCGCGACGCGGCATCAAACGACAGACCCGGAGGCAAATTCTCCTCATTCAAGCTATAGGTCAACTCGCCGTTGCCGCCCAAAGCCGCAGGCAACTCCAACGGGGCCATCTCCTCCCCTTCAGGAACCCACTGATTCGTAATAGATCCCTCGAAGAAGGGCATACCATTTACTGAGATCGTGAAGGTCAACGGGGCCGGCTCTTCGCCATCGACATCCGCCACCCGATACGTCAACCCATACCCTTCGGGAGAATACGACACATTAGGCGACAACTCACCCGAAATCGTCCGAGCCGTGGGATTAAACGCCAGACCCGGAGGCAACTCCCCTTCCAAGGTATATGTCAATGCCACATTCCCACCAACCGCCTCTGGCAACTCCAAGCTCACCGCCTCACCCGCCGTGTACTGCTGGTCTTCTACAACCTGATCGCCGAAGCTAGGTATGCCATTCACCGCAATCGTGAAACGCAACGTCACAGCATCGCCATCGACATCGGCCACCCCATACGTCAACGCATACCCCTCGGCAACATACAAGTAATCGGCCGGCAGCGTACCTGAAATCGTCCGAGCCGCGTCATCAAACGACAGATCCGGCGGCAAGTCCCCTTCCAAACTATACGTCAACGCGCCATTCCCACCTGCCGCCTCTGGAAGACCTAAGCTTACCTCATCGCCGGCTGTGTATAACTGGTCGTCTACAACCTGAGCACCGAAGCTAGGCATACCATGCACCACTATCGTGAACTCCAAAGCCTCGGGACCATCGCCATCCTGATCCTTCACCTGATACGTCAACGCATAGCCATCGCTCTCAGCAGCATACGTCGCATCCGCATCCAGCGTACCCGAAATCGTCCGAGATGCGGGATCAAACGCCAGACCCGGAGGCAAATTCTCC
>JAJEIO010000001.1 GCA_022827835.1 Candidatus Latescibacterota bacterium
GACTCACGCCGAACAGAAACAAGTGATCGAAGCCGTGGTGCGCCGGGTGAATGGCCGCGTGCCGGTGGTTGCAGGTACCGGTGCTAACGCGACTGCCGAGGCCATCGAGTTCACTCGGGCGGCGCATGGCGACGGTGCCGACTACTGTCTGTCGGTGACGCCGTACTACAACAAGCCGACTCAGGAGGGCCTTTACCGGCACTATTGCGCCATTGCCGAGGCCGTGGATCTGCCGATGGTTCTCTACAATGTGCCACCGCGCACGGCGTGCGACATGCAGGCTGAGACCGTAGCTCGGTTGTCTGCTGTCGATTCGATCGTCGGGATCAAAGAGGCGTGTGGCGACCCCAGTCGCGTCGCCGAGATCAAGGCGCTGGTGCCCGACGACTTCGTCCTGCTGTCCGGCGAGGACGCGCAGACGCTTACTATGGCGGGTTACGGAGCCGTCGGGGCGATTTCGGTGACCGCCAATGTCTTGCCAGCGGCCATGGCCGAGTTCTGCCGAGCGTTTATCGACGGAGACGACAAGGCCCGTGCGTTGGATGCCAAGCTACAGCCGATTCACGAGGCCCTGTTCATGGAGACGAGCCCCATTCCAACCAAGTGGGCGCTCAACGCTATGGGCAGGATTGACGTTGGTATTCGACTTCCACTGGTGGAATTAACGGAACCTGTGCAGATCGAATTACGCAAACGACTGGAGACTTTGGGCGTGCTTTAACGCAGCCATGTTGATGGCGAGTTTTGGCGACGACTATCTAATCTCTGACTCACAGAAGTTAGGTGCCAATGTTACAAGCAGTACTCTTCGATCTCGACGGAACTCTGTTGGATCGGCTTAGCTGCCTTAGAGTGTATCTGTACGGTCAGGTCGAACGACTAGCCGATGACCTTCACGCTCTGCCATTTGGCGAATACATGGAGATAGTAATTGAGTTGGACGCACACGGCCACGCCGATAAGGAGGAGCTGTTTAGACACATTGAACGCGACTTCGCTCTTTCGCCCGGTACTTGGCAGAGATTGTTGGATGATTTCCTGACCTACTTTCCCCATATATGCGTTCCGTTTCCCCAAGCCCATCAGACGCTTACCATACTCAAGAAACAAGACTTAAAGATGGGACTCGTCACGAACGGGGCAGTTGATTCGCAGCAGCCGAAGATTGATGGTTTGGGGATCGCTCGCTATTTCGACACCATATTGATCTCGGAAGCCGAAGGAGTTGCCAAACCGGATGCGGAAATCTTCCGCCGGGCGACCGACAACTTGGGTGTCTCGCCAAATCAAGCTGTCATGATTGGCGACAATTCAGAGGCCGACATTCGGGGTGCTAAGTCCTTTGGGATGAAAGCGATTTGGAAGCGGGATGAGTACTGGGAGGCACCTGAGATTGCAGATGCAGTGATTGACGATCTCGACGAGTTGCCAAGCATAATACGCAACCTCGCGTGAGTTCATCCTGTGGCGAACACTTCCGCGAGAAGATTATGCGAATCAGACTAGAAAAAGCATCTATTAGAGACGCCGAAGCTATTCACCGACTTCAGGTTAAGTCATTCTTGCCACTGCTTCGCAAGTACCAAGATCATGGAACGAATCCAGCCAATGAAGAGGTCAAACAAATTGTCAACAGATTAAAGCAACCGAACGCTAGTTACTACTTCATCATCCTTGATTGTGTTCAAATTGGGGCGATTAGGATTGTTTACAATGACGAAACCAAGCGAACAAGGATCAGTCCAATGTTCATCGTCCCAGAGCATCAGGGAAAGGGTTATGGTCAGGAGGTCATCATACTTATTGAGGACGTTGTTGATGCGGAGTACTGGGAACTTAAGACGATTCTTCAAGAGGAGAGAAACTGTCATTTCTATGAGAAAATGGGCTATAGAAAGACTGGGCTCACTCAAGAGGTCGACGACAGAATGACCATTGTTTCTTATGAGAAGAGAAAAAATAGGAGTGCTCCATGTCAGCTACGGCAATTGTAGATGGGCTAGAAGTGAACTACATCGTACGGGGAGAGGGGCCAGCCTTGCTTATGCTGGCACCCGGTGGTTTTGACGCCACAATCGAGAAATGGTCTAGGCCTGGCCTGTGGCAGGACATGCAAGTACTTGACACGTTCGCGAACGAATTTACCGTGATCGCGTACGATCGCCGTGAATCGGGAGCGTCTGGCGGATCTGTCGAGAAGCTAAGTTGGTCTCTATTTGCCTCTCAAGCTAAAGGGTTGCTCGATTTTCTGGGCATCTCCCAAGCCACGGTACTCGGAGGCTGCATGGGGTGCTCAGTGGCTCTGGCATTCGCTGCTCGCTTTCCCGAGGCAACGCGCGCCTTGATGCTTCATTGGCCGGTCGGCGGTTACCGTTGGAAGATGAATGGTCGTGAACGCTTCGCCCGCCACCTTGAGTTTGCCCGCAAAAACGGACTTGCAAGCATAGTAAAACGTACACACGAGGGCGGGTCGTTCTGGCAGGATCCCGAAGCGGGACCATGGGCGTCGACTATAGTGCGCAACCCTGCCTTCGCGGATTCATTCCAGACCCAAGACCTTGATCACTACCTTGGTGTGGTAGCCGCGAGTATGCACGGACTATTCAGTCGCGATACGCCGCCGGGTGCGGAGCCGGAGGAGTTGCTGGGAACTAAGGCCCCGGCGCTCGTTATCCCGGGAGACGATCCAGCGCACGCGACGTCGGGCGCGCATTATCTCCGCGAGTTGCTCCCCGAATCCACGTTTTGGCCGGTGATGCCGCCCGACCAGTCATCGGATCGCGTCCGGGACTGCCTCCTTGAGTTCAGTCGAACACATACATAGATCATAGCGGAGATGTGCGCCAGGTTTGCTGCACAGATTATAACGAAATGACACAGGACATAAGAATCTGTTTTATCGGCGATTCTCTCGTTAATGGTACCGGTGACGAAGCGGCTCTCGGGTGGGCCGGGCGTCTGTGTGCTATGGCCAGTGCGAGCGATATATCCGTTACCTATTACAACCTTGGTATTCGGCGCAATACGAGCAAGGATATTCTGTTGTGCTGGGAGAGTGAATGCGGTCTTCGGCTGCCCGATTTTTGCGATGGACGCATAGTCTTCTCATGTGGCGTCAACGATACGAGCATTGAGAATGGGAAAATGCGCGTCGATTCTGTGGAATCTTGCGCGAACGTCCGAGCGATTCTGCGCGGAGCTAGGCGATACAAAGTGCTTATGGTTGGTCCGCCGCCGGTTATTGACGATGAACAAAATGAGAGAATCGAAAGCCTCTCGCTTGCGTTTGCTCGCGAGACAAAAGCACTTGGCGTTCCGTACATTGATCTTTTTTCTGCACTATGCACGGATGACGCCTATAAACGGGAAGTGGAGAGGAACGACGGCGCTCATCCAAGAAGTGAGGGTTATTCCAAGATGGCACGTATTATAGGTTCGTCGCCTAATTGGTGGTTTCGTGCGTCTAACAACGCCATCAGAAAGTAAGAATCCGCGCTTTGATCATTGGCGTCGCAATCCTTTTAAAAGTCGAAAATAGATTTCTCTTTGAACTCCAGAAGCCGGCGAAATGGAGGCGTCAGCGAGAGGGAGTCTTGATTGGCATGGGCTGTATTGGTGGCACTGTCGAGGAAGGCGAGACCATTGAGGATGCTCTGTCTAGAGAGGCATTTGAAGAGATCGGTTGCAAGGTCGCCTTCGCAAGGTCGATTCGTCCGTTCTCGCTAGACCCTGCCGGTGTGGTGTCGCCGCTTCCCTTGGAGAGTGTGCCCGAAGGAGTGCAGTTCGTGTGGGAAGGGAACGAGCCGGGATTTATCGCGGGTGGAAAAGTCGCCGTGTACGTCGGCACTGCGATTGGGCGCGCTGAACCGAGAGATCTTCCGGCCCTCGTGCAGCTTGAACCGGAGCTCTTCTACGTGCTTGGCCAAGGAGCTATCGCCATTCAGGACGTAGAGCAGCGCGGCGGCATTCTGCAAGAGAAGCAACGGATTCCGCGCTCGGCTTTCTTGACGCCGATGGGAACAGCTAGCAGGCTACTGGAGTTGCGGCGGCGGTATCCTGAATTGCTTCAGGAAATTTTGGGAGCGTTTTGAGAAGTTTGAGGTAGAGGTTAGGGGGTGAATGGAGAGGTCTTCAAGGCAGAAAGGAGATGGTCTGCTGAGGTGATTACCAGAGGCAACTTCCGACTGGCGGCGTCCAGCAGATTCTGCGTCTTCTGCTATAGCTCTTTGGTCACCCCAGCTTATCCAGTTTTTGTTCTACAAGCCGTAAAATTTCTGTAAGTTTTTGCTCTTGTGCCAAGGTTCTCGCGTGCTTGAGATCCTCAATAGCCGCTGAGTGTTTCAGAAGGTCTGCTTTGGTAACACCCCGGTTATAGTAGGCTGCGACATCGTGCGGGTTGAGAGCTATCGCTTTGTCATAGTCGGCGACCGCAGCTTCGCGATGTCCAAGCTGATCTTTAGCATTACCTCGGTTGCTATAGGCGTCAGCATATCTCGGATTCAAATGTATTGCCTTGTCGTAGTCGAAAATCGCCGCTTCATGCTGACGCAGTTGGCTTTTGGCATTGCCTCGATTGTTGTAAGCGGTGGAATATTGTGGGTCAAGGCGAATTGCCTCGTCATAATCGGTTATCGCCGCTTCATGCTGACCAAGGGACGCCTTAGCATTGCCTCGATTGTTGTAGGCTTTGGCATGTTGCGGATTACGTGCTATTACCTCGTCATAATCCTCTATCACTGCCTGCGGCCAGCCAATCTGAAGCATGGCGCTATCTCGGTTGTAGTGGGCTTCGGCATATCTCGGATTGATCGATAGGGCCTTGTCAAAATCCTCTATCGCTGCCTTATACTGGCGAAGAGCAGCCCGCGCAAGCCCTCGGTTATTGTAGGCTTCGACATATCTCGGATTGATCGATAGGGCCTCGTCATAGTCGGCTATCGCCGCTTCATGTTCGCCAAGAGCAGCCCGCGCAAGCCCTCGGTTACAGTAAGCTTCGACATATTCCGAGTCGGAGCAGATCGCTTCGTCATAGTCCTTTATCGCGTCATCGTACTGATCAAGCGTAGCCTTGGCAAGGCCCCGATTATTGTAGGCTTTGGCATACTTCGACTCAAGACGGATCGCCTCGTCATATTGTGCAATAGCCTTTTGGAGCTTATTGATCGCATGATATATCAATCCATAATCATAGTGAGTTGCTGCCTCGTTATCTATTTTTCTATCTGAGTTCATTTTGATTTATTCCGTTAAAAGGAGATTGCGTTAAAATCAAAAGTTTTGTTAGAGGCATTGGCGACGGCGTACCCCGAAAAATCGGAAAATAGTATTTCTTCATTGACGCCGTATATGGACTCAAGTTGTTTGAGAATATCACCTTTGTTCTCTGAGAGAATAGTTAATTTTGTTAGCTCTATTTTAGAAAAAGAAATATCCGCAACGCCAAAAACAAAAACGGAACTTTGTGCAACAATGCGGTTGCCGCGTACTGGTGGCTCCCACGACCACAATTTATCGCCCTCATAGAAAGACCGTATTTCTCGTCCTTCAAATTCTTCACGCTTTCTTATCTCCTCTGTTACGGCACGAGGAAGAATATAGACAGCCCCATTCTCTTCATCGGCTTCGTTACAGGCAAACCATAGGGCTACCAATGGCTGACGGGTAAAATCTATTAGCCCGGTCGCCGCTCCTTGATGTTGCAATTGCGCCAAAAGTTCCAAGCCGTCTGGGGTTTCGCTAAAGCCGGGTGGAATGAAACCATACAGCCTAGCTCTATCGGTTAGAAACTCCAAATAAGGTATGAGCAAAGGCCCTATAAGCTGGTAAAGGCTTATAGGTGTAGGAGAGCGTTCGGCCAAACGGCGAGCGGCGGAACAATTAACTGTCCACTCGGCGTTAGATTGACCTCGATAAAGAAAGCTATTTGTATCTCCTTCCGTAAACTGCGGCAATTGTTCGTGAAATTCGGCAAGAGTCGATATAATGATTTCGTCCATATTGTTCCTTTAGGAGCTTTAAGTTCCTCGTCGTCTCGATCATACAATATATAAGGCAAGTGGTCAATTGCTGTTTGTTTGAGAAAAATTCGCCATCTAACGTCTAATCAATCCCCAGCGCCTGATCAATCTCGGCCTGATAGCCCTCCAAGTCGCCGCGCTCGATCTCGGCCAAACTCACCGGGCGGTTAAACCACTCCGACTCAAAAATCGCCATGCAGATCGCCTGCGAGCGGTAGCCGTCTAGGCCATCCACTTCGGGCGTGCCCTGTCCCCGAACCGCATCGGCGAAATCCTTCAGCTCGGTTGAGATGGGATTCTCCACTCCACTGGGGAAAAGCCGCTCTCGTTCGTCTTCTGCGAGGCTACTCTGATACGCCTCGATCAATGACTCGTTAGGTGTGTTTTCGCCGGTGCGCGTCCACAGTCCGCTCTCCCAGTCGATGCAGCCCTCGCTGCCGTAGAGGACGCGCTTGCCGAAGTCCTGTCCCGGCGCAGAACCTTGCCAAGTCCACTGCACCACCGCGCCGCCGTCAAAGTCAATCAGCGCCATTGCACAGTCCTCTACATCCACCGGCCAAGCCCCCTCGCGCTCGACCGGCTCGTCATAGCGATACGGCTCAAAGCTGTGCGCCCGCGCCACTACCTGTCGCGCCTCAGTGCCCAAGTGATAGCGGAACAGATCGGCAAAGTGCACGCCTCCGTCGAGGATCCAGCCGGCTCCGGCGTCGCGCTTGAAGTTGCGCCAACCCCACTTGCCCAATCGCAAGCCCGCTTCCAGCCAGTAGAAAGTGCGCGGCTGGCCGATCCTTCCGCTGGCTACCGTCCAAGATCTGGCTCGCTCCTGCGGCGAGCGGCGGTAATTTTCCGCTACGGCGAGTTGACAGCGGTTGTCCACAGCCGCGTTGAGGATCTTACGGCCGGCGCGCAAGGTGATCGCCAGCGGCTTTTCGATGATCACGTGCTTGCCCGCCTCTAGGCAGGCAACGGCGAGGATGTGGTGTTGCGAGTGCAGAGCACAGATGTCCACCGCGTCTAGGTCCTCCACGTGTGTGAGCATCCTCTCCACGTCGGTATAGATCTCCGGCTTGTGCTCCTGGAACTCGGCGATCTCGTCGGCCCGCTGTTGCGCCTGCGCCTCCACCAAGTCGCAACAGGCTACCACCTGTATATCGTCAATCCCGGCCTGCGCTAACTCCTCCAAGCCGCGCACGTGCGCTCCGGCCATGCCTCCACAGCCCACGAGGGCCAACTGCAACTGCTCCATTATGTATTTCTCCTAAGTTGGAATAATCGGTAATACTACGTGCGACGCCTGCGCCGCATTGTGGTGAACTCTGTTGTCCGCTCCCTGGCGTCGTCGTTCCTGGCCGATGGGGTCGCCGGTGTTGGGATTGACATCGAAGCGGGGGAAGTTCGAGCTGGAAATGTCGAGGCGGATCTGATGCCCGGCGGCAAACACATTGCTCGTCGGATAGAGGGTAATCGTCAGTTCGGCGACCTCGCCCGGCGTTAGCAGCTCGCCCTTTTCGCGCCCGTTGCGGTAGCGCAAGCGCGCGATGCTATCGGTCAGATTGAGCGCGTAGCCATGCGGATACCAGCGACTCGGTGGATAGCAATCGATCAGCTTGGCGGTAAAGTCCGTATCTGGTGCTGATGACGAGACCCACAACTGCACCTCAATCGGTCCGGTCACCTCCACGTCCTCGGCCAGCGGCTCAGTGGCAAAGACCAACACATCCGGTCGCGAGCCCAGCGGTAGATAGGGCGGCTCACAGCCGTAAAACTCCGGGCCCTCCGTCTGATCGAACCCGCCCGGCTCCATCAATTGCTCCGTCCGCGCCCGCCACGGCGCATTGGCGGAAGCACCCACGCCCGGCGGCAGCGGACCCATCTCGGAAAGCGAGGAGACATTGCCGCCAATGGAGGGCACCGGATTGGCTGGGTCGAAGCGATAGACTGTATCGCCGCCTTCTGTGGCTGGCTCTTCTGGCGACAAGGTGCCGTCGCCGTGCAGATAGTACTTGATGTAGTTCGTCCGGGCTAGTGGCCACTCGGCCTCGTCGCGCCAATGTCCGCCGTGGAAAAGCCGGCCACTGCTGGTGCGATAGCCTCCGCCGCCGCCCATGGCAAAGATCCGCACGGGTGGTGCGTTTGCCTCGCCATTATCAACGCCCTTGAGCGTCCAGTCGAAGTAGCGCAGATGCAGGTCGCGGAAATCGTCTAGCGCTGCGTCCTCGCCGAATTCTACGTCGCCGGCAAAGCTCTGCTCCAGCGTTTGCGTCCCGTGCGTCCACGGCCCCATGAGCATCTGCACTGGCCCCTGCTTACGCGCCGTTAATCCCTCGTAGTTTTTGCATGTCGAGCGCGTGTACGAATCGTACCAGCCTCCGATGATCAGAGTCGGCACATCTGGGAAGTCATCCCAAAAGAGCGCTGGCGCGTAACTGGGATGCTGCCAGTACTCGTCGTAGTCGGCCTTGGTCAGCAAGTCCAGTGCCCACTTTTGGTAGGGCGGTACCAATTTGAGCTGGGTCTGTCCTTTGCGGAGCGGCATCCGCGCGAGCCAGTCGGCAAAGGCCGGTGCGCCTATGTTTAGAGCTGCGTCAACGGATGGGTCGGCTTTTAGCGCACGCTGGGTGTTGGCCGCGGAATGCCAAAACGCCCACGCCAAAAATCGCAACTCCAACGCGCCGCCGTGCCGCACGGAAGACTCGTGCGCGTCGGCTCCACTCATATTGACCACCATGGCCTTGAGGTTGGTCGGCCCCAACGCCGCCATGGCCGTCTGCGTCCAGCCCGACCACGAGGTTCCCCACGACCCCACCTTACCGTTGCTCCACGGCTGCTGGTCGATCCACTGCAAGGTGTCGTACCCGTCCTCGGCCTCGGGCAGGAGGAAGTTCACATCCCCCTCGGACTGGAACGTCCCTCGGCAGTCTTGATAGACGGCCACGTACCCGCGTTGGGCGAAAAACCGGCCGTAGTTGCTGTTGCGCTCCACGTCGCTTTTGTCGTAGGGCGTGCGGTGAAAGACTGCGGGGAACTTGCCGGGCACTGGCTGGCCATCGCGGGCGGGGAAGTACAGGTCGGTCGCCAGCCGCACTCCGTCGCGCATTTCCACCATTACATCGCGTTCTATCACTAGGTCGTAAAGGCCGTCGGCCATAGCGTTATTCCTTGTTTTACTTGGGGATCCCAGTCGCAAAGGATCGACAGATCCCTTTGTGATCCCCCGACAATTTGGGTATCATAGTAGCCCGTAAAAAAATGACGCGCAACTAACGCCGGGAGTCTTCGTGCCCTGCGCAACTTGCCACGGCGAGCACTTCGCCGAGGAAGCATGTCTCCGAGCATAGGGAATTGAGAACAAAGTGAAAAACACTGTTGACGATCTGCAGCATCAGATCCAACTCATGCTGGCCATTTTTGACAGCATCAGCGACGGCGTGATCGTCGCTGATGAGAAGGGCGACCTCACTTTTAATCAGAGTGCGGAACGCATTATCGGAGGGAGGGTGGATACGGTCTTCAAACACGGGACGGAGGAGTACAGCATTTTCTATCCCGATAAAGTCACGCCCGTTCCAACCGAGGAACTACCGCTCGTGCGCGCCCTGCGCGGGGAGGCGACCGATGAGATGGAGATGTTCATCCGCACGGCGGCCAAGCCGGAGGGGGTCTATATCAGCTCCAACGGCAGGCCCATTGCGTCGCCCGGCACCACGGCTCGCGGTGGGGTCGTGGTTTTTCGCGATGTGACGGAGAGAGTGCGGGCCGAAGAAGCCCTAGCCCAGGCCTTCGCGCAAGGCCGCCTAGAGGTAATGGATACTATCCTGCACAACATCGGCAATGCCATTACCAGCGTGGCCATCGGCATTGGAACTCTGAAAGAAGAGTTGGCGAACAATCCGCTGATCGAACGCTTAGCGGCCTTGTCAAAGACCGTCGAGGCGCATGAGGAGGATTGGGGCGACTATGTCCAGCACGATCCGCAAGGCCAACAAGTGCGGCCGTTTCTGCTGGCTCTCGCCGCGGATTTCGTCGAGCAGAATCGGTAATTGATCCGCACGGTTGAACGCGTCAACAGCCAGACGAGCCACATCGTGGATATTGTCCGTGCACAACGGGGCTTTGACAGCAAAGCCATGACCAGCAAAGACGTCGACCTGCGCCAGGCTATCTCCAGTGCCCTAAAAATCGTGCAAGACTCGTTTGCCAGCAGGGGCATTCAGACGCAGGTGAACTGCGACAATGCGCCTGAAGAAATTCGCATTCAGGAGAGCCAGTTTAATCAGATGCTGGTCAATCTGCTCAAGAATGCGATGGAAGCTATCGATGAGTTGAAGAAATCAGGCGGGCTCAAGGGACAGCCGCGCATTGAGATTAGAGCGTATGTCCGACGAGATTTTCTCGTTCTTGAGGTGCAAGACAACGGCATTGGCATTGAGCAGAAAAACCTCAAAGCGATCTTTGGGGCGGGTTATACGACGAAACGAGAAGGGAGCGGACTCGGTCTCCATTCGGCGGCCAATTTTGTCACGGGCTCTGGGGGGAAAATTCAACCCTTGAGCGACGGCTATGGCACCGGCACCACCATGCGCGTCTCGCTGCGGCTCGATTCCGCCGACCGCGATGGGGAAGCCACGTCGGAACCCTCTTCCTGATGTCGTCTGCGCGTTCTATCGCTGCGAACCTTCCAACCATCCATTGCGAACTAGTCCCTCATGATCGAGCAACTGTAAAGGCGGCTTTATGAAATCAAACGACTCTTGGAACTATCGCGTGCTGATCGTTGATGACCAAGAGGAAATTCACAACGACTTTGAAGAGATGCTGGCCTCCGGCTCTACCAAGAGGGCAACGGATGAGCTGGCGGCAGCGTTTGTCGCGCAGAGCGATAAACTCGTTCTGCCGCAGTTTGAACTCTCCCATGCGGCAAGCGGGGAGGAAGCCGGCGCAATGGTCAAAGCAGCCCAGGAATCGAACCGTCCCTTTGCGCTGGCCTACATTGACGTCAGAATGCCCCCGGGCACGGATGGCGTTGAAACCGTGCGCCAGATTCGGCAATTCGAGCAGGATATCGAAATCGTCATCATGACCGCGTACTCGGATAAGACGCTGCCCGAGATCGTCAATGACATGGAATTGCTGCACAAATTGCTCTACATCCGCAAGCCGTTTTCGCGCGAGGAGATTCAGCAGATCACGCTTTCGCTTACTGGCAAGTGGAACATCGAACAGGAGCTGGCAAAGTACCGGCGGGAACTTGAAGATAGTAATCGGCAACTGGAATCCAGTAATCAAAGACTGCAAGCAGTGCTCGATGCGACGGGAGATGCCATCGGCATGTTCGACGCTGAGGGACGCTTGCAGGTGGCTAACCAGGGGTATGAAAAGCTGCTTGACGCTGCGGAAAGCGAGTTGCAGCAGATGCCGCCAAGTGATCTCAGGGCACGCATAGAGGCGCGCCTGCGGCCGCCCGGTCTGCCTGAATTGGGACGCGAGCTTTTCTTGGACAACACGGGCGACTTGGAGGAAGAAGTTGCCGAGGCCGGCGACTCAACGCCTCGGCTGTTTTATCGCTCGACAGCACCCGTACACAACATGGGCCATATCGTCATGTACCGAGACGTGTCCAAAGAGGTTGAGAGCGAGCAGATGAAAGCCGAGGTCTTGCGCTTGCGCGCCGAACTGGGGACGACGTACGCCTTTGACGGCATGGTGGGAAAAAGCAAAAACATGCAGGATGTGTACGCTCTGATGCAGCGGGCGGCTGAAAGCGACATTACGGTGCTGATTCAAGGCGAAAGCGGCACCGGTAAAGAACTCGTCGCCAAGCTGATTCACTACAACAGCCCGAGAAAGACAGATCCCTTTGTCGCCGTCAATTGCGCGGCCATTCCCGAGACGCTGATCGAAAGCGAGCTTTTCGGCCACGAACGCGGGGCTTTTACCGGGGCGGCCACGCGGCGCATCGGGCAGTTTGAGCACGCCCAAGGTGGCACTGTTTTGCTCGACGAAATTGGCGACATGCCCATTGCGCTGCAAGCCAAATTGTTGCGGGTCCTAGAAGAGCGAGAAATTCAGCGGGTGGGTGGAACAGCCACGATTCCCATTGACATCCGCGTGATTGCGGCGACTAATAGAGACTTGGAAAGCGCGGTAAAAGATGGCGGATTTCGCGCGGATCTGTTCTATCGCCTAGCTGCTTTTCCCCTCGTCATTCCACCCCTCAGAGAACACCGCGAGGATATTCCCTTGTTGGTGTCACATTTCCTGCAGGACTATGCCGAACGCGCCGATGAGTCTGTGCACGGGATTTCTCCGGCGGCGCTGCAAACATTGCTCGCGTATGACTGGCCGGGCAACGTGCGAGAGCTCAGAAATGCCATTGAGCGCGCCCTGTTGCTGGAGACCACGGACAGACTGCAAGTCAGCAACCTCCCGCCTCAACTCGCCGCCGTGGTTCCATCTCCAACAGATCCTAGAGATCCTGTCCAACCCCTTTCGCTGCAGGAAGCTGAGCGGCGAGCCGTTGCCCACGCTCTTGAAGCCTCGGATTGGAATATCACTAAGGCAGCGCAAGTGCTGAATGTCAATCGCGTGACCCTGTACCGGAAGTTGAGAAAATACAATCTAGTGGAGAAGTAAATAACCGACTAGGTAACGACCAAGCCGACCTCTAGGCGAATACCCCTCAGTTCCGAATCGATTGTTGCAACTGTTGCAATAGTAAACAGTTGCCTCCGCAAATGCTGCAAGCCTCGCCATAAATAACGCGATTTCAGATGGTTAGACGCCTCTCCTTTTCATTGTGCGTCTTGCAAGTTGTTTAGTTCTGCATCATTTCGGTAACCTCCCATCCTCCCGCATCAATCCTCTTAACATCCTTTACACAAAGGACTTAACCCATCTGCTAAAAACTTGGCACGGTTTGTGCATAAGCATTGGCAGAGAGGGAGTTTTTCATCTTAGCTGGCAATGCAAGAGAGGGAGGCTGGTCATGATAACCATGCTGGTTGACGACCTTGACAAGCGGGTGGTGGCAGATGCGGAAACAGGGGCCTTACAACGGCGGGCGACAAGCCGTCGCGGCCTCAGAGGGTTGGATATCAGGCGCCGGGTTCGACTATGGCAACGGCAAGACCATGTGTCCACCAAACCCCAGGATGGCTGGCGTCGGACTGGGGCGATGTTTCTGGCCGTGGCCGCCATCCTTATCGTCGCCGCCCATGCTCGCGCCCAGGACTACAATCCGCCGATCAGAACGCTGGTGAAGAATACCGACCAACCATCAGACAGGGCCGTATTGCTGGATGCGTCTCAGGACGGACTGAATCAGGCATTCAGAACCGGCCCCAATCTCGGCGGATATGAATTGACGAGCATTGTCCTGCATGTGCACGATACGCATGAGAGCCGGTACATGACTATAGACGCAGGCATCTACCTCTACGATGGCTCCGGCTTCACCCGCGTCGCTAAGCTCACTAGAGGCCAATTGAACGACTATGCGGCCAATGAGTGGTGGGCACCTGAAAACACCAATCTGGAGCCGGACACGGAGTACTACTTCCTTCTCGATTGCACGGCAGGTTGCGCAAATGACAACGTGGCCCAATTCGTCTCGACCTACAGCAGTGAAGACGACCCCGGGGCCGAAGAAGGATGGGATATCCACGATCATTGCGGCTATAGGACCGCGGGCGATCCCGATTGGAAATGGGGCTCTCGCTTGATTCTCAAGATGGAGATCAAAGGACGTCCCAGTTACCACCGCGCCTACCAGACCGAGATCGTATCGACGCCGGCCAGCGGGGACACCTATCTGGTAAGTGAAAACATCGATATCGCCCTGACGTTCAACACGCCCGTGTACGTGCAGGGCGAATCGTCCATTGGCATTCAGGTCGGCGATGTCGCTGGCTTGGCAGCCTATCTGTCCGGCTCCTTCACGACTCAGTTGATCTACCGCTATGAGGTGCAAATAGACGATGCCGACGCAAACGGCATCAGCGTTGACGAGGGCGGGCCGGACACCGGATTCGTCGGGTGGGTGCCCACGCTCGTCGGCAGTTTAGGCTTGTTGCCCGTAGATCGCTATTACCCCGGCGTGGCCGATGACCCTAGCCACAAGGTGGACGGGTCGGTCCACTGTACCGTCCTAGAGGACGGGTCGGTCCACTGCATCGCCGGAAGGGCAGCGGCGCTGGCCGTGGCGGACGCGCGGACGACGGAGGCGGCGGACGCAACGCTCGAATTCGCGGTGATGCTGAACCGGGCGGCCTCGGAGACGGTGACGGTGGACTACGCCACCGCGGATGGCACCGCCCAGGCGGGCCAAGACTACACGGCCGCAGAGGGGACACTCACCTTTGCCGCAGGCGAGACGCAGAAGACGGTTTCAGTCGCGGTGCTCGACGACGCCCACGACGAGGGCGAGGAGACGCTAACGCTGACCTTGGGCAACGCCTCGGGGGCGCGTATTGCGGACAATACGGCGACGGGCACGATCGAGAACGAAGATCCGTTGCAACAAGCTTGGCTGGCGCGATTTGGTCGCACCGTGGCACAGCGCGTGCTCGCCGGCGTTCAGGCACGTCTGAGGGCACCGCACCAGTCGGGGATTCGGGCCACCGTTGCGGGCCATGACCTGAGCGGTGCAGGTGAAGTCGTCGCGCAAGAGCGCTTCAAGCCGCACTCGGAATGGGGCCGCGGCGAGGCGACAGGGGCACAGTTCGGACCACAATTGCTGACGATGCGCGATCTGGTGACCAGAAGCGCGTTCACCCTAAGCAGTGAGACAGTCGGCGGCTTTAGCACCCTCTGGGGCCGTGGGGCGTATTCGGGTTTTGATGGGAGTGTGAACGGGCTAGCGCTCGATGGTGGAGTGACGACGGGGATGTTGGGTGCTGATTACGCCATGGGGCGCTGGGTGCTGGGGCTGCCGCTGTCTCACAGCAGGGGCGCTGGGAGTTGGCATTCGGCGGACCGCGGCCAAGGTCGCATGGCGACCTCGCTAACGGGTCTGTATCCCTATGCTGGCTACGAACTGACGGAGCGTCTGTCGCTATGGGGCACAGCAGGTCACGGTCAAGGCGACTTAGCATTGATGATGAAGGGCGGAGAGTCGTACCGCACCGCTATGGACTTGACGATGGCGGCGGTGGGTGTGCGAGGCGATCTCGTACCCGCACGGCAAGAGGGCGGTCTGTCGCTGGCGATCGAGTCGGATGCGCTGTTGGTGCGCACGACCTCGGAGGCAGCGGCAGATCCGTCGGGCTTGCTGGCAGCGGCGGTGGCTGATGTGAGCCGCCTGCGCTTGGGGATGGAGGGGTCCTTGGATTTGGCACTCTCTGGCGGCAGGTTGCTGACGCCGACAGTCGAGTTGGGACTGCGCCACGACGGCGGCGACGCGGAGACGGGCTTTGGCGTCGAGGTTGGCGGTGGGTCGGTCTTTGTCGATGTAGCGCGAGGTTTGATGGCGCAGGTGACGGTGCGTGGTCTGGTAGCGCACGAGACTGCGGATTTCCGAGACTGGCGGATATCGGGGTCGCTGCGCTTCGACCCGACGCCAGCTTCGGCGCTGGGTCCGGCCGTGGCGCTGACGCCGTCTTGGGGTGCGCCGTCTTCGGGCGGTGTGGCGGCGCTTCTGGGACGGGAGAAGTTGGTGGGTCTGGCGAGGAACGACGCGACGGCATCCGCTGGTCGTCTCGACGCGGAGGCGGCCTACGGGCTGGCGGTGTTCGGCGGTCGGGCTACGGGGACGCCCTACCTACGGGTGGGGCAGTCGGAGACCTTCCGCGAGGTACGCATGGGCTGTCGGCTGTCGTTATTGCGCTGGGAAGGGCTGGAGATGGGTATCGAAGGGACACAGCGCGAGCGCACCGTCGACAACAGGGTACCGGACCGCGGGGTCATGCTGCACTTGGCGCTCTCAGCGCTATAGAGCGCGTTTTTGTCTTGGCTGCAAGAGAAGGAGGCCGGTCATGATAACTATGTTGGTTGATGACCTTGACAAGCGGGTGGTGGCCAAACCGCAAGGCGTCGTACGGCGGACTGGAGCGGTGTTTCTGGCGGCCGCTATCGTCCTTGTCGTCGCTGCCCATGCTCGCGCCCAAGACGACAATCCGCCGATCACTGCCTACAAGACGGAGATCGTATCGATCCCGGGAAGTGGGGACACCTACATGGTAGGTGAGAATATCGATATCGCCCTGACGTTCACCGCGCCCGTGTACGTGCCCGATGGCGAATCGCGCTCGTTTATTGGCATTCAGGTTGGTGATGTCGCTGGCCAAGCAGTCTACGTGTCCGGCTCCTTCACCAATCGGTTGATCTACAGCTATGAGGTGCAATTGGAAGATGCCGACACAAACGGCATCAGCGTTGACGAAGGTGGACCAGACAGCGGATTCATCGGGCCGGTGCCCATGCTCGTCGGGAGCTTGGGCTTGTTGCCCGTAGATCGCTATTACCCCGGTGTGGCCGATGACCCTGGCCACAAGGTAGATGGGTTGCTCAACTGCATCTTCCTAGAGGACGGGTCGCCCGACTGCAACCCCCCCGGAACGCCAGTGGTGCTGTCGGTTGCGGATGCGCGGACGACGGAGGCGGCGGACGCAACGCTCGAATTCACGGTGATGCTGAACCGGGCGGTCTCGGAGACGGTGACAGTGGACTACGCGACCGCAGATGGCACCGCACAGGCGGGACAAGACTACACGGCTGCGGACGGGACGCTCACCTTTGCTTCGGGTGAGACGCAGAAGACGATTTCGGTAGCGGTGCTCGACGATGCCCACGACGAGGGCGAGGAGACGCTAACGCTGACCCTGAGCAACGCCTTGGGGGCGGATATTGCGGACGACACAGCGACGGGAACGATCGAGAATTCCGATCCATTGCAGCGAGCCTGGCTGGTGCGCTTTGGTCGCACCGTGACACAGCGGGTACTCGACGGCGTTCAGGCGCGTCTGAGGGCACCGCACCAGTCGGGGATTCGGGCCACCGTTGCGGGCCATAACCTCAGCGGCGCAGGTGAAGTTGCCGCGCAGGATTGCTTCAAGGCGCAGTCGGAATGGGGCCGCGACGAGACGACGGAGGTCCAATTCGGACCCCAGTCGCTGACGATGCGCGACCTAATAACAGAAAGTGCTTTTACTCTGAGCAGTGAGACAGCCGGCGGTCTTGGCACCCTCTGGGGCCGTGGGGCGTATTCGGGCTTCGACGGGGGTGGCAACGGTCTGGCACTCGATGGCAGCGTGACGACGGGGATGTTTGGGGCTGATTACGCTATTGGGCGCTGGGTGCTGGGGCTGCCGCTGTCTCACAGTAGAGGCGATGGGAGTTGGCATTCGGCGGATCGCGGCCGAGGCCGTATGGAGTCCTCGCTAACGGGTCTGTATCCCTACGTCGGCTATGACCTCACGGAGCGTCTGTCGCTATGGGGCACGGCCGGCTACGGTCAAGGCGACTTGGCATTGATGATGCAGGAGGGGGAGTCATACCACACCGTTATGGCTCTGATGATGGCGGCGGTCGGGGCACGGGGCGACCTTGTCTCCGCACGGCAATCCGGGGGTCTGTCGCTGGCGGTCGAGTCGGATGCGCTGTTGGTACGCACAGCGTCGGAGGCAGCGGCGGACCCGTTGGGTCTGCTGGCGTCGGCGGTGGCGGATGTGAGCCGCCTGCGCCTGGGGCTGGAGGGATCCTTGGAGCTTGGGCTTGCAGGCGGCAGGTCACTGATGCCGACTATCGAACTGGGGCTGCGCCATGACGGTGGCGACGCGGAGACGGGCTTTGGCGTCGAGGTTGGTGGCGGTTCGGTCTTTTTCGATGTAGCGCGGGGGCTGATGGCGCAGGTGACAGTGCGTGGCTTGGTGGCGCACGAGACGGCGGACTTTCGGGATTGGCGGTTATCGGGGGCGCTGCACTTCGACCCGACGCCAGCTTCGGCGCTGGGTCCGGCTGTGGCGCTGACGCCGTCTTGGGGTGCGCCGTCTTCGGGCGATGTGGCGGCGCTTCTGGGACGGGAGACGCTGGCGGGACTAGCGGCGCATGGCGCGGATGCATCCGCTGGTCGTCTCGATGCAGAGGCGGCCTACGGGCTGGCGGTGTTCGGTGGTCAGGCTACGGGGACGTCTTACCTACGGGTGGGGCAGTCGGAGGCCTTCCGCGAGATACGCATGGGCTATCGGCTGGAGCTATTGCGCTGGGAAGGGCTGGAGATGGGTATCGAAGGGACGCAACGCGCGAGCACGGTCGCCAACAGAGCATCCGACCGCGAGGTCATGCTGCACTTGGCGCTGCGATGAAAGGCTTATCGCCGTAGAGCGCTAGCGGCCTGAGTCCATGTGCCCACCCGACGGGGTCTTCGTCGATGATGAGGAGTTTTTCATCCTAGCAGGCAAAAGAAAAGAAGGAGGCCAGCCATGATAGCTGCGCTGACTGGCGACCGTAAGCGGATGGTGGCAGATGCTGAGGGAGGAACCTCACAACGGCGAACTGAAACGGTGCTTCTAGCCGTGATTACTGCACTTGTCGTCGCCGTGACTGCACGCGCTGAATACGATCCGCCGATTACCACACTCGTGACGAATACGCTGCAATTTTCAGGATCAGACAGAAACGTAACTCTGTGTGAGAGTCAGGACGGACTGTATCAAGGGTTTAGAACCGGCCCGAAGCAAGGTGGGTATGAATTGACGGATATTTCGCTCTATGTGCGCGATGCGGATGAGAGCCGGTACAGGACGATAAACGCGGGCCTCTATCACCGCGAAGGCTACCTTATTACCAAGGTCGTTGATCTGACCAAAAGTCGCTTGGACGACTTTGCGCACAGTGAGTGGCAGGCACCTGAGAATACCTATTTAGAGCCGGACGCGGATTACTACTTTCTTCTCAGTTGCGGTGGAGGTTACGCAAACGGCAACATCGCTCAATTCGCCACGACCTACAGCTTCGGGGAAGATTCAGAGGCCAGAGAGGGATGGTCTCTTCACAATTATCTCGGCTTGCGGAGCGCTAGTGGTACCAAGTGGGAAAGAGATCCCAACAAGACTCTCAGGATACGGGTCAAGGGACGTCCCAGTCCGCACCGCGCTTACAAGACCGAGATCATATCGACACCGGCCGACGGGCGCGCTTACCACTACGGCGAGAACATTGACATCGCCCTGACGTTCAACACGGATGTGTACGCGCCCGAGGACGACTCTTGGATTGTCATTCGGGTCGGCGATGCTACCAGCGGCCCCAACACCCGCGTGGCAGAGTACCTGTCCGGCTCCGACACGAACCGGTTAGTATATCGCTATCAGGTGGAATTTGACGATGTCGATGCGAACGGCATTAGCGTCGATGAGGGAGGCTTGGACACCGGATTCGTCGGGTCGGTACCCACGATCGTCGTCAGTTCCGGCTTGTTGCCCGTAGAGCGCTATTTCCCCGGCGTGGCGGACGATCCCATCCACAAAGTAGATGGGTCGATTCGAGGCGCAGTCGGAATGAGTTCACGACGCGGTGATGGAGGTTCGGTTCGGACCACAGTCGCTGACGATTACGGGAAGCGCGTTTACCCATGAGTAGTGAGGCCGTCGGTGGTCTTGGCATCCTCTGGACCGTGGGTCGGGGGATTCGATGAGGGTGGCGCTGGATGGCGGAGTGATGATGGGATGTTGAGTGCTGGGGCTGCCGCTGTCTCACTTACCTGCCCGCTTGGCTAGGCCCCTTGTATGGCCGGCTAAACGGTAGGCCGAACGGCCCATTTCCAGTACACTGACTTCAAGGCCCGTGCGGCCAAGCGTTCGCTTTTCCATCTTGCCCTAACCTACTCTGCGGGCACCAGCCGCAAAATCCGCCCTGGGTCTTCCACTGCGAGATAGACTGCGCCGTCCGGTCCGGTCTGCACGTCGCGCATCCGCGACTCGCCTTGGTACGCGATCTCGTCGTGTACTACTTCTGTACCCGCCAAGCGCAGCCGGTGCAGGCGGTTGAAGCGCAGCGAAGTCACCAGCAGGTCGTTTTGCCAGTTGCTGAACAGCTCGCCGGTATAAAAGTCAATGCCACAGACCGCTATCGACGGCACCCAATAGGTCTGCGGCTGCTCCATGCCGTCGGCGTGGGTTTGGTCGGTAATGGGCGTGCCGTTGTAGTTGATTCCGTAGGTAATGACCGGCCAGCCGTAGTTTAGGCCGCGCTGCACGAGGTTGAGCTCGTCGCCGCCCTTGGGGCCGTGCTCGGCTGCCCACAGTTGGTCGGTCTCTGGGTGCATGGCCATGCCTTGGGGATTGCGAT
Organism: Candidatus Latescibacterota bacterium; assembly: GCA_022827835.1. GTDB lineage: Bacteria > Latescibacterota > UBA2968 > UBA8231 > UBA8231. Next base: position 20,301 of record JAJEIO010000001.1, read on the forward strand.
GACCGTAGGACCAGATCGACGCAATGGCTCCGTTGCCGCCGACAAAAGGGTTGTCGGACGGAACGCCGCCGTTGTCGTGCAAGCGGTGGATTTTGCCGTTGGGCAGCTTCACGTTCTGGGCGAGGGGCCGCTGGCCGCGGTCGCCGATTGCATGGTACAGATAGCCCTCGCGGTCGAAGACGATGCGCGAGCCGTAGTGGTGGGAGTGCCGAGTGTAAAACTGATCCGGGACGCGATGAATCACTTCCACATCGACCAGCTCTTCGTCTTGCAGGCGTCCGCGGCTGATGGCCGTATAGCTCAACATGCCGCCCAATGGCCCAGGCAGCGGATCCGAGTAACTGAGGTAAATCCAGCCGGTCTCCGCGTATTGGGGGTGCAAGGTTACATCCATCAGCCCGCCCTGTCCCTTGGCAAGCACTTTGGGCACGCCGTCGATGGGCGGCGAGACTGCGCCGTCGGTGCCGACGATGCGCAGCCGCCCCTCGCGCTCGGTGACCAACAAGCGTCCATCGGGCAGAAACGCGAGGCCCCACGGCACGCCCAAGCCGGTGGCGAAGGTCTCGACGCGAAAGGTGTGTACCTCAGATTGGACGATTTGTTGGGCTGAGGCGTTTGCGGCAAAAGCGAGAGTGCAAACTAGGTAGATGCTGTATCGCATGTGTTTTTTTAACCTTTGGTCAGATAGCTATCCCATCATATTCGCATTGATGGCGGCAAATCAGGGGGATCGGTGGGATTAATGTGATTGTGCGTGCTCGGCCTCCCGCATCAGGCGCACCAACACGTCGATTTGGTCTGCATCCATCACGGCACCAAACCCGGGCATGCCGTCCTCGGGAATCCCTACAGCAATGCTCGCGAAGATGGCCGCGTCGCTTGCGCCGTAATCCCAACGACCGTCAATCAGACTGCTGGCCATACCTCCGTCCATGTCGGGACCGTGGCAATCGGCACAGTAGTAGGCGTAGTGGGCTGTTGCCGTGGACGTGGTTGGTGATTCTGCTGGCGGAGGCCGGCGGCTCCAACCGCCGCAGCAAACCATGCTCAGGGACAGGCTCCACAGGAGTGCACGCCGCCAGGCGCTAGCGGTCATGCGGGACGTTACAGCACTTGCACCACCTCGCGCACCCCCTGCACCAGCGCGTCGATGTGGTGAGTCTCGGTCGCCAGTGATATGTTGCCGCCCGTCCGCGTGTATATTCCCCTATTGAGCAGAGCAAAGAACAGCCAACGGTGCATCTGCGCGTCGTCCTGCGCTGCTGCGCGGAAATTGAGCGGCGGCTGTTCGAGGAAATACAGCCGGAATATGGATCCAGCCACGACTACCTGCACGGCGATTCCGACCTCGCCAAACGCGGCCTGCAATCCCTCAGCCGCCCGACGCGCTAGCCCTTCCGTCTGCTCGTACGCCTCTGGGATCAGCGCTTGGAGGGTCTGCAAGCCGGCGGTTAGGGCAATGGGATTGGCATTAAAGGTGCCGGACTGTTGAATCTGCGGCCCATCGGCTGGGTCGTATAGGTCCATGGCGTCGGCGCGGCCGCCGAAAGCTGCGCCGGGCGTTCCACCGGCGATTACCTTGCCCAAACAGACCAAATCGGGCCGTACTTGATAGGCCGTGTGCGTCCCGCCCGGGCCGAAGCGGAAGCTGACGATTTCGTCGAAGATCAGTAAGGCACCAGCGCGGGTGGTCGCCTCGCGCAGGCTCGATAAAAAACCGGCCTCTGGCAGCGTCAGTCCAGCGGCCGTGGAGAGCGGATCCACAATCACGGCGGCTAGGTCTTGGGCGCAGTCGCCGATGATCTCGGCGCAGGTCGCCGCGTCGTTGAACGGCAGCACGACCACCTCGTCGAGGGTGTGGGCCATCAGCCCGGCCGAAGAAGCCACGCCCTGCGGCTTGTTAGCTGGTCCCAACTCCGGCCCCAGCGGCGGCAAGTAACTCACTAGCGCGCTGTCGTCGATGCCGTGATAGGCTCCCTCAAACTTGGCGATCTTGGTGCGCCCGGTATGGGCCCGCGCTACGCGTAGGGCGTTGAGTACGGCTTCGGTGCCCGAAGAGCAAAAGCGCATTTTTTCCAGTGCGGGCATGCGCGCGCGGAGCATCTCGGCCATCTCCACTTCGAGGGCGAGGGGCCGCGAAAACCCAGTGCCGAGGGCGATTTGCTCCTGCAGAGCAGTGACGATGGCGGGATGGGCGTGGCCCAAGGGCAGGGCTGTGTTGTTGTTGACGAAGTCGATCAGGCGGTGCCCGTCGATGTCGTAGAGATAGGCTCCCTCGCCGCGGTCGGCGTACAAGGGAAAAGGGTCAATGTGGATGCCGGTGCGGGTATTGCCACCCGGTAGCGATTGCTTGGCCCGCGCAAACATTGCTTGCGAGCGGGGATTGCGCGCTGCGTACGCGGCGATTTCCTCGTCGAGCAAAGCCTTGATTTCTCGTGCCATGATTCATCCTTGCCGTGAAAGAAGTGCGAATTTCGCTGTGCGAAGAGAAAGGTGCTGGAAGGAAAGTCGTGGTCGGGGTGGTCGGATTCGAACCGACGACATCCTGCTCCCAAAGCAGGTGCGCTGACCGGACTGCGCCACACCCCGACGCGTTGCAAAAAAAATAGGGATAGCTATGCGCGGTGGCAACGGCTCAAGGGCGGTGGGCGTTGATGGCGTCGCGCAGGGTTAGGGTCGCCTGCCGCGCCGCAGCCGCGAAATCGCTGTCTTGGGAGGCGTAGAGGATGCCGCGCGAGGAGTTGATGAGGATGCCCGCACCGCGAGCGTCGCAGCCGTTTTTGACCGCTAGCTCTATAGAGCCGCCTTGTGCGCCGACACCGGGTATTAGCAAGGGTATGTCCGGCGCTAGGGAGCGGAAGTGAGCCAAGTGCTCGGGTTGAGTTGCGCCGAAGACTAGGCCGATGTTGTTGGCCGCGTTCCATTCGTGGGCTTTGGCAATGACGCGCTCGTATAGGGGCCGGTTGCCCATGAGTTGTTTTGCAAAGTCGTCGGCACCAGGGTTAGACGTCAGGCAGACGAGAAAGGTGGTGCGGTCTTGGTATGCGGTGAAAGGTGCGACGCAGTCGTGGCCCATATAGGGATTCACCGTTAGCGCGTCGCAGCCGAGGACCTCGTAAAAGGCACGGGCATATTGCGCGGCTACATTGCCCATGTCGCCGACCTTGGCGTCGATAAGCACCGGGATGTCCTCGGGAATGTAGTCGAGGGTGCGTTTGAGCGTGGCAAAGCCGCTCGCGCCGAGGGCGTTGTAGAAAGCGAAGTTGGGCTTGTAGCAGCAGACGAGATCGCAGGTGGCGTCGATGATTTGCTGGTTGAAGTAGAGGACGGGATCGGCTTTGGAGCGGACGCTGGCAGGTAGCTGAGCGGGATCGGAATCTAGTCCGACGCAGACCAGCGAGTTATTCCTGCGGATCGCTTGATTCCATTTCTCCGTAAAACTCAAACTCATTTTTTGTTCCCTCTAAGATGAAAGTGTCCGTATAGGTAGAATCGAAATAGGCGTCGTCGAAGGCCGCTGGCGCGGGCTTCGACCAGAGCTCAGCCGAAGGGCCGAGGAGGAAAGTCACCCGGCCTTGGCGCAAGAAGTCGCCGACCTCGTCGGCTTGCAGCACTTGGACGGCATCGAAGTCGTCGAGGACGGCGTCGCCCGAGTAGCGGCCAGCCGTGCCTGTGGCCCTGACGACGAAAGGGTTGGCCTCTTCCCCGCCGAGCCGTTCGCTGGTGTAAGCGCGGTCGATGTCGTCTTCGTAACCCGCGACTCCGTAATCCGTGGCGAGGCTGTGGTCCACGGTGGCCGCGCCGTGAATCACATGCCCAGCCGTGCTGATCAGCCTCGGCGCTATACTCGGTTGCAGCCCGAGACCGCGGACGTCGACGAGCAGGCTGGTATAGGGTGCCTCGGGGACGAAGAACACGAGTTCGTCTGCCGCGAGTGAATCGGCGGTAGGGGGCGTCGTCAGCGAGTCGGGGGTGTCCACTGCGAGTGAATCAGAGGTAGCTGATAGCGTTAGCGAATCGGTGGTCGCGGACACTGCGAGCGAGTCGAAGGTAGCTGGCGTCGTCAGCGAATCGGCGCTGACTAGTACTGCGAGCGAGTCGGTGGCGGGTGCTGTTAGCGAATCGGCTACGGCTGGTACCGCGAGTGAATCGGCTATGGCCAGCATCAGCGAATCGGCGCTGACTGGTGCTGTTAGTGAATCGGCGGTCGTTGGTACTGAGGGGGAGTCGTCGAAGTAACTGAGGTCGTGTGATCTTGGGTCTATAGGCTCGACTTGAGGTAGTGCCGCCGCCGCGAAATCGCCTAGCAGAAGCAGTCGCACGGCGATGCGATAGCGTCCTTGGTCCTCGCTTTGCGAACCAATGGCCACGCGGACGAGGTCTTGAAAATCGCGATCGAAGCCAGCGTCTTGCAGTTGGGTGTCGGCGTTGAGGCGCACTTGGCCGATTAGTTGGCGCATGTTGCGGAAGGCCGCGTCCCGGGCATTGCGCAATCCGTGGAGCCGCTGCTGCACAGGGTCGGTGATTGCCGCGGGCGCGGTACCGTCGCCATAGGCGAAAAGCGCGTGTTGCGTCCAGTCGATATAGCCTTCGGCTAGCTGCGAGACCAGGGGCTCGATTGCGTAGCGTTCGGGTTGTTGGGCGGGTAGTCGCGCGGCAATCAACACCAGCGCGGCGATCAGAGGGAACATTAGCTCTCCAAAAACAGAAAAATCACCCGGAGCCGCCGGGCCCCGGGTGTGGGAGGAGTAAGTCTATAAGCCGAGTTCTGTCCACGCACCTGAAGTGCGCTGTGCGGGCATTCATCTGGGGCGGCGGTTGCCCGGTCGCCTCGGTGCGGCCTACCCGGGAATTTAGCGAGGCGGACCACCTCTTTTCCCCTATTTGGCCTTGCTCCGGATGAGGTTTACCCTGCCACCTGCGTCGCCGCAGGTGCGGTGAGCTCTTACCTCGCCTTTTCAACCTTACCCAGCAAGCTGGGCGGTGTGTTTTCTGTGGCACTATCTGTGGGGTCGCCCCCCCTGGGCGTTACCCAGCATCCTGTCCTGTGGAGCTCGGACTTTCCTCACTAGCGGCCACTGAGGCCTGCTAGCGCGCCCGCCCGACTTACTGCTCCCAAAATCAAACCAACTGCTCGTCCCAGACCATAATGGTGCCGCAGCTCTCGCAGTGAATGACGCGGTCGCCGACGCGTACCTCGTTGAGCATTTGGGCGGGCATTTGGTGGTAACAAGCACCGCAAGCTTCCTTGTGTACGGCTGCGACGCGAATGCCGCGCCGTCCCCTCTTGCGCTTGTACGTCTGCAGCAATTGGTCATCGATGCTCTTGGCGACCACCTCTCGACTCTTTTCAACTTCGTCGATTTGTTCCTGCATGGTGCCGAGCATGCCTTCGAGTTCATCAATGCGCTCTTGCTCGACTGCGCGGACTTCCTCAAAAGCCTCTTGCTCTTCGTCAATTTGTCCCTGAATTCGCTCTTGGCCCTCAAGGGCTTTGAGCAATTGCGTCTCGTGCTCGGCAATGGTCTTTTTGCAAATCTCGATTTCGAGCTGGAGAGAATCGTATTCCTTATTAGTGGTTACTACAGAAAAGCGCTCCTCGCGCTCGCGCAGGGTGGCTTTGCTGCTTTCGATCTCGCGCTCGCAGTGCCGCTGCTGCTTGGCTAGCTCCGCGCTTTGGGCTTCTAGATCGGACAAAATGGACCGCGCTTCTGCTATCTTGCTGCGCCGCAGGTCGATCTCAGCGGGATATTTTTCTTTGGCCTCTTCGAGAGAGAAGAGTTTTTTATCGACTTCTTGGAGCTTCAACAGTTGCAACAAACCCTCTTTCATGTGGTCTCTCGTTTCCTATGGTACCGGCCAAAGAAAAAGAGTGCATCAAAGATGCACTCTAATGGCTCGTATGAGCTTCTACTGGTGAACAAACACTCTGAAGTGAACCCAGTATGTCGCGTCATCAGCAGCTTGTGGCTATCGGTTGCGGTAAATGAGTCTCATTTAATTACGGGTATTTGGATGCGACGGTCAAGAGAGCAGCGCCCGCGCCGCCTGTGCCACGTGCCCGGGGGTTAAGCCGTATTTTTGCAGCAGGTCTTCGTTAGGTGCGGACTCGCCGAAGACGTCGCGGATGCCGACGCGCTGCATGGGCGTGGGACGCCGTTCACCTAGCACTTCAGCGACCGCGCCGCCCAAGCCGCCGACGATGGTGTGGTCTTCGGCCGTCACTACGCAGCCTGTCTGCGCGGCCGCGGCGACAATGGCATCTGCGTCGAGTGGCTTGAGGGTGGGTACATGCAGGACGAGTGCCGAGATCCCTTCGCTCGCTAATTCGTCGGCCGCGGCGAGGCAGCGCGGGGTTTGGGCTCCCGTGGATATGAGGGTGATGTCCGTGCCCTCGCGCACGACAAGGGCGCGGCCTAACTCAAACTCGTAGTCGGCTGGAAAGATGACTGGCTCTGGGTCGCGCGTCATGCGTACGTACACAGGGCCGGGCAGGTCGTTGGCCGCCAGCATACAGGCGCGGACTTCTACGGCGTCGGCCGGGGCCAAAACGGTCATGTTCGGCATGGCCCGCATGACGGAGATGTCGGCGACTTCTTGATGGGTTTTGCCGGTTTTGCCGGTCAATAGGCCCGAATAGGCGCCGCAGAGCTTGACCGGCAGGTTGGGTTGGGCGACGACGACGCGGAGTTGGTCGAGATCGCGGTTGACGATGAAGCAGGCGAAGCTGCTCAGCCACGGCACGAGGCCGCAGGTGGCCATGCCAGCGGCGACGCCCATCATGTTTTGCTCGGCAATGCCCATTTCGAGGAAGCGGTCGGGCCGCTCGCGGGAGACTTTGTCGGCCTTGGTCGAATTGGCCAAGTCGCCGTCGAGCACGTACACGCGTGGGTCGCGGTCAATGAGTTCGATGAGCGCGTCGCCGAAGGCATCGCGCTGGGCCAGCATCTCGCCGGTGGTAGAGAGGTTCACAGCGCGGCCTCCTGCGCGGCGAGTTCGTCTTGCGCTTGTTTGAGGTCTTGGTCGGTCACTGGCTTGGAGTGCCAGTTGAAGTCGTTTTCCATGTAGGAGATTCCTTTGCCCTTGACCGTGCGGGCGACGATGATGGTGGGCTGGCCGCGATGTGATTTGGCCGCGGCAAAGGCCGAGAAAATGGCGGGGAAATCGTGGCCGTCGGTTTCGATGGCGTTCCAGCCAAAGGCGCGCCAGCGGGTGAGTGGATTTTCCTGCGCGGCCAGGCGGTCGAGCACGCCGTAGCCCTTTTCGGTGGCCCAGCCGTATTGCTGGAGGCCGTTCCAGTCGAGGATGGCGGTGAGATTGTCGAGGCCGTAGCGGGCCGCGACAAAGGCCGCCTCCCAGATTTGTCCCTCCTGCGAATCGCCGTCGCCGATCATCACCCAAGTGCGAAAGTCCTGTCCTTTCAGCCGGGCGGCGAGGGCCATGCCGAGGCCGGGCGACAGGCCCTGGCCCAGCGAGCCGGTGGACATGTCGAGACCGGGGAGGACGCTCATGTCTGGGTGCCCCTGTAGGCGGGAGTCAATGGCGTCAAAGGTGGCGAGTTCTTCAATGGGCAGGTAGCCGCGCAGGGCCAAGGCCGCGTAGAGGCCGATTGAGGAATGCCCCTTGGACAGGATGAAGCGGTCGCGGTCTGGGTCGCGGGGTCTGTCTGGGTCGATGTTTAGTTCGGCGAAGTACAGGGCGACGAGTAATTCGGCCGCGGACATGGGGCCGCCTAGGTGGCCGGCTCCAGCGTGGTGTACCGACTCGACGACGAGACGGCGCAATTGGATGGCATAGTGCTTTAGCTCGGCGTGGCACTCGCGCGTCAGGCTCATAGAATTTCTCCTTTTTGCGGTTCGTTAAGGTAGAAATCGACGCGGCGTTAGTCCAGCCACGGGGGCATAACGCCAAAGGCCCGGCCGCACTCGGCTAAGCGCTCGACATCTTCTAAGCTGATGGGAATGCCGTCGCGTGCGTACGCTTCCTCGTTGCGGTGTTCGGGCGTGCCGGGTAGAGTGACTTCGTCGTACCCACGCAGTGGAATCATCTGCTCGCTCGCTAGGCGCACCAACTCATCGACGCCGTGGCGCACCTGTGGAGCGGGTGCGAAGAGGCTCAAGTCGAGGACGAGGATTAAGCTGCCCATGCGCGCGGCTGGCCATTGCACGGCAATCTCGCGGGCGCGGTCGCCGCCTTGGCCGACAAAAGCTCCGCCGAGCAGGGTGGCGATTGCGGTGTAGCCCATGGATTTGAAGAAGGCCGCGGGGATCAGTTCTTCAATGGCTTCGATTGGCTCGCCGCGTTGGTAGTCGGCGAGGATGCAAGTGGCCACGTCGAGCACTACTGGTGGCCCCTCTTGTCCGGGCAGGCCAAAGCACAGGGGCGGGTTGCCGTAGTGGGCGGCGCGCTTGCCGTCGTTGCTGGAGTAGTACTGGGGATAGGCTGCTTGCACTGAGAAGCCCACGCAGTTTTTCGCCATGGCGCGGCGCACGTAGTGTCCCGCTGAGCCGTAGTGCCCAATGTGGCAGGCCGCGCCGATGGCGAGGCCCTTTTCCTTGGCCTTGGCGATGGCGTGTTCGGTAGCGAGCATGGTCGGCGCGTACCCGAGGCTGCCATCGCCATCGACAAAGACGTGGGTGTCGCTTTCGCGCAGGACGCGGATGTCTGGGTCGGGGTTGGCCTTTTTGTCGCGGAGCGTGCAGCAATACCCGTACAGGGCGCGAGTGCCGTGCGAGCGCACGCCGCGCAAGTCCGAATTGGTCAGCAGGTCGGCCAACTGCGCTGCGTGTGCGGCGGACATGCCAGCGGCGCGGAGGCAGGCCGTGCCAAAGGTTCTGAGATCGCCAGCGGCAATGCGTTTGAACTCTGTGGGGGGGCGGTTCATAAAGGGACTCCTGTGGGCGTTAGGGATGGTTGGCTTGGCGGGCAAGTAGGTCGGCGAGTGCTGCGCCAACTTGGTCGGGATCGCTGGCGGGGGACGCGGCTAAGGCGCGCCGGTAGAAGTGCTCGGCTTGCCGATAGCGATCCTGTGCGTCGTACAGACGGCCTAAGTAGTAACAAGTGCGGGCCAAGTCGGGATGGTCGCCCGCTTGCAGGGCCAGCGCACTGTGGTACAGGGGTGCGGCTCGTTGATAGTGGCCTTGGAGGAATAGGGCATGGGCGCGGGCGCGGAGGTTTAGGGCATGGGCGCGCTGCGCGAGGGAATCGGCTGTGGCGCGGTCGCCCTGTGCTCGGTAGAGGTTGGATAACTTCTGCATGGTTGCCGCGACTTCTTCATCGCCTCGGTGGGCCTGTTGAAAGGAGAGGACGCGGTTGTAGAGTGGGGCGGCCTCGGTCGGTCGTTGCTGGAGCCGATAGGTGTCGCCTAGTTTGTCGAGCGTCAACACTTTGTCGGGATGATCGTCTGGGAGGGCCACTTGTCGTTCGCGCAAGTGTTGGTAGAGGCTTTCGGCCCGCGCGAGTTCGCCGCGCACGACGTGGAGTTGAGCGAGTTGGTGGGCGGTGCGGTCGTAGCGCGGGTCGTCGGGGGCGAAGGTCTCGGCTAAGGCTAGGGCATGGGCTAGGGCTTGTTCGGCCTCGTCAAAGCGGCTCTGGCCGAGGGCTGCGCGTCCGGCTTGATAATGTTGGGACCAATCCTCGGCACGAGGATCTGGCTCACTACAAGCAAAAGAGAGGACGAGGGGCAAAAAGAGCGAAAGTAGTACAATCACGGCGTTTCTGTGGGTTGTTGTTGCAGGGTGTTGAGAAGTTGCTGGGTCTTAGCGCGCAGCGCAGCACCGTCCGCACTCAGCGCTAGGCTGCGGTCCAACGCCTGTTCGGCAGCGGCGCGTTCCCCCTTGCTAAACAGGCCCAAGCCGAGGAGGTACCAGCCCTCGGCGTCGTCTGGGCGCACTGCAACCGCTCGGCGGCAGTAGGCGATGGCTTCGTCGTAGTGTCCAAGTTGGCCGGTGATTTGGCCGGCGTTGAGCAAGGCGGGAAAGTACTCTGGATCTTGGTCGAGAGCCACCTGTAAGTAACGCAGCGCAGCTTCGGGTTGTTGCAGCTTTAGGAGGTCGCCGGCAAGGCTGTTGAGCAGAGCGAGATTCCCGGGGCGCAGGGCGACGGCCTGGTCGAATTTGTTCTCGGCTTGGGGAAAGTACCCGTGCCGGACGAAGAACAGGCCGAGGTTGTAGTGATGGGCGGCTTCTTCGGGCGCGTTGAGGATGGCTGCACGCAGTCGCTTGACCTCCTTGCCGCTGAGTGCTTGCAGATGCGAAAAGCTCGTTAGAGCCTGCTGCGCCAAAGTGTCGCGGCCGGCCTTGCGGGCGAGGGTAGCGAGGCGATAGAAGGCGTCGGCAAAGCCGATGTCGAGCAAGGTGGCGCGCTGAAAGGCCTCCAAGGCATCGTCTTGTCGGCCCTCGGCCGCGAGACTTTGGCCGAGGTAGTAGTAGAGCGTGGCGTCGTTGGGAAACAGGCGCAGTGCTTCGAGCAGTTCGCGGGTGGCTTCGGCGTAGCGGCCCGTGGCCAAGTACAGTTCGCCCAAGCGTCGCCGCACTGGCGAGTTGTCGGGATTGAGCTGGACGGCGCGCTGGAGATAGGTGTCGGCGCGATCGTACTGGCCCAGTTTGGTGTAGATCCCGCCGAGGTTCACAAAGCCCATGGCGAAGTCGGGTTTGAGACGGACGGTTGTTTCGAGGGATTCTATGGCCAGTGCGTAGCGCCCCTGCGCTGCATGGGACGAGGCCAGCACATTGTGGAGGTCGGCATTCGTCGAGTCGAGGGCTAACCCGGCGCGGGCGGCGGCCGCCGCTTCTTCAAAGCGGGTCGCTGCAAAGTGAGCGCGGGCGCGGGCGAGATGATCAACGGGATCTGGTGCTGGCACTGGCTCAGAAGCACAGGAGGCGAGCGCAAATGCCGCGCAGAGCAGTCGCCACGCCATCTCAGGGCTGCTCGGCGAAGCGGTGGAAGCGGTCGATTTCCAGATCCGCGTACACTTGCTGTGCGCCGCTGGGCCAGCGGATTTCGAGGGTATCGACGCGGGTGCGAGTCCCCAAGCCGAGAGCCGGAGACAAGCTGTTGGACGACCCAAATCCCGGACCGCTGTTGATTTCCACGACCCCGAGCAGATCTTGAGCGCGCAGGCGCAATTGCGCGCCGATGGCTTGCGGCCCTAAATCCACGCCGAGGAAATGGTTGTGGTGGCCCTCGTTGCGGTACAGACTGTTGGGCCACAGGTCGCCTGGGTAGTGGCCGCCGACCGCGGTGTAGAGGTCGAGATCGCCGTCGAGGTCGTAGTCGGCAAAACCCACGCCGTGCCCCTTGCCCGGGTTGCCGACACTGGCCGCGGCCGTGATGTCGGCGAAGCGGTCGCCGCGATTGTGGAACAGAGTATTGGGTTCAAAGCGCGCCATTATGGGGCCGCCGTTGGTCAGGTAGATGTCGATTAGACCGTCGTAGTCGATGTCGCCATAGCCCGCACCCATCGAGCCGAAGGAGCGGGCCAACCCCTGCTGAGGGGCGATGTCGCGGAAGGTGGCCCCGTCGTTGCGATACAGATAGGCGCGGGTCGGGCGCAGGGCCAGCCCCGTGACCTGCGATTGCACGATGTCTTCGTAGAAGTTCATGGCCGAAACGAAGAGGTCGAGATCGCCGTCGCCGTCGCTGTCGATGAAGAAGCCCACGTAGCTGCCCTCGCCCGGCTTGGCCACGCCAGCCTCGGCGGTGACGTCGCTGAAGATCTGCCCGTCGTTGCGGTAGAGGTGGTTGGGGGCGGCTACGTCAATGGCGTAGAGGTCGCTGTCACCGTCATCGTCGTAGTCGCCGCAGGTTACGCCGAGGGTTTTGCCGCGATAGGCCACGCCAGCCTGTGCGCCGCGGTCGGCAAAGGTGCCGTCCCCTTGGTTGTGGTACAGACGATTGGGCCGCCCGCTGCCGGTGATGCCCGAGGCCACGTACAAATCTGGCAGGCCGTCGTTGTCGTAGTCGGTCCAGACGGCCATGAAACTGTCGTCCGCGCCAGCGACTCCGGCACGGGGCGCGACATCGCGGAAGGTTCCATCGCCTTGATTGCGGTAGAGCGAGTTGGGCGCGAGGCCCTCCCAAGCCTCGCGGGTGGTAAAGAGGTCTGGGCGTCCATCGCCATCGTAGTCCGCGGCAATGGCCGCCCAGCCGCCGCGCGGGTCTGCGAGGTCGGCTGCGACAGATACGTCGGCAAAGCGGTCGTTGCCGTCGTTGCGGTAGAGCGCGTGCGGGGCTTGGATGCCCGCGGCGAAGATGTCCGGGTCGCCATCGGTGTCGTAGTCGAGCCACGCCACGCCGCGTCCCCGATCTCGCTTGCCGACGCCAGCCGCTGCTGCCACATCGGTGAAGCGCACTGGCGATGCCTCGGCCAGCGGTGCCAAGCCGATTTGATGGGCCGGTTCGAGGTCGCCTGGGTAGGTGCCGTACGCCTCGATATAGGCCAGCCGCAGGTTCCACTGGCGCACGGTGCGCTGTGGCGAGGCCGGGGGCAGCACGTCAATGGCGCGCTTGTACGCGGCTACGGCCTCGGGATATTGGCGCAAGTGATGATAGGCTGCGCCCAGCAGGAAGGATAGGTACACGTCGTCCGGTCGCTCGACGAGCAAGCTGTCGAGGCGGGTGGCTGCTCCGATAAAATTGCCCAAGCGCAAAAGCGAGGCGGCCTTGCCCGAGCGCGCTCGGTAGTGATTGGGATCAACGGCGAGGATGGCCTCGTACTGAGCGAGGGCACCTGCGGCGTCGGGTTGGTCTTGCGTCATTAGAAGGTCGGCGTATGCCATGCAGGCGACCGCGTTGCCGGGGAAGGCCGTCACTATGGAGTCGAAAAGGGTGCGCGCTTCGGCTTGACGTCCGAGTTTGCTCAGAGTTTGGGCCAACTGCAATCGGGGTTCGATGCGCTCGGGCGCGAGCTTTTGTGCGCGTGCGAGCGGAGACACAGCTTGTTGGTAGTGCTTTTGCCGCAAGTAGATTTCCCCGAGCGCGAGTGCGGCCTCGTAGTGCAGGGTATCGCGCTGGACGAGTGCTTCGAGCACGTAGGCGGCGGAGTCCAAACGGCCGGCCGCTAGGTGTTGGCGGGCCTGTTCGTAGCGCTGGGCGCTCTGCGCGGGTAGGGGCGGCTCGGAGGCACAGCCCAACAAGGCGACGAGCGCGAGACCTAGGCGCATAGGCGTCTTTGGCAGTGGATACATTTTGCAACGCATAGTGTACGAACTGAGGGGAGAATTGGCGAGTGGCGACGGCGCAAAGCGGTTGATTCGCGGCGTATTGTGCCCTATACTTTTGCCGAACGAAAACTCTGCGGAGGTACGCGCGATGAAACAATGGACATGGTTGGCCCTAGCGGGCCTGTTGACCACCCTGAGTTGCGGTTCGGATGAAGCCGTGCAACCGACGTCCGATTACGCCGATGCTTGGATCGGCGAATACGAAGGCACCGGGAATTTCGCCCTATCCAATGGCGTCAGCGGGGAAGATCGTCCCGTTACAATAAGTATTGTGCGGGTTTCTCCTAAGCAAGTTACCGTGTCTGCCACGTTGGTTTATGGCGAGGGCCGCAACGATTTCATCCAGGCAATCAACATCCTTCAACCCGACGATCCCGAGCAGATCACCTTGGAGGTGCGCTACCTCAATGCTAAGACGGTTTATGCCTTCACCCAAGAAGAAGACACGATCACCGGCTCCATCGCGACGAGTTCGCTGCGGCTCGGAGGAACTTGGGGTCAAGATCAGATCATGACCGCCATAGAGGTCGTCCGGCAGTAGTGTACAAGAATCCCATGGCTGACAGGACAGTGAAAGTCCCCACCGAGAGCTAGTGCCGCACCGTCGCTTCTTTTACATAGGAGCAGCCGCGCTGGTGGTTGCCCTCGGCGTGGGTGGCTCGTATTGGTATTTGCAGTACCGGGTAAATGCCGCGCAAAAAGCCGTCGAGCAAGGCGACCGATTGCGTGCCCAAAATCAAATGGACGAAGCGGCCCGCTACTACCAGCAGGCCATCGAGCTGAATCCAGACCTCGCCCAAGCCCATAGCAATCTAGGCGTGACACAAGCGGCGCTAGAGCGTTTTGCCGAAGCAATTCCCCACTTTGAACAGGCGCTAACGCTGGCTCCCGATCACTTTGAAGCGCAGATTGGCCTCGCCGTTTCGCTCGACGGGTTGGGCCATTTTTTAGCGGCAGAGGATAGCTATAAGAAGGCGCTGGCGCTGCGGCCCGACTTTGGGGCGATCTACTACAATCTCGGCTATCTCTACCACCAACAGGGTCTCTACGCAGAGGCCGCGGCTCAGTACGAGGAAGCTGTGCGCTTGATACCGACCTTCCTGCAAGCTCGGGCCAACTTGGGGAGGGTCTATCACTTGCAGCACCGCCCGGGCGAAGCCATTGCCGAATACCAGCGCGCCCTCGCGGACCACCCAGACGAAGGGCGGGTGTACGCGAACTTGGGCGAGAGCCACATGGCCTTGAGCCGATATGAAGAAGCAAGGGCGGCCTATCGGCGAGCGATAGATATCGGCGTCGAGACGGCGGGCGCGTTTTACGACCTCGGCGTCATCAGCGAACAGGAAGGCAAGCTTGAAGCAGCGCGGAGTTACTTTCACCAAACCCTGCTCAAAAATGCGGCTCACGCCAACGCCTATCATCGCTTGGGCACGGTGACAGCCAAGTTAGGGCAGGAGGAACAGGCCGCCACCTACTACTTGGAGGCCATAAAGCGCGATCCCGGCCACGCGGGTGCCCACTACAGCTTGGCCCAACTCTACCTCAAGCAGGGCCGTAGCGACGAGGGCCAGGAGCTAATGCAGGTCTTTGCCAAGCTCAAGGAATACGAGGGACGGCTCGCCAGCCTCAAACGGGCTGCGAGCCGATCGCCGCGCTCACCGGAGGCCAGCTACAACGTGGGGCTGCTCCACCTAGAGTTCGGGTACGTCAACAAGGCCGCTGCGGTCTTTGAACAGCTCCTCAAACTCCATCCCGAATTTTCTGCCGCGCAGGAGCGCCTCGCCGAAATCGAGCGGGTGCGGGCTGAGCACAGCGCGGGTTGATCGTTAAAAAGGATTCGCGCCTAGTTCGAGGAGGGCGTGCCCCTGCCCTTGGCGGACGACTAAGAGCTTATTGGCGGGCACGTTCTCGACTGCATAGGTACTGCCGTTGGGATAGGTGATTTCGACGCGGTCGATAGCCTGTGCCGCGCCCAAGCCGAAGTGGACGCGCAAGTCGCTGTGCGAAAGATAGCTGCCTGCGCCGTTGACCGTGCGCCACTGATGTTTGCCAGCCGCTTGCAGGCCGATGCGAGTGCCAACCCCATCGCGATTGTCTTCGCGGCCAAAGACCTGCACCCCGAGATAGTTTCCCGCATTTCCTCCATCATTGCGCAACAAAGTCGGCGCGTCGTTAAGCTCGACGACGAAGAGGTCGATATCCCCGTCGTCGTCGTAGTCGCCAAAGCTGGTGCCGCGGCTGACTTTAGCCTGCGCTAGCTCAAGGCTGGCTGACACTGGGGCGAAGCGGCCGTCGCCCTCATTGCGGAAGAGTTGGTTGGGTTGGCGGTAAGTGGTGCCGGTTGTGGCTTGGTCAACCTGCGGATATACGTGGCCGTTGGCGACGAAGAGGTCGAGACGACCGTCGTTGTCGTAGTCGAAAAAGCGCGTTCCCCAACCCAACATCTCTACTGTAGCCGCAGCGAGGCCAGCCGTAGTCGTGACATCGGAGAAACGCACGCCGTCCTCGTTGCGGTAGAGCGTATTGGTCTCGGTGAAAAAGTGGGTTACGTACAGGTCTAGGTCGCCGTCGTCGTCGTAGTCGCCAAAGTCCACGCCCATGCCGGCTTCGACATCGCCGTCGCCATTGTACGCCACGCCCGCGATGAGGGCGACGTCTTGGAAAGTGCCGTCGCCTTGGTTCTGGAAGAGCACATTGGGAGTCTCGTCGTTGGCGACAAAGAGGTCGCTATCGCCATCGGAATCGTAGTCGGCCGGGATCACGCCCAAGCCGTAATAGCGGTTGGCGGCTGCCACACCAGACGCTTGGGTGACGTCAGTAAATACACCGTTGCCCTCGTTGCGATAGAGCACGTCCGGCGCGCCGACTAAGCCTTTAGGGCCGCAATAGACTTGGAGGCCGCTGAAAAAGGTGCAGAGTTGTGGCTCAGCCGGCAGGCGTTCGGCGTCGAAGACGACGTAGTTGGCGACGTAGAGGTCGAGGTCGCCGTCGCGGTCGTAGTCGAAGAAGGCCGCGCTGGCGCTGTATTGATCGCCGCCAACGCCCGCTTCTCGAGTTGCGTCGGCAAAGCGGTCGCCGCCGCGATTGCGATAGAGTACGTTGGCTCCGTAGTTGGTCACGTAGAGGTCTGGGTGACCGTCGTTGTCGGTGTCGCCCACGGCCACGCCACCGCCCCAGCCAGCGTCGCCGACCCCAGCTTCTCGGGTGATTTCCGCAAAAGTGCCGTCGCCGCGATTGCGGTAGAGCGCGTTGCCCAGCCCCGAGCGGTCTCGGTACGTGGCAAAGGTGGCCCCGTTGACTATGTAGAGGTCGAGGTCGCCGTCGGAGTCGTGGTCGAAGAAGGCCGCGCCGCTGCCGTGGGATTCTAGGATGTAGTGCTTTTCTTGTCCGCCAAATACATTGCGATAGGTGATGCCAGCGGCGGCGGTTTGGTCGCTAAATTGGGGTTGGGCGCGCAGGGGGAGGGCGCATAGCAGCGCGCCGCAAAACAGCGGAAAGACGCGCAAATTAGGGGGCGACCGCGTAGTTTAGGCCCGTGAGCAGATGCAATGCCTCTTTGGCGGCCTCGTGGTCGGGACCTTCGCGCTCGGCGAACATGCGCTCTAGCGGCCTCACGGCTGTGGTGTCGCCGATGCGGCCGAGGGTGCGGGCGCTTTCTGCGCGGACCCATATGTTGTCGTCGGTTAAGGCGAGGCACAGCGCGTCGAGAGCGCGATGCGTCCGGTGGTGTCCCAATAGCTGCGCGGCGATGTAGCGCACGTTGTCGTCGCGGTCGCGTAGAGAGGCGAGGACCGCCGCTTCGGCCTCCGAGGTCCACAGAAACTGAAGCGCGGCGAGGGCCTGTCGGCGCACCGAGGGGATGGTATCCGCCAAAGCGCGCACCAAGGAGGGCACGGCTGTGGTGTCGCGAAGGTTGCCCAAACTCCAAGCTGCTGCGCCGCGCACATCCGGGACTGAGTCGTTGGCAAGGACGCTGGCTAAGGTTGTGTGGAAGTGGGGGTCGTCGAGTTGGCCGAGAGCGCGGACGGCCTGTTCGCGGACATAGCGGTTTTGGTCGCGGAGGAGCGATTTGAGGAAGGGGGTGGCGCGCCGGTCGCCGATTTGGCCGAGAATTTGCGCGGCAATGTAGCGCAGACTATCGCTGCCAGCGGTCGCGCGGTCCAGCAAAGGCTCGACGGCTGCGCTGCCTAGTTGCACCAAGGCGTGGCTGGCGTCGAGGCGGACTTGACGCCGCGAATCGTCGAGTTGGTCAATGTAGTATTCGGCCTGTTGTGCGGCGCAACTCAATAGGCCGGCGCAGAGGCTTGCTAGGGCGAGCTTGGACATGGGCGGTTTAAGTGAAAGCAGGTGTCAAGAGTTAGACCTGACACCTGCTTTGGAGTTGACTTTGCAGCAAAAAGCTAGTTGACCATCTGCATGAGGCGTTGGGTAATTGACCCTTCCTGCGTCAGGGCGTATATGATGATGTTGACCGCTAGTTGTAGCTGGCGGGTCGAATCCCCGCCGCGTCCGTCGTTTTCCCAACCCCAACCACCGTCGCCAGGCGTGACGCTTGCCAACCTGCCTTTGATGTAATAGCCACGCAGATAGTTCCAGGGCCTAACGCCCAATTTGCCCTGCCCTAGTGAGGGGCTATAGCCGAAAGGCATGCCCCCACTCAGGTCGAAGAAGGAGGTATAGACGGGGTGATCCTCCGGCAGGCGCTCGGACCAGAAGTCCTTGCCATTGATTAGGCCGCCGTACTTTTCTAGTGCTTCGCCGTGGATCCCGCTGAATGAAAATCCACCCGACATCAGATACTGGGCCAAGTTGGCCATTTCAGCCTCGTTGGGCGATCCCTGCGGCAGGATGATAGGTATCTCCATAAGACGCGGGTCGTCGAACGTGACAAAGCCGAGGAACTCGGCCTTGAGGCCGGTATATTCGTTGATCACATCGCGCAGTCGGTCGATGGTTTTGACGCGGAGCGTGACCGTGCCGTAGCCGGAGGTCCCGCCGGCCAGTGCCCGCGAGGACATGACTTGGGCTAGCTTGACAAAGCCTTTGAGGGCCTGCTTGTCCGTGGCGTCTTGGACGATAATGGCGCGGTAGCGACCGGTGTCCATGTTGTTGACGTCGAGCATCTCTAGGCCCATGTCAATTTTGTGCTCGGAGGTGCGGGTACTGGTCACGGCCGCTGCCGTCAGCTTGGGCTCTATGGTCATACCGCTCATCGTGCTGAAGGCAGTCTGCCCTGACAGGCGGATTCCCGAGCCACCGACGCCGGCGATTAGGCTGCGGGTGTTGAACGAGGCCGTGGCCTGTACTTGGTCCATGCGCGCTTGCGCTAGCTGGACTTCGCGGCGCGCGAGCTGGCGCTTGGGCTGGGGAATTTTGCGCAGTTCCAGCGGCTTGGTCAGGCGCGGCTCGCGCTTGATGAATTTGGTCGTCAGGGGCCGGGGTGCCTTCTTCTCGTCTTTTTCAAAAGGGTTGATTGCAACGACGATGAGCAGGAGGGCCACAGCAGAGCCTAGGGCGATAAAGAAGCCCCGGCGCAGGCGGCGGACCAGACTGTCAAGATCGAAGTCCTGAGTGGGCGAAGCAAAGCGCGTGGAGACCCATTTCTTACTCATAGTGACCTCCTCAAAGGACGTTTGGGGGAAATGACCCGGTCTTGGATCTGTAGGCCATCTCCGCGTTTTTTGAGCTTCTTGTCGAGTTTTCGCAGCCGAGCGATGGCCGTAGTAGAATCAACGTCAACTACCTCTATTTGCCCTACTTTCTGCTGCGATGGCCTAGGCCGCCACACATCGAACCGCATTCGCTTCATTAGACCGTGCCGAGCTCCGATGTTTAGCTGGACGTGGGGTTTGCCTTTCCGTTCGGGCAAGACGGCTGCTATGCGGCCCTCTAGCGGCAAATTCGCGTCTAGGTCGGGTGCTAGATTGTCCGCCAGCCCCTTTAATACTCCTCGGGCAACGGCGAGGTCACTGCTGGGCTTGGAGACAAACCAGCGCTCGGCGACGTTTAGTGCGCGTTCTGTAGCAGGATCAGCCACTTGCAAACGGAGAAGATCGGCTAGAAAAGCCCGCGTCAAACCAGGATGTGACGCACCTGGATACTTCCAAGTATTATAAAGGAATAACTGTTGGTCATAAGGTATCACGGCTGAGGAGTCGCGCAAGTCCGACCAGAAAATTTTGTCGCGGTGCAGATCCTCCAGCTTGACTTCGAGTTGACAGACGATGGAGGGCAGTGAAATCACCTCGTAAGACTGGTCTTCGCTTGGTCCTCTATCGTCTAATAGGCCCAAATTTTCGTAGTAATGAATAACTTGGTTGTGGTAGGTTTTATGGGCTTTGTTGAAAGTGAAATGGGCGATGTAATCGATGGATTCTTGCCCTGTGGGATCGCGGGCCTCGCGGATGCTCCGCAAGCGCACGACGCGAAAGCGGCCCAAGTCAGTAAAGATGTCTCTGATCGCTCGCTCGATTTCTCGCATCAGGCGGGGATGTTGCTCGGCGAGGTGGACGGGCAGGATCTCTTGCTCGACGAGATCGGTAAAGACTAGGCCGATGGTGTAGATGTGCGGCTGGGTGTTGGCCGGCTGGCCTCCGAGTACGAGGGCCAATCCAATGAGGAAGAGATATTTCACGGGATTAAATTATGCGTGATTGAAGTGGAAAATCTGTGTATTGCATCTACTTATGATATAATTGGGATGGTCTTGCAGAGCAACTTTTTTTCTTGACAACCCTTTGGCAAGGGTTTTATTATGAACCGTTCAAATCGCTCGTCCACTTCTCAAGCTAAGGAGATGCACTAATGAAGAAGTTGACTCTTTTGGCCGCGGCCGCGGCCCTTTGCGTTACGACGCTGGCCGATGCCCAGCCGCCGATACGCTACTTCGACTTGCCCAAGTTCACCCAAGCCCCCACGCTCGACGGCGACCGCGCAACTGTTGCTGACGAGTGGGCTGGTGCGCTAGAATTCGACTGCTCGCCGAGCCAGATTCAGCTCGACGGTCAAGAGTTTGGCTGGCGCGATCAGGCGAATGAGTCCTCTGAAGTAAGCACCAACCAGCTCAATGAAAACGGCGAGACCGAAGTAGCTGGCGAGGGCCGCACTGACGCCGATGTCTCTTCGGTGATCTTGCAGGCGTGGGATGACGATGCTCTGTACTACATCACCGAGGTTAGCGATAACGTCCGCGACACCGAGGGTGGCGGCGAGGCACGGGCTTGGTGGGAGCGCGACTCCATGTCTCTCTACCTCGACATGAACAATGAAGATCACCCAGGTGGCGACCCGACCGGCGAGTACGTCAACCTGAATGTGGTCAACTTTATGGCCGTGCCTTTCGGCTCGAATGAACTGTCCGTCTGCTACATCACCACCGTACAGAACCAGCGCGTGGATGTCCACGATCCCGATGCAATTGAGGGGTTTGAGTACGGCTTCCGCGACGCCGGTGACGAGTTTGGCGACGAAGGCGACGCCGACTACGTGATCGAGGGGCGGATGGAGTGGGACACTTTTCTGCGCAACGGTAATCTCTTTGAAGTCCCTACGACCGGCTCGGAGATGGGCTTCACTTGGCTGTTGGTTGACGCCGATGGCGAAGACGCCTATGGCGGCCAGATCCAGTGCGTAGCGTGGGCTGGTGGCAACCAGTCCGAGTTCGCCAACTGGGTCTTCGTGGATACGCCGGCTGGTCCGTCAGGTACCGCGGTCGAAGAAGATTCCTGGGGCCGCGTAAAGGAGACCTTCGTCCAATAGTCAATGACTTTTGGATAGGTTATACAAAAACGGGAAGTGGGCTTGACGCCTGCTTCCCGTTTTTTTTTTCTTGACCCGCAACCTTTGGCAAGCGTATGTTCTCGCCCGTTAATTCTAAGGTCGCTCAACACTTAAGGTGAGCCGCGAGGGGTTTTCATGCTGTGTTTTCTAAAATGCCGTGTTGTCAAGCGCTGGGTGGTCTTGTCCGCGCTGGTTTGCGCTGGCCTGTCCGCACCGGCAGAGGCGCAGCGCCACCCCGAATCTGCTGGCCCGCTGCCCTATTACGACCCTTCTCCTGGCACGCCGCAAGACCCTCCGTGGAAAAAGCGCCCCGCTTTTATTCGCGGGCCCCAAGACCGCTATGACCGAGGATTGGGGAGGGCTTTCCTCAACACCGCAGTCAGCGTTCCCTATCTCAACTACGCCGACGAAAAGTACATTGCTTACTACCGCGAGACCGTTGCTTGGGCCACCCCGTCGGGCCGTCCCCTGAGCGCCCGCAACGTGGGTTGGGACCGGATGGGCAACTACATGGGCGGTGGCTATCAGCGGCTCCTGACGATAGAAGAGTCGCGCAGTGGCAGTGACTTTAGTGGGTATAGCTATATTGATCACAAGTATCGGTCGTTTCGGATCGGCCACTATACTCACAAGGATTTGCACTGGACCGCCACGTTGGGCAACGTGGGCACACAAGGCGGTGCTACGGATGTGCGCACCATCTTCACGCCGCTGACGCTAGTCAACAGCAAGATGAGTGCGCTGCGCATGGACATCAACTACAAGGAGCGCGACCGGGCGACTCTGCTCTACTCGCGCGGCGGCGACCATGCCGGTGCCCAGTTATTCTCCAAATGGGCGATTGGCCAAGAAGGCGACGATGCTTGGGACACCTCACCGGTGATGCTTTTTGGCGGCCACTGGCAGCACGAAGTGGGCCGCTTCGCCAGCGTTGGCGGTACGCTAATCAACCAGATTATGAGTTCGCCAGATTTGTCGCGCACTAGCGCTTGGCGCGGCGATTTGCCCTATCAGATGCTCGGTCCCAAGACCATCCGCGTCTTTGTCGCCGATGACTCACCCGACGATGTACGAGCCAACGCCATTGTCTATGGCGTGGATATCGTCATTGAAGGCGAGCGCAACACAGAGCCGGTGCGCCTGACTAGCCTCGACGATGATCCAGACTACGATCCAATGCTAGAAGCCGGGCCACCCGAAGGCGGTGCCGTCCTCGCCGGCGGTGGGCTCGAGGCCGAGGGCAAAGTGCCGGTGGTTTACACCTTCGTCCTTCCGGCGGACGTGACCATGCGCTCGGCGCGTTTTGTTGCCGATGTGGCCGGCGACTACCGGGTCGGCGTTAGCCAGACCCACGACTTCTTCAATATTGATCGCCGAGGCACCGCGGCTATCACTGAGGTGGCTTGGCCAGCTCCCATTGCCAGCGCTGGTGAGCGGGCCATACGGCGTCCGTTCAAATGGTACACAGACGAAGACGAAGAGCTGTACTACACCATGGTCCGCGCCGATGGCAGCGACGGGACTGGTGCCAATCGACGGATAGTCTCCTTTGACTACGGCATTCCCACCGGACAGAGCTTGGCCTCGATCAATTATCAGGTCGATCTGGTGGGGTTGGAAGTCAGCGGCGAGATGGCGCACAACCTGCAGAATTTCATGTTCCCGATTGGCAATAACGAAGGCCAGCGCAGCAGCGAGCGCGCCTTTGCGTGGTGGGTCAAGGGCATCAAGAATGTCGCCGGTGGCTTAGCGCTGGGCGGCGAGATATACCGCATGGAGCCTAACTACGGTGGCGGCTACGATAGCTATCGCGGCGGCATGGCCTTCCACTACGATGGGCAGCCTGCTCCCGGCGGCAGAATTTCTACAGTTACCGAGGAATATCCCATCCACGAGGACAACGACGATCACGACCGTTTCCCCGACGAACACGTTAGTGATACGGCCGTTGCCGAGCCGCGCACGCTGTATCCAGGATTTCCCAATGCCCAAGTGTACCCCGGCCTCGACGAGAACGTCGATAATATCCCGGACGTGGATCGCAACGAGAACTTCATTGTTGACTGGGAAGAGGCATTTCTGACCTACGATTCAGAGCCCCCCGAATTTGTCTATGGCATCGACTTCAACAATAACAACGTGCCCGATTTCCGCGAGAACGACGATAAGCCAGACTATCCCTACCCACGCGATCAAAAGGGCCGGCACATCTTCCTGCGCTACGATCGCTTGGGAAGTTGGGGCGAGTTTATTAGCATAGGCAGCTACGACAATCGTCAGATCGCGGGCCCGGGCAAGTCTGAGGGGATTTACTTCCGCTACGCTTATGAGGTGGAAAAGCGTGGCGTCGGTGCACTGAAAATTAACTTCGACGCCAAGCAGGTCAAAGACGACATCCCGGATCACACCTACGTGTACCGAGTGCCCATTGACGATGTCGAGGCCATTAGCTGGTTTAACGAGCCGGACGGCCCGCCTGAGCGCGCGGGCTTTTGGCGGCCAGCGACGCCGGACGAGTTGTTAATGCGCGACAGCTTTGTGAATCTCTTCTTTTTCGACAGCGCTTATCAGGGCTTCCACGGATTCAACATTGAAAATGGCTTCCTGTGGCAGCGCAACAGCCAAGCCGAGATTGAGCTTGAAGACGGCAGCGGGCTGTTGCAGCCCCAAGACGTGCGTTCGCGTTTTTCCATTGTCAACAAGATTGACTATACCCATAGCTGGGGAGCCTTCAGCGTCACGCCTAAGCTGAAGCATCGGACGATCTTTGAGCAGGTTGACAGCGAAGATGTGCCGAGGAAATCGTACAGCGATTTTATCCCCATCGTAATGGGGCGGTACCAGCTCACGCCCAAGACTAGCTTCCAGCTAGGCGTACAGGGGCTACCCTTGCTGCCGTTTAAGCACTGGGATCGCGCCTTTGAGGATGGGACGTACAGCCAGACTGATTATATGGCCATGCTGAGCATCACCGCAGACTACTTTGGCATCCGCGACAATTCGATATTCTTCGGCTATCAGCGCACGCGACGGGACTTTAGCCATGCAGGGCGGCCCGATTCCAAGCAGGGCATCCTCTTTGTGGAACTAATATCCCCCTTCTAAGGATGCGAATACACATGAGACTCATCGCAAAACACATTCGCGTCCTCCTGTGCTTGGCATTGGCCGCTGGGGGGTGCGCTACTCTCAGATCCCTCGAATCGCATTCGCAGCAGGAGTACTTTATTGAGCTGGAGCCGGTCCTACCCGCTGGAGATACCTATTACATTGATCCGATCGACAGCTCGGTCGTGTGGAGCGAGCAAGGCGTGCAAGTCAAAGTTAAGTTCTACGATGATGCCATGCTCGACGCCGAATACGATGTCCGCTTCACGCCTTATACGCTCACTGGAGTCGAAATTCCCGGTTTGGACTATACGCCGCCTCTGTGGACCGTTTTTGAAGTAACCGTGATCAACCGCACTCGGGAGCGGGTGGAGTTGGATCCCACGCAGACTATTCTGCGTTTGGACGATAGCAGCCGACTGCTCTGCCGCCAAGGGGCGGGAGGTTGGTACGACAAGGACGAGTTCTTCGACTATTCCTACTTGAAGTGGGGAGGTCAAGAAGGCAATGTGCGCTATCATGCCAGTTTGGACCGCAATCCAATCTGGAATAAGAGCGAGTATTACCGGGAAAAGCCCGTGCGCAAAGGCTCCAGATACAGCGGCAAGTTGACCTTTCCACCGCTGCCTGCAGAGACTAAGTCGTTCACCCTTGAGATAAATGACTTCATTTTAGCCTTTGATCAATTTCAAGTAGGATACGGCAATCCGGTGGAATTTACCGACCTGAAATTCCACTTCAATGTCGATCACGGAGTGCGTTGGGTGGAGAATAAGTAAATGAAAAAAATGGTGAAGTACCTCGGAGTGACGCTGCTTGTCGGCGCGACGGGCTGTGCCTTGAAATACGAGGCACTCAAGGATACCAGTTTGCCCAATCCACCGACGACGCCGGTCAAAATATACGTCAAGGAATTCCCGGTCGAGAGCAAGGCTAATGTAGTCGATCCGAGGATGGCCACTGCGGCTTCTGACCAGTCGACCCAGTATGTCACGAACGCTCTTGCCAGCCATGGAAATAAACTGGTGCAGATTTCTCGCCCTTCGCGAATCGAGGATTTGTCTAAGGCCTTGTTGCACGAGCTCCGCAGGGACAAGGTGCGGATCTTCACGCAGACGGATCGGGTCGAGGTGCTAGACGAAGACAGCGTGCGGCAAGTGGACAACCCCTTTACTCTGGTGTTAGCAGACTCAGACGAAGCCGACTTGGAAATTAGCGGCACGGCTCTGATTACCAGTCAGCGGGTGCGCAAAGTATTCTCCCCGCAAACGCAAAGAGTGCAGGTTGAGGTCTCCGTCAAGGATCTCAAAACCGGCAAAGTGAGCAAGAAAAATCCAGTGGATGCTGGTATTGTCATGACCTTTAACTCTAGGGAGTTGGAAGAGGCCCTCGCCGTCGCCGTGGTGACCAGTCTGACGCAGAAACTGCTATTCTGAAGTGCTGGGGCTGGGCGCACTTTTGCTATTGCTCGAATTCAGTCCGTGCCGTGCTGAATTAAAGACTTGGGTGGTGGACGCGGTTGATACATTCGCCTTGGGAAAGACCCAAGGCGTACAGGTGCATTCAGATAGCCTCGTCATCTTGGCGCATTTGGACGAGAATATAAATGTGGCTTTAGGACGATCAGTGATAGACGATTTTGACAAGCCTGTGCCGCTAACCGACGGCGCGATTGACCTCGTGCGGAGCGAGTGGATCTCGGGCACCAATCACGTGTTCGACAAGCAATTTACTGTCGATCTCGGGCTGGACCGGGCGATCAAGCGCGTGCGATTGCTAGCCGGTGAGACGGCGCTGAACCAGCCCGAGTATTTCGTGCGTGGGTACAGGCTCGAGACAGCCTCCCAGGTGGCACCGCAAGTTTGGCATCTTTTGGCGGAACAGCCGGACAATTTCGTCCTCAATGTAGATACAAGCGCAGATTCTACTTGGGCTGCAACCGACGAGCGCGGTGAGGCGATCCCGCGCGAGGGTCGCTTCGTGCGGCTGACAATAATCCGCCAAGACCGCAGCAACTGGGTTGCCATCGGCGAAATCGAGGTATTCGGCGTGGGCTACGTTAGCGAAGGCTTCATAGAGGACAGCTTCGCTCCGCCTACCCCGGTCAACGTAGGACTGATCCGCTGGCAAGTAGATCGTCTGGAGCGCACAGGCATTGAGTTACAGGTGCGCGGTACTACCGCAGAGAGTGCAGAGGAGCTTTGGGGAAGGGTTGCGGCGCACACGGATGGGGAATTTTTCTACAATGGGGACGAGCCGGTCGCGCAGTTGGCGTACCGGGCTCATCTGACGAACTCGGCTCCTTTTGTCAGCCCGGTGCTCAAGCGCATTGCCATTGACTACGATCCCGTCTTGGTCGCCCAACAACTCTTGGCGGAGGTGATCGTATCCGATTCACTGCGCAAGGGCGAGGAAGCAACGCTGATCTACCGAGTAGAGATCGTGGCTGGCGTCGATGATTACGGGGTTGATTTCTTGCGTGTACAAGGCCCCTTGCTCCGCGTAACAGCCGTGCGCGTCGATGGTCGGGAACTCGTGCCCACAGAGGATTACACTTGGGGCCCAACGCCGGATCGGGAGGGGGTGTTGATAGAGCTTGCACCTAACGAGCAAATCAGCGCGATGGCTACTATCGAAATTGAGGGGCAAGCGCTCTTTGTGCGCGACAAGACCGCCATGCGCTTTGAGGCTGGCAACAAGGCCCAAGGCGACAGAGACGGCTACGTGAACTGGCAGCAGGGGCAAGAAATGCCGGGTGCCACTTGGACGGTACTGGCTGCGGGAACGCCGTTGCAGCTCTTGGGCGAAGTGCAGGTGGAGCCGCGCCCGTTTTCGCCGTTTGCGGATGAGTATGTGCGCTTTACCTTCGTCGTCGGCAATATCGAAGAGGGCCGGGAAGTCGTGCTGAAAATTTACGACTTGACCGGTCGGTCGATTCGCCAGTTGGCGCAGACCGGAAGCGCCCGGACCTATCAGTTTGAATGGGACGGCCGCGATGGTAGCGATCGCGTTGTCGAGCCAGGACTCTATCTGTACGAGGTTAGGATAGAAGGAAGCGATAAGGCGCGCCGAGGTACTTTTGTGGTGGCGTACTAGCGTCCTATTGCTGGCTCTCGTTTCCCCTGTCGGCGCAGCTTTTGAATTTTCGGGACGAGGGGCCCAGAGTACGGCACTGGGCGGGGCTTTCGCCGCCAGCATTCAGACGGCTGAGGCCGTTTGGTACAATCCGGCTGGCAACGCCCAGCAGCAAAAGTGGTTGGCTGGTACGACCCACGCATTGATTTATCCTGGGTTGGACCAAAGTCCAGCCCTAAACGGCTTGTCGGTAACCGGTCCCTTGCGGGGCGGCGGCTTCCAACTGGGCGTCTCGTTTCTCGGTGCCGACGGCTGGCGCGAAGAAGTGATTGCCCTAGGCTACGGGCGGCCGTTGCACGAGCGATTCGCCTTGGGCGGCGGTTTGCGCACCAGCGCTTGGAAAGCTGGCGACCTGTCGCACCGAGCTTGGCACGTCGATGTAGGTGCCACCTGGGAAGTGGGTTTCATACACCCGCGGGCGTACCTGCGCCTGGCATTGGTTGCCAAAGGCTTAAACGGGGCGAACATCGCCGCAGGCGGCCAAGCCGCAGGCAAAGAAAAGCCGGCCGTGGTTGCGGCGGCCTTGCTCAACTTGGCGGGGCGAGAAGTCCTGCTCGACATTGAGCGCCGCGATGGACGAACGGAGTTCAGAGTGGGGTACGAGACGCGGACGATGAGCCTCAACGGCGCTCGGTTCCGCATGGGGGGAGTCGCTGTTGGTTCGGATTTTGACGAGAGAGAACTCAACATGGGGCTTGGGCACAACTATAAGCAATGGCATTTCGATTATGCTTATTCATACCCACTGCACCTCTCCGGCTATGGAGGCGTGCATCGGTTCAGCGTTGGGTATCGCCAACACTGAGTTAGAATGCGACTGAAGACAGAATCTCTACACTGCATGAGGATAGCTGCCATGAGTAGTAATGCGAGAAAGAGAATGGTAAGGGCCGCGCTACTAGCGCTTGTGGGATTGGGAATGCTGGGTGCCGAAGCCGAAGCGCAGACCTTTCTGCGCAACCGGGATTTCCTCAACCTCGGCCATCCCGAACCGTATTTGAACTACGGGCGCAAGGAGTACGATCCCTATCCCTCGGTGATCAACGCACGCAATCGCTACGACCGCTTAGGCAATTACCTGTCGCGTGGATTTAATGTATTCACTTGGGAATTTTCCCGTCCTGGGGAAAGTAATATCAACACTCGTACTGCCCAGTACTTGGGATGGTTCGCCAATTTGGTGATGCTCAACGACTCGTACAAGGGCTGGAACTACCGAGTGACCTTGGGCGAGGACATCCGCGCCAAATTTTCAGATCTGACCTTTAGCGACCCGCGCTTCTTCGGCATTCTGCTCGATGGCGCTTCCTCGGACAACAGGTTCACTCTGATGCTGAGCCAAGGTGGCGACCTGTTGGGTGCCGCCAAATTTTCGACCTTCAAGGCCACCAGGGAGACCTCGCCGGTGTTGATCTTTGGCGGCCACTGGGAGACCAAGCTGGGCAATGTGCTGCGCATGGGTGCCACGTACTTCAATCAGCACATGGCCAATACAGCCGATGAGAACGGCTCCTTCCTCAAGGGCGATACCCCCTATAGCATGTTGCCGCCCTCTTTTATCGAAGTCATTATCGAAGACGATTCGCCCGATGATATAGGTCGGGTGGCCACTGTGTACGACGTAGATGTGGTGGTCATCGGCGAGTCGCAGGGACAGCGGGTGCGCCTGACCAGCATTGAAGGCGATCCCGAGTACGACTCAAGCCTGAAGATAATTGATCCCGTCGGTGGGGCCGAGGGCGGGCTGACCATAGCTGGCGAAGACCAAGTAGTCTTCCGCTTCCAAATGCCGCGATTCAACCTGCCGGATGCCTCGGAGTACTCGGCCGATCCCGACGGCTTTGTGCCGGGGTTGACGATGAAGTCCGTGCGCTTTTTGGCCGATGTAGAGGGCGACTATCGCATTTTGGTGCGCCAACAACACTTGTTTTTCGACCAGCGTGCCCACCAAAAGAACGTGGACAAAGTAGCCGAAGGAGACGACAGATACGCTCCGGGCGGCGGGAGCTACGTCAATCCTTTTACCGGGCTGAAAGGCGACGACGCGCTCAAATCACTCGAAGATGTGCTAGTAGAAAATCCCGAAGCCTTCAATCAGTGGCCGGTAGTGCCGGATCCGGCCACTACCCAGGCTCAGCCGTTTTTGCAATACAAGTGGGATCTGTTCGATCCGAGTCAGGTGGGTTATACGGTCTTGCGCTCCGACGGTAGCGGCTCGGGCCGCAAGGTGGTCGAATTCGACTACGGCATCCCCACCGGTCAAGCGCTCTACGGGTTGGATTGGGACTTAAGCCTCAAAGGGCTAAAAGTAAAAGGCGAGTTGGTCACTAATCCCCAGTACTTCCTCTTTCCGGTGGGCAGCAATGCCGGCAAGCGCTTTGACAAGCAGGCTCTCGGTTATTTCCTCACGGCCCAAAAGGAAATAGGCCCGATCGAGATAGGCGGCGAATTTTTCAACTTAGACCCGGACTACAGTGGCAACTACGACAGCGCCCGCGGCGGCGTAGCCTTCTTCAGCGACAATTGTTTTGTGTGTCCGCAGACGCAGGAAATGTCCGTCATGACCGATAATGATGACAACGACCAGTGGCCGGACGAGATGATCAACGAGCTGCCTAGCGCGGAGAAATCGGATTCGGGCATTTTTCCCGGGTTGGACGAAAACAACGACCTAATCCCAGACAGCGACCAGAATTTCAACGGCATTCCCGACTGGACCGAGCCGATCCTATTTTACGACGCCGATCCGCCGGATTTCATCTATGGCATCGACTTCAACAACAACGGCGTAGTCGATTACCGCGAAAACGACGCGCTGCCCGACTATCCCTACCCGCGGGATCGCCAAGGGACCCACTTGGTGGCCACCAAGAAAGGCTTGGGGCGCTGGGGCAAGTGGGCCTCTGTAGGCTATTACACCATGAAGGAGCCGGCCGGCGGCGGTAAGGCCGAGGCCATCTACGCCCGCTACGAGCACAATTTCACCTCGCCCTATCTGGGAAGAGTTCGCATCAACGAGGACATCAAGCAGGTCAAAGACGACATTCGCGATGACGTGTACGTCTGGAAAGACGTAGGTCTTAATGAGCGGATACCCAGCCCCTTCCCACACTTGAAGGGCCCGATGATTGAGGCGCGGGATCTCAATTCTCAGGTTTTCCCGCCGGATGTCGATCCGCTGAACATGCGCAATAGCTTGGTCAACACCTTGTTCATCGGCTCAACCTTTCGGCAGTTTTCCAATCTCAACGTCATCAACAACATCCAGTGGATCCGCAACAGCCAAACCGAGGATGAGTTCGACGATGGGACCCAACAGGAAGCCGGTGTACTCTCGACCTTTACAATGGTCAACCGGTTCGACTATACGATCAACGCCGGTAACCTGAACATCCGCCCGATGTTTAAGCACCTGTTTTTGCGCGAGCATTCTAGCGTACTCGAAGACGCCACGGACGACGGCCGTATTCGCTCGTTCTCGATTTACGCGCCGATCGTCAGGACCCGTTTCGACCTGACGACCAAGTCCAATCTGCAACTCGGATTTCAGGGCTTTCCTTTCTGGCGGCACACTAACTTGGACCGGGTGGATGATAGCAACGATTTTAAGGAATGGACGCTCGTGCTGATGATGAGCAATCGCTCAGATCACTACGGCTACAATCTCGCCTCCCAGTTCGGCTTTATAAGAACCAGCCGGGAGTACGACGATGCCACTCGCGCTTCCGATAGCTTCGACAACTCGCGCCTCTTCTTTGATATTGTGGCCGGGTTCTAGGCTTAGGAGATTGACACCATGATTCTGGTAAATCTGCTGCTAATTGCAGTGGTTGGCGCGGCCGCCAGCCTGAGCACGCGCTTCTTCTCGCCGGTGGAATTGCAAGACCGCTTTGAGGAAGGTCAGAAGCTCTATGCGCTCGGGGACTACGACAAAGCCATTGAGCGCTATGAAGTCATTCTCTCCACCGAGAGCAACGCCATGATCAACGTGGAGGATGTAACCGTAGCGGTTGACGAGTTCATTCTGCCGGTGCGCGTAGGGGCTACCTACCAGCTAGGCAATACCTACAACAAGCTAGGTCTCGAAAAATTGCAGCGCTCGCAGTTTTTGCGCTCGGAGCAAAAGGAGGCCGAGGCCGATGCTCGCTACGAGGAGGCACTGCAAGATCTAAACAAGAGCCGCGACCACTTCCGCACCCTAGCCGCGGACGAGAGCGTCGATGAGCGCACTCGAGTGATGGCGCAGTACCAGATGATTCAGACGAGTTACCAACTCAAGGAGTACGAGCAGGTCGTTGAGGAAGGGGATGAGCTACTACGCAGATTCCCCCATAGTCTCTATGAGGCATCCGTTCACTACGACCGCGCGTGGTCCTATTTTGAGTTGGAGCGCTACGAGGAGGCCATCGCCAGCTTCAAGCAGGTGTTGATCTTGGCTCCCAGAGGCTCTAACGCCGATCGCTCGCTCTTCCAAATTGCCGAGAGCTACGACAAGCTAATGCAGTACGAGGATGCACTAGAGTACCTCGATCGCCTGATCTCCCGCTATGACTTCGCGCAGATGACCGAGGAAGAAATCATCGAGATGACCACCCTCAAGCTCAAGGGCTTGGTCAAGGAGACGGCGCGCGAGCTAGTCGCCAAGGCCCACTTGAAAAAGGGCGATATCTACGCGCATAACGGTGAGGTCGAAAAGGCCCTCGCCTCTTATGCCGTGCTTCCGACCGAATACGCGGCTGAGCCAGTCTTGGTGCAAAATAGCTATATCCGCATCGCCGAGTTGGTGCAGAAAGAGCAGGGCACGACAGCGGCCATCGCCGCGTACAAAGACGCCATCGAAAAGGTTGAGGACAAACTCTTTCAAGCCCGCACGCAGCTAACGGTCGCCCTGATGCTTTTCGATCAGGAAGAGTACGCCAAGTCGGCCCAAGAATACGAGATATATCTCAAGGCCTACGGCGACGTGGCCCAGCGCATCGGCTTCGACCGCTACAAGGTTCTCTTTCGCATCGCTCAGTGCCACCAAGAATACGGGCGGCAGGTCCGCAGCGAAGACTCGGCTAGAGCGGACGAGGAAATCGCCAAGGCGCTCGAAAGCTATGATCAACTCCTGAGCGAGCGCGAGGACAATGTCCTGATACCGGACGTGCTTTTCAACGCCGGCTTTGCCAAACAACTTCTAAAGAAAGACGAAGCGGCGCAGCCGCTGTATCAGCGATTAGTCGATGAGTATGCGGACCATCCGGCGGCTCCCAACGGCCTTTTGCAGTTGGCTCGCATAGCCTATGCCGCATCCGAACTCAAACAGGCCGAGGAAATCTATACGTCCTTCCTCAACCGCTTCCCAGATTCGGAACTGCGCAATACGACGCGGATGGAGCTGGGGCTCACCTACAAGCGCCTCCAGGATACAGATAGCGCCATCGCCGCCTATGAGACGGTGGAAGAAGGTTGGGACAAGTGGCCTACCGTGCAGGTCGAGTTAGCCGAGCTGTACATGGGCAAACAAGAGTACGAAAAGGCGCGCAAGGCTCTCTCTAGTGCCTTGGAGCGGGCCGACGACGACACCCTAAGAGGCCAAATGCACTACACCTTGGCTCGGGTACATTTCGCCGAGGACAATTTCGCAGGTGCGATCGACTCTTGGGGGCAGGCCATTGCGCTGAATCCGCCCGTGCACATCCTGCAAAATTCGCTGCTGGCCCGCGGCGGTGCGTACTACGAGGTTGCCAAACAGCAAGACACCGTCGGCGATACGGCCCAAGCCCGCGTGAGCTACGAGGCATCGCTGGAGGATATGAAGGCCCTGCTCGAAAGCGATCCCGCGCCCCAGATAAAGGACAGCGCCTTCCGCACGCTGGGGGCGGGCATGATCCGCTTGGGGCGGCAAGAAGAGGCAGCTAGCTACTATCAAGAGCTCATTGCCGCGTCGGATGATCCCCAAGAGCAGGCGACCTTTAGCATGCTCCTGACCGAGCTGTACTACGATCAGCAGGACTTTGTCCAAGCCGAAAAATTCGCTCGTCAGCTTCTCGACATGCAGTTTGAAGACGACAATCAGGCGGGTTACTACCGTAAAGAACGCGCCTATTCCATCATCGGCAACGCGCTGCTGCAGCAAAAGAAGTACGAGGAAGCCGCCCGCATCTTTGCCCAAGGTCTCAAGCGCTATCCGAACTCGGGCGAGAGCGGCAACTTGGCCTTCTCCAAGGGCTTTGCCGAAATCAGCTACGGCGACTACGAGACAGCAGCCAAGAGCTTCAAATCCTTTGTTGATAAATATCCGCGCAACGCCAACCGCATTCACGGTCAGTACTATCTGGCCCACAGCCTCCAAGCCCTGACGCGGTTTAAGGAGGCCGCGACCGCTTTTACCGAACTGGTCGAGCGTTATCTCCAGTCCCAATACGAGGAAGAAGCGCTTTTTCTCATTGGCGAAAACTACTACAACGAGCAGGCCTTTGCCGAGGCCGTAACCGCATACCAAGCCCTCTTGGCCAAATATCCCCAGGGGCCATACGGCGGGTCGGCACAGTACGCGTTGGCTTGGTCCTTTGTCGAACAAGAGGAGATGGAGCAAGCAGTAGGCGCGATGCAAGACCTAGTTGCCAATTACCCCGAGAGCGAATTTGCTCCCAAAGCGCAGTTTACCATTGGCGACTACTACTACAATATCCAGTCTTATGACGAGGCTATGGCGGCCTACGAGAAAGTACTCAAGCTATATCCCAACTCCGAGGAGGCGTCACGGGCCACAACTTTAGTGGAAGAGCTAAGCGAGATACAGGCCAGCTTTAGCTACAACGCGGCCATGAAGCTCTTTGAAGCCAAAGACTACGAGCAGGCCGTGCCAGCTCTACAGAAAATTATCCGCGATTATCCCGGCACCTATACGGAATTGGCTGCGTACTGCAACTTGGGGCTGGTCTATGAAATCACGCGCCAGTGGTCGCAGGCGGTGGAAAACTATCAGGTAGTGGAAGAAAAGGGTGGGGACAAACCGGAAAACGCCGACGTGGTCAGTTTTGCCAAGCTGCACCGAGAATGGATTGTGGAAAACCGACTATAGTGAGCTTTTAACGCAACGCAAAGTAGGACACAATACCGGGAGGTTGTAATGGAGCAGAATTTTTTAGTTGACCAGTTTTTCAAAGGCGGGCCTATCATGTGGCCTCTGTTGCTCTGCTTGCTGATCGCCCTAGCCATCATCATAGAACGGCTGTGGCGTCTGCTGACGGTCCCGGGCGAAGAGGAGGCCGAACAGCAGCTCAACGAGGCCGAGGAAATGCTCAGAAGCCAAGGCGAAGGCGGGGCCATTGAGTTGTTTCGCCAGGGTAGTGGCGTGCTCAACTTCATCTTCGCCGCGTTGGTGAAGCGCTACGACACCTTAGTGCTGGAAAATCGCACGGACCTAGAGGACATGCGCCAAGAGTTGATCTTGGCTACTGAGGAGGCTGGCGAGATGTATCTCGGCCGCCTCCTCAACGCGCTCGGAACCATTGGCGTCCTTTCTCCGCTGATGGGGTTGTTGGGCACGATCATGGGCATGATTAATGCCTTCGACGCGATTGCCCGCGCCGGGGCTGGCGATCCGGCGGCTGTGGCCAGCGGCATCTCCGAGGCCCTGATCACGACGGCCAGCGGCCTCATCGTCGCCATTCCGACCATCATCTTCCACCGCTACCTCTCCGGCCGTGCGGAAAAGGTCTTCAAGAGCGTGGAGCTATACTGCCACGCCTTCGCCAATACCCTGCTGGTGCGCTTCCAAGCCAGTCAGCAGGAGGCCGGCTAGGCAGAAAGAGACGCGGCAATGCGGCAGAGACGAAAGAGCGGATTCGGCAAAAGCGCCTTTAAGACCTCGGAAAACCCGGATCTGACTCCGCTGATCAACTGCATGTTCTTGCTGTTGGTTTTCTTCATGGTGGCGACCACCTTCGTCAACCCCAAGGGCTTGAGCGTAGATTTGCCCGGTGGCGAAGGCGAGTCGCGAGCGACCAAGGACATGAATATCGTGATTGACCCGGATCAGACGATCCAAGTCAACGGCGAGATCACGGATAAGGCGAGATTGGCGGAAAAAATCCGCCAAGTCATTGAGGCCGACAATACCAAGAACGTGATCTTGGAGTCCGCGCGCTCAATACCGCACTCCTATGTGGTGCAGGTGATGGACATCGCCCGCGGCGAGGGCATTGAGGCCATCGCCTTCGCCAAGAGCGGAGAAGGATAAAGCGGCATGGCTAAACGGAGACAGTCGCTGGCTGAAAAAGCCGGCGAATTTGAGCTGAATCTGACGCCGATGATCGACGCAGTGTTCCTGCTGCTGATCTTCTTTATGACCACTACGGTCTTCGTCAAGGCCACTCAGCTCAAGATCGAGCTGCCCGACTCGGTTCACTACGACCAGCTCAAGTCCGAAAAGAAGCTGAATCTGCGCATTTCGAGCGAGGGCCAGCTCGAGATCAACGGGCAGCTTGTGGCTATGGGGCAGCTAGCGAGTTGGTTAGAGCGCGAGAAGGTCCGCAGCGGCTCATCGACGCTGATTATCACTGCGGACGCGGATGCCGCACACGGCCATATTATCGACGCGATGGAAACGGCCACCATGGCGGGCATAGAAAAGATCGACATCGAAACCGAGGAACCAACCAATTGACAACAGCTAGCAAAAAGGGAGTTGCAATTTTATGAGAGCGAGGTACATGGCGCTCATCGGCTTAGTGGCGCTCGGACTGGTCTGGAGTTGCGGGGGGCTGGTGCCGCCCCAACTCGCGTACGACCTGCACGTGATGTCCATCCTGCCCGAGGGCCGCGGCGATTACACCATCGATCCGGACGACAGTTCAACGGTCTTTAGTAAAGAGGGACTTTTAATCCGGGTGCGGCATCTGAGCGATGCCGAGCTCAACGAGCGCTTCCCGCCCCTGTACGATGGTCGCCACGTCAACCCTTATACCCGGGATGATATCGATCCTGAAAAGGGCTATATCCCTCCGCGGTTTACTGTTTTTGAAGTCGAGGTCATAAATAAGACCTATGCCAAGATCGAATTCGATCCGGCCAAGGCGACCATGGAATCGGGCGGCGAGACCCATCGCTACTACGATCCCGGGCGCGAGGGGGCCGTCGTGTTGGGGGGTAACAGCTTCACCAAGTACTACAAAATGGAGTTGGGCACTTCGGGTAACGAGCGCGAAATTAACTTGGAGCGCATGGGCATTATCTACAAGACGGTCTTTCACCGCCATCGACCGATCTTCCGCGACAGTAGCCAAAAAGGCATGTTAGTCTTCGATCCGTTGTTGCCGGAAAACGACGAGTTGCTGCTCACATTCCACGAGTTCGTGCTTTCGTTTGACGCCAGTGGCAATCCCGAAGAGACCATCGATGTCGAGTTCCGCTTTGCAGTGGACCAAGGAACGAGGGAAAGGGCCAGCGCGGGCGGAGCGGGTTGAGTCCCCGGGGCTGTTCCGCATCTGGATAGTACGTATGGCAGGACATCTCATTGCGAGGAGCTGGATCTTCCGTCTAGCTCCTCTTTTTTTGCACAAACCGCTGTTGGCTGGGATGCTAATCTGGACTTGCATTGGCTGTGGCGATGAGCAGCCGGACAACGCCCATCTGCTGGCCAAGGTCGGCGCGGTCGAGATTACCGCGGCCGATCTGCGCACCTTTGAGGCCAATCTCAAAACGGCCACCATGCGCTTGCAGCACCGGGACAACTTGCAGACGCTAATTGACCGCGAGGTGTTGCTTTTGGAGGCCAACGAGCGGGGTTTACAGCGCGACGAAGAGGTCTTAGCCGAACTCGCCAAGCGCGAGACCAAGGCCCTCGCCGACGCGATGTTGCGGCGCAATGTTGCAGCCAAGGTCGCGGTGACTGAGGACGACGTCGAAAAAGCCTACGCGCAACCGGGATGGGGCGAAAAGGTCACTACCATGGAGATTTTTGTGCCTAACCGGGAAAAGGCGCGTCAGGTGCAAGCGCTTTTGGCACAGGGCGAGGATTTTGCGGAAGTAGGCCGTCAATTCGCTGCGGACCCTTATTACGGCGTGCATACCGGCGAAATGCGGCAGGTAGCCTATTCGCCCTTCGATAGTCCCCGCGACCTAGCACAAGCGGTCTTCGCCCTGCCCGTGGGCGGCGTGACCGAGCCGGTCCCCTTGCACGGAGGATTCGTCATCGCCAAAGTAGCAGAACGTCGCCGCGTCGAATTGGTCGAGATCGAAGACGGCATCCGCGAGGCGCTCGGCGACGAGCAGCAAAAGCAACTGCGCGAATCGTACCTGCGGCACCTCAAGTGGGACTTGGAGACGGTTTTTGACGCTGAGGGCATGGATATTGTAGTAAGCGTCTTACAGGGTGCGGTCCGCTATGCGGATTTGGACGAGACCCAGCGCCAGCGCTCGGTCTATGCTTTTGAGGGCTTGCAGATGGATGTGGCAGAGGTCCTAGAGGCCGTGCGGCCATCGGGCCGACTGTGGCCGGAAGCCATGGCCGACGCCGTCAACGAGAAACTATCTGAGAGTCACTTTCCCACCCGCATCATGGCTCACGATGCCCGGCGCAAGGGCCTCGATAAAACCGAGGCTTTCGCGCGGTCGCATGAACTAGCGTTGGGCAACCTGATGCTGATGAAACTGCGCGAGCAGATCTTGGCCGAGGCTCCCGCTCCGACCGAGGAAGAGCTACGGGCCTTCTACGAGGAGCACAAGCACCGCTTTCGCACGCCCCCTCACGCGCAATTAGAGGAAATTTTGCTCGAAACCCCGAGCGAGGCGCGTCAGCTCGCAGCACAGATTGCGGTAGGTGCCGAGTGGTCGGAGTTGGCCCGCGCCCACAGCCAGCGCCGCAACGCCGAAGATGGCCTCCTGTACGTCTCCGAATCACAGGCTCCCTTTTTGGGAGAGGCTTGGATGAACACGGTGATGAACGCCGAGCTGAACCAGCTCCAAGGGCCGATCCAGACGAGGGGAGGCTATTCGATCTTCCGGGTTATTGAAAGGTACCCAGAGATTTACCACGGCCTAGAGCTAGAGCGGGTGCGGAATGCGGTGGAGCGGGATGTGCGGGAGCGCACCGAGCGGGAGTTCTTCAACAGCTATCTGCGCGATTTGCGCCAAAAGTACGCCGCGCAGATTGACGTGTACGAAGAGCACTTGCGGTATTTGGACGACGAGTTGGTGCAAAACTGAGCAAACGAGGGGAGTGATTTTTGTCGCAGGCCAACGCCCAAGAGCGCTTCGCGGTTATGCCCGCTGACGCCCCTTTTGAACCGGGCTTCAATGCAAAGACCCTGTGGGCCGCGCTCTTCGTCGGCTTTGTGATGCTGCCGGGCGCGATTTACCTCGGGTTGGTGACCGGGATGAGCATGGCCGGCGGTGCCGAATGGGTGACGCTCATTCTCTTCATCGAAATGGCCAAGCGCACCTTCGTATCCCTGCGGACTCAGGAGATCATCATCCTCTACTGGGTGGCCGGTGGCTTGGTGATGATGGGCGGCAAGTTAGGCACTGGGGCCGACCTCTTTGGCGGTCCATTCGGCGTATTGATCTGGGATCAATATCTGATCCAGTCGCCCCAAGCCGACGGACTGGCCGAACACATTCCAACTTGGGTCGTGCCTCCACGTGGTTCGGAGGCGCTCTTAGAGCGCAGCTTCCTAGACAGCGCGTGGCTTAAGCCCATCGTCATTCTCCTCTGCGCCGTCGCACTGCAACGCGTCAACGCCCTGTCGTTAGGTTACGTACTCTTCCGCATCACCCACGACATCGAGCGCCTGCCCTTTCCCATGGCGTATGTGCAAGCCGGCGGTGCCACTGCCCTTGCCGAGACCTCGGCTAAGCAGGAGGGCTGGCGCTGGCACGTGTTCAGCACGGGGGCCTTCATCGGGGCGGTGTGGGGCGTATTCTACGTGGTGGTGCCAACGCTGTCGTCGGTCTTTTTGACCGAGACCGTGTCGATTTTGCCGATTCCCTTCATCGACTTCACCGTGCCGCTAAAGGCGGTTTTGCCCGCCGCAGTCATCGGCTTGGCCACGGATTTGATTCACGTGCTATTCGGCCTCGTGCTGCCGTTTTGGGTAGTGGTAGGGGTGTTTGCCTCGTCGATCGTGGTCAACTTGATCGCCAACCCCATTCTCTATGCCTACGGCATCCTGTACACTTGGGAGCCGGGCATGTCGTCGATCCCCACGCAGATTGCCAATACTTTTGACTTCTGGTTGAGCTTTTCGCTAGGTGGGGCCATCGTAGTTGCGGCTGTGGGCTTCTATACCGCGGGCAAGGTCTTGCTCGCCGCTGGCAAGGAGCGCGCCCCGGCTCGGGAAGCGGATCGGGGATCCAGTCCTGAGCGCGGCGACATCCGCATTGTCATGGCTTTGGGCATCTGGGCGGTGAGCACGCTGGGCTTCGTGCTGATGGTGTATTATTTGGTGCCCGATTTTCCCTGGTGGATCACCGCGCTCTTCGGTTTTGTGTGGACGCCGATCTACTCGTACATCGGCACGCGGATGATCGGCCTGACGGGATCGCCGCAGGGAGTGACTTTTCCCTATCTGCGCGAGGCCAGCTTCTATTTGTCCGGCTACCAAGGGGCTGGGATCTGGTTCGCGCCGGTGCCGATCTTCCAGTGGGGCTACGAGGCGCAAGTGTTCAAGCAGCTAGAGCTGACGCGCACCCGATTTGGCAGCATCGTCAAGATGACGGCTCTGACCTTGGCTGTGATGTTTGTGTGTAGCTTTCTGTTCTGGTCGCTGATATGGAAGCTCGGGCCGATTCCCTCCTCGGCGTACCCGTTCGTGCAAAAGATGTGGCCTTTCCACGCCACTATGCAGGCGTTCTGGGCCAAGTCAACGCTGCCGGGCGCGGGCCAGAGCTTGGTAACGCAAATTATTCGCTGGGATTACATCGGAATTGGGTTGGTCTTTAGTGGCGCATTGTACGCGCTGCTGAGTGCACTCAGCGCGCCGCTGGGAATCTTCTATGGCTTTGTCGCTGGCCTCGGCGGCTGGCCGCACTTTGCCATCCTCAACTTCCTCGGTGCCCTGCTGGGCCGCTTTTACTTGCAAAAGCGCTTTGGCCCCGAGCGCTGGTACGCGTACGCGCCCATTGTGCTGGCCGGGTACTCGTGCGGCGTGGGTCTGATTGGCATGACGTCCATTGCCATTGCGCTGATTTCCAAGGCCGTGTCGCAGGTCGTGTTCTAAGGAGCCGCACGGTGAGTCGCGCACTGGTGTGCATGGCCTTGTTGGCGCTTGGTTGCGGCCAAAGGAACTCAGGGCAAGTGAGCGAAGACCGCGTAGTTGCGCCCACTTCGCCCGAAGAAACTCCTGCTACCGAAGAGGCTAGCGAAGTTACCGAGGTCAACAAAGCCGATCACGCCATGGTCCTCGTGCCCGAAGGCCTCTTTGTGATGGGTTGGGACGCGGGCGACCCGGACGAGCAGCCGCCGCACCAAGTTTTTCTTTCCGCGTACTACATCGACCAGTTCGAGGTCACCATAGGACTGTACCGACGCTGCGTGGAGGACGATGCCTGCGAAGAGCCAGCCTATGCCCCTAACTGCAATTGGGACAAAGAGATAAACGACACGCATCCCATCAACTGCGTGAACCGTCAACACGCGCTCGACTATTGCGCGTGGGCCGGTCTGCGGCTGCCGACGGAGGCCGAGTGGGAGAAGGCCGCGCGCGGCACCGACGGACGCATATATCCTTGGGGATACGAGTTGGAAGGAGACGAGGCCAATTTTCGCTTTATCGCCGGGGCAACCGAGCCGGTGGGCAGCCGGCCCCAAGGGGTGTCGCCTTACGGAGCACACGACATGGCGGGCAACGTGTGGGAGTGGGTATCTGATTGGTACGGGGACACGTACTATGCAGAGAGTCCACGGGATAATCCGCAGGGGCCGTTGCGCGGGGAGTTTGGGGTGCTGCGGGGTGGGTCGTGGTGGTTTGAGAAGGAGTCTTTGCCGGCAGCGAATCGGGAAGCCTATGATCCGCTGTTGACTGATATAGATATTGGAATCCGGTGTGCGCGGGATTTTTGAGCTGGGGGTTAGGTCAATCCTGCCGTTGCTCGTCGCGCTGGCAGGTTGTGGCAAAGACCCCGTAGCGCCGGTCGTTTTGGAAGAGGGCGTTGTCATTGCGTCGCCGGCCGACATCGCCGCTCTGCGGGAAAGAGGAGGCGCTGCGTACATCATCGATGGCGACTTACAGATCGTCGGGAGCAGCTTAGTTGCGCTGACGGGTTTGGAAGGGCTGAGGCGGGTCGAGGGTAGCGTCGAGATTTGGTTTAACGACCGCTTGGAAAGCCTAACGGGACTGGAAGGGCTTGAAAGCGTCGGAGCGGGGCTAGGTCCGGCGGACGCATCACCGCCGTTACCTACTCCCGTGGCCGGCAAAGTCGCTCACGTGGTGGAAGGGTTGTTGATCTTTGAAAACAAGGCTCTGCGCTCGCTCAAAGGGCTGGAGAACTTGACCTCTGTTAGCGGGGGCTTGGCACTGGTCCGCAATGCGTCGCTTGCATCCCTGGCGGACATGCCGCACCTCGTGGAGATCGAAGGCAGCGTGGACATCTGGTTCAACGATGCACTGCAAAGCCTAGAGGGTCTGCACCACTTGGCTAGAGTGAGGGACTTTTTGGAAGTCAGCGGCAATGGTGCGCTGCAAAGTATAGACGGGTTGCGCGGTATCAGCCACGTAGGGGCGGACTTGATCATCAGCAACAACGCGCTGCTACCTCAATCCGAGGTGCGGGCCTTTACCGAGCGGATGGTAGCCAAGGGATTTGCAGGGGCAGTGATAGTCGGGGACAATCTGGCCGATTAGCAGCCGTTGCGGTCGCCTTCACTTCCGCACTAGGCGGATGCGATGGTTGCGCGTATCGGCGATGTAGAGGTTGTCGTCCGGGTCGAGTTCGATGCCGTAGGGGCGGCTGAGCAGGGCGGCCTGCGGGTCGCCGCCGTCGCCCATATCGCCGGATTTGCCGCACTGGCCGGCCACGGTGTAGAGCGCGCCGTCGAGGTCGATGTAGCGCACGCAGTGGTTGAAGGTGTCGGCGAAAAAAACTCGGCCCTCGGAGTCAGTGCCCACATCGCAGGGCCAGTAGAGCGAAACGTCGATGGCCGCGGCCCCTTCGTCGCGCTCGCCGCCGGACATGGGAGGGAAGGCCCCATTGCCGGCGATGGTGGTGATGATGCCGGTCGCGTAGTCGATCTTGCGGATGCGGTTGTTGAAGGTGTCGGCGAGGTAGAGGTTGCCGAATTCGTCGGTGGCGATTCGGCTGGTAGGTGGAGCAGCTTGGCCTATCGGAGCGTAGATCCGGGCTTGGTCGGCGGGACCCCCGTCTCCGGAAAAACCCGGCTCGCCCGTGCCGACGACCGTAGAGATCGTGCCGTCTATATCGACCATGCGGATGCGCTGGTTTTCCTGATCGGAGATGTACATGCGTCCGAGTGGGTCGAAGGCGGTGGCGCTTGGTAGGTTGACCGTCGCTAGGGCCGCGGGGCCACCGTCGCCGCTGTAGGTGCGCTCGCCTGTGCCGCAGATCGGCTCGATATAGTCGGTGGCAAAGTCGTAGCGCAGGATCATCGAATTGTGCCAAGCCGTAAGTATCAGGCGTCCGAGCGGATCAAAAGCGATGTGGGTCGGATGGTTGAGGCCGATCTCGCGCGCCCGGCCGGCCGGTGCGTCGCCGAGTTCGCCCGTGCCGATCAGGGTGATGACGCTGTTCTTGGTGTCGTCGCCTCGGTATCGTGGATTCCTCTGTCGCGTCTGGGTGAGGACGCTGGCCTTGGTGGTGACGCGGACGCGATGGTTGTTCCAGTCGAGGATGTAGAGCCGCCCATCGGGGCCGTAGGTCAGGTCTTGCGGCAGGTAGAAGAGTGCTTGCAGCAGCGGAGCTTCTTCCGGGCCTTTGCCAGCGTCGCCGGTGCCAGCAAAGGTTTCGATGCGTCCGTAGGGGCCGCTAGGGCCTGTGGGCGTTTCTCCGCAGGCGGACAGGATGAGTAAGAGCACTAGGTAGATCATGGCAAGATAACGCGACGGATGCGGTGGTTGTACGTGTCGGCGATATAGAGCCGACCCTGCGGGTCAAAGTCGAGCCCGGCAGGTCGGTTGAGGGCTGCGTTGCGGGCCGGTCCGCCATCGCCGGAAAAGCCTTCCTCGCCGCTGCCAGCAACGGTTTCAATGATGCCGGTCGCTAGGTTGAGGGCGCGGATGCGGTGATTAAGTTCGTCGGCAATGTAGAGCCGGCCATCGGGACCAAAGGCCAAGTCGCGCGGGTTGTTGAGATCGGCGCTGAGAGCTGGTCCATCGTCGCCAGTAAACCCGGCCGCACCCGTGCCAGCCACTGTTTCGATTAGGTCGCGGTCAAAGTCAACGCGGCGGATGCGGTGGTTGAGGGCGTCGGCGATGTAGAGTCGGCCCTGCGGACCAAAAATTAAGCTGCCCGCTGGCGGCGGGTTGGCCCCAGCCGGCATCTGCAACTGAGCGTCGCGCGGACTGCCGCCATCGCCAGCAAACCCGGCCACGCCAGTGCCTACGACGGTGGTGATGATGCCGTCGGGATCTATTTTGCGCACCCGCTGGTTGCGCTGGTCGAGGATATACAGCCCGCCATTGGGGCCTAAGACCGTTTGCGGCGGTTGGCTCAGGAGCGCGTCGCGGGCCGGACCGCCGTCGCCGGCAAACCCCGGCCCTGCGCCACAGATGACTTGGACGAGCCCAGTCTGCGGGTCGTAGAGGCGCAGCTTGTGATTGTGCCAAGCCGTCAGCAGCAGGGTGCCGTCGGCCAGCGGTAGGAGATGGGTCGGGTGGTTGAGGTGGACTTCGGTGCCGGGTGCGCCAGGAGGTACTTGATCGGATTCGTCGTAGGGACCGTCGCCGACGAAGTCCGTGCCAATGACGGTGACGAGGGTGCCCTCTGGGGTCACGCGGCGCACGCGGTGGTTGTTCCAGTCGAGGAGGTAGGGACCCGAGGGAGTAAAGGTGAGATCGACAGGCCAGTACAGGGTGGAAGCCAGCAGTGGCTGATCGTCGCCATTGAAGCCGGCTTCGCCCGTGCCGGCCCAAGTGCAGATAGTGCCGGGCGCGTCCGTGCAGAGGGATTGCGGGCTGCTGTCCGGGCCGGTGCTGTTAGAGCAAGCCGTCAGCAGCAGTGCGAGG
Source organism: Candidatus Latescibacterota bacterium (assembly GCA_022827835.1). GTDB lineage: Bacteria > Latescibacterota > UBA2968 > UBA8231 > UBA8231. Next base: position 64,714 of record JAJEIO010000001.1, read on the forward strand.
ATAAGGGGTATGAGGCGGTTTGTGGACATAGCTTAGTACGTACATTGATGCGAAACCTTAAATATATAAAAAAGAACGCTGTAAATCATCGATTGCATAGGGGTGGTATCACATGACTTTGCGCTCGGCCGTGCTGGGGATTGTGGTCGTGGTGGCCATTGTCATGGGGGCACCCTATTCGATTTGGATGGTGCGCTCTTCGGAGATTACGTGGTCGTATTTTCCGACTAGCGCCGGTTTTTGCTTTGTGGTGGTTCTGCTGACGAATGCGCTGGTGCGGTGGGTGCGGCCCGCGTGGGCGTTGCGGCCTGCCGAGTTGGCGATCATTGTGATTATGGGCTTGGCAGCGACCGGGATTCCGACCTTTATCGTCGGCACCTTGTTGGCGATCATTTCATCGCCGTACTACGGAGCGACTCCAGAAAACGATTGGGCGGGCAACATTCATCCCTACTTGCCCGATTGGGTCGTACCTCGCGCCGACGGCGACGCCATGCGCTGGTTCTACGAGGGACTGCCCAAGGGGCAAGCCCTGCCGTTCGATGTCTGGATCGGGCCGCTGTTTTGGCTGTTGAGCCTGATCCTGACCGTGTATTTCGCCTGCTTTTGCTTGGTGGTGATTTTCCGCCGCCAGTGGGTAGAGCACGAGCGGCTGGTTTTTCCCCTGATGGAAATGCCGAGGTTGCTGATCGACGACGACGGGCGGGCGATTGTGCGCTCCAAGGGGTTTTGGATTGGCGCGGCGATTCCACTGGGGATGATCCTGTTCAACATTATTGGCTCGTTCTACATCGGCTTTCCCAAAATCAACTTCAACCACGCCGTTAATCTGCAACTGAGCCGAGAGTTTCCCACCATTAGCCTGATGCTCTACTTCCCGGTGATCGGCTTTATGTATCTGGTCAGCACTAGCGTCTCGTTCAGCATCGTGTTCTTTTATTTGGTGGCCGTGGTGCAAGAGGGGATTACCAATCGCATTGGCTACGACGTGACGCGGCCCGACGCTTTCGTTTGGGGAATGCAGTCGCTTTCTTGGCAGGCGTGGGGTGGATTTACGGCAATGGTGCTGTTGAGTTTGTGGATGGCGCGAGGTCATTTAGTGGCGGTTGTGCGTCAAGCCTTGGGGGGACGGCGGACTATAGACGACAGCGAGGAAATGATTTCCTATCGCACGGCGGTTTGCGGATTCATGGCCGCGTTGGTTTATATCCTCGGCTGGTTGTGGCGGTCCGGGATGGATCTGCACATTGCCGCGCTCTTTGTCTTTGGCGTGTTGGTCGCTTACTACGGCATCACGCGGCTGGTGGTGCAGGCCGGGGTCTATTTTTTGACGCCGCCGGTGGGTGCTCAAGCCTTTGCCTTGGCGATAACCGGCACGAGTATCGGTGGGCACAATTTAGTGGCGCTGGGGGTTTCCTATACTTGGTTCGGGGATGTGCAATCGCTCTTTATGCCGGCGGCAGCGCACGGCGCACGGCTCGGCGAACTGTACCGGGTTCGCCGGTCGATGGCCTTGGCGCTGGGCATTGCTGCGGTGGTGGGCTTCACTACTTGTCTCTATTTCGTCCTCTCGCTGTGCTACAAATACGGCGCGGGCAATTTTGGCTCTTGGTACTTTATCGCTGGCGGTGGTGCCGGTGGCATGGCGTACAACGGGGTGATCCGCCATTTCAACGACCCTTGGCCGACCGACTGGAACAAGCTGTCCTACTTTGGGATCGGGATGGTGGTGTACTCAATTTTAGCTTTTCTCCAGTATCGATTGCACTGGTGGCCGCTGCATCCGGTGGGTATTGCAGTAGCCCCACTGTGGATGACGCGACTCATTGCGTTTTCGGTCTTTCTGGCTTGGGTGGCCAAGAGCGCGATTATGCGCTATGGGGGGATTGCGGCCTATCGCCAGGCGCGGCCGTTTTTTATGGGGCTGATTGCCGGGTATTTTTTGGGAATTGGGCTGTCGTATTTGGTGGATATTTTCTGGTTCATGGGCGAGGGGCACGCTTATTTTCATGGTTGAACCTCCCTCGCCGATACCCTATCTTGACAGCCGCTCGTCCCATTCTATAGACAAAGCAGATTTCATGGCCAAACCCAAGCTACTTAATGCGTTTTTCTTGGTGTTCGCTGCCGCGATGATTGCGGTCGTCGGTTTCGGCGATCCGGGAGCAGTCAATCGCGCGGTAAACGACTTCTTCGGATGGGCACCTAACCCGCCCGTCGAAGCGCGGATGGTGGATTCCGCGCAAGCCGCGCAGCTTCGCGCCCTAGTCGCTAGCATTGATGAGGCGGACATTGCCGCTGAGATCGCGCGCTTTGCGGCCTTTGGCTCGCGGGTGCCGGGTTATGCGGGGGAGCGGCAGGCCCGCGACTACGTGCGCCAGCGGTTTGAGGCGTTGGGGCTGGAGGACGTGCAGAGCGAGGCATTTAAGGTGGCCGTGCCCATAGATCGCGGCGGCGAGTTGGTGGTGCAGGGCGGCGATAGCAAGCGGCTCTACAGCTTGTGGCCCAATGGCGTGCGCACGCCCTCGCTGGGGCCGGACGGCGTACGCGGCCTTCTGATCTACGGAGGCCAAGGTGAACTCGAAGCGTTGGACGGCCAGCCCGTGCAGGGCAGCGTCGTGCTCTTGGACTTTGCCTGCGGTCAAAACTACCTCCACGCCGCATCGCTGGGGGCCAAGGCCATCGTCTTTTTTGACAACGGCGGCGTCAACCGCGAGCAGGCCGCGGACAAGTTTCTCAAGGTGCCGGTTGACATCCCGCGATTTTGGCTCGAGCGGCAAGATGCGCTCGATTTGTTGGTGCGCCTGCAAGACGGGCCGGTCGCCGTCCACTTGAATGCGCGGATGGATTGGGAAGGGGTGGAAGCGCACAATGTGTATGGCTACCTGCCCGGGTCGCCGGAGATGCTGCCGGCCAAGAGCCGGGAAAAGCCGCAGGCGTGGCAGGACCAAACCATCGTCATCCAAGCCTATTACGACGCCATCTCAGTCGTGCCGGCCCTCGCCCCGGGAGCGGAAAACGCGGCTGGAATCGTCGCCCTGCTCCAGCTAGTGGAACTGCTCAAAGAATATCGCCCGCATTACTCGGTGCTCTTTTTGGCGACCTCTGGGCACTTTGAGGGCCTGTCTGGGATCAACGATTTTCTCTATCGGCACAGCCGCCGCAGCGACTATTTCCGCGAGCGCATGAGTGAAGCCGAGCGCATCGACTTCGATCTGATGCTATCGCTGGACCTGTCGAGCCACTCCGATCGCACGGCTAGCTTTGGCATGGGCACCTTCTACAATCCCAAGTGGCGCACTGACAACTACGTCAAATACATGTTGACGCCCTATTCCAAGCGGCTGAGTCTCGCGGTCGAAGAGACCTTTGGCGATACCACGCGCCACTACGAGGGCATTGCCCCGCCCAAGCGCACGTGGAAAAACTTCATGCCCATCCCGCTCGCCTTTGCCAGCGAGGCCGCGGCCTTCGTCGGTCAGAAGGCCCTCGCCCTCGCCACGGCCAATGACGCGCGCGAGCGGATCGACACGCCGCTCGACTTGCCGGAAGCGGTGAATGTGCAAAACCTCACGCGGCAGGTCCAGACGCTCGCGGCCATGTTGGCGTGGGCTGGCCGCGATGCCGAACTGCTCAAGCCGACCAAGTTGGAGCTGGAAGACTACGGTCACAGCTTGGCGGGCGCGATCTACTGGTTTGACCGCGACGTCAATTTTGCCGTGCCCAAAAAGCCGGTGCCGCAAGCGCTAGTGACCTATCAGCAGCTCGGCCCGAACTCGGTCGGCGGGGTGCGTACCTTGATCGCGCAACAGGCTGACGACGCGGGTCGCTTCCGCTTTGACATCATGCGGAATCGGCTGAGCAATGCGATCCGCGCGTACGAACTCGATCCCTACGGCGAAATCATCTCGGCACCGGACATGGGTCAGGAGGGCGACGAGACGTACCCGACCGAGCATCCGTGGGGCTGGTGGGAGAACGAGATGCTGCAAGTGCTCTTCAAGTGCCGGGCGCTGAGTTTGTTCGAGACGGTTGACTCACGCTATCTGTCGGTTTTGGACCACGTGACCGTACTCGACGAGCGCGACGGCGTGCCGCAGTCGTGGGGAGCCGATTTTGTCGAAAGGCAGAGCAATGAAGAAGGCAAGGTAACGCTTGCCTCGGTGGTGTACGCCCAGCCCGGTACTCGGGTCAAAGCCTTAATGAGTACGAGCCTCTTCGGCGTGCGCTACCTGCTGAGCGGCGCGCCCGCCGCATGGGTGGCTGAGCCGGTGCGCCCAGCCGACGTGGATGAGGCGACGATGAAGCAGGCGCTCGGGCGCGGCTATCTCGTGGATCAAGGCGTGGTGCTGCGTCCTGGGTATGCGGCCGCGCGCGACATGTGGGTTCTCGACGATGTGCGGATCAAGCAGTTGGCGCGCTACGGGGTGCGCAACGACAAGTTCATGCGCCTGCACGAAGAGGCGCGCTTGGCCCTGTTGGAGGCCGAAGAGCACTTGCAAGCGCGGCGCTACAGCGAGTTCAAGCGGGCTACGCGCAAGGCGTGGGGCCTTGAAGGGCGGGGCTATCCAGATATCAAATCGACTGCGGACGACACGGTCTATGGAGTGATCTTCTACTTTGCGCTGCTGCTGCCGTTTTCGTTTTGCTGCGAGCGGCTGTTCTTCGGCTTTGCCGATATCCGCCGTCAGGTGGCGGGCGCGGCGTTTTTCTTTTTGGCCATCTTCCTCATCATGCGCTTTATCCACCCGGCCTTCAAGCTGAGTTCGTCGCCGTACATCATCTTTTTGGCCTTCGTCATCTTCGCCATCGGAGGAACGGCCTTGATGATGATCTTAGGCCGTTTTACCCGCGCCGTTGGCCAGCGCAAGCGGGCCGCGGCTGGCGTCCACGAAGCGGACATCGGTCGCCTCAGCGCCACGGCCGCGGCTGCGTCGCTGGGGATTTCCAACCTTCGCAAGCGCAAGTTGCGCACCGCGCTGACGGTCGTCACGCTGACGCTGTTGACTTTTACAGCCCAGGCCTTCACCTCAGTGCAGAGCTATCTCAAGTTCTATCAGATTCCCCGCCCGAATGTGCCCAGCTACGAAGGTGCCCTGCTGCGCGACCGAGGCTGGAAGGGCTTGCAGCTATCGGTACTCGACTATGCGGAGAGCGCGTTTGGCGACCAAGCGCAGGTGTTGCCGAGGTCGTGGATCACCTCCAAGGTCATTGGCGAGCGGGCCTATATCGACATTGAACACAAGCCGGCGCAGAAGAAGAGCTTTGCCTCGGCTCTCCTCGGAGTGACGGCGGGCGAGGGTGCGCTGATGGGGTTGGAAGAGTTATTGGTGGGGCCGGAGAGCCGCTGGTTTGCGGATGGCGAGCGCGATGTGTGCATCCTGCCGGCGGCTATGGCGGCGATCTTGGATATTGGCCCGGAGGATGTGGGCACGGCCCATATTGGGCTGATGGGACGGTCCTATCGGGTCATTGGCTTAATCGATGGCGAGGTCATCGACCACCTGCGCGACTTGGACAACGAGAGTCCGATGCCGGTGGATACGGTCGCCGAGGCCAAGAAGATGGAGCAAATGGCCGACTTGGACCCACGCCTGATGGACACGACCGCGATTGAGACCTTTACCCACTTGATGGCCAACAATGTGGCGTTCTTGCCCTACCAGCAGGTCGTCGATTTGGGCGGTACGCTGCGCTCGATTGCCATCGCTGGCTTTGCCGATCGGGAGACCTTGCTCACCGAGGTGGAGGAATTCGTATCGCGGGTGGCCGTGCCGCTCTTTGTCGGGGCCGGCGACCGCGTGCGGGTGTACACATCTATGGGATCGGCGTCCTTAGCAGGGATTGGCAATCTCTTCGTGCCCTTGTTGATTGCCTCGCTGATTGTGCTCAACACCATGCTCGGGGCCGTGTACGAGCGCTCCGGCGAGATCGGAGTGTATTCGTCGGTGGGACTGGCACCGAGCCACATTGCCGCGCTCTTCATTGCCGAGGCTCTCGTGTTTGCCATTGTCGGCGCAGTGCTGGGCTATTTGGTGGGGCAGACGACGACGCTGCTGCTGGCGCACTACGCGCTGTTGGGCGGGATGTTTCTCAACTACTCGTCGCTGTCGGCGATTTTCTCGACCTTGGTGGTAATGGTAGTGGTGGTGCTCTCGACGCTGTATCCGGCGCGCAAGGCCGCGGCCATGGCCGTGCCCGACGTGACGCGGCGCTGGGAGTTCCCTCCGCCCGACGGCGACGATTGGCGCTTTGATTTTCCCTTTACGCTGGGCAAGGGCGATGCTTTGGGTTCGTGCGCGTATCTGCACCGGGTCTTCTCGTCGTATGGCGAGGGATCGGTGGGCGACTTTATGACCGAGGGCGTAGATTTTCACTTGGAGCAGGGCGGCGCGCAGCCGGTCTATCTGCTGGAACTGATGGTGTGGCTTGCACCCTACGACTTGGGCGTGAGCCAGCGGGTATTCCTGCGCACCTTGCCGACCGAAGACATCCCAGGCATTTACCGCATTGAGATGCACTTGCAGCGCGTCAGCGGCGACGTGGTGAGCTGGCAGCGGCTCAACACCAGCTTCCTCAACGTGCTACGCAAGCGCTTCTTGGTCTGGCGGACGATTGCGCCCGAGGTGCGGGAGGAGTATTTGATTGAGGGCGAGAAGTTGGCGCAGGGGACGGGGGTGGGGGTTTAGCTAACGAGAGAGACGCCTGAGTACTGTTCGGCTATCATACTTAGCGATTCGAGATGCGGATCGTCTTGTGAGCACTATTCTTATTCTTCTATGTCCATCTGCGGATCGTCTTGTGAATGATTTAGGGTTTCTTCTATAGCACTCGATTGCGTCGCCGGGTTCTCGATTTTTTCTTTTACGGCGGCGGTAGCGAGTTTTTGGTCGAAGGTCGCTAGTTTGGCCTTGCGGCGGATGGCCGTCTCTAGGTAGCTAGCGTCGTATATAGTCAGGTCATGGCGTTGTGCAAGGTCTATGACCGCCATTTCGTCGTGTTCGTCATCCACAGTGGACGAGAAATCTTGAGTAAGTTGAAGCAAGCAAGCATTCAGATCGCTTTGTTCGATTCGCCCCCTTTTCATCGCCATTAGTAGGACGTTACGCACCTCATACCAGAAAATAGCTGGCGTCGTACAGTCTCCGGCAGGCAAATTTTTTACTATTTCTTTGGCCGATTGATTGTGCTCTTCGTCTTTCAACAGAGCGGCAATCATCACTGATGCGTCAAGTACGGTAAGCATCAGCGTCTCCCCTCGTCTCTCCACGCCCGTATCTCATCCTGCGTTACGGGCTTCATCCTTTTGCGTCGTTCATCGGCAACCTTGAATGCTTTCGCCATGACGAGATCTTGCAACGTCGGGTGATGGTCCGAAAATTCTGACTGATTGATGCGTGTGTATTTCCAAGACTCTCCAGTGATTTCGCTTACACGCTTGCACCAGTCCCACGCTGCGGCGTCCTTTTCGGCAGTGCCTTCCCAGACTCTGCCTTTGGTTTCGATAATCCAGTTTACTTCGCCGTCTCCGGCCTCTTGGACGACCACCCAATCGGGATAGTAGAAACCGATGGCACCGCTAGACTTTAGATAGTCGATGCGGAACACGGTTCCAGATGCACCCTGTTCTGTCGTTCCAAGTGCTGCAAAGCGAAGGATGTCTTGGGCTTTGTCGAGGAACTCGGCAAAGCTGCGCTCAAAATCGTTGTAAGTGGCCACGAAGTTGAAGATGGTCTTCTCCGCCTCCAATGGCGGCAAGTTTCGTCGCCAGCTAAAGGGCTTTGTCTGGGACAGACGAGAATCCTCTTTCTCGAACTCGACTTCACTCCTCTCGATGGTGAGATTCGCGATCTCACGGGCCATGTAGTTGGCAATGCCCTCCTGCAATTCTAGCCGTGCCAGATGAGAGCGGATGGTTTCATCAGCCAGTTCGATTTTTTGCCCAAAACAACGGTTCACGACGTAGTCTTGCACAATCGGGTACATCTCCGCAAAACAGTTGGTCAGCTTAGCACGGTCAGCGGTCTTGTTGGCGATGCTCGCCAGAAGCTCTTGGGCGGGACGTGGCTCAACAGCAATGTCGGCTTGATGGACCGGGGTCTCTGTGGTTGTGAATTGCATCTCCAGACTGATTCGGAATGGTTCGGCTAGTTCTTCTTGGTTGAAAATCGCTTCAAGCGAACACACATCCAAGGTGGACAGCTTGCGGAAATTATGCTTTAGGCTCGGCTTGGTGATCGGAATAGCGATATCGTACTTCAGTCGCTCCTGCACAGGCTCGATGATGACCGGTCGCGGCGGATCTTCCTTCGTACTCGCTACACCAACGCCCTCGGCTTCCAGTTGGTCGCGTAGGACTTTGAGCAAGTTGCGTGTGCCAAGTACCTCTAGGGTTTGCGTTTGGTCGGGGCTTACCTGTGTCATCAGGCGCAGTCCGCGACCTATCGCTTGTTCTGGGAGTATTTTGGCTTTCGAAGTGAAGGGACGCAGACCTAGCACCACTGTCACGTTGCGTACGTCCCATCCCTCGTGCAGCATCATTACGCTGACAATAGCTTTAATCTTACTCTCATCCTTATCGATGTCCCGTGCTGCTTGTCGCGCTTTTTCGAGATCTTTGTTAGTAATCTCACCTGTCTTATCGTTCGTGTGGATGACGAGCACCTCGGACTCCTTAAAGCCGAATTCCTCGGTCTTACACAGATACTCCCCCAAGGCGTCTGCATAGATGGTCTTCTCAGCCATGACAAAGAGTACAGGTCTAGTGTTGAGTTTCTTGTAGATTCGCCAGTGTTCCTTCCAGCGCTGCACGGCGGCCTGTAGCCAGTAGCCGTATTTCTCCGCCACGTTTTCTTTGGTAATCCCGTCGGGGTCTTCGGTTGGTTGATTCGGATCATCCTCCTTGGTTACAATGAGTGGTGCCTTGACAATTTTATCCTCCACGGCTTGTGCCAACGGGTAGTCCGCGACGGTCCAGGGGAAGTACATGCCGTTCTTCTGGTCCCTCGGCGTGGCCGAGAAGTCGAGCCAAGCGCAGAGGCCCTGTGGCAGTGCTTTGTGAATGGCGAGCAGCGATTGACTCCAGGCCAAGTCCTCGTCGTGGACATGGTGGGCTTCGTCATTTAGCACGACGAGGTCCTTTAGAGACTTCACGCGCTCCAGCATGGAACGCTGACTGGATGACGCTAGGTCTTTTTCGGGCTTCTTACCCAAGAGGGCCTCAACGGCGTTTTCCGGTATCCATTCCTCGTCTCGAGATTCGTAGAGTTGGTGGATGTTGGTGAGGAATAGGTTTCCGGACGGGTCCGGCTCAGTAGCCTCTCCGCGCAGGATTACCTTTTGTGTGAAGCTACCTTTCCACTCTGGCGGAATCAATGGCAATTCATGGAATATCCGGTTATTCGCAAAATCCTTTTCTAACCGCTGATAGACGATCACGTTGGGTGCCACGATGAGGAAGTTCCTGGAGAGTTCTGAACCGGGTACTCGCTGTTTGTGGAAGCGCGACCAGACGACCGCCATAGCCATCACCCAAGTTTTGCCCGAACCAGTGGCCATCTTGAAGGCGAAACGGCGCAGATTCTCGGGCGGTAAGTCCTGTACACCGTCTTGTTCTCGTTCTGGTACATAGCGACGAATCTGTCGCTGGCCGTCCATTGTGGTCTGAAATTCGATATTATTCGAGAATAAGTCTCTCTGAATGATTGTTCCGTACGTCTCAATGAGTGCCTTGGCATCTCGCTGTTTGGCGATCTCTACTAGCCACACCAGCGTCTCGATCGCTTCGCGTTGGCAGAAGTAATATCGGAACGGTACATCAAATCCGTTTACTATATGGTCCTCGTCGAACCAATACTCAAACAAGCGCTGGGAGACTTCTGATGCACCCTCGTAGCCACTGTCTCTCCAAGCATCTACTTCGTCACGAATTTTTGGTACCAGCAAAAAATTGCTCGGGCGGCGGCCGGAGTCATCCTCGCTCCAGCCGGTCGGTGTGTCGTCGTCCTTGACCAAGTAGGAAGTGGGCCTTTCCCACGGACGGCGATCTCGAATCTCCGGTAGATCCTTGTCGTAATTGATAACGGATTTTGCCATGGCTATTCCACCTCAACATCAAGAGCTTGCGAGGTGTCGTTGCCGAAGATGTCGATTACTTTGATCAACACTCGGTACTTGCCGGGCTTCTCGTAGGTATAGGAGTCAGAGATGAGCAAGAGCGTTCGATCCTTGAGCGTGCGGTAGGTCACCCATCCCTGCATGAAGGTATCGTTCTGAAAATCCCAGTCTACAGCCCAGTAGTCGATGCAGTCGGACCATTTAGTAATCTTGTCCCGCACTTCGTCAGGGATGAGTTCGGAGTTGGGAATGACGAAATCTTGAAGCTTCACTCGCGCGGTGAGTTTCTTCGGTTTTCCTATTGTCGCCTTTAGATATGCCAACTCGAAGAAACGGGTATCACCTTTATCGGTCGCCTGCTTTTCCATAACTTCACGAGGAATTTGCAACAGCAAAAGTCTTACTCCCTTATTCTGAGCTTCTGAAACCACAAGATTCTGAAGGCCCATCTCCCATTCCCAGCCGAGGATGTGCAGCTCATTCTGCTTAAGCTTGGCGCATTCTTCTACGGCATCGTCGATTTCGTTGAAGGTCACGGGCGCATCTACTGAGCCGATGTGAATCATGGCACGGCCTTTTTTGCCGTGCAGATGCGCTATACCCGATAGCGGCTGCGCACCGTATAGCTTGAGAATGAAGGCGAAGTATTCGTAGAGTGCTTGCTCGGTCGATGGCCGATTTTTTGCGTCGCCAAACGTTACTCCTTGCCAGTACTGGCGTTCGTATTTGCCTAGGTTCAGAACTTCAAAGGGCTTGCAATTGTCGATACCTAGTAGTCGTTTGCGAGTAATGTGGATGCCCCATCGACCTAGGTCACAACCGATCCAGCGACGGCCGGTCATTTCGCATGCCTTAAGTGTTGTACCAGAACCTACAAAAAAATCAGCCACAAGTCCGTTTGGTGGGGACATGCCAGATACCAAATTCTTCAATAAGGTGAGAGGCTTCTGCGTTGCATAACCAGTCCTCTCTTTCGCTGATGGAGCCTCAATTGACACCTTCATAACGTCATCTGGATGCTTCCCTTTTGGATTAAGGCTTTGAACTCCAAAATCTTTTCCCTCTCTCACATTGCCAATATGATGGCTAAATCTCTCACGAGTTGCTTCAGCGTAATCTGTGCGGAGTGGATCAGGGTCAAAATACCAATCATCTCCATTTGAGTACCAGTATATATTGTCATGTCTTCGACTAAATCGTTCTGGGCTGACTCCCGCGCCAGTGTAATACCATATGATTTCGTTTATAAACGAATCTGCCCCAAAGAGCTCATCAAGCATTGCCTTAATCATATGGCCTACTCTCCAGTCAACATGAACGGCGATTGTTCCTGTTCTATTCAATAATTCCTTCATAATTTGCAACCGATTCCATATCATAGGAACGTAGGAGTCAATCCCTCGTCCCCAAGTATCTCGGTAGGCTTTTTCCTCGAAAACTGATTGCTCTTTGGGTACGTCGTCTTCTGTGTCGCCAATCATCGCTGTGAAAGAAAAATCTGCTCCCGTCGCAAACGGTGGGTCTATGTAGATCAGGTCAATCTTCCCAGCGAACTTCTCCAGCAACGAACTCATCACCAGCAAGTTGTCCCCCCAGATGAGTTTGTTCTTCCATCCGTCCTCAAAGGTATCGCCCTCGTTGCCTTCGTAGATGTCGAAAAGGGATGCCTGCCTGCCGCCGTGCTTTTTCGTTTCGCGCGTAGCGCGGCTTTCATTGACAGTCTCAATGACTTGGAACGGCAGGTTGACCCGTGGAACTTCCTTGAGCGTTCCATCTTCATTGTACTTGTCGGGCCAGACCAATTCGGTCTTCGTGATGTCGATTTTCGCCATTATTCTGCTCCTTGGACTTGCTTAAATTATTTATGCTCTTAGATGAGAACATCGAAATCAGCGGGCGTCACGCGATGCGGTCCCCTCCGTCCGTCCAATAACGCCTTCCGCATGGCAAAGCATCCGCAGATCGCACTCTTGGCAAATTTTTGCTTCGGGCGGTGCTTTAACTCCGAACTGCCCTGTCTGAATTTGGTTGACGGTCTCGTCAAAGTGCCGTCCTGCCTCTTCCACCCATTCTGGACGATACGGCAACACCATGAGCGCATCTTCCCTCTGTGCCTCTGCGGTCCAATAGAGAAGTAGCCGGTCCACATGCTTACCGTGCCGCTGCTCTAGGATGTGTGCATAGGTGCAGAGTTGTCGTCCGTACGCGGCGATTAGATCGGGGGTGCTCTTTGGGCGTGGTGAGGTCTTAAAGTCCAGCAGTTCCAGCTTGCCGTCGCCGCCTAGCAGCAGGTCCACCTTCCCGGTGAGAATATAGCCGTTCTTCTCCAGCGACACGTCCACCTCTGTCTCGATAATCCGGTTCATCTCGTCTTGGTTATACCGGAAGTAATTGATTACTTGCGTGAAGGCCAACTCTTTCGCCTTATCTCCGATAGGGCGTCTACCGGAAAGGTACAGGAACCGGAAAGTCCGTTCAAACAACTCGCGGATGCGCGCCTCATCGAGCGTATGGAGTTGTTTGTCAAGGGCAATACGGTGGATGTCTTCAATGGACTGATGCACGAGCAGTCCGAAGAACATCTCCGCCGAGCGGGAAGGCGTGAAGTCGTATTCGCGGAAGAACTGATATTGGCGTGGACAAGTTTCGTAAACCTTGAGGTCTCCGGTGAAGCTATACGTCTTCTTGACCGGCATACGCTCCTGTGGCTCGAAGGACTGGGCGGCGAGCAGTTCCTTCTGGACGTAGGGCCACTGGGGGAGTCCTTGCCAGATAGATGCGAAGTGCTTTTTTGGTTGTTTATGAGTTGTGAGCACCAGCACCTTCTGGGGCCTTGAGAACGCCACGTAGTGCAGCCGCATGCGGTCGAAGAGGGTGATGCGGTCTTCGGGTTCGAAAGGCGGTCGGTGATAGAAGGGCCCGAGGTTGTGGTCGATTTGCTTGGGGCTACCTACCGATGCCGAGAGTGAGCCAACCACTACCACCGGAAACTCAAGTCCCTTAGCCTGATGTATGGTCATCACCTGCACATGACCTTTGGGGAACGGCCGGTCCGGGTCCTCGTACTCATTGATGCCGCCGGTGTAGAGGAAGCGCAAGAAGCTATTGAAAAAGTGAAAGCGGATGTACTCACGGTTCCTATACGTAATGACCGGATAATGGTAGTAGTTTTGAAAGACACTCAGCAGTTCGGAGAAGATGGCAAAGTTGCGGGCGATATTTTCGTTCTGGGTGGCATTCCTGAATGGTTCCAGCGCGAGCAGACGGTAGAAGTAGTCAGCCGGACGTAAGTCGAGTGTCTCGCCCTCCTGAAGCGCCTCGATTTCGCCGATCCACCGCTGAAGCGCCTCGGAGAGAGGGTGCGGAGGCGCGAAGCGCTTGCTGAGGTGAACAATAGCCTCGTCCACGTAATCCGCCAGCTTTTTGACGGTACCAGCGATTTCTCCGCGCTCGTCGCCGTACCAGCCGAACAAGACTGCGTAGCAAGCGACCAGATCGCGAATCTCTGGGATATTGAAGAAGACGCGCGCCCGGGGGCAGAACGCAGGAATGCCTTTGGTCTTGAGCGCGTCTATATACGGGCCGCTGTGATCTTCGCGAACACTGTGTAGAAGCAAGGCGACCTGACTGTAATCTGTTATGACCTCGTTCTCCTTCAGGAACTCGACGAGATCGGCAAACCGTTCGGCCTCATCTCGGCGGTCGCGGCCCCAGATGCTAATGACGGGAGGGTAGTCAGGATGCTGTCCGTGAGGGTCCGCAACGATAGTCTTATCATGGCGGAATGACCCCCCGTTTGGATTAGACCAGTCAGCCGAGGCCATCCAGTGATCGTAGCGTTCCACGATTTCACGGTGGGAACGATAGTTAGTCGTCAACTTGGCAATCTGACAGTTCGGGACACGCTGTGCGAACTCTAAGATGTTACGCACGGTCGCGCCCCTGAAACGGTAGAGACTTTGGTCCTCATCTCCGACCACACACAGGTTCTTATTCGGTTCCGCCAACTTGAGAAGAAGCCGCTCTTGGATGTAGTTCGTGTCTTGGTATTCGTCTACTAGCAAGTAACGTATATCGGGAGATACGGCACCTGCGTTCTCAGGGTTGTCGAGTAGGTCGTACACGAGTCTCTGTAGATGGGCAAAATCCACCCGATTGGTTTGCAAGAGAGCTTGCTCATAGCGTTGGTAGGCCGCTCCAATAGCCTTAAGGAGCGCGTTGTCGGAAGCAGTTAGTTGGCAAGGATCGACCAATTCTTCCGTGATCTTATCGAAATAGCCGCGTGCTCCTCCAATGGCTGTCCAGCGCGTTTTCCAGCGCGTGAGAAATAGGTCATTATCGGGCGGGCCGATGATCTCGTCAAAGTGTTCGTGGATGAAGAGAAGCTGCGTCAGTTCGTCCAGCGTCTCGTAGTTGTGCCCTAGGGCTGTCCGGTGTCGGTGTTGGGTGAGCACCCGGTGGCAGAAGCCGTGGATGGTCGAGACCGTCAGTTCGGAAAGGTCACCGGTGTACTCCACTTTGCGGGCCGCTGCCGCCAGCCGGTCGCGCATCTCAAAGGCGGCCTTCTCGGTGAAGGTACAAAGCACAATTTCCTTTGGCTCAGCCTTGTCCAGTAGCAGAATATTCAAAGCTCGCAAGACAATGCTGAAGGTTTTGCCGGACCCTGGTCCCGCGATCACGAGCAGTGGGCCGTCAAGATGGCCAATAACCTCGCGCTGGCTGTCGATGAGTTCTGGATAGTGCTCCAGGATCGCGGGCGCGATACTCATAATAGCCCCGCCTCCCTGAAACTGAAGGTCTCCGACGCCGACACAATCAGGTGGTCGACAACCCGAAGGCTAATGGTTTCGGCGGCCAGCACGACGGCCCGCGTGACCACCTTGTCTTGCTCGCTCGGCTCGACGTTGCCGTTCGGATGGTTATGTGCGAGTACGAGTGCCGCCGCTTGGCGTTTTAGCGCGGTCTCCACGACGCGGCGCGGATACACCGCTGCTCGATCAATTGTACCTTCCTGAAGTATTTCAACGCCGTCGCGGAGCAGCCGATATGCGGAGTCGAGGTACGCCACGGCGAACACCTCGTTCTTGAAGTGGCCAATCTTCATGCGCCAGAAGTTGCTGAGTCGCTCCGGGTCGAGCAACACTTCCGTTTCCTCCGATGCTTCCTGCAAGTAGAGTGTCGCCGCTTCCCGAATAATGTGGAGGGCGGTCGCGGCGATCTCGCCAATGCCTTCTACGGTTTGCAATTCTTTATGTGTTGCATCCAAAATTCCTCGCAGACTACCGAAGCGCTCGCGCAGTGCCTTGGCTTGTGGCTTCACGTCCCGGCGGGGAATGGCCAAGGTCAACAGCAACTCAATGATCTCGTGCTCGGCGAATCCTGTAAAGCCGCTCTTGAAGAAACGTTCGCGAAGACGCTTGCGGTGCTCGAGGTAATGAGGTTCAGTTTCCGCCATTATCCTGCCCTTTGGATTTGTGCAAATATTCGCGTCCCGCCATCGTCAGGCGATAGCGCTGATTTTTGCTGCGCGGCTTGTCGGGAATGGTCATTTCGATTAGGCCGGCTTGTAGGGCGGGGAGTAGGTAGCTTCTATTGAAGTGGTCCCGGTTTTTCAGACCAAGCGCTTCTTGAAGGTGTTGTCTGGTCATTTCTCCCATCATCACTTGCAAGAGTCGAACTTCCGGGGTGACTTGCATGGTATCTTGCATGGTATCTTGCATGGTATCTTGGGGGGTAACTTCCCCGGTGACTTGTCCGGTAACTTGATCCTCTAGTGCCCGCACCTCGGGATCTGGCCGGAAAACAACGACGAAGAAGGCTCCCCGAATCTTAAATTCCGGTTCGGGACAGCCCTGTTCCCGCGCCTCGTCCCGAATCCGCCGAATGCCAGTGCCCGCTTTTTCAATGAACTCAATGCGGTGGAGCAGATCGGCGATTAGTGGATTGCGGCGGATGCTCTCGCGGCCGAGTTTGGCCATCTTCAGGCCCGTTGGCAGGCCGCCGGGACTTATCACCTCAATGCGATTGGTGTAGATCTCGACGAAGACGTTGGCACCCTCGAAAAACCAGTCGCGGTGCATGACCGCGTTGGTGATGGCCTCGCGCAGCGCCTTCATCGGGTATTCTGGGATGTTCTCGCGGCGCAGGCTTTCGATGCGATAGGCCGTGCGGGTATTGCGCTCAATGAAGCTCAGGGCGTCCTCAATGTCGGCCACAATACCGCCGTCAAAGTCCCGTCGGTCGAGGATGTGGACCTTGTCCGCACCCTTGCCCAGCAGGCAGGTGATGTATGCCTCCGGGAAGAAATGGCGCACGTTCTTGGCGAAGAAGAGTACGCCCGCGTTGCGGAAGAGCAGGTTGTCGCCTGTCCGCTCGGCAGCTTCGATGTTGACCAATACGTCTTCGACCGGCGGTTGTCCACTGATGCCGGACAGCTTGAGCCAAGCGTCGTACTTGTCGCGGTCGAAGTCCTCCGGGTAGTGGAAACGGGGACAGGGCGAGAGATCGAACCGGATCACGCCTTCACTGCGGAAAAAATCGCGGATTTCGTTGCGGCTGAGCTTCTGGGTCACCGCGCCCTGACGCCAGAAGAAGCCCTCACTGCACTGCACCGGCTTGGCGTTACTTTCCCGTACATGCACTGCTAATACGTCATCCACTGGCTCGACTAGCACCTTCACCGGAGGGTCGCAGTTGCGGGCGATGTCTTGAATGCGGGCACGCAGGGCATTGGAGTCTTTGACGCCGATCACCGTGCCATCATCGCGTATCCCGAGGAGGAGCTTGCCCCCGACTGTGTTGGCCATGGCCACGAGCTCGCGCGAGAACGACGACGAGAGGCTCTCTTTGAACTCAAGCGTAGTGCCTTCGCCTTGCTGAATGAGAATATCGAGGTCAGCAGGTGTCATAGATTTTGAAATCGCTGGTGCAGCTTGGTTGTGGAATCGCGGCTTTAACCCGAACTGCGTAATGGGACATGTCTCAATTGATAGGGTTTGCTCGCTTGATGTCAAGCTGGCGAGGGGCTATCAAACCGATTAGAGTGGGCGCATCCCGCCTCTGGTATTGTCTCGTCCCCGTCGTCCTATACTTTAATGCAAATCAAAAAGATGAATGCGATATAAAATGGAAAACCGAGTAAACTACACGTTGCTATACGACGACCGGCCCGAAGAGTTGGCCGCGTACGCGCGCTCTCGGGGGTGGCTTTTGTCGGCGGAATCGGTGTGTGGGCTAGGCCGCGCTGGCGAAGGCAATATGAACCTCACCCTGCGCGTGCAGACCGAGGAGCGTTCTTTCATACTCAAGCAGGCGCGGCCTTGGGTCGAGAAGTACCCGGACATTCCCGCGCCCAAGGAACGGGTGCTGGTGGAGGCCGCCTTTTACCAAGCGGTTGCCGATTGCCCGCTGGTGGCCGAGCGTATGCCCGGCTTCTTGGGTTGGGACGAAGAGAATTTTGTCGCCGCGTTTGCAGACTTGGGGGAGACCGCGGATTGCACCGATTTGTACAATGATGGCGAGGCCGCGTTTGCAGACTTGCTGGGCTTGTGCCAGTGGTTGGCGGCCTTGCATCAGGCGACCTTTGACGAGCCGACCCGAGCGCGCTTGGAAAACCGCGCCATGCGCCAGCTCAACCACGAGCATTTGTATTGCTTCCCACTGCGCCCGGACAACGGTCTCGACCTCGACGCGATCACGCTTGGGCTGGCGCAGGCCGCCCGGCCCTTGCAAGATGATGCAGCGTATTGCAGCGCCATTGACGAGTTGGGCGCGCTTTACTTGGAAAATGGTTCCTGCCTGTTGCACGGAGATTTCTATCCGGGCAGTTGGGTGCGCGCTGGCGGGGACGTGTGGATCATCGACCCGGAGTTTTGCTTCTTTGGCCCGCCGGAATTCGACGTGGGCATTCTCGTCGGCCACTTGTTGCTCGCCGGTCGTCCCTTGGAACTGGCGCAGTCGGCGTTTGACTACTACGGCACCGATTCTTCGTTTTCCCATAGCTTGGCGCTGCAATTTGCTGGCATGGAGATTATGCGGCGGCTCATCGGCGTAGCTCAATTGCCGCTGGCTGCTGATTTGCCGCGCAAGGAGGCGCTGTTGACGACCTCGCGGGAGTTGGTGTTGGGGCGTTAGGTATGGATGCATTGCCCGATGTCATTCCCTTGACGCCCTATTACCGGGAGATGGTGTGGGGTGGACGTCGCTTAGCCGAGCTTTACGGCAAAGCCCTGCCAGACGATGCGCTCATTGGCGAGTCCTTTGAACTGTCGGCGTACGCGGGCCGCGAGAGCCGGACGGCGGACGGTCGCTCGCTGCGCGAGTTGGTGGAAACACATCGCGCCGACTTGGTCGGTGCTGCGGTATGGGCGCGCTACGGTGGGCGCTTTCCCTTGCTTATTAAGCTGCTCGACGCCCAGCAGGATTTGTCGATCCAAGTGCATCCCGACGACGAGTACGCCCGGCGCAACGGGTTGGTCGATAGCGGTAAGATGGAGGCTTGGTACGTGCTGCAATCAGACGGCGGTCGCGTGGCTTGCGGGTTGGCCGAGGGAGTGGGCCGCGCGGAGTTTGTCGCTGCCCACGCGGCCAACCGCGTCGCTGAGGTCGTCCGTTTTTACCCGGTCGCGCAAGGGGACGTGCTCTTTTTGCCGCCGGGTACGGTACACGCCCTGTGTCGGGGGGTTGTCCTGTACGAGGTGCAGCAAACGAGCGACCTGACCTTCCGCATCTACGACTACGACCGGCCGCGCGAGCTGCACTGGGAGCAGGCTCTTGAGGTCATTGACTTTGCTCAGCGTCTGTCTGGGCCGGTGCCGCATCCCGTGTTGCGGGGCCAAGTGCTGGTAGAGTCCGAGCATTTTGTGCTGCGCGGCTGCGGCTTAGACGGCGGCCAGGCCGAGCACAGGGCCGAGGGATCGTTTTTGTCGCTGACGGTCGTCCGCGGCCGGGCGCGCGTGGGGGAGTGCGCCTTGGACGCGGGTGCGACCGTGCTGGTGCCGGCTGGGCGGGCTTGCGAGATCGCGCCGCTGGGAGGCGAAAGACTGGAGTACCTAATCGCTTCTGTACCCGTCTGAAAAGTCTTGCCGGAACGCCAGCCCCGATTATCATTAACCAACACAACCACCAACAACGAAGGAGTGTATTGTGAGTCTATTTTCGCTAGAGGGAAAAGTTGCTCTCGTCACTGGCGCTAGTCGCGGCATTGGTCGCGGGGTGGCCGCGGGCATGGCTGAGGCCGGAGCCACGGTTATCTGCGCTGCCCGCACCCGCAGTCAGCTCGACGAAGCCGTCGCCGCCATTGAGGCCAGCGGCGGTAAGGCCCGCGCGGTTGAGCTGGATATGGCCGACTTAGAGGGTATGGATGCGGCCTTGGAGCAATGCGGGCCTATAGACATCCTGTTCAACAATGCCGGCATGAACATCCGCCAGCCTATCGTCGAGGTCTCGGAGGAAAACTACGATCAGATCATGGCCGTCAATCTCAAGGGCCTGTATTTCCTCAGCCAAAAGGTCGGCCGCCAGATGATCGAGCGCGGCCAAGGCGGCAAGATCATCAACATCGGCTCGTTGACCACGGGCTACGCTCTTGCCAAGGTCTCGGTGTACACCGCGACCAAGGGAGCCGTCGGCCAGCTCACCAAGGGCCAAGCCATTGAGTTCGGCTCGCACAATATCCAGGTCAACGCCATCTGCCCGGGCTTTATAATCACCTCGCTCAGTGAGAAGCTGTGGGCCGACGACACCATGCGTGCTTGGGGCGAGGGACGGGTTGTGCTCAACCGCTTGGGGACGCCCGAAGACTTGGTCGGCACGGCCGTCTTTCTCGCCGCGCCGGCCTCGGATTACGTCACCGGGCAGTGCATCTACGTCGATGGCGGTTTCATGGCCGGCGACGAGTGGCCCTTGCCGCCGGTGGCCGGTGGTAAGTAGTTTGTGCTATTGATGGCTATTTCTACCCTAATGAGGAGTTAGCTCGCATGTCTGAAGTCTATACACCCAATGCTGATTTACGCGACTGTGCGCACGTCAAAAGCATGGAGGAGTACCGGGAAGAGTACGCGTGTTCCATTGCCGATCCAGAGGCTTTTTGGGCCGCAAAGGCCGCGGAGTTCCACTGGTTTAAGGAGTGGGACGCCGTGCGGTCGTACAACTACGACATGGACGCCGGGCCGATTGCGATTGAGTGGTTTGCTGGCGGCCAGACCAACATCGCGTACAACTGCCTCGACCGGCACCTCGATGCCAAAGGCGATCAGGTTGCCATTATCTGGGAGGGCAACGAGCCGGGGGAAGATGCCACGCTGACCTATAAAGAGCTGCACGAACAGGTCTGCAAATTCGCCAATGTGCTCAAGGCGCGCGGCGTCAACAAGGGCGACCGCGTCTCCATCTACCTGCCGATGGTGCCTGAACTGGCCATTGCCATGTTGGCCTGCGCCCGCATTGGCGCGATCCACTCGATCGTGTTCGGCGGCTTTTCCGCAGACGCGCTCGCCGACCGCATCGTCGATTCCACCTGCACGACTGTCATCACCTGCAACGGCACCCATCGCGGCGACAAGCCGATCCTGATGAAACCCGTAGCCGACCAAGCCATGGCCGATGCGGATGCGCGCATGGACGCCGAGGTAGCGACCTGCATCGTGGTCGATCGCGCGGATTTTGCCGTGGATATGCAGGCAGGCCGCGACTGCTGGTGGCACGATCTGATGGCCGATGCGGACGCCGACTGCCCCTGCGAGGTCATGGACGCCGAGGATCCGCTCTTCATCCTCTATACCTCTGGATCCACGGGGCAACCCAAGGGCGTGCAGCACACGGTCGGGGGGTACATGGTCTATACGGGCACCACGCACAAGTACGTCTTCGACTACCACGACGGAGACATCTACTTCTGCGCGGCCGACATTGGCTGGGTCACTGGCCACTCGTATATTGTATATGGTCCGATGGCCAACGGCGCGACCACCGTGATGTTTGAAGCCATTCCCACCTATCCCAACCCGGACCGCTATTGGCAGACCATTGAGAAGTGGAACGTCAATCAGTTCTACACGGCCCCGACCGCCATTCGCGCGATTGCTGCGGCTGGTGAGGAGTGGCCTGCTGGCTACGAGATGCCGTCCCTGCGCCTGCTGGGCACGGTCGGCGAGCCGATCAATCCCGAAGCTTGGCGCTGGTATCACAAAAACGCTGGCAAGGAACGCTGCCCCATTGTCGATACGTGGTGGCAGACCGAGACTGGAGGCATCCTCATCTCGCCGTTGCCTGGGGCGACTCCGACCAAGCCCGGCTCGGCCACTTTCCCCTTCTTCGGCATTGAGCCGGTCGTGCTCGACCCAGAGAAAGGCACGGAGATAGAAGGCAACGGCGTCACTGGCGTCTTGGCTATGCGCGCTCCTTGGCCGGGACAGATGCGCACGGTGTACGGCGACCACGAGCGCTTTGAGCAGACCTATTTCCAGCAGTACAAGGGCTACTACTTTACGGGCGACGGCTGTCGGCGCGACGAGGATGGATACTACTGGATCACCGGCCGCGTCGATGATGTGATCAATGTCTCCGGCCATCGCATGGGCACGGCCGAGGTCGAGAGCGCGTTGGTGCTGCACGCCAAGGTGGCCGAGGCCGCAGTCGTTGGTTTTCCACACGACATCAAGGGCGAGGGCATTTACGCGTACGTGACGCTCAACGCGGGTGAGGAGTACACCGACGCGCTCAGGAACGAACTCAAGCAACAGGTGCGCACGGCAATCGGCCCGATCGCTACCCCAGATGTCATCCACTGGGCACCGGGGTTGCCCAAGACGCGCTCGGGCAAGATTATGCGCCGCATCCTGCGCAAAATAGCCACTGACGAGACCGACTCCATCGGCGACACCTCGACGCTAGCGGATCCAGCGGTTGTGGACTCGCTTATTGCCAATAAGTAGTGACCGCCGACGCCTTCGCAGTGCCTGAAGGAAGCGATTACAACTTCTCCTGCGAGTGGCTGGAGACCAACGGCTTGGGGGGGTGGGCCTCCTCCACGGTTAGCGGCGCACACACTCGGCGCTACCACGGCCTGCTGGTTGTGGCGACCTGTCCGCCGGTTGGCCGGGTGGTGTTGCTCTCGCGGCTCGACGAGACTTTGGTCCTACCCACAAGACGCGTCGAGCTAAGTTGCAGCCTTTTTCCCGGAGTTATTCACCCACGGGGCGACCAATGGCTAAAGGACTTCGCGCCCGAGCCGGTGCCGACGTGGACGTACGCGGGGGATGGGTGGGTGTTGTGCAAGCGGCTGGCTTTGCTGGCGGGTGAGCACGCCTTGGTCGTCGCGTACGAACTGGTGGAAGCGTCTGAGCCACTTTGTTTGGAATTGCGCCCCTTTTTCGCGGGCCGGGATTATCACCACTTGATGCAGGCCAACGATCAAGTCGCCCGCACTGCTGCTTGGGCCGACGATGTGCTGGCCTATCAACCCTATCCCGATCAGCCCCCTGCCTACATCTACGCTACCGACGCATCTTGGGAGGCCGACCCGGACTGGTACTACAACTTCCAATATCCGCGCGAGGAAGAGCGCGGCCTCGATCACAGCGAAGACCTATTCACGCCCGGCTACCTGCGTCTGCGACTCGCCCCCGGAGCTACTGTTGGCGTAGTCGCAGCCACTGAGCTTCCCACTTGCCGCGACCCCATTGCGCTCCTTGCCGACGAAATCGAGCACCGTCAGCAGGTGGAGGTACGCGCTCCTTGGGCCGCTGATCCTTTGCTGCGGTCGCTGGCACGGGCGGCCGATCAGTTTCTGGTGCGGCGCGGCGACGGCCTGCACACCATTGTCGCGGGGTACCACTGGTTCACGGATTGGGGCCGCGACACCATGATCGCCCTGCCCGGTCTCTGCTTAGTCACTGAGCGCTTTGCCGAGGCGCGGGGAATCTTCGCGGCGTTTGCCGAGCACGTCAGCGAGGGCATGATACCCAACCGCTTTCCCGACACGGGGGAGGAGCCGGAATACCACGCTGTTGACGCGACCTTGTGGTTTTTTGTCGCGCTCTACAAGTATTTGCAATACACCCAAGACTACGAGTTTGCCAGCGAGCTGTGGCCGACGCTAGAGGACATAGCCGCTTGGCACGAGCGCGGCACGCGCCATCAGATTCGGGTTGATGACGATGGCCTGCTCGCGGCTGGGGAGCCGGGAGTGCAACTGACGTGGATGGACGCCAAGGTCGGCGATTGGGTGGTCACGCCGCGCATGGGCAAGCCGGTGGAGGTCAATGCGCTCTGGTACAATGCGCTCAAAATTTTGCAGCACTTGGCCGAGACATTTGGTCGGCGCACTGATTACAGCCAACGCGCGGCTGAGGTGCAGGCGTCCTTTGAGCGCTTGTTCTGGTGCGAAGAGCGAGGATACCTGTGCGATGTGGTCGCACCCGAGGGGCCGGATTGGGCGATCCGCCCCAACCAAATTTTTGCGCTCTCGCTGCCCTTTCCACTCGTCGAGGGCGAGCGGGCGCGGCGAATCTTATCCGTGATTGACGAGCACTTGCTGACCCCGCGCGGTCTGCGGAGTCTTTCGCCGAGCGATCCGGCGTACTGCGCTCAGTATGCGGGCGGTCTTTGGGAGCGCGACAGTGCGTATCACCAGGGCACGGTGTGGGGCTGGCTCATCGGCCCGTACCTCACTGCCCTCTGTCGTTGTCACGGCAGTGAGGGCCGCCAGCGCGGTCGTGCGCTGCTCGACGGGTTTGCCGCGCACTTGCATGAGGTAGGCTTGGGGACGGTCTCGGAGATATTTGACGCCGAGCCGCCTTTTGCGCCGCGCGGCTGTATTGCCCAGGCGTGGAGCGTGGGGGAGTTGTTGCGGGCGGGGGTGGAAGATGTGAGCGATTATCTAGCGCGCCCTTGACAGATCTCAACGCAGCCCTTTTAATAGCCCGAGCAAATAACGGCGCAGGTGCTCGCTGCCGCACGGCAGTGGGAGAATAGGGAAGGCAGTGTAAATCTGCCGCGGTCCCGCCACTGTGACCGGTTGACGGCCCATTGGTCGTCGCGTCCCCGACATCAGCCACTGATTCTCAGGTGGATCGGGAAGGAGTCGGAGGACACATAGCCGGAAGCCAGGAGACCTGCCTGCGACCGAGGTGAATGACACCCTTCGGTAGAAAGGTTGGTCCACCGGTGCCTAGAACAAGCACCCAGACCCGCACTCATTCGAGGGCGGGCTTTTTTATTGTTTTTTTCTTGCTGGCCCTGTATCCCGGGGCTCTATTGGCCGGGTCGCTACAGGGCCGGTTGCTCGATCAGGACGCGGGACGCCCCGTGTCTGGTGCTGTATTGACGCTGAGCGCCGCATCCGGCGCAGTCCATTCCGTCCGCAGCGATACGACCGGCTCCTTCCGCCTCGAAAGTCTGTCAACAGGCACTTGGGATTTGCGCGTGGAACGGCTGGGCTACCGGCCCCTGCACGGCCGCATCCAGATCGACGCAGCCCCCACCTCCGTCGAGTTGCACCTACAATCTCTGCCCATGATCATGGACGAGTTGGTGGTCCGCGCCCGCCGCGACCCCAAGGGCAAGCACATTGCTTCTTTCGTCGAAACTATTGTCTTGGGCAACCAACGTGCGCCCGGCGCGGATTTAGCTCAGACGCTCGACCGCGCTACTGGAGTCAATATCCGCCGCTACGGCGGGTTGGGCGCGTTTAGCACCCTTTCTATTCGCGGGTCCACTGCCGAACAGGTCCAAGTTTTCCTCGATGGGGTGCCGCTTAACTCGGCTGTTGGCGGTGGCGTGGATCTAGGCGGCTTGCCCATTGGCGGCGTCGAAAGCGTCGATATCTATCGGGGAGCAGTGCCGGCGCGCTTTGGTGGCAACAGCCTCGGCGGCGTGGTTCACATTCGCACGCAACCGCTCGGCGGCAAAGTCCGCACGCGCTTGCACACGGCCTCCGGTTCGTACGGCACCCGCCGATTGGGCGCTTCGCTCAGCGGTCCCTATAAGGGTTGGGAGTACTTGGGGTTGGTCAACTACCGAGCCAGCCGCAACGACTTTCGCTTTTGGGACGACAATGGCACTGAGTACAACGCCCAAGACGACGGCTGGGCGCGACGGCTCAACAGCGATTTTCGCGGCGTGCGCGGCTTGGCCAAAATCGGGCGCAGCTTGGGTGCCAGCCGCTTGCATATTCACAACACCTTTGATCTGAGCTATAAAGGCATTCCCGGCATTGGCAACAACCAATCTCTGCATACTCGCTACGACACGTGGCGTCATATCGCCGAAGCGGCGCTCTTCGGTCCGCTAGGCGATGGCCGCGCCGGGTACCGGCTCAAAGCCCACCATTCCCGCGAAAAAGACGAGTACCAAGATCGGCACGGCGAAGTGGGCTTAGGCCGCCAGCACGACCGCAATATCACCCAGAGCTTGGGCCTGCGCGGCGAGGTGAATGCCCTGTTGCCCGGTGAGTCGCTGCTGACCGCTTTTGTCGCGGCTCGGCGCGAGATCTTTGTTCCCGACGATCTACTTCGTCCTGAAAGTCGGCTGTTGCGCAGTCGCCGCCGGGCGTTGGCTGTCGGCACCGAGGTGGAGGTGGGGTTGGGGCAGCGATTGACGCTCAATGCGGGTACGCAGGCAGAAGGGCTCGACGACCGCTTTTTCGATCGGAAGTACTTCGCGCCTAGCGAGGTGTTGCCGAGCCGGGACAATGGCGAAATCCTGTGGGGCTATCGCATGGGTGCGGCCTTGGACTTAGGCGCTGGCTTGGCGCTCAAAGCCCACAATGGCCGCTATCAGCGCGCGCCCAATTTCTTTGAACTGTTCGGCGACCGAGGTGCGGTGATCGGCAATACCAACCTCGTCAGTGAAGAAGGGCGCAACTGGGATTTGGGTTTGGTTTTTCGCGGTCCCGCCGATGGAGTGGGGCTGGCCGAGGTTGTGTACTACCACAATCGCGTCGAAGACCTCATTCGCTTTATGCAAAATTCACAGCGGGTGTCGCGGCCCTACAATATGGGACGCGCTCTGCTGCGCGGCGTGGAAACGCGGGTCGAGGCGCGGTTGCTGCCAAGGCTGACGCTCCGTGGCAATTACGCGTATCAGCGCACCGAAAACCGGACTCCGTTCTCTTTTGAACGGGGCAACGACCTGCCCAATGCGCCGCGTCATCGGCTCAATACGCGCATTTCCTTCGACTTAGGACGCTCGGAGATATACGGAGAATTCAGCCGTGAAAGTCGGCATTTCCTTGATCGCGCTAATCTGCGAACCGTGCCCGTTCGCGCCCTGTACAACCTCGGCGGCAGTGTGCCGTTAGCCGAGGGCATTGCCTTGGCTTGGGAGCTGCGCAACCTGACTGACAATCAAGTAGCCGATCTGTGGGGCTACCCGCTGCCGGGACGCTCGTATGGGCTGTCCGTGCATTATGCTGCGCATCAGTAGGGGCAGTTCCTACAAGGGACGACGCTACTAACCACTAACTAACTAAGGAGGATTTTTGTGTATCGCATTTCCATTTTAGCCGTCTCTGTCTTGTTGCTGGCGAACTCGTCGTCGGCGCAGGGCGATCTCTTCATCATCACTACGGACTTTTCCACTGGCAGCACGGCCTTTTTGGCCGCAAATGCGGCTGAGGCCGAAGTGAATCTGTTGGGCATCCATTCGGATGCAGTGGGGCACTACCACGACGGCCGCGTCTATATTGTCAACCGCTGGGGACAGGATAATATCTTGGTGCTAGACGCGATGGATTTGCGCACTCCGCTGACGCAGTTTTCGGTGGGCAATGGAGCCAACCCGCACGACATCGAAATCGTCGCACCCGACAAGGCGTATGTGACGCGCTACGAGACGACATCTTTGCTGATCGTCAATCCCCAAGACGGCGCGGAATTGGGCGAGATTGATCTGAGCGCGTTCGCCGACGCGGATGGCCTGCCCGAGGTATCGCAAATTGTCCGCGTGGGCGAACGGCTCTACTTGAGTTGCCAGCGCCTCGACCGCGACGGTGGGTGGGGACCGGTTGATGTTAGCTACCTGATCGTCGTTGATATAGCGACGGACACGCTCGTGGACGTGGACCCGGAAGCCGAGGGCGTGCAGGGCATTGCGCTGAGTGTCGCCAATCCCAACAGCATGGCCGTGGTCGGCGAGCAGATTGCCGTGGGGGTAGTGGCCAATTTTGGCGACCGGGCCGGCGGCGTGGAAATTGTCGATACGGCTACTAACCGCAGCCTTGGATTGGCCGTTAGTGAGGAGGGCTTGGGCGGCGATATCACGTCCATGGTACTCGTTGACCAAAATCGGGGCTATGCCGTGGTCGCGGACGAAAACTTCGCCAACAGCGTCCGGCCCTTTGAGTTGTCCAGCGGTGTGGTGGGTGCGCCCTTGGAAAATATCAGCGGCGGTTTCATACCCAGCTTGGCGGTAGATGGCGATCGTTTGATCGTCGCCGATCGCGGGAGTTTCGCCGATCCGGCTAGTGCGGGACTCAAATTCTACGACGCGGGCACCGGCGCGTTCCTGAGCGGCCCCATCGACACTGGCCTGCCGCCGCAGGATATCGTGGTCCTGAGCGATGCGGCCGTTCCCACGGCTGTGGAGGAGACCGCCGACACCGGCTTGCCGCAGGAGTTCGCCTTGGAGGCGGCCTATCCTAATCCCTTTAACGCTTCGGTACAGATTCCCTTTGTGGTCTGGCAGGCCAATACTCCGGTCGAATTGACCGTCCACGATGTGTTGGGCCGCACCGTCCGCACGCTGATCGCCGGTATGATGGACGCCGGGAGACACGTGCTCCACTGGGACGGTCGCAATGCCGCAGGTGAGCCGGTGGGCAACGGCGCGTATCTAGTGCAGTTGCGCGCTGACAGTCAACGGGTGGTGGGCAAGGTGATGTTGATTAAATGAAAGGGTTACGACGATGACGGTTGTGTCCAAGACGACCGAAGCTGGACAAGGGTAGATAAACGAGAAAGGCAACAGGCATGGTTACTCTATCTAAGCTCTACACCAAGACGGGCGACGGTGGGATGACGCGGCTGGGCGATATGTCGCAAGTGCCCAAGACGAGCGCTCGCATCGCCGCCTATGGGTGCGTGGATGAGTTGAACTCGGTGATTGGGTTGGCTAGGGCCAGCGGCGCTGAGCACGACGATGTGCTCGCCCGGGTGCAAAACGATCTCTTCGACTTGGGGGCGGATTTGTGCGTCCCGCAGGCGGATGGCGCAGACGAGCGCCTGCGCGTGCAGCCACAGCAGGTCCTGTTCCTAGAGCAGCAAATTGACGACCTCACGCGAGATTTGGCTCCCTTGCGGAGCTTTATCTTGCCTGGAGGACGGCTTCCCGCTGCTTGGCTCCACTTGGCGCGTACGGTGTGTCGGCGCGCCGAGCGTGCAGCCTGGCAACTCGCGGAACAAGAGCAAGTCGGAGAGCCGGTTTTGCTGTATCTCAACCGGCTCTCCGACTTGTTGTTTGCTATGGCGCGGGCCGCCAACGACGGAGGGGAGGCAGATGTGTTGTGGAAGCCGGGGGAGGGCGCGGACGATGCGTAAGTGGATTTTTGGTGGAGGCGTTTGATGCGCAAAATGTGTTTTTGGGCGTGGCTGGCCCTCGGTGTGTCGGCGGCGAACGGGGACGACTGCGTCGATACCTACGATCCGGCGAAGGACTATTTCCCCCACAAGGCTGAACTGCAATACGCCGAGAGCTTTGCGATTGAATACTTCGACAACTACAAAGTGGTCACCGTACATACTCCGTGGCCCGGTGCGCAAGAAGCCGTTCAGTACTTGTTAGTCCAGCGCGGCACTCCCGCCCCCGAGAGGTACGACGGCGTTCAGTGCATCACCGTGCCCATCCAACGCTTGGCCGTCCTATCGACCACTCAATTACCGCATCTCGAATTGCTCGACGCTCTCGAAAATCTAGTCGCGGTCGGCGACATTGAGATGGTGAATTCGCCCGGCGTCACCCAGCGCTTTGCGGCTGACAAAGTTGCCGAAATCGGCCATGGTGCCGGGGTTAATCTCGAATTAGTGCTGGAATTGGAGACCGACGTGGTGATGACCGTGGCCTCGGCTCAATCCCAGTACAACGCCCACCCGGTTTTGCAACAAGCCGGCGTGGCCGTGGCCATCAACGCCGAGTACACCGAGCCGTCGCTGTTGGGTCGCACAGAATGGCTCAAGTTCACCGCAGCCTTTTTCAACGCGGAGGCCCTAGCGGAAAAACGCTTTGCGGACATCGTGTCCCAGTACCAGCAATACGCGGCTTTGGTGCAGGATGTGCCGACAGACCAACGCCCCACGGTGTTCGGCGGCTCTCTCTGGCGCGATACGTGGCACGTCGCCGGCGGCAAGAGCTATGCAGCGCAGTTGGTCGCTGCGGCCGGCGGTTCCTATCTGTGGGCCGACGATGATTCCGGGGGGAGCTTGCCTTTGGATTTTGAAGCCGTGTACGAAAAGGCTCACGCGGCCGACGTTTGGCTGACCATGCGCAATGAATGGCATTCGCTGGCCGAGGTGCAGGCTGCGGACGAGCGCTACGCGGCGTTTGCGGTGTTCAACAGCGGCCGAGTGTACAATGCCAACGCCCGGCTCAACGCGCACGGCGGCAACGACTACTGGGAAAGTGGTCTTGTCGAACCCCATATCGTGCTAGCCGATTTCATAAAAATCCTGCATCCCGACCGCCTACCAGACCACGCGCTCAAGTTCTATAAAAAACTAGACTGAGACGCCGTGGCGACTGCTTCCACCACCACTCCTTGGCCCCGGCTGGGGCCGCGCTGGGGACTCTTCCTCGGGATGGCTGCGGCCTTGCTCGGTTTTTTTGCGCTCAGTTTGGGCGTGGGGTCGGTGTCCATTCCCCTCGATGCGGTGGTCGCCATCCTGTGGGGTGAAACCGACCAGAAGCCGAGTTGGAGCCACATCATTTACGCGATCCGCCTGCCGCGCGCGCTCACTGCGCTATTGGCTGGCGCGGCCCTGAGCGCCAGCGGTTTGCAAATGCAGACCCTGTTTCGCAATCCCCTCGCCGACCCCTTCATCCTCGGCATCAGCGCTGGAGCTAGTCTGGGCGTGGCATTGGTAGTCTTGGGCACGGGCGTCACCGGGGCCGGGCTGCTGGTTGGTCTGGGGCTTTTGGGTCAAGTCGGCGTGGTCGCCGCGGCCGTGGTTGGAGCGGCGCTGGTACTGGGCTTGGTGCTTTTCGTGGGGCGACGCGTGCAGCACACCATGACCTTGCTCATCCTCGGCCTCATGTTCGGCTATCTGACTAGCGCCGTGGTCAGCGTGTTGCTCTACTTCAGCATTCCCGAACAGGTGCAGACTTACGTTCTGTGGACCTTTGGCAGCTTTGGCGCGGTCGCTTGGGGTCAACTCACCTTTTTAGCGCCGGTGGTGCTGGTGGGTCTAGGAATTGCCGGCCTGCTGGTCAAACCGCTCAATGCCCTGCTGCTCGGGGAAACGTATGCGCGCAGCATGGGCTTGGGCGCGCGGCGGGCGCGATTGTGGATTATTGCGAGCGCCGCGTTGCTGGCTGGCGCGGTTACGGCCTATTGCGGTCCCATTGGCTTTTTGGGCGTGGCTGTGCCGCATTTGTGCCGCGCTCTTTTCAACACTTCGGACCACCGCGTGCTGCTGCCGGCTAGTGTACTTTTGGGCGGCATCCTAGCCCTAACTGCGGATCTGGTGGCCCGTTTGCCCGGCAGCGAGGCTACCTTGCCGCTCAACGCGGTCACCGCTCTGATCGGCGCGCCCGTGGTCACTTGGATCATCTTGCGCCGCCGCACGCTGCGGCAGGCTTTTGCCGCCTGAATTCCTTGGCTGCGACCATTCTACAAACGCGCGACCTGTGCATTGTAACGTAATGAGCTTCGAGTAGGATGACGCGGGATAATCGCTTGCTTGTGTACAAATTCGGTATCTTATTGCCGAACACTCGAACAATGAGGTCATACGAGAAAAACAATGAATGCTGAACCATTACAGGGAAAGGATAACAAAGATATGGCTGAATTGACACTATCGAAGGTAGAGGACCGGCTCGACAAAGGCTGCAATCCCGTTGAGGTTGCCGGCTACGGTCGGGAGGCTACCCACAAGGGCTATCTGACCTGGCTTCTGAACACCTGGCACTGGTCCGATGCAAAAGAGGGGCTGAAGCGCCTCGTTAAGGGGGCCAAGTGGCCGAATGATAGCCATCGTGAGGATGCAAAGCGCTGGATCCACAATTTCCCGAAAGAGTTCTGGTGCGAGTACGAGCGACCGGTCGGAGGTGGGAAAGTTGACCTGCTCGTCCAAGCGGAATATGGTAGCAAGCTACCCATAGAACTGAAGACGGATTCCGTCGCCCGCAATGGTCAGCTCCAAAAAATGTCAAGCGATCAAGAAAACTATCCCTTCGGTCTCATCCTTTGCTTAGGATCATCCGCAGTGCGCGATGACCGCGTTGACAAATACGGCTGTTTCGCACTCGTAACTCTCGATGCCATTCTCGATGAATGGAAAGACCTCATCTCCTCCATGCCACGGCCAGGACGCGACTGGATCGAATCACTGCGACACGAACAACTGCGACTCACAAACGCCTTTGATCTGACTCCCGACCAGCGCGAATGGTGGTGGGACTACGGTTACCGCACCGACAAGCATCTTTCCTATGCACTTCTAAGTTCGGTAAGAAAAACCCTGAACGATAAGCACGATGACTTGGGAACGTGGGAATTGTATGATGGAAGTTACAACACGGTCCTGAATCTGGTGCATGACGATTGGTCTTGGAGGTCGGTAGCAGGAGGCAACGCTGAATTCTACTGGGAATTCAACAACGAAAATTTATTTCTCAAGATCCATCCATGCGAAGACAGAGATGAGCAGATCGCACGGGAATGGGTCGAAGAGACGAAGGAAAAAGTGCGCGAGGGCTATCCAGGATTCAAAGAGGGCGTACGGGCGCGGAAGGTGGGGAAGGAGAGGCCGCAGAGCATCAGCGTGGTCAAGTGGGAACTTAAAGACGACTTCTCTACCGCACACTGTGTGGCCGACCGTGCTGTTGACATCATCCGACAGTGCTCATGCTTTCTGTAGTGAATAGCCTGCTCAGAAAATCATCTCTGTGTCTGTCGAAATAGAAAGAGCATGTTGGATATCATCCTGCGCCGCCGCACGCTGCGGCAAGCCTTTGCCGCCTGAACGCCGTGGCTGCGACCATTCTACAAACGAGCGGCCTGTGCATTGGCTATGCGCCCAAGCGACGCCTGCGCGTTGAAGTGGCCGCGGACATTGGCGTGAAATTGCTCAAAGGGGAACTGGTCTGCTTGTTGGGACCCAACGGTGCGGGTAAATCCACGCTCATGCGCACGTTGGCTGGCCTGCAAAGGCCGCTGGCTGGTGAGGTGAACCTTGAAGGCCGCGACCTGCACAGTCTGACCGAGAGCGAACGGGCGCGGCTTTTGGGCTTAGTCCTGACCGAGCGGGTAGATGTGGGCAATCTGTCGGCCTATGCACTCGTGGCGCTGGGTCGCTACCCGTACACGGGATGGGACGGTCGTCTTTCTACTGCGGACGAAGAGGTGGTGCGTTGGGCTATTGACGCGGTGGGGGCTAGGGACTTGGCAGGGCGCAGCGTCGGCGAACTGAGTGATGGCGAACGGCAAAAGGTGATGATTGCCCGCGCCTTGGCGCAGGAACCAGCAGTGCTGCTCCTCGACGAGCCTACGGCCTTTTTGGACTTGCCGCGGCGGGTCGAAATCGTGCAGTTGTTGCGGCGCTTGGCCGGTGATAGTGATCGTGCGGTTCTACTTTCTACGCACGATTTGGACTTGGCCCTGCGCTGCGCCGACCGCCTCTGGTTGCTGCCGCTGGATGGTCCATTGCAAACTGGGGCACCGGAAGACTTGGTGTTGAGCGGGGCTTTTCAGCGGACGTTTGCGGACGTGGAATTCGACCCGGCCATTGGTTCTTTTCAGTTGGCGCAAGAGCCGGAAGGTGCAGTCGGCTTAGTGGGCGAGGGGCTCAATGCCCTGTGGACGGCGCGTGCGTTGGAACGGGCGGGGTTTCGCGTGGCGGAAGACGCGCCGACGTGCGTTGAGATCCTCCACGACAATGGCGACGCGACTTGGCGGCTGCACACGGCGACCGGCGACCGCGTCTGCGCCACCCTGTACGAGTTGGTCAAGTGCTTGAAACTAGATGCGATTGATTAACGCTTCTGGAGGACTCGTGTCTTTTCAGACGGCTCTGTTTGTTGTGCAGGATCAACACCACCGGAGAGTTGGAGCGTTCCGGTTCGATTGGACAGTGTCACGTCTGCGTCGGAGCCAGCGTCCAGGCTTGCAGCGATTGCACTTTGGCCACACCACCGCGCGCAAACAGGCTGACGCCGATGCTGTCGGTCCGCGTCGGATAGATGCGCTGGGTTACGCATTGGCGGCGATTGGCAAAAACCTCGAGGATCGAACGGTCCAGGAAGATGCGCAGGGTCAGAAGCTCGCCCGGAGCCAGTTCGAATGGTCCTTCCTGAGCGGTGACGTACTGTTCGCTCTCGGCCAGATGTGGCTGGAGCCTGCGGTAGCGGGTGTAGCGTATCTCGCGGTCGAGCGACGACCGGCTGACGTCGACTCGCAGCACGGCGGCTGCGGCGTCGTAGGAGACCGCGGTTTCCTCCTCGCCTCCTGGGGAACGGCGAACCTTCAGCCCCACTTCCTGAGCCTCCCGCGGATCGATCTCAACGGTCAACTCCAGACAGTCGCCGCCGACTCCCTCGACTTCTACCTCGGCATCGGCGGGCACGTCAATGAATTCGTGCCGACGGGGAGCCAGCCGCAACACTTCGAGTTCTGGGGCAGGGTCGATCAGCAGGTGACCGCCGGGATCCAGCGACAACAGGCGCGGAACGGTCATAACGCCCGACCATCCCGAGGCGCGCTCGCGCTCGTTGCCGCGCAGTTCGCGGACCCAGTCGAAGAAGATGCGTCGGCCGTTTGCATCCAGCAGGGTGCGCGGGCCGCCGAGATGACCTCCTTCCCAGCTCATGCGCCCGTGAACCTCGGGATAGAAGCGTTCGTCCCGGACCTGGCCGATGTAGTACTGGCTTCCCTGCAGATGGCTACAGAAAAGCAACATGTGCCGGTCGCCGAGCGGGAAAAAGTCCGGCACGGCGCAGTCTTCGCCTCCTTCGGTCCACTCTCGCCGCGACTGGTAGAACAAGTCGACGAACTCCCAGGTGTGCAGGTCCGGCGATTTGAACAGGTACGCCGCGTCCCCTTGGTCTTGCGGGTCGCGTTTGTTGATGGCGGCGTAATAGAGGTCGCCGTCCAACCAGCCGCAGGGGTCGTGGATGGTGTAGCGGCCGAAATCGGCGCTTCCTTCTTCCGGCTGGGGGATCACTGGATTGTTCGGGTCTTTCGTCCACTCGATCAGCAGATCGTCGCTGCTGCGGGCGAGACAGAGGCCGTCGGGGTTGCCGTAGTAGATCAGCGTTGGAATTCCTTCCTTGCTGATCAAGGCTCCGCCGCTAAAGCAGCCGACGCGGTCCGGTCCGTCCGCTTCCGGCGTCAGCGCCACCGGATGGTGGACCCAATGCACGAGATCGGCGCTGGAGGCGTGGCCCCATTGAATGAGATTCCAGTAGGCGCCGTCCGGGTTGTACTGGTAGAAGATGTGGTAACGGCCCTTCCAGAACAGGGCTCCGTTGATGTCGTTCATCCACGCGGCTGGCGGCGTGAAGTGATAGGCTGGCCGATGCGGATCGCGGGCAAAGGTGTCGGCGAGGTCGCGGGCCTCTCGGATCCGCGCTTCCATCCGTTCTATCTGGTTTTCGGTAGTCATGGGTGCGCTCGCAGGTTAGCTACTCGGGATTTCGGGCAGCGGATTTTTCGTCTGACTTGGGAAGATAGGAAATGGAGATGGAAGCTGTCGAGGATGCAGAAGCACCACTCCGGTCCATACGTTTCCAGTGCTCCTTCTCGACGAGTTAGATGCAACCGCTTGACGCTTCTCAGGCGAATCGTGCATTTTGCAGGTACCTTTATAGATTACACCCGCGAAGGATAGACCATTAGAGTTCCCGGCGGATAACGATGCTGGAAAGTGCAGGCGTTTCGTCGGCAAAAACGTTAAACATGGAGACTTAGCCATGGCACAGCAATTGAATGATCCGACAGATTTGCTCGCCCGAATTACCATCGATCCTGAAATCTGTCATGGGAAACCCTGCATTCGCGGTCTGCGGTATCCCGTCGAGACGATCTTGGAGCTATTGAGTGCGGGAATGACGCACGAGGACATCCTCGCCGATTACGACGATTTGGAGGCGCAGGACATCCTCGCCGTTTTGGACTTTGCCGCCCGCTTGAGCCACGTCAAACGGATGCGGAAACTGAGAGGATGAATTTTTTAATCGATGCCCAACTCCCTCGTCGTCTGGCCCACTGGTTGCACGAAGCGGGACATGACTAGCCCAAATAGACAGTCTTGCAGGAGGGAGCGGCTATCTTGGTATAGGTTGATAAAATATAACTAATTAGTTATGATTAGAGTATGCAAAAGACGCCTGAGACGAGCTAAAGAGTCGGCTAAGCAGGAGAAAAAACCATGGGCGAGAATATTAAAATCAAACAGGGCAGTGGCAATATTTTTTCTGACTTGGGCTTTAGTGATAAGGAAGCGAAAGAAGAGGCGTTCAAAGCCCAACTTGGCGCGGAGATTTTTCGGATTCTCGAACACCGCAAGCTGACTCAGACCAAGGCCGCGGGGATTCTAGGAGTTAAGCAATCAGAAATCTCCCGACTTAAAAGCGGTAAGTTTTCCTATTACAGTGTCGAACGGCTGATTCGGTTCCTTGAACGCCTCGGTTGCGAGGTGAGTATTCATATTACTCGGCCGGAGAGCGGAGGGACCGAAAAGGTTATTGTGCAGTCGTCCGAGATGCTGATCGGATCATTGCGCGACCAACTGCAAATCCACGGCGACATTTTCTCGACCGGGGTTGCGTGGGATGCCAATGCTCAATCTTGATACCCATGTACTAATACACGCATTGTGCGGTAATCTGAGTTATGAGGAGCGCACATTACTCGTTGACCATCGCTGGGGCGTAGCCGCAATCGTATTGTGGGAGATGGCAAAGCTCGCACAGATTGGACGGATTTCGCTTGACCTAGCACACCCGCTCGTCGAGACCATCCTAGCCAGCATCCACATCTGGCCGCTTGACTTAGAAGTGGCCCGGGTCTCGACGCAGCTCGATTTTCGC
The DNA here is from genome assembly GCA_022827835.1 of Candidatus Latescibacterota bacterium. Taxonomy (GTDB): domain Bacteria; phylum Latescibacterota; class UBA2968; order UBA8231; family UBA8231. Next base: position 101,071 of record JAJEIO010000001.1, read on the forward strand.
GCCGATCCAGCGGATGAACTGATTGCTGCAACCAGTATTGTCTATGGCGTACCGTTGCTGACGCGGGACGAGCGTATTCGTCAGTCGAAGATGGTCCCGCTTGCCTAGGGAAGCGCGTCTGCGCTACGCTAGATGATCTACTGTCTGACACGTCACGTCCGAGAAACCACCCCCTAAAGCGAGTGTGCATCCATGAACCGCATCGTTTCCCTGTTACCCAGCAGTACTGAAATAATCTACGCCCTCGGCTGCGGCGAGCGCTTGGTCGGCCGTTCCCACGAGTGCGACTATCCGCTCGGCGTCGGCGACCTACCGGCCTGCACGGCTCCCAAATTCGACCCGGACGGGACTTCGTATCAGATTGACCAGCGAGTCAAAGCCATCTTGCAGGAAGCTGCCTCGGTGTACCGGGTGGATGCCGACCTGCTCGACGAGTTGGCACCGGATTGGTTGGTGACGCAGTCGCAGTGCGACGTTTGCGCTGTCAGTCTCAAAGATGTCGAGAAGGCGGCCTGTCAATTGGTGCGCTCGCGGCCTGCTATTCTATCATTGGAGCCTAATGCCTTGGCCGATGTCTGGGGCGATATCGAGCGGGTGGCTACGGCGTTAGAAGTGGAAGAGAGGGGCCGCGCCTTGGTGGCTCAATTGCGGGATCGGCTGGACCAAATTGCCGCTCGCACGCGCGATATCGATCATCGTCCACGCATTGCCTGCATTGAGTGGTTCGAGCCACTAATGGCTGCGGGCAATTGGATCCCCGAATTGGTGGAGATCGCCGGTGGCGAAAACCTCTTTGCGGCGGCAGGGACGCATTCCCCTTGGCTGTCGTGGGAGGAATTAGCGGAAGCCCAGCCGGAGATTATCGTCCTGATGCCCTGCGGCTTCGATATGCCCCGTTCGCAAAGCGAGTTGCCAGCGCTTACCAAGCATCCGCTGTGGTCCCGGCTGCAAGCCGTGCAGCAGGGGCAGGTGTTCCTCACCGACGGCAACCAGTTTTTCAATCGCCCGGGGCCGCGCTTAGTAGAGTCGGCTGAAATTCTCGCTGAGATTTTCCATTCCCAATACTTCGGCGGCATGCACGAGCATAGAGGATGGGAGCGGTGGGAAGACTGAAGAAGTGTTGGAAGACCCCGCTGCGGATCACTCGCGTCAAGCTCCCTACCTCGTCGAAAATTTGTGTATTGTAACCGTCCGGTAGATCTCCCCCGGACGCAGTACCACCGACGGAAAGCCCGGCTGGTTGATCGAGTCGGGATAGTGCTGGGTTTCTAAGCAAAGGCCGTGGTACTGATCGTATCGCGTCCCGCCCTTGCCCATCACGCCGTTGAGGTGGATGGCTGAGTAAAACTGTACGCCCGGCTCGGTAGTGTACAGTTCCATCACCCGCCCGCTCTCCGGCTCGTACACCTCGGCGGCTAGCCCCGTCTCAGCCCGGCCTCCATTGTCGAGCACGTAGTTGTGGTCGTAGCCGCCGATATCCGCGATCTGCCCGATTCGCCCGCCAATGGCGGTCGGTTTGACAAAGTCGAGGGGAGTGCCAGCCACCGGCAAAATGCGTCCCGTGGGGATTTGGTTGGCGTCTGGCTCGGTATAGTAGCGGGAGTGGAGTGTGAGGATATGCCCGAGTACGGGGCCGCTGCCGGCCAAATTGAAATAGGAGTGGTTGGTCAGATTGATCGGCGTAGGCTTGTCTGTGGTCGCCTCGTATGCGATGACTAGTTCGTCGTCGTGGGTCAAGGTGTACGTCACGCTCACTGGTACGGTGCCTGGATAGCCCTCCTCGCCGTCTTGGCTCACGTAGTGCAAGCGCACTGCTGGTCCGCGTTTATCATCTACGACCTCGGCGTCCCATACTACCTTGTCGAAGCCCACTATTCCGCCGTGCAGGTGGTTGGGACCGTTGTTGACTGCGAGTGTGTACTCTTGGCCATCTAGGGAGAATTTACCGCCGGCGATGCGGTTGGCGACCCGCCCGGTGATGCAACCGAAGTACGGATTTTCCTTCTCGTACTGCTCTAAGTGGTCAAAGCCTAGCACTACGTCGCCTAACATTCCGGCGCGATCGCGCACGAGGAGTTCGGTGATGATCCCACCATAGGTGATGACGCGGGCAATAGTGCCGTGGTCATTTTCGAGGGTATAGCGATCGACGGACTGTCCTGCTGCGGTCGTTCCAAAGCTGTCTTTGCTCACGTTGGCTTCTCCTGCGGTGGCGGCCAAGGCGACCGCCAGTACTATTGCGCTGGGCTTTTGCATGGCCCCTCCTTTGTCGTTGATCTTGCGCGTCCTTTCTGCCGGACGTAACATAGGCATTCCGCATTTGTAGGGGCAACCACGAGCGTTGCTGCTGCGAGTATCCTGCCCTCTTCGAGGGCGCGACGGCCATGAGCAGGCGTCGTCCCTTAAACTTCCTAGCGAGATACATTATGAAAATGTCCTTTTTGCTTCTTGCCTTGATTTTTGTCGCCTGTGGCGGTAGCGATGCTCCACAACCGGCGGCCAACCCCCAAATCGCTTTCGTCACCAACGGCGTTGGCCCCTTTTGGACCATTGCCGCCAAAGGAGTTGAGGCTGCTGCTGCCGAGTTTGCCGCCGATGCTGAGGTGCAAATGCCCGGCGAAGGGGTCGCCGACCAGAAGCGCATCGTCCAAGCCCTGCTGGCCCGCGGCATCGACGGCATGGCCATAAGCCCTATCGACCCGGACAATCAGACCAACTTGCTCAACGAGGCCGCCGCTCACACCAACCTGCTCACCCACGACTCGGACGCTCCGAAGAGCAATCGTCTTTGCTTTATTGGCATCGACAACTACTCGGCCGGTCGCGCCTGCGGGGCACTGGTCAAAGAAGCCCTGCCCGATGGCGGCAATATCATGATTTTCGTCGGTCGTCTCGAACAACTCAATGCCCGCCAGCGCCGCCAGGGCCTCATTGACGAACTGCTCGGTCGCTCCTTTGACCCGACGCGCCACGACCCCAACAGCGGCCCGATCACCGGCGACCAATACACCATTCTCGACACCCGCACCGACCAGTTCGATTACGCGAAAGCCAAGGCCCAAGTCGAGGACGCGATTGCCAAGTACCCAGACCTCCACGGCGTCGTCGGCCTGTTTGCCTACAATCCGCCGATGTGCCTCGAAGCGATCAAGGAAGCTGGCAAGACCGGCCAGATCCAAATCATCGCCTTTGACGAGGAAGCTCCCACTCTCCAAGGCATCATCGACGGCCACATCTACGGCACGGTGGTGCAAAACCCATACCGCTATGGGTACGAGTCGGTGCGCATCCTCGCCGCCTTGGCCCGCGGCGACCGCTCGGTTTTGCCCGAGGGTGGGGTACTCGACGTGCCGGCGCGGTCCATCCGCCGCGACAATGTCGAAGCATTTTGGGACGAATTGAAAACCCTGACTGGCACTAACTAATGGCGCTGTTGGCGGCCCACAGCATTAGCAAGCGCTTTCCCGGAGTCTTGGCCCTCGACGCAGTGGATATGGCGGTGGAGGCGGGAGAAGTGCTCGCCGTCATCGGCGAAAACGGGGCTGGCAAATCTACCTTGATGAAGATCCTCGCCGGCATTGAGACGCCGGACAGCGGCCAGATTGTGCGCGATGGGGAGTCGGTAATCATTGACTCGCCGCGCCGCGCTGCTGCGCTCGGCATCGCTCTGATCCACCAAGAGCTCAACTTTTGCGCCAACCTCTCAGTCGCGGCCAATCTCTACCTCGGCCGCGAGCCGCAGCAGTGGGGGCTGATCGACCGCGCCGCCGTCCGCGAGGGAGCCATCCAAGCCCTCGCGCAACTGGAGCTCGAGGTGTCGCCGGACACCCTGATGGGCGACTTGCCCATTGGCCACCAACAGCTCGTCGAAATCGCCAAGGCGCTGTCGACCGAGGCGCGGGTGCTGATTATGGACGAGCCGACCTCCAGTCTCACTAGCCAAGAGGCCGAGGCTCTATTCGCGGTCATCAACGAGTTGCGCGAGCGCGGCGTGGCTATCGTCTATATCTCCCACCGCCTTGGAGAGGTCGAAGCGCTAGCGGATCGCGTCTTGGTTCTCTGCGATGGGCAAAACGCCGGCGAGTTGGATCGGGCGGAGATTAGCCACGACGCTATGGTGACGAAGATGGTCGGCCGCGACGTGGCTCAGTACTACGCGCACGAATCCCATCCAGCCGGCGACATCGCCCTGCAAGCCGAGGATTTGGTCATCCCTGCTTGGCCCGATCATCGGCTCAACTTTGCCGTTCGGCGCGGTCAGCTCGTCGGCATCGCTGGTCTCGTCGGCGCGGGGCGCACCGAACTGTTGCAGGTGCTCTTCGGCATCGTCCCCGCGCTCGGTGGCCGCGTCCTCATTGACGGCGCACCGCACGCGATCCGCTCGCCGGTCGATGCTATCCGCGCAGGCTTGGCCCTCGTGCCCGAAGACCGCAAGCAACAGGGCCTGATCCTCGAAATGGCCTTGCGCGACAACATCGGCCTGCCCGGCTTGGGGCACTACCAGCGCTTTGCCGGTTGGGCCAATTTTGCCCGCCAAGCTGAGGACGCCGACCAGATGATTGAGCGCCTCGCCATCCGCACCCCCGGCCCAGCCCAAATCGTCCAGTACCTATCCGGCGGCAACCAGCAAAAGGTGGTGCTGGGCAAGTGGCTGGCTCTCGCGCCCCGCGTATTGCTGCTCGACGAACCAACCCGCGGCATCGACATAGGGGCCAAACAAGCGATTTACCACCTGATGGAAGAGTTGGCCGAAAGCGGCGTGGCCGTGCTGTTTGCGTCGAGTGAGTTAGAGGAAATTCTGGGAATGGCTGATGAAGTGTTGGTCATGCACGAGGGCCGCATCACCGGCCAACTCCAGCGGGATGCGCTCAGCGAGGAGGCGATTATGAGCTTGGCAACGGGGAAGGCGGCTTAGAAGATGAAAAAAATACTGGGTATCCTCGGCTTGTTGGTGGCGATTTTTGTGGTCACTTGGATCGTCGAACCCAAGTTCGTCAGCGCCTATAACCTGCAAAATATCATCCGCTGGACCTCGCTGTTTGGCATCATTTCTATCGGCGTGGCCTTTGTCATCATCACGGGCGGTATTGATTTGTCGATTGGCTCGTTGATCGGCTTGGTGGGTTGTCTGCTGCCCATGCTCTTGGCCGCTGGATATCCGCCTGTCATTGCGCTGTTGGCCGTTGTGGTTTTGTCGTTGGCGATTGGGTTGATGCACGGCTTGTTGATCACGCGCTTGGGATTGCAGCCGTTTGTCGTCACGCTGTGTGGTCTGTTGTTCTACCGAGGCTTTGCCCGCTGGCTCACCCACGACCAAGTCCAGGGCTTTGGCTCGTCCTACGAGGGCCTGCGCCAATTGGCGATTGGCAAGGTCTCGCTAGGCGGCGGTTTTGCGTTGCCGATTCCGTTTTTCCTCTTGCTGCTTGCCGGAGTGCTCGCCGCTCTCTTCCTCAACCGCACGATATGGGGCCGCTACCTGTTGGCTCTGGGCCGCAACGAGACCGCGGCGCGGTACAGCGGCATCCAAATTGAGCGGATGAAAGTGTTGGCGTACGTCTTGTGCTCAGGCACCGCTGGCTTGGGGGGTATCCTGTTCGCCCTCGACGTCAACTCGGTGCAACCGGCTGCGCACGGCAATTTCTACGAACTGTATGCGATTGCCGCGGCCGTGTTGGGGGGCTGTTCCCTGCGCGGCGGCGAAGGGTCAATTTTGGGGGTCATCATTGGCGCGGCGGTCATGCGGTTGCTCTACAATGCCATCAATGTCTCGGGCATCCCCACCCAACTCGAATTTGCCATTATCGGCGCGGTGATTTTGGCAGGGGTCATCGCCGACGAGTTGATCCGCCGCGTGGCGGGAAGGCGCAGAGCGGGACGAGGAGATTGATTTCGCATGGAGCAAAAAAAATATCGCGCTGGCGTCATCGGTCTCGGGTGGATGGGGTTTCTCTACGACTTGGGACGGCGGGATTACGATAGCATTGGTGGGTCGTATCAGGCACCGATATACGATGTTGAAAGTGCCGATCGCCCCCTGCCGGACGGACTTGATGTCAATCGGACGTTTCACCTATACGATCACCCTGGACGGGAGGGGCTGGCTAGTTCGTATGCTGCGGCCCTTTTCGACCGGCCCGAAGTGGAATTGGTGGCCGGGGCTGACCGGGATCCGCAGCGGCGGGCTATGTTCGGGGAGCGCTTCGGCATTGGGGCTTTGTACGCGGACGCGCTAGAGATGTTGGACGAAGAGCGGCTGGACATCGTGGCGATTGCGACGAATACGAAAGGGCGGTCCGCGCTGACGGTTGCCGCGGTCGCCGCTGGGGTGCGGGGCGTGTTGGTAGATAAACCGATGGTGTTCTCGCTGGCTGAGGCCGACGCCATGGTCGGAGCGTGCGCTGAGGCTGGAGTGCCGCTGGGGTGCGGGGCGACGAGCGTTTCGCATCCGTCGTTTGCGCGGGCTAAGGCGCTGGTAGAGGAGGGAGCGGTTGGGGAGGTGCGGTCGCTCGAAGCGCGGGTTCCGGTTTTCGCTCAGCATCAGGACTGGAGCTACTTTTTGACTAGCGACCCCGTTTGGGTGTGTGGCACGGGCGATCAGCCGCGTCGGGAGCGCGGCAGTACTGAGTTCATGGGGCAGGGGATGATCGCGTGTAGCGATGGCACGGTGGTCCACATCCGCGCTGGCGCGCCCGAGGTGCGGATTTCGGGGAGTCGGGGGGAGATGCTCTTTGAGCACAATAAGTGGCGGCTCTATCAAGACGTGGAAACGCCGGCTGTCGGGCGGGTGGAAATGCCGTGGCCTGCGCCGCAGTTTTTATCGGGGATGCGGACGGTGTACTGCCTCGACGACCTGATCAACTGCATGGAGGGACGGTTGGACGAGCCGAAAAATTCCGGGCGGCGGGTCGCTGTTGCGCTGGAAGTGGAACTGGGGCTGAAGCAGTCGTCAGTCCAAGGCGGCGAGCGCGTGGAATTGCCATTGGCCGACCGTAGCTTGGCGCTGACGTACGATTGGTTCCGCTAGAGGATACGGTCGATGCGGATATTGGTTACGGGCGCGGCTAGTGCATTGGGTCAAGAGGTGGCTACCGCGCTGGCAGTGGATGACAGCACGCAACTGCGGCTGTTAGACGACTGCGCGGCACAGCGGCAAGATGTCGAATGGATTGCCGCCCGGCTGACGGATCCAGATGCGGTACGTCAGGCGGTGCAAGGTGTAGATGCGGTCGTCCACACGGGGGAGCCGCCGCCCGCGCCCGAAAGCGAAGAGGCCCTGTTGGACCGAGCGACGCGCGGTACGCACGTGCTGTTTCAGGCGGCAGTGGAGGCTGGGGTCAAGCGGTTTGTGTACGGCAGTACTCTCGAAGTGTTTCGCGCTTATCCCGACACAGTGTACGTCACTGAATATTACAAGCCATTGCCGCCGCCCGAGATGGTGGTGTTGGCGCGGTATTTGGGCGAGATGACGTGCCGCGAATTTGCGCGCGAGTATCCCATTACGGTCACGGCGTTGCGTCTCGGCAAGCTGGTGCGGGAAGAGGAGGTCGCCGGGCGGGAACGCGATTTGATGTGGGTTGATATTCGGGATGCAGCGCAGGCATTTTGCGCGGCGTTGGCGCGGGAGGCGAGCGCGTCCTTGGATTGGGTGCCGCGCTGGGCTGTGTACCACATTGCCGCGCCCATCGCCCATCCCAAGTTTTTGCTCGACCGAGCTAAGTCCATGGGCTATCGGCCGCAGCGCGAGTTCCGAGGAGCCGAGGCGTGAAGAAAAAGGTGTTGCTGTTGGGGGCCTCGGGGATGATCGCCCCCGATCTGCTGCCCGGTCTCGAAGATACGTACGATGTGACGTTGGCTGACGTTGCTCCGCACCCGGATGGCAAGCCCATCGTGCATTGCGATGTGTCGTCGCGGGAGCAAGTGAGGGACGCGGCTGCGGGCATGGACGCGATTATGAATTTCACGGTCGTGCGCGATCATCCCGAGGAGAGCTTTCACGTCAATATGCGTGGGGCGCTCAATGTGATGCAGGCTGCGGTTGAGCACGGGATCAAAAAGGTGATTCACTCCGGCCCGCAATTCGTCCGCCGCACGTATGACCACGACTTTGACATTGAGGATGTGCCGCCGGTTTTGACGACGGGTTATTACTGCCTGACGAAGGGACTGGCGAGCGAGATTTGCCGCACGTATGCGCGGGCACATGGCATTCAGACGATCAGCTTTTTGTTCAATGGCTTGGGGCCGCGGCCGACGACGCAAAGCACCGGGGATTTTCCGCCCTTTACGGTGGTGTGGGAGGACTTGCATCAGGCCTGTCGGCTGGCGTTGGAAATTCCACAAGTGCCGGATTGCTTTCAGGAGTTCAACTTGCTTAGCTGGGAAGGGCACGGCAAGTACAATGTCGATAAGGCCCGGCGCATCTTGGGCTTTGAGCCGACGGAGCGCTGGGAGCGATATTTTGCGCGCAATGTAAATGACCACTAAAGATTAGGAGCTTTTCCATGAGTGAAATCGTCGCAGATACAGCCCAAATCCCCGAATTGGAAGATCAGCTCGACGCGCTCGATCGGCACGGCTTTCTATTGGTGCGTAACGCGCTGCCCGAGGACGTGGTGCTGGCTTGGCGGGAGTGCTTGGTGCGGAAGTACGAGCGGCGGGAATGGGACATTAGCAATGAGGTCGGTAATGTGGCTTTTGACCATCTACTGGAGCAGGAACCTGGACTGGCTCAGCCCATGGTCGGCCACCCTTCGGTCGCGCCGTATTTGCAGGCCATGCTCGGGCGGCAATGTCAGTTGCGGAGCTTTCGGGCGCATATCAATCCGGGGGCTTATACTCAAGAGTGGCACAAGGATTTTGGCTATTATTGGGACGCGCCCGACGAGGCGCGACACGCGCTGCGGCCCCTGTGCATAAACACTACGTTTTACCTGACGGACAACGCGCCAGAGACCGGGCGCTTGACCTTCATCAACAACTTCTGCCACAACGCCCTGCCGGAGAAAATTCGCCACCTAGGCGGGTACAATTCCGACAACCCCTTTTACCAGTGGTGCGAGCGGCAAGAGCACATCCATCTGCATCCCATGACCGGCGACGCGGTGGTATTTTTCAGCCACATCCCGCACCAAGGTGCCAAGCTAAAGGAAGATGCCGACGCGCCCATCCGCTGCAACGTGGTGCTGCACTACCAGCAGACGCCCATGTTTCCGGGGATTCCCTTTGTCAGTTCGCCGCTGCCGGCTATTGACGCGCTCGGGTACAACGGGACTTTTCCATTTGCCGAGGGGCGCTAGGATTTCAACGTCATTTTAGAAAAGGAGAACGCTTATGCGTCACTTTACTCGCACCCCCCATTACAGCGGGCCGGACGACCCAGAAATCGGCCAGGTGCGCGGCACCTTGGCGCTCGGAGAAACCGTCATAATCGAGACCACTGGCGGAGCGGACAACGACTTTGAAGCGGCCGGGGAGACTCGCGCCGGCATGATTACTTCTGGGGAGAGCCATCGCCGCTACGCCCGCCCCGGTGGCCCCTTTCTCATCGAGGGCATTGAGCCGGACGATTGGGTGGCCATCGAAATCATCGATATCGAGGTCGGCCCCTATGGCTTCTATCGCAACGGCGGTCCCAATTGGGGCAATTGGCGCTGCGTGGCACCGGTGCGCGACGGGCTAATCCACTTTCCGCCGGATTTTGTCGTGCCGGTGCGGCCCATGATCGGCGTCGTCCAGCTCGAATCGTGGGCACCCAACGCCATAGATCACGGCGGCAACATGGATTTCAATGCCATTCAGCCCGGCAGCACCGTCCACATCCGCGCGCAAAAGCCTGGGGGATTACTCTCGCTGGGCGATGTCCATGCGCGCATGGGCGACGGCGAGTTGACTGGGGCGGGGGTCGAGATCGACTCGGCCATCACGCTCAAGGTGGATCGCTCGCCCGGATTCCCGAACAGCAGTCCCGTGGTCGAGACCACTAGGGTCGTGGAAGACGCTGAGGAATATCTCACTAGCGCGCGCGCAGAAGAGTGGGGCGACGCGCTCAAAGCGGCGTGGCTCGAAATGGTGGCTCTGATTTGCGACCGCTACGACACCACGTACGAATACGCCAACATGATCGTCGGCACCATTGGGGACGCGCGCCCGGGTTTTGCCACTGGCTACATGGGCGGGTACGCGACCTGTCAGATCGCAGTGACTAAGAAGCTGCGGCGCACGGGCGAGCCGTACCGGGCCTAGGCCGGGGGAAGCTGCATGGCAACACCATTGCAAATCAAGCAATACCGCGAGCAGGGTTACTTCATCTCTGACGACGCGATTTCCCCAGACATGCTAGCGGCCTTGGAGGCTGGTGCGCGGCGCGCGGTGGAAAAGGTGCGCTCCGGCGCGGTGGTGGCTACGGCTGAGCGGATTAGCATTGGCGGTCCGGGTGTGGAGCCGCGCCACGTCTTGGGCTTGATCGCGCCCGAGTTTGGCGAGCCGATCTTTGCCGAGTATCTCATGTCCGAGCCGGTGGAGAGCTACGTACGCGCCTTAGTGGGCGGCCCGTTGCGCTTGGGCTGGGTGGCGCTGATTGTCCTGTGTGGCCCGACGGAATACGACACGGGCTGGCATCGCGACTTTGGCCAAGAGGAACGCGACGGCAGTCGGGAGGTGGAGTTGGAGATTCTGGGCCGCTATCGCAAGAACTTGGTCAAGTGGCACTTGGCCTTGGTGGACGATGCCTGCTTGTGGCTGGTGCCGGGCAGCCAGCGCCGCTACCGCACCGAGCAGGAGCGCGAAGTGCTGATTAACAACCGCAAGGGTGACGTGCCCCATGCACAACAAATCGTGCTGCAAAAGGGGCAGACCATTTTCTGGAACGGCAATACCATTCATCGGGGCCGCTTGCCTGCTGGCGTGAACGAGCGGCTGACCCTGACGGGCGCATTAGTTAAGCACGAAGAAGATCAGCGCGAAGTCCTCGACGAACGCTTCCGCTGGCAACTGGCCGACAATGTGCGGGCCGGGCTGCCCGTGCGGATGCAGGACTACTACGATCGCTGGCGTCAGGTGCAGGACTTTTAGCGATAAGCGCGTCAGTCGGCGCGGAAGACGCCTTCCTTTTTGACGCGGTCGTGGACTTTGGCGAACTCGGTCGATCCGTCGTCTTCCCAAATCGAGGCACGGAAGCCGCGGTCAACGCCCTCCTGATGGCCGGTAATGCTGGTGGGGGAGATGTAGGACGGGCCGTAGTACGTGTGTCCGCCGGGCATCTGCAAGACGCCGACGTGGGTGGGACGCTCGACGAGCGATTGGGACGCTAGCCGCGCTAGGGCGTCCTCATCGACTGTAAAGCCCAAGCCCGGTCCGTTGGGTACGGGGGAGGCTCCATCGACGACGGGAATGGTTTCGGTGGTGTAGTCTTCGGCGTACTGGTCGTCGAGGTTGATCGAGTGGGCCGTGTGGGTCGGCAGCACCGAAGCCATGTGCATGGCCATAGCCTTGCCTAGCGTACCCCCTTCAAATTGCAGTAGAACTTGCACATTGGCCCGGCCACAGGCCCAGCCAGCGGCCATGGTGTCTTCGAGGGTGCCGCCGATCATATACATGTCGGCGAGACCGTAGATCAGTTCTTGGACGCCGCCCAAGGGCGTGCCGTGCATGATTAGCGGCAGACTGGTCTGCTGGCGCAGGCGTTTCCAGCCATCGATGTCCTTTTTGTCGAGCGGGTCTTCGATGTAGCCGACGATGGGGAAATTTCTTTCGAGTTCGGCGATGATCGGCAGTGCGCTGCCGAGGCTGCGGTTGTGGTTGAAGTCGTAGTGGATGCGGAAGCTCTCCGGGGCGACTTCTGTGGCCAGCCGGGTCTGCTCGAAGACGTCGTGGTAGGTGCAGGTGTGGATTTTGAAGACGCGGTAGCCCTCGGCCGCGGCGCGTTTGATCTCGTCGCGGAAGACCTCTGGGGAGGCGGGGCGGGTCCAGGCGGCCACGGCGATGGCGTTGCGCTTTTTCTGGCCGAGGAGTTTGTGGACGGGCAGGTCGAGGTGTTTGCCCATGGCGTCGTACAGGGCGCAGAGCAGGCCCGAGGGGACGGTGGAGCGATGGTCGTTGATGAAGTCGAAGGGGCTGAGGCCAACAAACTGGGCGACGGCATCGCGGGATGGTTTGGCGTAGGGGCGCACCCGCATGTCGCCGTAGCCGGTGATGCCGGCGTCGGTGTGGACTTTGTACACAACGCGGCAGTCGATGCCGTAGAGATCGACGCGGCGCTCGGCGTAGCGGCTGGCCAGCTTGGGAAAGATGGGGATGACTTCGATGTCGGTGATTTTCATCTTGGACGGCTCCTTGATGGGCGGGGAAGGCGGTTGGCGGCCAAGTTACGGGAGGGGGAGAGGAGACGCAAGCGTTGAGCGACGTTGATTGGCTAGGTGGGATGCGTCCATTCTTTTTGCACAAGTCGGTCCCCCAAACCATTTTATCAGCCTAATTGCAAGACCACTTTAAAGGAGGAGATCATGGGCACCTACACACCGCTGGATTTGAACGCGCTGTACAACGCCGGATTAGATCTCTTAGGAGGCCAAGGGCCGCTCGGCGCACAAAGCTTTCGCGGATTGCCCTTTGCGCTCGGTAGCGACGCTGGGTGCTGTCTGATCGCCTGCGGTGGGGAGCACTCCGGTGTGGAAATTCCGGTTGGTCGTCGGGCGACTTGGATGATTGTGGCGCATCGCCTGTTGGAGTCGCGGATCGCCGACAACGGGCCGCTGGCGACGCTGGTAGCTGAATACGCGCTGCACTACGAGGACGGGGATGTGCTCAAGGTGCCCGTGCGCGACCGCTTTGAAATCTCGACTGTGCCGTCGTCGTATGGTGGCACGCCGTTTGTGGCGGTGCCGGATACGAACGATCAGCTCTTGCCGCGCACCGAAGGTCCGTGGGACATGGCCGGGCGTCGCCAGACCGAGGTCGATGGCGGTCGCGCGCAGCACTACGTGCTCTGGGCGTGGCCGAATCCACACCCGGACAAGGGCTTGGAAAAAATCGCCATCGAGGCTGCGGGACCGGCCTTTGTCGTCGGCGGGATCACTCTGAGCGACTTGGACGAAGAGCCGATCTGCCGCGAGGGCACGCGCGAGGTCATCATCACCCTGCCGCAAGAGGAGGACGCGCGCGAGTCCGCCGCTCTCGAAGTGGAAGTTGATCGGGGCGTTGCGACCTACCCCTACCCATTGCCGGAGGATACTGCCGAGGATTTTCTCGACGGACGCAAGGGGTGGGGGGAAGCTCAAAACGAGGGGAGCAGTCCTTCATACGTGGAAATAGCCGCCAATCCTTCGGCTACCGTGCAGGTCAAGCGAGATGGGGAAGTTTTGGGCGAGACTAGTTGGGGCGAGGTGCGGCAGCAGGGCCGCGTAGAGGCTTCGCCGCGAGTGCGGCTGGAGGTGGTGGAGCGCGGGCGCAACTGGGTGCACACCAAGGTCATTGACGACGCCACAGGGAAACCCGCGCCCTGCCGCGTCCACTTCCGCTCGCCAGAGGGCATCCCCTACGCTCCGCACGGCCACCACGCCCACGTCAACTCCAACATGGGGACTTGGCACTTCGATGTGGGCGGCGATGTGCGCTTGGGGCAGATCACGTATGCGTACATCGACGGCACCTGCCAAGGGTGGCTGCCGCGCGGCGAGGTGATCGTGGATGTGGCGCGTGGCTACGAATACGAGCCGCTGCGCACTAAGGTGGAGATTGAACCAGGCCAGCGCACCTTGGAGCTGCGATTGAAGCGCTGGCGGCAGATGAACGAGGAAGGCTGGTACAGCGGCGACTCACACGTGCATTTCCTGTCGGCGCAGGGCAGCCTCACTGAGGCGCAGGGCGAGGATTTGAACGTGGTCAACCTGCTGCAATCGCAATGGGGTGGGTTGTTTACCAATACCGAGGAATTTACCGGCGGCGAGATGGCCACGGCCAATGGCGATCACATTGTCTATGTGTCCCAGGAGAATAGGCAGCACTTTTTGGGGCATCTGATCCTCATGGGGCTGAAGGAGCCGGTGATGCCGTGGTGCTCGGACGGCCCGGGAGAAGCCGAGTTGGGCGGGACGCTTGAAGTGCCTATGGCCGAGTGGGCCGACCGTTGCCGGGAGCAGGGCGGTAGCGTGGTGATCCCGCATTTGCCCAGCCCCAACGGCGAGCCAGCCGCCCTGATTGCCACCGGACGTGCCGACGCAGTGGAGATGCTGCGGCACGGGACGTACATGCACGGCGAGTACTACCGCTACCTCAATTGTGGCTACAAGCTGCCGTTGGTCGGCGGTACGGATAAAATGAGCAGCGACGTGCCGGTGGGGATCTATCGCACCTACGTGCAAATTCCCAAGGACGAGCCGTTCACCTATGACAACTGGTGCAAGTACATGGCTGCGGGCCGCACCTTCCACAGCGGCGGTCCGCTGATCCGCTTCAGCGTCGATGGCCACGAGGTGGGGGACACGGTGCAGTTACCGGGCAATGGCGGCACGGTGGAGGTGCTTGCCGAGGCCGAGTCAGTGGTACCGATCCACACGCTGGAAGTGGTGCAGGAGGGGCGGGTGGTAGCGTCTAGCGAGGATTCCAAGGGGGGGCGCAAGTTGAGCCTGAAAGCCGAGGTAAAGGTGGAGGGCCACTCGTGGCTGGCGGCGCGGTGTAGCGGGCCGGGCTACGAGCAGAGTGTGCCGCACTTTGATGGCTGGGGTCGAGGGATCATGGCGCACACCTCGCCGGTGTATCTGGCCTGTGGCGGCGAGTGGTGGATGTTCAACCAAGAGACGGCGCAGTACATGCTGACCTTAGTGGACGGCTCACTGCACTACATCCGCCACAACAGCCGTCTGCATCTGCGCGACGATATTACGCACCACCACGGCGAGGAGGATCACCTCGCCTATCTGGAGCGGCCCTTCCTCCAGGCGCGGGAGGCGATTCATCGCCGGATGCACCAGTTGGGCGTGCCGCACTGAATTTCAATCAGGCTTTTTGTTTTTCCCGCACCAACGGCTCGATAGAAAGTCTGAAGCCGAGGCTGTTGAGGATTTTCTCCAGTGTATCTATCCGCGGATTGCCCTCTCGCGATAGAGCCTTGTATATGTGGGCGCGGTTCAGGTTAGTCTGCTGGGCCAATTTCCCTAGACCGCCTTGGGCTACAGCGATGTCCTTGAGCGCGAGCAGTAAGGCCGAGGTATTATGGTCTGCGGCGTATTCCTCTAAAGCTACTTCGAGGTACGCTTGGGCTCGTTCTGGATCGCGGAGGAATTCAAGGTGGTGCTTTTCAAAGGGGATAGACGCTTTCATTGGGAACGCTCCTTGTAGTCGGCTAGATGGGCTTTGGCCTGCTCAATGTCTCTGTGCTGTGTGCTTTTATCGCCACCGCAGAGCAATAGTATGATGGTGTGCTCTAAACGGACGAAGTAGATCCGAAAACCAGGACCAAAGTCAAGGCGTAGTTCGGAGACTCCTCCACCGACAGGTCGATGGTCGCCCAAAAGGCCCAAACTCAAACGGCGAAGACGGGCTTCTATGCGAGCTTGGGTGCGAATGTCTCGCAGCGTACGGAACCATTCAGTGAAAGGCTGCTTGCCGTTTGGGGCTACGTAGATTTCAACGGTGAATTCCATTGGATTTAGTGTACGTTATAACGAACAATTTGTAAATACATCTTGGGCTTACTGCACTGAATCTACCTTGCTTATGGATTTTAGTGGAGATATATTGAGCGGCCATTCACCTGAGAAAGGAAGCTATGATGAGCGACCAGTTTGTACCGTTGGATTTGAGTGCAACTTATAACGCTGGCACTGGCAATGTTGAGTCCAAAGACGGCAAGCTCTGGCCAGCACCCGACGACGCGCCCGACAATACCCCGCTCGTGGGGCTGCCTTGGGGCAAGCACCAGTTTTGGGGCGTGCCCTTTAGCTTGGCAGCCGCAGGTGCGGACCGGGCCGTGGTGCTGGTGGCGCAAGAGGCCGGGGATGGGGTGAGTGCGGCGGCGGAGATTCCGGTAAATGCCAAGGCGCGGCGCATCCTCTACGCCCACACTTGTGCGCCAGTGCCGGGAGAGTGGGCCACGGTCGAAGGCACGGGCGAGGAGATTGGGACCTATCGCGTCCTCTATGCCGACGGCAGCTCAGTCGAGCAGCCGCTGCGCCGCCGCTTTGAAATCCACGATGTGCAGATACCTTGGGGGCACCATCCCTTTCTCTGCCGCAATTGCCGCCACTACTATTCGGTGCCGCTGAACAGTCTTGAGCACAGCTATGGCATGGTACAGACTGGGGCCTTTACGCGCGAGGGTGGTGACCTCCAGGGTTGGTGGCTCTACGACTGGGAAAATCCCGCGCCCGACAAGGAGATTGCGGCGATCTCGGTATCGGCGGCTGGTCCTACGGCGATAGCTTTGGCTGGCATTACGCTCTGCCACGAGGAGCGCGATCCCTTTGCTTGGCCAGCGCGGCAGGAGGTGGCGCTGCGGGTCGATGCTGAAGACGCACCCGAAGTGGCGATGGAGCGCGGCGAAATTGTGCGTCAGGATCAGCTTTGGGTACCGAGTGCGGATTTCCTCACCTCCGAGGAAGCGGGCTGGGGACGGGGTGGACAGGAGACGGTCGATGGTGGCTATCTGGAAATTCACGGATCGACAGAAGGGCAGCTCGCTATTAAGGCGGGGGACGACGTCGAAGAACGCATCTGCTGGGGCGACGTGCTCAAGGAAAAGAAGGTCGCCCAAGGCAAGGTGCAAATCGAGGTCGTCGCACCGTCCGGCAAGCAGTGGGTCCACGTGCGGGTCGAGGACGCGGATACCGGCCAGCCCGTGGGAACCCGCGTCCACTTCCGCTCCGAGCACGGAGCCTATCTGGCACCACACGGCCATCAAGCCGACGTCAATGTGGCGTGGTTTGAGGACATGGGCGGCGACTGCAAGACCGGGGGCGTGCCCTACGCGTATATCGACGGCACCTGCCAGATCGACTTGCCCATTGGCCCGGTGTACGCCGAGGTGGTGCGCGGTTTTGAGTACCAGCCGCTGCGCCAGCAGGTTGAGATCAAGCCTGGGCAGAATGCGCTGACCCTAAAGGTCAAACGCGCCTTTGACATGAAACAGCGCGGGTACTATTCGGGGGATACCCACGTGCATTTTCTTTCCTCCCAGTCGTCCCACCTAGAGGCCGAGGGCGAAGACCTCAACGTGGTGCATCTGTTGGCCAGCCAGTGGGGTCGGCTGTTTACCTCGTGGGAGGAGTTTACCGGCGGCTTGGCACCGACCAGTAGCGACAATCACTTGGTTTGGGTCAGCCAAGAGAACCGGCAGCACGTGCTCGGGCACATCAGCTTGCTCGGTCTTAAGGAACTGGTCGCGCCGATGTGTACCGGCGGGGCCAATGAGGATTGGGTCGGCGGCTCGGTGGATGCGCTGATGGCCGATTGGGCTGAGGAGTGCAAAAAACAGGGCGGGCTGGTCATTATGCCGCACATGCCGCTACCCGATTTTGAGAACGCGGCCAACATCGTCTTGGGCCACGCCGACGCCGGCGAGATGTGCTGGATTTGGGAGGGCGAGCAGATCAGTTCGGCCGAGCTGGGCTACTACCGCTGGCTCAACGTGGGCCAGAAGCTGCCGATTGTCGGCGGCACTGACAAGATGTCCAATAACCGCATTTTGGGCGGCTCGCGCACGTATGCCAAGCTGCGCGATGGCGAGGAGTTTACCTTTGACAATTGGTGCCAGGCCGTGCGGCGCGGCCAGACGTTTGCCAGCACCGGCGCGATGATTGATCTGAAGGTCGAGGGCCGGGAGATGGGCGAGGAAATTCACTTGCCCGGCAACGGCGGCACGGTCGAGGTGGTGGCGACTGCGGAAAGCGTCTGGCCGCTTACTGGACTGGAACTTATTTGCAATGGCGAGTCCGTTGCGCGCGAGACTACCGCGTCCGGTGCCCAGCAGATCGAACTGAAGTTCAAGCTCAAGGCCAATCGTTCTTGCTGGGTCGCGGCCCGCTGCTGGGGGTCGCACTACACGGATGCCGGGCCGGTGATGGCTCATTCCTCGCCGGTTTATATCGACGTGGGTCGGCGCTGCGTGTTTGCGCCGGCCGAGGGCAATTATCTGCTGACGCACATGGAGGGCGGCATTGCTTGGGCCGAAAGGATTGGCGTCTTCCGCGACGAGGCGATCCGCCAGCGGCTGATCGGCCTGTTCAACGAGGCACGGGGCGAGTTGCTCCGGCGCATGGAGTAAAAGTGGCCAGTGGTTAGATCGCGCTATAAGTACACGACAGTAGAAGTAGTATGGGATGCTTCGCTTACGCTCAGCATGACAAGACCGGCGAGTGACCGCCGCTGTCGTGCTGAGCGGAGCGCAGCGGAGTCGAAGCATCTGATACCTCGATCCCTATGCGTACTCACTACTCACTACTAACCGAGACGAATCCCATGCTCACGCAAGCACAGATCGATGAATTTTACCGCAACGGCTTTCTCAATGGCGGGCGCGTGCTCGCCGACGAGGAACTGGGCGAATTGAGCGACGCGCTCGATGAGATTTTGACCAAAGGCCCGGATGGTTTTTCCTCGGATGAAGCGCAGCCGGTATCCTTCCGCGACCTCGCCGGTGGGGGCGGCGTCAGCGAGCATCCAGTGTGGCAAATTGTCAATATCTGGGAGGCTGCGCCCGCTTGGGAGCGGCTGATTTACCACCCGGCTGTCGTACGGGGGATCAGCCAACTCACCGGCCATGCCGACCTTCAGGTCTGGCACGACCAGATCCAGTACAAACCCGCGCGCTACGGCGGCTCGACCCACTGGCACCAGGACGCGCCCTTGTGGCCGATTATCAAGCCGATGACGCCGGTCTCGGCGTGGATCCCCTTGGACGACGCGACCGAGGACAACGGCTGCATGTGGATGGTGCCCGGCAGCCACAAGTGGGGCAACCAGATTGCATTTTTGCGCACGCAGGGCGATTTGTCGCTGTTGGAAAATTTCAAGGACTTACAGGGCTTTACTCCGCCAGCCGACGCCGAGATCCGCGAGGTGGCAGCGCGGCCGTGTCCGGTGATGCGCGGGGAGGTTTCTTTCCACCACTCGCTGACTTGGCACGGCTCGCCCTTCAATCAGTCGCCGCGGCCCCGGCGCGCCATTGCCATCCACTACATGACCGGCGCAGCGCACTTCGACCAAAGCGGCGAGCACCTGATGAAGCAGTTCGTCGAATTGCCCGACAATGCGCCCATGGCCGAGGCCGGCCCGCACTTTCCGGTGGTATGCCGCAATGGGGAGCCGGTGGGGGTGCCAGAGCGGTTGCGGGTTACTAGCCGGACTTCTGAGGAGTAGCTGGCGGCTGGGCAAATACGGCCGACCAGTCTATCCGACCGGTAAGCTGCATGGCGGCGAAGAGCGTGGCAATGCATAGGACGGTAATGGCCAAGCCGGTATAGCCAACAAAGAAGAAGGTGTAGGAGAAGAGCACCAAGTAGATGAACTGGGCCAAGCCGATCTCCACCAAGGCCAGCCGCAGGCCGACCACCAGCCGCATGTAGGAAATGACCAAGAAAACGGACACCGCCGCGGCCACTAAAAAGGCGTAGTGGATGAGCAAGTGGTCCGCTAGGTAAGCCAAAAGCAAGTGGAAGCTGAAAAAGGCCG
>JAJEIO010000037.1 GCA_022827835.1 Candidatus Latescibacterota bacterium
GGCATCAACGACGAGGTCACTTTCTCCTTCGACCTTTTCCTCGTCCTCGATCAGGTCGATGTCCAACTCGAGATCTACGATCTGTCTGGTCGCCGCATCGCCCAGATCCAGCCGGGTGGCTCGACGGCGGGCAGTCTCCAAATCAAGTGGGATGGCCGCGACAGCCAAGGCCAAGTTGCCCCTCCAGGCATCTATCTCTACCGACTTGCCATTGACTTGGACAACACCTCCACGAAGCGCTCGGGCACCCTATCGCTGGCCTATTGACCAAAATGGTCGCGTTGACTTTGCGCAGGATAGGCCCTAATATTTTTGAATGCTTGCACCCCTTGTGGCGATGTGCCCATAGCTCAGTTGGATAGAGCATCTGCCTTCTAAGCAGACGGTCGTAGGTTCGAGTCCTACTGGGCACGCCATGCAAGCCCTCATGACTATAGTGGTGGATGTAGCTCAGTTGGTTAGAGCGCCAGGTTGTGGCCCTGGAGGGCGCGGGTTCAACTCCCGTCATCCACCCCATTTTTCTCCATGCAGTCGCCCTTGGCCGATTCCGCCAAAATCATTACGTGTGACCAGTTGCTCACCTTTCGTAGCCAATTGAAAAAAGCGCGGCAGACCTTTGTCTTCACCAATGGATGTTTTGACTTGCTGCATCGCGGTCACGTCGAGTACCTACGCGCGGCGCGCGCCTTGGGCGATTGCCTTGTGGTAGGATTAAACGATGACGACGGAGTACGCGCCCTCAAGGGACAGGGCCGGCCCTTGTGCCCGCAAGACGACCGCGCCGCTGTGCTGGCGGCCTTAGAATGCGTTTCGCATGTGTGCATCTTTTCAGGTGAGAGCGTCGAGAGCCTCGTGGCTGCGCTCGCGCCCGATGTCTTGGTCAAGGGTGGCGATTACGCCCCAGCCGCCATTGTCGGCCGCGAACGCGTCGAAGCGCACGGGGGCCAAGTTCGCGTCCTGCCGTTGTGGCCGGGCCTTTCCACCACCCAATTAATTGAGCGCAGCAAGGCGCTGCCCAGCGCGTAACGCCCCTTGCTCCCATTTGGTTTGGGAGGGGGATTATGCTATATTTTTCGTCAAAGATGGTTCATTTGTGTTTCCGATTAAAAATGCGATGAAAAGCGCGAAAAGCGCATTGGCGTTGGTCTTGGTTCTTGGGGCTTGCGCTGCGCCGCCTGTGCCGCCACCTGCCGAAAAACCCCTCGTCCAGCGGGAAGAGGTCCAGCCAGAGGAAAGTGACGCATTTCAGTCCCTCGAACGCGCTGTTGCGGCCGCGTACGAGCGCGAGCAGGCCATGGCCGAGCGCGTGCGCCAGCTAGAGACATCCAACGCCCAGTTGCGGCAGGCACTCAGGGCCTTCCAAAGCCAGAGCCGCGTCCTAAGTGCGCGGCTGGATTCTTTGCTGCGCCGTGCCCCGCTGCGCCCCGCCGCCAGCACCAGCCGCCGCGCCTCGCAGGCTGCGGTGACGTCCGACAGCGGCAAAAGCGATGCGTTCAACATGTACCAAGGTGCGCTCTACTACTATCGCCACAAGCAATACGACCGCGCCTTGGCCGAGTTTGACCGCTTGCTGCAGAAAGCACCCATGAGTGAATGGTCCGATAACGCCCAGTATTGGAAAGGCGAGTGCTATTACGGGCTGCGCCAATACCAGCAGGCGCTTATCGAATTCACCAAGGTGTTTGCCTTCAGCAACACGGATAAAGCCGACGACTCCCAGCTAAAAATTGCCCGCTGTCACCTTGCTTTGGACGAGCGCGACCGGGCGCTTGCGGCCTTGCGCAAACTGGTCGATGAGTATCCAGATAGCGAATACGTGTCCACGGCTCGCGAACAGATAAAACACCTCGGCGGTTGATGAGAACGATCTTGCTGCGAATTTGTTATTGTCTTTTGGCCGCGCTGATGATTTGTGTCACCGCGTCGGTCGCCATTCCTTTTCCCACCAATATGGACTTGTTAGTCGAGACGGTGGCAAGTGCGGTCAATGAGAGTTTGGGGCGCATTGAAATGCCGGCGGATGCCGCGTCGGCTCCCTTGTTGATCGTGGCGCAGAGCAAGCACGACGCCAATTGGATGGTCGAACACCTGCTGGCCAATCGGTTGCTGATGCGCGGCTTTAGCGTGACCTTGGATTCGACCGCAGCCCAATCGGCGAGTATGCGCCTGTCCTACCGAGTGCTCGACTTGGGAATCTCCGCGTACTCGGGACTGCGCGGTAGCGAGGTCAGCCGCCAAGGCCGGGTAACGCTCGCCCTGCGCTTGAGCGACGAGCGCGACGACGTGGTCCACTGGCAGGACGAAATCACTCGCACGCAGCGCGATCAGATCCCTAAAAAGCAGCTAGACATACTCCAGCACGACCAGTTCAAATTCGCCCAGACCGAGTTAGAGGAACAAACGTGGAGCAAGTTCGTCGAACCTGTGATCGTCTCCACCGTGCTCGGTGGGCTTATCTATTTGTTCTTTTCCAACCGCTAGCCATGAAATATCTCGCTTTCCCGCTCGCCCTGTGCGTCGTCGCCTGCGCCAGCACGCCGCCGGAGAAACTCCAAGGCGCGGATTATTACTTTGAAGAAGGCCAAAAGGCCATGGAGAAAAACCGCTGCATAGAGGCCTCCGAGCACTTCAAGCGTCTAGTCAGCAACTTTCCCGGCTCGCGCCGGGTGGCCGAAGCGCAGTTCCTCCTCGCCGAAGCGCACTTTTGCAATCGCGATTGGGTCAACGCCGCCTTTGAGTATCAGCGCATCGTCGATATTTACCCGTCTAGCGAGTGGGCGGTTGAGGCGCAGTTCAAGGTAGGCGAGTCGTACTTCGAGCAATTGCGCCGCCCAGAGCTCGACCAGAAGGAGACCTTTGAGGCGCTGACGGCCTTCCGCAACTTTATTGAGGACAATCCCGACGCGCCCTTGGCGGAACAGGCGCGCCAGCGCATCGCCGAGTGCCGGAGTCGCCTAGCGCAAAAGCAGTACCTAAGTGGCCGCCTGTACCACAAACAGGGCCATCTCGACGCAGCCAAGATGACCTACGAGGAAGTTTTGCGCGAGTACCCGGATGTCGGCGAGTGGTATTACACCACGCTTTTCCGCATGGGCGAAATCGCCCACGAGCAAGGCGATGTGGATCTAGCGGTTCGCTATTGGAAGGAAGTGCTGCAAGACAGCGGCGACCCGGAGCTGGTGGAGGGCGTGCAAAAGCACCTGTCCGGGCTGAGCCAATCGCCGGGCTAAAGATGCGGCGCATCGGCGTCATCGGCGGCAGCTTTGACCCCATTCATCACGGCCACCTGCTCTTGGCCCGCTTTGCCTTAGAGAAGATTCCCCTCGACGAAGTGCTCTTCATTCCAGCGGCCGATCCGCCGCTCAAGCAGGGTGCGTACGCGCCAGCCGAGGAGCGCTGGACCATGGTCGAATTGGCCGTGGCTGACTGCGCCGATTTTGCGGCCTCGCGCTTGGAGCTAGATCGCCCGGGCAAGTCCTATACCGTCGAAACCCTGCGCCTGCTGCACCAGCTTCATCCTCATGCCGCGCTGTTTTTTATCATCGGTGCGGATAACATCGGTCAGCTAGACGAGTGGCATGATCTCGAAGGCATTTTGGCCCAGTGTACGGTAGTAGTGGGGGCGCGTCGAGGGGAAATGGCAAGCGACGATCCGAAACTGTTGGCGCGTCTGCATTTCATAGATACTCCGCTCATTGAGCTGTCCTCGACCGAGATTAGGTCGCGCCGGGCCGTTGGCCTGTCGATCCGCTACATGGTGCCCGAAGCGGTCGAGGCCCACATACTTGCGAAAGGATTGTACGCCGCCTCGTGTTCATGACGCATTTAGAGTGCTCCCGTACGGGCGCGCGCTACGACGCCGACGTGTTGCAGAACCTGTCGGAGGTCGGTGCGCCCCTCCTCGCCCGCTACGACCTCGACCGGGCTGGTCACGCGTTGGATCGCGCCGCGCTCAGCACCCGCCCGCCGACGATGTGGCGCTACCGGGAAGTCATGCCCATCCGCACGCCCGAGGAAATCGTCTCTCTCGGCGAGGGTTTCACCCCGCTGCTCCGCCCGGAGCGTTTGGGTCGCTGGGCGGGCTTTTCCCAGCTCTACATCAAGGACGAATCTCCTAATCCCACCGGCTCCTTCAAAGCGCGCGGCCTCTCGGCTGCCGTTACCTGTGCCCGCGCGCGGGGCGCGAAAAAGCTGGCCATCCCCACCGCGGGCAATGCCGGTGGCGCGATGGCGGCTTATGCGGCTGCCTGTGGTCTGCCGGCGATTGTCTTTATGCCTCGTGATACGCCGCAGGCTTTTGTCGTCGAGTGCTGGTCTTGCGGAGCTGAGGCCGAGTTGGTTGATGGGCTAATCAGCGATTGTGGCCGCATCGTCGGCGAGCGCAAGGAAGCCGAGGGGTGGTTTGAGGTATCGACGCTGAAGGAGCCGTACCGCATTGAGGGCAAGAAGACTTTGGGCTACGAGTTGGCCGAGCAGATGGATTGGTCCCTGCCCGACGTGGTGATTTATCCCACTGGTGGGGGCACGGGGTTGATCGGGATGTGGAAGGCATTCGCCGAGCTGGAGCAACTCGGCTGGATTGGCGAGCACCGGCCGCGGATGATCTCGGTGCAGGCCGAGGGCTGTGCGCCGATTGTGCGAGCCTTTGCGCACGGCGATGAATCTGCTCAGGCGTGGGAAAACGCGCACACCGTGGCCTCGGGTCTGCGCGTCCCCAGTGCGGTTGGTGACTTTCTGATGTTGCAGGTTTTGCGGGAAAGCGACGGCACTGCCATTGCCGTCAGCGACGAGGAATTGCTTGCGCATTCGCATAGCATGGCGGCGCACGCGGGCATTTTCCCCGCGCCCGAAGGCGGGGCAACGCTAGCGGCCCTAATCAAGCTCAAGGAGCAGGGACTAGTGGCCTCGGACGAGCGCGTGGTGCTCTTTAATACGGGGTCGGGTTACAAGTACTTGGAGGCTTTGTCCGAGGGGTTCGCACCTTGACGAGTGTGGGGGCGGCGTCTATTTTATAACACTGCTTGCACCCATAGCTCAATTGGATAGAGCACCTGACTACGGATCAGAAGGTTCGGGGTTCGAGTCCCTGTGGGTGCGCCATTAAAAACAACGGGTTACGTCAAAAGACGTAGCCCGTTTTGCTTTGGTGGGAAAGCGGCGTTTATGGCCCTACCAGAAGCCCTTGCTGTCGATAGTTTTCAAGATCGCATCCCGAACCACGACGCCGGTTGTTCCTGTTATTGTAGCCTCTTATTGGCGGCTTTTGAGCCGTCCCCAGGACCGATCTTCGACCGACGTAGAAGCGGTTGCCGGATAAAAGCCAGAACCTAAGACAAAATCTTGGCCGAGCGCAGAATAGGGAATGGCGTAGCTCACTTTAGGCGAGCCGGTGTCCCCTTTTATCTCTGGATTGGGCCAAAGGTACTCGACAAAGCCGCCGCCTTGAGCCGCCGCTGCGATGAGTTCTTGGGTCAATTTGACGCCGTTGGCGTCTTCAAGATCGTAGATGTTTTGGCCTTCAAGGTCTGGATCGACTCCGTTAAGGATTAGGACCCCATTGGTCGTCCCCGCAAAGAGGTAGATAGATCCCTGCTTCCAAACCCCTTCGGTTCTGAATTCCTGCAAGATAGCCAGATACTCGGGAAGGCTTGTGGCGTTGTTCAAGTACGCCTTCGCCGCATGCACAAAGGCTTTCAGAGTTTCCCGATCCACCACATCGCCGGCTGTTACCTCCGGGTCTTGAGCGCTGGCGGGATGCGCGGCGGGTAAGAGGATGGCTAATGCTATAACGAATACTGCTGTTAGGTGTTTCACGACGACTCTCCTTTTTGAGAAGCCAAGCGGCGATCTTGGCAAAGTGCTTTCGCACCGTGCGACCCAAGACAGCAGCCCAAGTTTGATGACTTTGAGGGTTGGCGTGAACCACTCCTCAAACCAAGTCCTCTTTGTGTTAGGTTTCTCTTCAAAAGTATAGGATCGACAGGACCGGGGAAACCTTCGCAGCCCCACCAACAAAAATCTGCGCCAGCAGCTTCCGATTGCCCCGTCTTTGGCAGTTGCTATCCGCGTGTCGCTTGGGGCAATGGGGGCTATGCTCCGGCCTCTTCTGCGGGTGCCAAGAAGCCGGGATATCCAGAGAATGTTGGACAGCTTAAAAAGACAAGAAAGATGCTCTCTGGCGAAAAGGTATCGCCTTTCTTATGATTTGACGCCCGATCAATCAAAACGTCAAGGATTAGTACGTCCATGAAGCATGAGGCCCTAGAACTTCAAACGGCTACACTACCTACACCACTAGCCAACTCCCGCAAAAAACTAATTGAAGTCGCCCTGCCGCTCGCCGCTATCAACACCGCGTCGGCGCGGGAGAAGTCTATTCGGCACGGGCATCCGAGTACGCTGCATTTGTGGTGGTCCAGGAAGCCGCTCGCGACGGCACGAGCGGTGATTTTTGCGCAGATGGTCGATGATCCGTCAGCCAGCCCCGATCTGTTCCCTACGGAGGCCGACCAAGAAAAGGAGCGCGAGCGGCTGTTCGGCATTTTAAAAGAGCTGGTCCTCTGGGAGAATACCACTAACGAGGAGGTGCTGGAACGGGCGCGGACAGAGATTCGCAAGAGCTGGCGGCGGACCTGCGCCGACCATGCCGATCACCCGCGCGCTACCGAACTGTTCAACCCGGACAAGCTACCGTCCTTTCACGATCCGTTTGCCGGCGGCGGTGCGTTACCGCTGGAAGCACAGCGGTTGGGGCTTGAGGCTCATGCCAGTGATCTCAATCCGGTGGCGGTGCTCATCAACAAGGCCATGATTGAGATTCCGCCGAAGTTCGCCGATCAGTCGCCGGTGAATCCGGAGTCCCGCGAGGAAAGGGGTCTGATTGAGCGCGAATGGAAGGGGGCGCAGGGGCTGGCCGAGGATGTGCGCTACTATGGCCAGTGGATGCGCGACGAGGCCGAGCGGCGCATTGGGCATCTGTATCCAAAGGTTGAGATTACCGAGGAAATGGTACGGGAGCGGCCCGACCTTGAACGATATAAGGGGCGCAAGCTGACGGTGATTGCGTGGCTGTGGGTGCGCACGGTGAGAAGTCCGAATCCGGCGTTTGCCGATGTGGAGGTGCCGCTGGCCTCGAACTTTATGCTTTCGACGAAAAAAGGGAAGGAGGCGTATGTCGAGCCGGTGATTGAGGGGCGTGGGTATCGGTTTGTGGTGAAGGTAGGAACGCCGGAGAATGCGGAGGCATCAAAGGTGGGGACAAAGTCTGGAGGTAGTGGTAAACCTTTTCTCTGTCTCATGTCGGGTACCCCCATGCCGTTTGATTATTTGCGCTCAGAGGCAAAATCCGGGCGGATGGGTACGCGTTTGATGGCCATTGTAGCCGAAGGAGATCGAGGGCGAGTGTATCTGACTCCAACGTCTGAGCATGAAGCTGTCGCAGAAGAGGCAGAGCCGAAGTGGACACCTAACACGAACTTGCCGGAGCGGGCACTTGGCTTCCGCGTGCAGGAATACGGCATGAATAAATGGCGCGACCTCTTCACCCCCCGCCAACTCGTCGCTCTGACCACCTTCTCCGACTTGGTGGCGGAAGCGATGGAGTGTGTCGAAAAGGATTCCGCTAACGCTGGTTTGCTCAATGAACGACCGTTGAGGGATGGAGGTACGGGGGCGACGGCGTATGCGGAGGCAGTGGGAGTATATCTGGCGTTTGCGATCGATAAGGTAGCGGATCGGAATTCGGTTTTATGTTCTTGGGCGAGGTTGCGCGAACACGTCAGTAATACATTTGGAAGACAAGCTCTACCAATGGTGTGGGATTTCTCTGAAAGTAATCCGCTCTCAAATTCCAGTGGTAACTTCGAGGGAGGGACCACGTCTATTGTCTCGGGGCTAGAATCGGTATCTGCTTATCCCTATGGCGTCAGCACCCAAGCAGAAGCCCAATCGCAACGTCTTGCTATAGACGGGATTGTTTCCACCGATCCTCCCTATTATGACAATATAGGCTACGCGGATCTGTCCGATTTCTTTTACCTTTGGCTGCGCCGATCAATGAAGTCAATCTTTCCTACGCTATTTGCCACAGTAGCCGTACCGAAAGATGAGGAGTTGGTAGCCACACCCTACCGCCATGGGAGCAAAGAAGAAGCAGAAGTCTTTTTCCTCGACGGTATGGGACAGGCGATACACAGCTTTTCCGAGCAAGTACATCCCGGCTTTCCGGTATCCATCTACTATGCCTTCAAGCAGTCCGAGACCAAAGGTGACACGGGTACTTCCAGCACTGGTTGGGAAACTTTCCTTGGAGCAGTGATCGACTCAGGCTTCGCGGTTACTGGCACTTGGCCGATGCGCACTGAGACAACTGAAAAATTAAAAAAGCATGTCTCTGCCCTCGCCTCTAGCATCGTCCTCGTCTGCCGCCAACGCCCTGCTGACGCACCCATGGCCACCCGCCGCGAATTCATCGCCGTGTTGAGAGCCGAACTCCCCATGGCCCTCGCCCATCTGCAATCCGGCAACATCGCTCCTGTCGATCTCGCCCAAGCCGCCATCGGCCCCGGCATGGCCGTGTTCACCCGCTACGCCAAGGTACTCGACGCCGAAGGCAATCCCGTCTCCGTGCGCGAGGCCCTAGCGCTCATCAACCAGATGCTTGACGAAGTGCTCGCCGAGCAAGAAGGCGACTTTGACCCCGACAGCCGCTGGGCCTTGGCGTGGTTCGAGCAGCAAGGCTTCGACGAGGGCGAATACGGCGTCGCCGAAACCCTGTCCAAAGCCAAAAACACCAGCATCGCCGGCATCGTCGAAGGCGGCATCCTCGCCTCCAGCGCCGGCAAGGTGCGCCTGCTGCGCCCAGACGAGTTAGCCGACGACTGGGACCCAACGACTGACGCCCGGCTCACCGTGTGGGAGGCCGTCCACCACCTCATCCGCGCCCTAGAAATCGGCGGCGAAAAAGGTGCCGCTCAGGTCGTAGTCCGCCTCGGCGCATCCGCCGACATCGCCCGCGAACTAGCCTACCGCCTCTACACCATCTGCGAACGCAAACGCCGCGCCGCCGAAGCCCTCTCCTACAACAGCCTAGTCCAGAGCTGGCCCGAGATCTCCGCTCTGGCGCGAAAGGAGCGGCAGGAGGCACCGCCCAAGCAGGGTGAGCTGTTCGGCGATAGCGGTATGGAAGGAGCAACAATATGACTTTCACTGAGCAAATCGCAGAAGATACATGGTGGCGGATCAAATGGTCATGGAAATATGGTGTCCGATTGGGGGAGGAGACGCTAACAGATCTACTCGCTCTGGATTTTGTGCGTTTTAAGCCGAAGCAGTACGAGCTGTCTCCACTCCATAAAAAGAAGGAAGCGAAGCGAGGGGCCGACTTGGAGATTCGGATCCACGCCGCGGGAAATCACGCCGTCAAGTTGTTGGTACAGGCCAAGAAGCTATATAAGCCCCGACCTACGAGGCGACATAAAATCGGAAGATATGATAAGCTCGACGCCAAAGCGAAATCTCAAATGGACAAACTTGATGATTACTCTCGAAAAAACAAATTTATCCCACTTTATCTTCTGTACAACTATGTGGAGGGGTGCAATATAAGTCGATATTGGCAATGCTGTCAGTGTCAGTGCCTCGATAAAAAACAGTTGGGTTGTACTTTGGTATCAAGCCGGAGCATCCGTCAAGTGTTCAAGGATAGTAGAAATCGCAAAAACTTCGACTGGATTCATAGATCATGCGTCGCATTGCCTTGGCATTGCCTTTTTGACTGCACGCAGAGACCAAGCCTCCGAGGGCAACCCCTAGCCCGTCGTAGCCTGTCCTTGCTCCGCGAGTTATTCCAATTATCGGACGATCTGTCTATGGGCAAAACCACACTCCGACAATCGGACGATGTGCAAGACTATGCCGGGATTAACTTTGATCCAGACGATGAACAAAATTACGACTGGGTAAACTTCGATCCGGTGGAAGGTGCTTGGCCGGAATGGTTGTGGGAGCGACCTAGCACAACGTTGTCGGCTGAAGATCGTAGGCAGTTGTGGGGAGACCTCGGAGAGACCGTCGCGGTACCTCGCCACCTCCTTTTAGTCAAGGAGAGCGAATAACTGAAGATGCGGTCAAGCATACTTGTCTTGGTCTTACTGTCCAAGTTGGATCGCCCAGTGATCATCGTCGATCTCAAGCCGCACGCTGATTTAAGGGAATGAATTATGCGACTCGCAGGCTCAATTGAAAAGGATGGATATTTTTGGCTACCTGGTAAGGAAGAAGATGCATTCTCTGGGACACTTAAAATATCCAAAAAAGGACAGATAATGTTGGAATTAATGGTTCCTGTGGAATTCCCCAAAGCTACTGTCCAGACGCCTTGGGCTTTTAGCTCAGACGACGACAATATTTCGTTCGATAAAATTATTGGTAAGGTTGAAGGTGACGAGTTCGTTACGTTGTGTCAATGTGAATGCCTGACCCTTTTCAGCGGATTAAACACGCTTAAGGCTGCTGTTAGCGGCCCAGTTTCTTTGCAAACTTCAAAATTCATTTCGCAATATGCAATTATTGGTAAAAATCACTTCGGAAAGAAAGAAGAGGAAGTTCATTTCTCTCGTTGTAGAGTCTCTTTTGAGGGACTTGAAGAATTGCTAGATACAGGAAGTATCAGTGTGGAATGGCCTTCCTCAAGTAGAGTTACAATGGAATACAATCGTCCTGATCCTGTCTCTTTTAAAATCCCTCACGAATCCGACGAAATTAAACTGACCTTAGATTTTCATCCATCCGGTGTTTCTCTTCCTCCAAGGAATAAGTTCTCTCTCAAACAGAGAATTAATATATCATTGTTATCAAATGAGTCCTTATCATTTGATCGTTGTAGAGATCTAATATGGAGAATTAATAATTTCCTTTGTTTGGCGATTGATAGTCCAGTCTCCTTTGAATCGGCTACCGTATTTTCAAAAGAAAAATTAGAATCTATCGGGGATGAGGAACAAGAAATTCCGATGAATTTGTACTTCGTTGGCAATGCGCACCCTGAAATCGAGACTGATATTTCACGGACAACTTGCCTTTTCTTTTATAGAGCTAACGAAAGAGCTAACGAAATCAAAAAATTTGTATATAATTTGAGCTGTTGGATGCAGAATTATGAAAAGTATAATATCCCAATCAATCTGTATTTTTCTTCTGTGCATGGAAAAGGGCATATAGAGCAGAAATTTTTGTCTCTCGCTCAGGGGATTGAGGTGCTTCACGGGATATTGACTGACAGTAAGAATAAGAGAATATCTTTGGCCAAGCGGGTAAGGGAAATGACAGAAGAATTCAAAGATGATTTTTTTGCCGATGACACTGAGCGAAAAATTTTTGCTCAAAACGTTAAGAATGAAAGAGATTGGCTGACCCATTACGGTTGGGCTGAATCTCCTTTTATGAAAGAGTATAAGATAAGAGATTTTATTGAACTCTATAGGAATCTTGAAGCCCTTTTCCAGTTGCACTTGATGAAACTTGCTGGAATGGAATTAGTAGAAATCAAGGAGATCGTTAAGAACAACCATAATATCCGGTATAAATTGGGCTTGCTATCTGACAAAAAGAAAGCGTAAGTAGCGGCTGAGCCTAGAGATTAGCAGATTAGCTACTGTTCAAGAAATTGGATTGACCCATGCAGATTGAGCGCATCTAAATATCGCAGCATGAGCGAGTTCATCACCACGCTTACGCTTGAAAACGCCATCGTGTCCCCGACCAACGATGGGCTGTTCGGCGACGGCGATACAGGAGGTACAACATGAATGTCGCCGCCTCGGAAACGTTCATATCAACCATGGTGGATCGTATCGTGAGAGGCTTCCAGCCTTCGCGGGTCGTCCTCTTCGGCTCCCATGCACGGGGCACGGCAACCGAATGGAGCGACGTTGACTTGCTCGTGATTCTGCCTAACGTGTCCGACAAGCGGCACACGGCTATCGAAATCCGCCGGGCCTTGGGCGACCTGCCAGTATGCAAGGACATAGTAATAGCGACTCCCGAGGAAGTCGCTCGTCGTGGGCACCTTGTGGGAACCGCGTTGCGTTCAGCACTCCGCGAAGGAAAGGTTCTCTATGAACGACCCTGAACTCGTTGACGAAGCTCGCCGCTGGCTTGAACGGCGCACCATCGAAGACGACTCCCGCTGAACAAATCGCAGAGACTACTCATCCTTTGGCCAAGCCCGGTGCAAAGCCGCCAGACCAGGCCCAAAATCTTCCGACTCATTGAGCACGGCGACTTTGCGAATCGCCATTTCCTCCAATAATACGGCCACAGGCAACCCAGCCCGTTCGGCCGCTCCCCGCAGATCAACCTCGGCTTCTTGATAGGAGCGGATAGCCTCGGACACGCGAAACCGCTCCATACCAACCAGCACCCATTGACGCATGAGGGCCGCTTCCGAGTAGGCAGTATTCGCCACCAAATGCGCGAGTTCGTCGGCTTCTTCCGGCCGCAGACGAATGGATTTGGTCACTCGGCTGGGCGTTTTCTTGGTAGTACTCTGGCTCATTTTAGAGGTCTCCTCGGGATTCGGCCAAGCTCCGCACAGCTTGGTGGGCTGCATCCATCAAAGCCTTCCCAGTATTTGCGGCGATCCTATCTAGTTTATCGTGGACACTCTGCCAAGACAGCACTTCTATTTCGTATAGATATACGGTGAATTCTGGAACGGTCAGGGCCTTGAGGCCACGCTGCCGAGCAAAGCGCAGAGCACGTTGTTCATTCACCAGCAGCCACAGATTCTCGTCGAGAGCCAATCCTAAAGCGGCTGCTTCTCCTGCGTGAAACTGGTCCAACGGCTGGACGGGGTCGCGAATGTCCAATACTTCCTGCCGCTTCATCAGACCAAACAGTTCTTGATATCCATATACCCGCTGTGGATAACGCGGATCTCGGGCTTGTATTTCATTCTCGACAGCCGATGGGACAACGACCGCAAAAAAGCGAAACAGATAGGCGAGCACATCCGCTCGATGGCCCAAAACCCAAAACGAAGTGTCCAAAACGGCTGTTTGCTTCTTCATGCTTCAAAAATAAACATTAGATTCGACTTGTCCAAATGCCAAGACTTGCAAATACTGACTATGCTTCACTTCTTCGTTTGCGTCCTCGGTCCCAAGGTACTCAACTTGGACCGTGGACGAGCGCAATCAGTCGCACGGCAACCAAGAGCAATTTATAAGGAAGCAAAATCATGGCCATTACCAACCAAGAACGCGTCGGCAAAGCACTCGAACTCCTCAAGGACGGACTCGGCCCATTTGTCGAGCGCGAGGTGCAAAACAAAATCAAGGCCGGTGGCGTACACATGGACACCATCCGGCGCTTTGTCGATGCCCCACACCTGACCGACAAGCCGATAGATCAGTGGGACGTAGCCGCCCTCCTCAAGCTCATGTGGGAAACGTGGAACGACGTGTTCCGCACTGTACTGGGCCGTGCCGAGCGCAGCCTCGTCAACGAAATCCGCGACCAGCGCAACAGTTGGGCGCACCAAGACAGATTTTCTAGCGACGACACCGACCGCACCCTCGACTCGATCTCCCGCCTGCTGACAGCCGTCTCCGCGCCGCAAGCAGACGAAGTCAGTCGCATGAAGATGGAACTGCGCCGTCAGGTCTTTGAGGAGCAGGCGCGCAGCGAGCGGCGGCGCGGTGCGGGCACCACCGTCGAAAGCCAAGCCACCGGCAGCCTGAAGCCCTGGCGCGAAGTCGTATTCCCGCATCACGACGTGGCCAGCGGCGGCTATCAACAGGCCGAGTTCGCCGCAGATCTGTGGCAGGTCCATATCGGCGAAGGCACGGATGAGTACCGCAACCCAAGAGAATTCTTTCGCCGCACCTATCTGACGGAAAGCCTGAAGAGCCTGTTAAGCGGAGCGATGCAGCGGCTAAGCGGTCAAGGTGGTGATCCAGTGGTGGAACTACAGACCAACTTCGGAGGCGGCAAGACCCACTCCATGCTGGCCCTGTACCACCTATTCTCTGGAATGCCAACCAGCGAATTGCTGGGCATCGACGACCTGATAGCGTCAGCCGAAGTCGCCGCCCGGCCCGACGATGTCAAACGAGTCGTGCTGGTCGGCAACAAAATCTCGCCCGGCAATCCATCGACAAAGGAAGACGGCACCGTGGTCAAGACGCTCTGGGGCGAACTGGCTTGGCAACTCGGCGGCAAGGCGGCATTCGACAAAGTGCGACAGGACGACGAGCGTGCCACTAACCCAGGCGACACCCTCCGCGAATTGATGAACGAATACGGGCCGTGCCTCATTCTGATTGACGAATGGGTTGCCTACGCCCGCCAGTTGCACGACGACTCAGACCTACCTGCCGGTAGCTTTGAAACCCACTTCAGCTTTGCCCAGACCTTGACCGAATCCGCGCGAGCGGCAAACAGTTGCCTGCTGGTGATTAGCTTGCCGTCATCCGATACAGCGACCTCCCCCCATGCCCAAAGTGAAGACGAGGAAGTCGGTGGTCTCCGTGGTCGGGCGGCACTGGCGCGGCTCAAAAACGTCATTGGCCGCGTCGAATCATCCTGGACGCCAGCGAGTACCGAAGAAGGCTTTGAGATCGTGCGCCGCCGCCTGTTTGAACCCTTGAGCGAGCGCGAGCATTTCACGGCCCGCGACAATGTCGCGCGCGCCTTCGCCGACTTCTACCGCGACCAACAGCAGGAGTTTCCTGCTGAATGCCGGGATGCCGACTACGAGCGCCGCCTGCGTGCCGCCTATCCGATCCATCCAGAGGTCTTTGACCGGCTCTATACGGACTGGTCCGCTCTGGTGAAATTTCAGCGCACGCGCGGCGTCCTGCGTCTGATGGCCGCAGTCATCCACAGCCTGTGGGAACGCGGCGACCGCAACCCGCTGATTATGCCAGCGCACATCCCCATTGACGACCCCCACGTCCGCAATGAGTTGACCCGCTACCTGTCTGACAACTGGACGCCGATCATCGAGGCGGATGTGGATGGCCCCAATGCCCTGCCGCAGCACATTGACAACGAGGTGGCGAACTTGGGCAAATTCTCGGCGACTCGCCGGGTGGCACGCACCGTGTACCTCGGCTCTGCGCCGACGACCTCGGTGGCCAATCGCGGCATTGAGGATCGCCGCATCAAGCTCGGCTCGTCAATGCCGGGTGAAACACCGGCAATCTTTGGCGATGCCCTGCGCCGTCTGAGCACGCAGGCGACCTTCCTCTATCAGGATGGCCCGCGCTACTGGTACTCAACGCAACCGACCGTCACTAAGCTGGCAGAAGACCGGGCCGATCAGTTCAGACGAGATCCCTCGCCCGTAGTGGCCGAGATCGAGCAGCGGTTGCGCGGCGACCTACGTGCCACAGGCGACTTCCAGCGCATCCATACGGTGCCTCAATCCGGCACTGACATCCCCGACGACATGGACGCTCGTCTGGTGGTGCTGGGGACTGATCATCCACACAGCAGTGGAGCGAACAGCAAGGCACAGGCCGCAGCCACTGCCATACTCGAAAATCGCGGCAACACCCCGCGCCTCTTCCGCAATACTCTGGTCTTCCTCGCCGTGGACCAGACTCGCCTACAGGACCTAGACGAAGCGGTTCGTCGCTACTTGGCGTGGTCGTCCATTCTCCAAGACAAAGAAACCCTAAACCTCGACCCGCATCAGGTGCGGCAAGCTGAAGCACAGTTGAAGTCGGAGGATGGTGCCGTGGTAGGACGGCTGCCGGAGGCCTACCAGTGGCTCCTCGTGCCAGTGCAGTCCACGCCCGAGGCAGCGGTCGAGTGGCAGCCTCTGCGGCTGGCTGGGCAGGACTCGCTCGCCGTGCGCGCGAGCAAGAAACTGCGGTCGGAAGAGCTGTTGATACCGGCACTCGCGGGCACGCGCCTGCGCATGGAACTCGACCGGGTGCCCTTGTGGCACGGCGACCACGTAGAAGTCCGGCAGTTAGCAGACCACTTCGCCCGCTACTTGTACCTCCCCCGCCTCGCTGGTCCAGAGGTCCTAATTAGGGCCATTCAAGACGGCTTGGGTCTTCTCCTCTGGCGAGACGAATCGTTCGCCTATGCCGATGGCTTCGACGAAGCCACAGGCCGCTATCGCGGACTCCGCTGTGGCCGTGAGGTGCCTTTGCTCGGCCCTGAGAGCGATGGACTGCTAATCAAGCCTGAAGTCGCGGTAGCACAGCAAGAGGCCGAGACAGCGGCAGCGGCAACCGGGACGGGCGTCGCTGAGCCGGTTGCCAGCGGGTCAGCCGGTTCTCAGCCGGTTGCCGGCACCAGCCCAGAGCCAACGCCTCCCCCACCCGAACAGAAAGCGAGACGCTTTCACGGGGCTGTGACCCTCGATACCACCCGCGTCGGCCGCGACGCGAGCCAGATCGCCGATGAGGTCATTGCCCATCTCGCCGGCTTGGTAGGTGCAAAAGTGACCGTGACCTTGGAGATAGAAGCCGAAATCCCCTCGGGTGCGCCCGACCATGTCGTGCGCACTGTCACCGAGAACAGCCGGACGCTCAAATTCTCCAGTCAGGGTTTTGAACGGGAATAGACCAGAGGTGACGCTCGAAGACCTCCAGCCTAACGCCGCAGTGCGCGGCATTCTCGCCGATGGCCTCGTGGTGGTCGTCAGTGTGCAGTGGTTTGGCTCAGAAGCCCTAGAACTGACCTACAAGACACCGGACGGCAAGGTGGACCATGTGCTGCTCTACCGTTCTGACGAGGCGCAGCTCGAAGTGGCAGAACAGGGGCAGCCGTGGAGCTTTGACGGCGACGGTGCCCTATTCCGGCTGGTGTCTGAGGCCCTGCGCATTCGCCTCGCGCATCTGTTTGATCCCGTACTGGCAGTCCACACTTCGGTCGTCGAGCCGTTGCCCCATCAGATCACGGCGGTGTACGACTCCATGCTACCGCGCCAGCCGCTGCGCTTCCTCCTTGCCGACGATCCGGGAGCCGGTAAGACCATCATGGCGGGCCTACTCATCAGGGAGTTGATTGCCCGTGGCGATCTCGAACGGTGCCTCATCGTCTGCCCCGGCAGCCTCGCCGAGCAATGGCAGGACGAACTCTACCAGCGCTTCCAGTTGCCCTTTGAGATTATGACTAACGACAAGCTCGAAGCCGCCCGCACTGGTAACTGGTTTTTGGAAGAGAATCTCGTCATCGCACGCCTCGACAAGCTAGCGCGGAACGAACAGGTCCAGCAGAAGCTCCAAGCACCGGACGCAGGCTGGGATCTGGTCGTATGCGACGAGGCGCACAAGATGTCGGCCAGTTTCTTCGGGGGCGAGATCCGCTACACAAAGCGCTATCGGCTGGGGCAACTATTGTCGGGGCTGACGCGCCACTTCCTGCTGATGACGGCGACGCCGCACAACGGCAAGGAAGAGGACTTCCAACTCTTCATGGCGCTGCTCGACAGCGACCGCTTTGAAGGCCGCTTCCGCGATGGCGTCCATGTGGCCGACGTTTCGGACTTGATGCGGCGCATGGTCAAGGAGCGACTGCTCAAGTTCGATGGTAAGCCGCTGTTTCCCGAGCGCATCGCCTATACAGTGCCGTACCAACTTTCAGAGGCGGAAGCCCAACTCTACGAAGCGGTCACCGACTACGTGCGGGAGGAGTTCAATCGGGCGGACGCACTCGCCAACGCCAAACGGGCCGGCACGGTTGGCTTCGCCCTGACGATCCTCCAGCGACGGCTTGCTTCGTCTCCCGAGGCGATATACCAGTCACTACGCCGACGGCGCGAGCGTTTGGAGGGTCGTCTGGGCGAGTTGGAGGAATCCCAACGCCCCGGCCCGACCGCAGTCCCAGCACTTGATGCTGAAGACATTGAGGATCTCGACGATGCACCAGAGCAGGAAGTCGAAGCCACCGAAACGCGCATCCTCGACCAAGCGACCGCCGCCCGCTCCATCGCGGAGTTGAAGGCGGAGATCGACACCCTGAAGATGCTGGAAGATCGCGCACTTGACGTCCGTCGCCGTAGTGGAGACGCGAAGTGGCGGGAACTTGCAAGCCTGCTCAGCGAGGTTTTTACAACATCTGGGATAGCAGGCAAGATTGGAGAGCCGACAACTCCCTACGGCAGTGGCGAGATTCCGCGTCCAGTGCCCTCCCCTACGCAGAAACTAGTTCTCTTCACGGAGCACCGCGACACGCTCCACTATCTACAAGACCGCATCACCACGTTGCTTGGACGTGCGGAGTCGGTAGTCGTCATTCACGGGGGCATGGACCGCGAGGCTCGCCACCAAGCGCAGGAAGCCTTCCGCCACGACCCAGCGGTACAGGTGCTGTTGGCCACCGATGCCGCTGGCGAAGGAATCAACCTCCAGCGGGCGCATCTGATGGTCAACTACGACCTCCCCTGGAACCCCAACCGCCTAGAGCAGCGCTTCGGCCGCATCCACCGGATCGGCCAGACAGAAGTGTGCCACCTGTGGAATCTGGTCGCAGACGAAACCCGCGAGGGCGACGTGTACCAGAGACTGCTGACTAAACTAGAACAGGCGCGGCAGGCTCTGGGTGGTCAGGTGTTTGACGTGCTCGGCAAGCTCGAATTTGAGGGGCGGCCATTACGCGACCTCCTACTCGAAGCCATCCGCTATGGCGAGCAGCCAGAAGTTCGCGCCCGCCTCGACACGGCGGTCGATCAGGCGCTCGACCATAGCGCGCTGCAGGACCTGCTAGAGGAGCGGCAGCTCGTCCATGACGCGATGGACGCCAGCCGCGTGCAGAGGGTACGCGAAGAGATGGAGCGGGCCGAGGC
The DNA here is from genome assembly GCA_022827835.1 of Candidatus Latescibacterota bacterium. Taxonomy (GTDB): domain Bacteria; phylum Latescibacterota; class UBA2968; order UBA8231; family UBA8231. The sequence goes on from JAJEIO010000037.1 coordinate 18,809, forward strand.
ACGCCGCCTACAGCCGCATTACATTGAGGCATTTTTTTTAGAGGCATTCCAGCGAATCGGTGGATCAGCCCGGCAGCGCGAGTCGCGCCGCTACGAGGTTACGCGTGTCCCCGTGCTAGTCCGTAACCAAAGCACGTCGGTCCTCTCCCGCTACGAACGGATCGCCTTCGACAAGTCCCTAGTCGCGCTACCGGGCCAGCCAGCGGCAGCGTTCGTCTGCCCAGGACACCCCTTGTTAGACGCCGTCCTCGACCTGACGCTTGAGCAGCACCGCGACCTACTCAAGCGCGGAGCGGTGCTGGTTGACGAGCGCGATTCAGGGCAGACGCCGCGAGTGCTTTTCTATCTCGAACACGCCATTCAAGATGCAGGCCGGACGCGGGCGGGCGACCGCCGAGTTGTCTCCAAGCAGATGCTCTACGTCGAAATCGACTCCGCTGGCAACGCTCGCCACCTGCACTACGCCCCCTACTTGGACTATCGACCGCTGGCCCAAGACGAGCCTAGCGTTGAGTCCATCTTGGCGCGGCCAGAATGTGCGTGGATCAACCGCGAAATGGAGCAGAAGGCACAAGCCTATGCCGTGGCTCACGTCGTCCCCGAACATCTAGCCCAAGTCCGCGACCCTAAGCTGGCGTTGATCGCCAAGACCGAGGCTGCGGTCAAGGACCGCCTGACCAAGGAAATTTCCTACTGGGACCACCGCGCCGAACAACTCAAGCTACAGGAGAAGGCCGGCACCAGCGGCGCTCGGCTCAACTCGGACGAAGCGCGCAAACGAGCCGATACGTTGCAGGCCCGGCTGAACAAGAGGCTACAGGAATTGAAACTCGAAGCACAACTCTCACCGCTACCGCCAGTGGTGCTCGGGGGCTTGCTGGTGGTGCCGCAGGGGCTGGTGGATGCGATGGCGGGACGCCGGTCACCTGTGGACACGCAGGAGGTTGCTGCACGGGCGCGGGCTATTGTCATGGAGGAAGAACGCGGCCTCGGCTATGAGCCAACGGATCGGGAGTTTGACAAACTTGGCTACGATATCGAGTCGCGGGTGCCCGATACGGGACGGCTGCGCTTCATCGAGGTCAAGGGTCGCGTAAGCGGGGCGGCGACCATCACGGTGACCAAAAACGAAATTCTCTACAGCCTCAATAAACCCGACGACTTTATCCTCGCCATAGTCGAATTTTTGGACGGTGGCAGGCATCGCGTACACTATCTTCGCCACCCCTTCCAGCGCGAACCCGACTTTGGAGTCACCAGCGTCAACTACGACTTCGCCAAGCTGCTAGCGCGGGCCGAGGCTCCAGCCTGAGCAGCTTGTATCCTGTCGTCCTGTTTGCTTTAGGAGTAAAGCCGTGGACAGGTACCTCTACACGGTTTCAGAAAAAAGTGTGTGCCCAAGTCCATGCCACAGGTAATAATTATCAGTGGCATGGCACTTTATACATATCACTGTTTTATATAGGCTTAAGGGAAATTTTGGGCTTGATTTTTGCCTGAGAACCGGCTACTATTCTAGGCGAATTTCGATGCTTTCCACATCTGCATACCATAAGGAGGACAATATGTCCCATGGTTATGAAAAGCCTCATAGGCCCAAAACGGTCTATGTGAAGGCGCACAAACGGCGTAAACCCAGTAAGACGACGACCGATACTGGGAGGCCTGGACTTAATCCAAAAGTCTTCCAGATGATCGTCGAGCACGAGAATAGCCGTCGGCTCTTGGCGATGCGGTACGTACAAGCCCTCTGCCAACGGTGCGATAATGAGCGAAATGACTCCCCCCAGCAAGCCCTAGCGACCTATCACAAGAAGCGTAGCCCGCGCCGGTAATCTCAAACCAAGGAGAGCATCATGGCAATTCCTTCTCAACAGCTACTGTGGCTACTGGTGGCAGAGATCACGGTCGCTGGAGAGACTACCATTTATGGGAATGGAAAAACGCAGATGAATGACCCTATACAAATTGCAACTATGATCTTTGTCGCAATTACAGGAATAGCAACATCCGTTATGGCTGTCCCTGTAATTGTAAATGGGTATAAATTTTTGAAAAGGATTCTTTGGAAAAGAAAAATGAGGTCCAAGGAGGGAGAATGTGAGGATGATAACAAGATCATATATATTGCGGAGAAAGCAGTAGAGTATTTTCCACGTCGATATGATACGCACGAAGTTTATGGCATTAGAAGCGTTGCGGTGGAAAACGAGCAAAGAGAAGGAGAGGGGAAGGAACCGCTTGACTCAGATGGAGATATAGTCACGATAGAATTTGATCGTTTTAAAAAATTTGTCATAGAGATTATGAAAGACTATGATGAGACTCCTTTTACTGATTGGCTCCTTACTTTTAAAGACAATGAGACTTTTCGCTATGCAGATAGAAAGAAGGATATTTCTTATACACATTTCTATTATTATGAGGAAGGAACAACAAAAAAAAGCCTTGTCGATCTATATACTGAGCCGGTGAAAATACAGGATGTCTTAGATATGAGACCTCTTTACATATAAGACTACGAGTTGAATCGGTGAGGACAGGTCGGCGCAAGATGGACAGGGGTTGGGCTGCGTTACCCGGCGCTCAGGATATACATAAAAGGAGCTATCTATGGCGAATATACCTGTTGGATTAATTGGCTGCGGCGGCCGCGGTCGCGGCCACGTGCGCGCCCTGCATGAGCTGGAGGACGTCGAGTTGGTCGCCGTCTGCGATCCCGTGGCGGCAAGCCGCGAACAGGTGGGCGACGAGTGGGGAATTGAGCACCGTTACGCGGATGTCGAGGCCATGCTCAACGCCGAGGAATTGGTCGCGGCGATCGTCGCTACTCCGGCCCATCTCAATGCCGAGGCGGCCCTGCCGTGTTTGGAGCGAGGCATTGACACCCTGCTGGAGAAGCCGCCGGGTATGAGTTTAGACCAGACCCGCGCGCTCAAAGAGACCGCTGAGGCCAATGGTGCCCGTGGCATGGTCGGCTGGAATCGCCGCTTTGATCCGTTGGTCTTGCAAGTGCGCGAGGAGATCGAGTCTCGCGGCCCGATCTACCAGCTAGTCGGCGAGTTCCACAAGAGCATGAGCGGTTTTATCGCCGGTGGTCGCTTTCCCGAAATCGTCATGGACAACATGCTGCTCGAAAGCCCGATCCACGCGATTGATCTGGTGCGCCATTTGGGTGGAGCGCCGGTCGCCGAAGTAAATAGCTTCGTCCGGCGCGCATCCGCCTACAAGGATGTCCACGCCGCTTTGGTCGTCTTTGAGAACGACTGCGTCGCCCAGATCTGCGCCAACTACACCACCGACGCCCGCCTAGAGCGCTACGAAATCCACGGCCGTGACATCTCGGCCTATATAGAGGGGATTTCCACCTGCGAGTTGGTTTGCGACGGGGAGCGCAAGCACTTGCAAAAGGAGGGTGTGGACAGCACCCTAGCCCAAGCCGCCCACTTTTTCGACTGCATCAAGGCCGGTCGTCCCATCGGCCCACCGGCTGCGGACTTGGACGAGGCCATCGCGACGATGGAGCTTGCGACGGCTATTTTGGCGGGCTTGCGAGACGGCGCTTGATCGCCCCCCAAGACACCTCCGCCACAGCCGTGGCCAACCGCACGGCTTCAACGGTGAAACTACAGGCGATGTCGTAGAAGAGCTGGTCGCTCTCGACGCGCACATTGGTCCACACCGCTGGCAACCCGACGACCCCGGCTTCATCGGCGGTGGTCGGCCAGTGGACTACGCCCGACCCCGCTCGCGACCACACCCCGCTGTGCCCGACGCCACCCAATTCTAGCTCGTAGGTCCCATCGGCCCGGAAGACCACGTGTCCGGCCAGCGTTCCATCGGCAAAATTGACGATGCCCCACCGACCCAATAGTTCGTCGCCTAGTTCCTCTGCTCGCGCCAAGGCGATTGCAGGTTCGGCTCCCCAATACAGCGTGTCGTCCTCTAGCTGGAAGGGCACCGTCTCGCTTTGTTCGGCCAGCACCCCGCTGACGTTGGCGGTATAGCGCAGGGTAACAACGCCGTCAGCGGCTTCGTACTGGCCTTGATTTTCTGTTACCGGCCGCTCGGAATCGTCCCGGAGCGCGACGCGGCGGAAGCGCCCATTGCTATTGAACTCGATATAGAAGTGCTCTACAAAGGAGCCAAACTCGCTCTGGCAGCTCTCCCAGGAACCTACTATATTTGCCTGCGCCCCAGCGCTGTCGTTTGCCAACAGCAGGGCAACTGATAAGATACTCGCGCGTATCCTAATCATCAGACAATCTCCACGCCCCAAAAGCCCAACATGGGCAAGAATCGCTCCATATCCGCTGGCACGGTCGCTGGATCCTTGCCGTAGCCGCCGTGGACTCTCGCCGACCCTTGCAAGGGCCGCTCCAAGACCAGTTCGACGCGGTGGTCCTGGGGATAGACCACTGCTACGATTGGCACCTCGCCGACTTCATCCTCGACCCGGAAGCTATTGGCCTCTAGGTCGATGCTGTCCATCCGGCTCTCGACGGCAGTAAACTCCAATTCGACGCGGTCCTCCCGCCGCCGGGCCGCCGCCAGATCCGGTGCTTGCCAAGCTACTGCTTGGCCATAGACCAGCCCCAAAGCCGCCTGCGCCAACCGCTCGCCCAAGAGCATGTTGCCGGCGGGACTGGTGTGGATCAGATCTGCAAGCGGCAAGTCGAGCGCGGGCACCACGCCTATCCTCGGCACTTGCTGCGCCACCTGCCGCTGGGCCTCGCGCACTTGGCTCCAGCGACGGTCAGTATCCGGGTCGGCGGGTTGGTACACGCGGTTTAGCTGCACGGTGAGTACCGGCAACTCCGCATCGGCAAGGGCCTCCCGCCAGGCGGCGACTGCTTGCTGGAACCGCTGTGCGTAACTGGTGGCGTCCGCGTCGGTCCCCGCATCGCTTTCTCCTTGGTACCACACAATCCCCCGCACCTTTCCACCTATCTTGTCCACGCACTGCACCATATTGTCGAACAAATCCGCCGCCCCAGGCTCGCCGGGGTTCCAACGAGTGAGGGGAGAGCCTCCCAACGCCGTCTGTACCAAACCCACCGGGTGCGCGAGCACCCTTTTGAGCGTGCGGCCAAACTGCAGGTAGGGCGAGTGCCCTGGGTTGGCGGCCTCGCGGTTCACTGCGTGTTGGGTATCGGTCGATTCGTTCATCGGGTGCGTCGCTAGTGCCCAGTGCTCGCTGTTCCTAAACAGGTGTACTCCCAGTTCCACTGGATCTTCGTAAGGCCCGCGCCCGTATCCGGCCGAATTGCTCTGCCCGGCAATCACCCACAAATCGCCTACCCCCAAAAAGTGCCGCATATCCCCGCGCGGAGACCATTCCCCAGCCGGGTTGTCCGCCGTCCGCAACCGCGTCTCTAGCCGATAAAGCCCTCCTGCGGGTATGTGTTCTAAAGCACCTTTCCAAGTACCATCCTCCGCTGTCGGTACTGCCTGCCAGTCCAAGCCGGCCGCAACCGCTACCCCCGTATCCTCCCACACCAAGCGCACCTCCACTTGTCCGGGAGTTTCAAACTTCCAGCGACCCCCTAGCTCAATTCTTCCTTCCCCATGCTCGTCCTGTTGTACGATCTGCCAGTCCTCTGGCCCCTGTTCAATGATTGCACCGATTTGCTCTGCCATTCGACCTCTTTCCGTTAGGTAACGCGCATTCGTCAGCACTTAATTTGCCAAACGCTCCTCTTACCATGCAAGTTTTCTCCAATTCTCTTGGCTTCTCGTTGGTTGCCGACGATTGATGTCGTGTCCTAATTATTTGGAAAAGGAGATTTTCGATGTCGCTTGAAGGCAAGGTAGCTCTCATCACTGGTGGCGCGCGCGGCTTGGGTCGCGCTTACGTCCTCCATCTGGCCCGCTTGGGCGCGGACGTTATCATCGCCGACATAGATCTGCAGGCCGCGCGCGAATACGGCGAAGAACTCACGGCCGAGACTGTGGAAGCCGAAGTAGTAAAGCTCGGTCGCCGCGGCGTGGGCATTGCCGTAGATGTCACTGATCGCCAAGCAGTAGATGCCTTGGTCGCCGAGGGACTCGATACTTTTGGCCGCATCGACATACTCGTCAACAACGCCGGCGGCAACTTGCGCTCGCACGAGGAACAAGCCGCGTCCTTGGCTGGGGAAGACCACTACCGCTACATCATGGACATCAACCTCACCGCCACCATCCACTGCTGCCAAGCGGTCAGTGCGGCCATGAAGGAAGCCCAGTCCGGCAAAATCATCAACGTGGCCTCGCAAGCGGGCTTGTGGAGCGGGCGCGATGGCGGCGGGATGCCCTACAAGGTGGCCAAGGCCGGCATAGTCCACTACACGCGGGTGCTTGCCGCCGAGCTAGGCCCTTATGGCATCCACGTCAACTGCATTGCTCCGGGTCTAGTTTTGTCGTCCCGCGCCGTGGCCCAGGGCCGCAACAGCGAGGAATCGCGCGAGCGCTTAGAGCCGCAGATTCCCCTCCGCCGCTTGGGCACGCCCGAGGACTGCGCTCGGGTTGTGGAGTTTTTGGCGTCTGATCTGTCGGATTACGTTACTGGGCAGTGCATTCCGGTTTGTGGGGGCTTTGTGGCGTTTTGAATTAGGACTGATGAAAAAGGGCAACCCTAAGGGTCGCCCCTACTCAGGGTGCCTGATGCGCGCTACGAGCCTCATCAGGGCGAGTCGCTCAAAATTGCGTGGATCGTCGGTGCGAATTAGAAAATCCCCTTCCACGCGGCGCGTTTCCCCGGCGCTGAGGACGATTGGCTGTCCAATGGGTATAAATGCGTCGATTAGGAATCCCTCTTGGTCGAAAAACCGCAAGTCGTAGCGCACCCACACAGTGGCTTCGCCGACATTGCGGAACACGGCCGCAAAGATCCCCTCGAATTCCGCTGTTGTCCCGAATCCCGGCTCTGGCAAGAACGGCAACCAAGTCAAGCTGTCGATCGACACGCTGCCCTCTAATCCCGCGTCCTCGACGAACTCCACCTCGCTGCGGAGGGCTTCTACTGCGCCGCTTGGTCCGTCCTCTGCGGCAAAGCATCCGCCTAGCAACAGCAGTAGGGCGATCCCGATGCTCATGGCTTGTCCAAATTTCCGGTTTGCGTCTGTATTTCTTCGTGGTGTTCTTAATAATGCTATGAAAAAACACAAGTTAATCCAGTGCCTATCGCTAATCCTGATCGCCGCAGCCGCTCGCGCCGACGATCCTGAGCCCCGCTACCAAATGCCCCCTATCGAAATCACGGCGACGCGCGCGCCCCGCGAGGGATTTGACCTGCCGCTCGCCACGACCGTGGTCGCAGATGTCGGGCGGGCGCGGCCCGGGCTCTCGCTGGCCGAGTCGCTGCGTCCGGTGCCTGGGCTGTTTATCGCCAACCGCCACAATCTCTCCCAAGGCGACCGGCTCAGCGTGCGCGGCTTAGGGGCGCGCGCGGCCTTTGGCGTTCGCGGGATCAAGGTCTTGCTCGACGGCATTCCCCTGACCATGCCCGACGGCCAGAGCCAGCTCAACAACCTCGACTTGGGGTCAACCGGCCGCATTGAGATTTTGCGCGGTCCTAGCTCTTCGCTGTACGGCAATGCGGGCGGCGGCGTACTCGCGGCCCACACCCAAGCTCCGGCAGAGGCGGCTTGGCGCGTAGAGCCGCGCTTGATAGCTGGTAGCAACGGCCTATTCCGCGCGCAGACGAGCCTGGCGGGACGAACTGATAATACTCACGCATTCGCTAGCTTGTACGATCTGCGCAGCGAGGGCTACCGCGACCACGCCGATGCCCGCGCTCGCGGCCTCAACGCTCTTGTCGGCCAGATCCTCACCTCTAATACTGAGTTGACGCTCCTGCTGCATTTGTACGATGCCCCTTACTTGTTCAATCCGAGTTCGCTCGACGCGGACGCTGCCCGAGATGCTCCGCGCAGTGCGCGTGGGTTTGTGGTAGGGCAGGGGGCATCTAAGCAGGTGCGCCAAGGCCAAGGCGGCATTCGTCTCGAATATCGTCCGCCGCACGCGCTGCATCATCGTTCGTCGAGCCTCGTGCTGTACGGCGTTGGCCGTGCGCTCAAAAACCCCATTCCGGGCCGCATTGTCGAGCTCGACCGTCGCGCTGGCGGCTTGCGCACGGAGCACCAATTTGCTTGGGCTGGTACGCGCCTCGTGACTGGCCTCGACTTGGACTTCCAGCGCGACGACCGCCGCGAGTTTGCCAACGAGGGCTTGCCCGAGGGCGTGCGCGTAGAAGACGAGCGCGTATTTGAACTCGTGCAGTACGGCGCGGAGCAGGTGGATCAGGAGGAACAGGTGCAGAGCTTCGGGCCGTTTGTCTCCTTGGAACAGGACTTGGGCGATGCGCTGACTGCGACCGTAGGGGGCCGCTACGACCGCTACCGATTTGCCGTGGACGACCAGTCGCGCGATATGGATCAGTTCAGTCCGATGGTGGGCGTGGTGTACCACCTCGATCCCTTCTCGCGCTGGTACGCCCATGTTGCCACGGCCTTTCAGACGCCTACTACCTCTGAGTTGGGCAATCGGCCCAGCGGCGAGGGCGGCTTCAACCCGGATTTAGGCCCGGAACGCGTCCTCGGGTTGGAGACGGGCTTGCGCCGCCATGTGCGCCGGGGGCGCTTGGACCTGGAGGTGGCTCTGTACCAACTCCAGATCGCCGATGCGCTGATTCCCTTTCAGGTCGAGAGCGAAGACAGCGAGGAGATTTACTTCCGCAACGCCGGTCAGGCACGCAATCGGGGGTTGGAACTGTCGCTGTCGGCGGTGCCGCTCTCTGGGTTGCGGACCACGCTCGCGTACACTTTTGGCGACTATGTTTTTGAGGACTACGAGGTTGAGGACGGGGACGAACTTGTTCAGCTTGCTGGCAACGAGGTGCCGGGCGTGCCACGCCATCGGCTCTTCGCCGCGCTGAGCTACGACAGCTCGCAGGGCCTGTTTGCCGAGGTCGAATTAGAGCGGGTCGGCCGCTACTGGGCCAACGATTTCAACGGCCCGCCGCCTGGAAGCGACGCCGCGTCCGACGAGTTTTTCAATAGTGCGTATTTGCGGGTCGATCTACGCTTGGGGATTGACTATCGCGCAGCGAGGCCCTTTGTTGCGGTCGATAACCTGTTTGATGCCCGGTACAACGGCTCGGTGGTTCCCAACGCCTTTGGCGGGCGCTTTTTTGAACCCGCTCCGGGCCGCATCTGGCGCTTGGGGATTGGAGGATGGATTGGGGGTTGAGTCTCGGTCTGCGGATTGACTCAGACAAAGTAAATTGGGCCGGCGACCCGGCGGCTGTGGCTAACGAGGTGCTTTCGTCTTACTACGATCTCACCCCGGATACCGAGGTCGTCGAAGGCGGCCAACTGGGGTTGTTTGACCTAGAGGAGAATATCGCCACCGTGGGGATGAGCTGATGGTAGCATTAGCAGACTACATTGCCGTCGTCGGGCGATTTGCTCGCTCGGCCAGCCTAGAGCGCGACATCGCCCGGCGCGAGCCACTTGATGGCTATGTCGTCACTGCCCGAGCGCTCGATGTGGTGGAACGCATCGCTGCCACGGCTGCAAACGGCGCTGCAGGCGGAGCGTGGTCATTGACCGGCCCTTACGGATCGGGTAAATCATCGCTCGCTCTGCTTCTCGACGCCGCATTCGGCGAGCGCGATGCCACGCGAGCCGATGCGACCGAACTGATTGAGGCGACATCACCAGCCGTAGCCGACCTCCTCGCTCGCGCACATCAAGCCCGTGGAACCGAGGAGCGGGGATTCTACCGCGCCGTAGTCACTGCGAGCCGGGAACCGCTGCACCACACCGTCTTGCGAGCGCTTGAGTCCGCCGTCATCCGGGCCTATGGAAGTATCCCCTCGACACGCACATTCCGAGCGGCTAAAACGCTTAAGACTGCACTCGCCGATGCCGCATCCGATGATCCGCGTAGAGTCGGCCCCTCACCGGCGGACCTGCTCGAAGTGGCCCGCTGCTTGGCTGAAGACGCTCCGCTGCTGCTCATCATTGACGAGTTCGGCAAAAACCTCGAAGCGATCAGCGATGGATCGGATGCCGACCCCTATCTCCTGCAACAACTCGCCGAGGCCGGACAAGGTGCCGGTCTCCCGATCTTCGCGCTAACGCTACAACACTTGTCCTTCGAGGATTACCTCGTCGGTATTGATGGACCGCGACGGCGGGAGTGGGCAAAGGTTCAAGGCCGGTTTGAAGATGTCGCGTACATCGAGTCCGCCGCTCAGACTCGCGCCCTGATTGGAACGGTTTTCGAGATTGACGACGATCTACAACCCCGCATCAGACGATGGGCTGAGACCCATGCTAAAGAGATGCGCGCCCTCGGAGTTGCTGACCTCGCTAGTGCTGATGTAGTCGAGGCGTGCTATCCGCTGCATCCTCTTACTGCCCTAGTGCTCCCAGAGATGTGCAGCCGCTACGGACAGCACGAGCGCACCCTTTTCTCGTTCCTGACCGGTGCTGACTCGGCTACTGCCGCTTCGTTTTTGTCCGCTACCCCCTTACCGAATCGGGGCGTATTGCCATCGCTCGGCTTGGACGCTGTCTATAACTACTTCGTCGCGGGCGGAGCGGGCGCGGTTGGCTATTCGCAGCGATGGTCAGAGATCGCCACCCGGCTGCGCGACGCCCATGGTCTGACGGAAAGCCAAACGAAGCTGGCCAAGTCGATCGCCATCCTCAACCTCGTTTCCACCGGTGGTGCCGCCCGCGCCTCCGCCCAAGTGCTCGACATCGCTCTCAACGGCGCAGCAAAGGCCCTAACAAGCCTACAAGACGCCGGAATCGTCACATATCGTGATTTTGCCGACGAGTTCCGAATCTGGCACGGCACGGACGTTGATATTCGCGGGCTTATCAAGGCCGCGTACGCCAAAGTGCAGCGTCAGCCGCTCGTGGAAATCCTCGCTTCAATCCACAAACCTGAACCCGTGGTTGCAGCTCGGCACAGTGCCGAACACGACATCCTGCGCGTGTTTGCCCGCCGCTACGTTGACGGTACTGAGCCGGTCACCCCGCTGGACCCGTTCTCGCCCTACGACGGGGAGGTCCTGCTAACGGTCGCGCCAGATTCCATACCAACGCTCGCCCAAGCTGGTGAAAATGCAAAACCTGTCGTTGCCGCCATTCCGGACGATCTTGCCCTCCTCGACGATGCGGCCCGCGAGGTTGCAGCCGTTGCCGATGTCCTTGACCACGATAGTGCAAAAGATGACTGGGTTGCGCGGCGCGAAATCGGGGAACGACTCGCCCAAGCTGAGACCGCATTGAGTAATGATATAGAAGCCACGTTCAACGCTGAGGTTTGCCGTTGGGTCCTGCTCGGTCCCGACGGGCCGACCAATCTTCTAGCTGGTACGGCTAGACGCCGGGGCAGTGCCGCGCTCTCAGCGGCAGCCGACCGCGCTTACTCAAAGACGCCGACCGTGGGCAACGAGATGCTCAACCGCACGGCCGTCACCTCACAGGGAGCCAAGGCCCGGCGCATATTGCTTGAAGCGATGATCGAATTCGGCAACCATATTGACCTCAATCTCGAAGGAAATGGCCCCGAAGTGGCTATGTACCATGCCTTCATTAAAGGAACGGGAATGCACGGCTGGGATCAGCGCAATGAGGTTATGGTCTTCCGCTCGCCGACTGATAAGAAACTGAGACCAGCATGGGATCTTCTTGATTCAGAATTTGACCGCGCTAGCACCCGTCGGATCAATCTTGCGGACATCTACGCAGCCCTGCTGTCGCCGCCGATTGGGATGAAGGCCGAGGTGATTCCCGTCTTCGTCACAGTTGGATTGCTAGCGTATAGCGACGAAGTCGCAATCTACGAGCACGGCACGTTTAGGCCGCTTCTCACCGCCGATCTCTCCGAACGGATGGTTCGCAACCCCAAGCACTTCGACCTCAAGCATTTCGCCAACACGTCCGGTGCGCGTCGCCAAGTCATTGAAGCACTCGCTACCCGGCTTGAGGTCCGCCCGCGCTTCCGCAAGCATCGTGTCTCCAATGTCCTCGCTGTCGTCGGCGAACTCGTGTCGCAGGTAAGACAGCTCGACAACTACACGCGGCGCACGCGCAACCTTTCGGACACCGCTGCCGCCCTCCGCGAGGCCCTCGTCGCCGCTGTGGAACCCGACGAATTGCTCTTCGCCGCGATCCCCGAAGCTCTAGGCTACCGACCCATCCCGGCCGCGACCAAGACTTATAGCAAGGCGAATGAGTATGTGGACGCAGTGGCCAGTGCGCTCGAAGAATTGACAGGCTTCTACCAGAGACTTGTGGATGAGATGCTTGATGAGTTGTTTTCTGTCAGTGGGGAGACCTCCCGCCGCACTATTGCGGAACAAGCCGCTGCACTTGATGGCGAGGTACTCGATTCTGAGGTGCGTGCATTCGTCCTTGCACTCGCCAACGATGGCATTGATTCCGATATTGATTGGATTCAGACCATTGCGACGGTTGTTGCCAAGAAAGCCCCGGCCGAGTGGACGGACGCTGATCGCGACCGCTTCCACCAAGAGCTATTTCAGCAAGTCGCGTCTTTCCAGCGGCTAGTCGCTCTCCACGCTGACCGCCGCGCTCTTGGAATTGATTCAAACGCTATGCGGCTGACCGTCACTCGCGCTGACGGCACTGAGTACGTCCGCCTCGTCGGAGTTGATCGCGCCCAGCGAGACGTTGGAGAGGAGATCCTCGACGACGCGCTTGCGCGCCTTACTGACCTTACCGGCTCCCCAGCCCGTGCCCAGCAAACACTCCTCGCATTGCTTGGCGAAAGGCTCCTACCCGTGCCCGAATAGGACGCGCCTACTGAAGAGAGGAGACAACATGGCTGATAATACGCGCCACATTTGTGGCATTTCAGGGGGCAAGGACTCCAGCGCCCTTGCTGTGTACATGCGCCGTGAGGTTCCGGATATGGAGTACTTCTTCTGCGACACCGGGGCTGAGCTTCCCGAGACTTATGAATACTTGACTCGGCTTGAGGTCGTACTCGGCAAGCCGATAGCTAGGCTCAACGCCTCGCGTGGCTTTGACCACTGGTTTGAGGTGTTTCGCGGTGCGCTGCCGTCCCCGCAGATGCGGTGGTGTACCAGGAACATGAAGATCAAGCCGATTGAGGAATGGGTCGGCGATGAGCCGGTCGTCTCGTATGTCGCCATTCGCGCCGATGAGTCCAACCGCAAAGGCTACATTTCTACCAAGCCCAACATCAAGACTCGCTTTCCGTTTGTCGAAGACGGCGTGACGCACGACGACGTCCTCCGCATCCTCGAAGATGCTGGCATTGGCCTCCCCGAATACTACGAGTGGCGGACTCGTTCCGGGTGTTACTTCTGCTTTTATCAGCGTAAAGCCGAGTGGGTCGGCCTTGCTGAACGCCATCCCGAACTCTTCGAGCGCGCCATTGCCATCGAACAGAAAGTGCTGCGCGACGCTGGTGTTGACGGCGACGCCGACTTCTCCGATCGAGCCATGCGGGGCCGCCAATACACATGGTCAGGTGGCGAGACGCTCGTCCAACTGCTCAAGCGCCGCGAGGAGATTCTCGCACGGCACAAAGATGCTATGGACCGCGCCGGCAAGAAGAAGACCAACGTCCCGTTGGTTGAGGCGCTCGCCGAAGCATTGGACGATGAGGACGATACTGAGGCTTGTACGGTATGTTCGTTGTGAGGGGAAAATTGACGACAGGCAGGTGTATTGGGATTGTTTCAATCAGGTTAGTAACCTAAAAAATGGACCGAGAATTAATTATTCAGAAATTTGCCACCTTGGGTATGTGGAGAAGGGCGGGAGAAAGGGCACCGCACAAACCTCTGCTGGTTCTATATGCAATTGGAAAATTACTG
>JAJEIO010000029.1 GCA_022827835.1 Candidatus Latescibacterota bacterium
GCCCGCCGCCGGCGATTTGTTCGATGTCGTAGCGCCCTGCCCCCAAAGACCACTGGGGCGTCAGATCTAGCTGGCCGAATAGGTGGATGCCGCGCTGGTCGGCGTCGTAGGGGTAATCGGGGTCTAGGTCGTCCTCGCGCACATCGGGATCGTCGTTGTTGTTGCGGTCGAGGCCGTAGAAAAAGTCGTTGGATTCGACGTAGTACATGAGGAAGGGCTCGACGTAGTCGGGCACGTCGTTGAAGTTGCGGTTGGTGTCGGGCAGGCCGTCGTTGTCGTCGTCCTGGCCGGGAAACACTCCGTCGATGTCCTCGTCTTCGCGGTCGTTGGGTTGCCCCTGCAGATTGCCCGCGCGCTTGTCTGGGTAGCGGTCGCCGTCCTCGTTGTCCTGCACCAGGTCCCAGAAGATGGTGTTGTTGGTCAGGCCGGCCAGCGTAGTTTCTGTCAAACCGATTTCGAACGGCACAAAGGTGCGCATTTCCGTGTGGAAGTCTGGATTCGTGGCAAAGGCTTCGGCCCCTAGGCGGCCTCCCTTGAACCAGCGCACGGCATTGATGTACCAGGCCGATCCTTTCTCGGAGAAGCGCGGTCCCCGGTCGTACAGCGCGGTCTCGTCCATGCGCGCCGGAAAGCGGGAGTAGCGCGCTGAACGGGCGTATTCGCCGTTGACTTCTAGGCCGGCTAGGGCAAGGTGCATATCAGCGCTGTAGGTGAAAAGCGACGTGTTTTCGCCCACATTGATCCGCCTTCTGGCCAGATTGGAGCCGTCCTGCACATTGCCCTCGGCGCGCAGGACAGGCCGGTAGAATGTGCTCAAGTACTGATTGGGATAGCCGCGTCCCCGAGGGTTGTTGAGATTGAGGGTGGCCACTTCTACCCGGTAGTCGTTGGCTAGCGCTGCTTCCACGGCCACCGATTCTACATAAGGCTCCTGCGACAGATCGAAGAGAAACACCAAGTGCTCGTTGCCGTCGGCTTGGAGGGTCTCCTCGGACGATTCGAGTTTGAAGGTGGCTAGCAGCCCTTCGAGGTTGGTATTCTTACTCACGTCAATGCCGGCCTCGTGATCGGCGCGATAGAGGTAATCGGCGAAGAGCGGCATATCGTTTCTGCCTCGGTAGTAGAGCGTGGGTGTCTGGTAATAACCTCGGGGGTTGGTGTAAATGGTCGGGTTGAATTGGCCCGTCAGCCGGGAGATAGTGCCCACCTGCGTACCCACGCCTTCGAAGTGGCGGATCACTGTGGGCACGATATCGGGCCGGGCTTCGCCGTTAAGTACGAGTTGCACTTCTTGCACTAAGGCACCGCCGCGGCCGTCTTGGGGTGAGTCATCGGTAAAGCGCACCACAACTTGGTCCATGGACGGCAGGCTGGGCCGCAGGGAGCCTTTGAAGCTGTTGTTGTCTTGGGTGCTTTGATACACGTGCATGTTCACGCCATTCACGCCCAGCCGTAGAGCTCCTATATCCGTTTCCAGCCGGGTCCCCAGCAGAATGGTCGAATCGTCGGCAAAGTGCGTATGTTCGATGGCCCAGGCGGGAACGGATTCGATGTAAAAATGAGGGCGTTCGATGCGCGATCCTAGGAAGGTGAAGCGGGCATACGGAGTGGCCAAGTCGAAGCGGGCACCATTAAAGTCAACTTGCGACAGGGTCAGCGGCGTGAAGCGGGCAATCAGCCCATCGCCGACAATGGCGCTGTATCCCCAGTCGTTATAGCTGTCGCGGCCCACCACTAGAAAATCGAAAACCGTGCTCCACTGGTTGCGATCCTTGAAGATGCTGCTGCCGTATTCTTGGCCGAGAGTGCGGCGCTCGGTCCAGTCGTACAGGTCGTAACCAGTGATGAGAGGATCGCCGAAGGAATCGTAGAAGGCACGAGGCCGGTCGGCGTAGGGGAAGGTGTGGTCCGGGTAGTTGGAATAGCCCTGAAAGGCGTAGTTGTTGTACTGGGGCAACTGCCGCCAGAGAAAGTCTTGGGAAGGCAGAATCTCGGGAATGCCCAGACGCGGCGTTTCCGCCAAGCTCGGGACTATTGCCCATAGCTGCACTAGGAGCACACAGCAGATGTGTATTGTCGGCTTTTTCACGATCTGCCTACTTCCATTAGTACACCACGGCTACGATGCGCAGGCGGCTTTCTTCTTTGCGCTCGAGAAGGAGCCGCACGCGCGCTAGGTAAAGTCCCGGTACCACCAGTTCGCCAGTATCGTCCCTGCCATCCCATAGGCCCGGCACCGAGGCCGACGCGGACACGTATTCGCCTGCGCTCAGGGTGGCTGCATATAGGGCGCGCACAGGCCGACCTTGGACATCGAATATGTCCACCTCTACTACTTGGGGTTCGCTTATCCGGGCCAGAGTGAATTCGATCGCTGTTTCGTCGTTGATGCCGTCGCCGTTGGGGCTAAATGTCTGTGGTACCGGGCGCACTTGACTCAACAGGAACCCTTCTACACCGCTGGCAGACACCTGCCACGAGCGCGGCTGACCGCTGTCTGGATCGGGTTCAATGTTCTCCTCGGCATCCAGCGTCGCGCCTCCGTCTGGACCAGAGACTTGGGCGCGGAACTGGAAGACATTGCTCAGCAGCCGTCCGCGGAAGCGCATTTCTAGGGTTCCCGCTTGGCTCCAGGGCTCGGCCAGTACTATATCCAGCGCGGTGCTCGATGCGGTGGTTGCGGCGATTTCCATTCCAGACGGAGGCACAATTTCTTCTAGTTCGATCTGACTGGGCAGGTCAACACGCACCCGCTCTACTCCTAGATCGTCAGCACTGAAATCCAGCTCTAGGCGATACGTGAAAAGGGTATCCCGGCCCAGCACGGCCCGATTAGGCTCGACCCAGCCGCGGACCAGCGAGGCGGGAATCTGGTCAGTGAAATCGACAATCAGACTGTCCAAGCGCGGCCCCGCGTCTTCGGATTGAGTTTCCATATTGACCCGGTACTGCAGGAAAGCGCGCGGTTCAGGTATCTGCAGCAGGGCCGGACTGATGTGCATCGGCGCGCTCCAATCGCTCCAAGTGCTGCCGTCGTTTGAACTGCGGAATTGCAGCCCGAGTGCGGTATCGTCCGGTACTTGGCCACCCCAGCGCACAGCGGTAAAATTCTTGCGCTCTCCGGGCCGTCCTAGGTCTAGGGGCGACGAGACAAAGTTGCCCGCAGGAGCAACGCCGCTGCCTAGCACCTGAATCTCGGCTACTTTGGCGCGCTGCACCGCATCGACCTCGGCGATGATCACTTGCAGGTAACGGGCAAAGACCGGGGCAAAGGCAATGGCTGTGCGCTCGGGCTGAGCAATGCCGTGCAGCACGCCCACCTCGCTCCACCCAAACTGGTCGTTGCTCACTTGGACGGCGTAGCCGCGCAGGGTATTCTGGACAAACTCGTCGGCGTTTCTGCCCTGGGTCAGGACCCGCACCTCGCTGATTAGACGCCGGTTCAACAGATCCACCTGGGCAATGGCGTTCAACTCAGTCGGATCTACAGTCCAGCCGGTATTGAAGCGGCCGTCGAATACTTCTGGGCGGTTGGAGGGCAGCCTGAACGCTAGGTTCTCTCCCTCCACTGAACGCAGGCTCAGACCGCCGGCTGGCTGGCCAATGTCGATGCCACCGGGGAAGCCGGCGATTACATCGGCCTGCAGCGTATCGGCCCAGCCGGATACGCCCGTCCTGTCTAGCTGGCCGCGCTGTACTTGCTGCCAAGTGTCCAGTCGGCTCACATCCTTTGTCTGCCAGCCCGCGTCTTCTTGGGGCTCACCGCTCCAGTACCAAAAATTCTGCAACGCACCAAAGGTGCTGACCCATGCCTGCGCTGCGGCGCTTACCTCCACAACTAGGCCGCTGCCATTGCCCCGGCCGCGATTGACGACGCGCACGGCCAGTTCGTTTTTGCGCCGCTTGAGTTCGACTGGGTACTCTTCCACGGTGGTCCAATTGTCGTCGCTGCCGATGGCTTCGCCGTTGAGGAAAACCTCGTATTCGTTTACCGCAGTCAGGCGCAGCAGGGCAGAGCCCGCCTCGGGTGCATTGAGGGTATGCCGGTAGTACACGGTCTGCTCCCACTGGTCAACGGTCCATTCCTCTGCATGACCTGTGGTGCTCACCAGCAAAGCCGCGGCCAATAGCAATGGGCGCAACTGCCAAGGCGGCGATTTACCCATTTGGTCTGTTCTCACCCACATCATTGTACCGGCTCCAGTCCCACGACCATGCGGATAAAGAACTGTTCGAAATTGATATCCTCGAATTTCCGGGTGCGGTCCTTCATGCGGCGTCGGCTAATCTCGTAGCCGGCCGTAAGTGCCATATCGAAACCAGCGTATTCAAAGCGATTGACCAGCATGAAAAGGGCATCGCGGGTGTTGTAGTCTTGGTCTTCATTTTGGCCATTGCGGTAGATGCTAGGCAGCACGGATAGCCCTTGGACACCGCCGCGCAGGAAGGTGCGTTCGGTGAATTTGAAGTCGGCCACTATCATGGGGAAGCCGAAGACCTCGGACACCGGCTGAATGCGTCCGCCGTCGTCGGTGCGGCGGCGCAGCATGAGTTTGTAGCGCGGCGATACCTCTAGCCCGCCCAGACGCCAGCGGTAATCTGCGCGCAACACCGAAGTCCATAGCCGAATCGCATTGTCGTCGCTGCTGGCACTGAGCTGTTGGTTGAGTTCGAACTTGAGATTGGCACCGACAAAGAGGTTGCGCACTCCCCGGAAGGCGAAGTCGACGAAGGCGGTGTTGACGGCGCTGTCCCGCATTAACAATTCGTCTTCGACAAAGGTTTCAATGGTGGCACGCGGATTAAAGATGTCGAAATTGGCCACGTCGCCAAAGCGAAATACTCCGTCGGGGATATCGTCCCGCACTCGCTTTAAGAAGTCCACGGCCCGCACTTCGCCCCAGCTACCGAAGCGCCGCTGGTACTCGGCTTTGGCGTACCACACATCCGCCCGCTGGCCGCCCCAGATGGCCTCCATATCGTAGCGCCCGAAGGTCAGTTCCAGCGCCCGCTGGGGCTGGAAGCGCACAAAGAGATGGTAGCCCTTGCGGTTTAGGTCATAGGGGTAGTCCGGCTTGTTGTCGTTTTCGCGCACGTCAATGACGCCATTGTTGTTCAGGTCGTCGCCGTAGTCGAAATCGTCCGGGTTGACGTCGTAGAGCAGAAAAGGCTCAAAGTAATCGGGTACCTGATTGCGATTGCGGTTGGTGTCGGGGGTGCCGTCTTGGTCCTTGTCCAGACCGGGAAAAACCCCGTTCTGGTCCTCGAAACTGGGTATGAAGAAATCGTCTGGAAAGGGATCCTTGTCGTCGTTGTCGTCCACTGTGTTCAGGTCGAGGGTATTGTTCAGGCTCTCGTCGGTCGAACCCAACGCGCCGGCGAAAGGCCCGGTGCCATCGGCCGCATACGCCCCCAGCGTCAGGTCGGTTATCGAAAGCTGGGTGCGGTACTCGGGACTGAGGCGGAACAGCTCCCCGCCCACGGCAATTTTCGGGGTGAATTCCCGCTCGATATTGAGCAGATAGGCGTGGCCACTGCGGTCGTGGCGTTGGCCGCGATGATCGTGGACGGGGTACTGGAGGAAGTTGAAGCTATGGGCCCACTCGCCCTTGAAGCGGAAGCCTTTTACGTCCGTGCTCAGACCT
The DNA here is from genome assembly GCA_022827835.1 of Candidatus Latescibacterota bacterium. Classification (GTDB taxonomy): domain Bacteria; phylum Latescibacterota; class UBA2968; order UBA8231; family UBA8231. Next base: position 5,646 of record JAJEIO010000029.1, read on the forward strand.
AGGCCAGCCAAGGTGAGGCCGGTCTGGCGGCCGTAGTCAAAGCGGATCTGCTCGATATCGGCACCGGCCGATCCACGTCCTTGGGAGCCGGCCAAACTTTTGTAAAAAGTGGCGCGGTTGCGCTGGGCTGGCTCATTGCGGGATTCGCGCGGGTCAACGGCGTAGATCTCCGACACGCTGACGCGATAATTGCCGCTCAGCAGCGCCTCGAAGGAGGCCGACATCACTTCCTCTCCCTCGGGTAGCGGGAACCAGAACAGGACATAGTCCTTGCCATCGGCGCGGAAAGAACCATCGGGTTCGGGTGTTTGCAGCGGATAGGTGCCCAAGCGGTGGCCCTTTAACACTTCCACGTAGGGTGGAATCGGTCGTTTGAAGAAGAAGTCCTTGTTGGGAAAGTTCGGATTAAAATCCTCGGTGTTGTGGCGCGTGACAAAAGGTTCAATGTCGTCTCGTCGCTCGCCGTTGAGCAGGATATCGACGTCGAAGACCCGGGCTCCGTTGCCGTCCAAGGGCGAGGTGTCTTCAATGCGGACCACCAAGTAATCGATTACCTGTACCCGATTGGGCAACTGACCCTTCATGCCATTCCAATCGGGCGGCGAGCGGGTGTCAATGCGGAAGAGGTTCACATAAGAGGTACTCAGGTCGATGGTGCGCCAGTTCCATTGCCAGTGGCCGCCCAACAGGTACGAAGCGAAGGCCGCGGTGCTCAAGGCGGTGGCGTCCTCTTGGGAGAGTACGGGCTTGTCCATGCGCGAGGCTAGGACCGAGAAGTTGTGCCTTTCATTGGCTAGGTCCCAGCGGATGCCATTGAGGGCGGCCAGATCCAGGATCAACGGCGAGAAGTGGGTGCGGATGCGGTCGCCGATGATCAGTCGCGTCTGCCAGTTATTATAGCTGTCGTCGGCTACCATCAGGCGGTTGAGAAACCCCTCGTAATTGTTCGGCTTGGCAATGGTGCTGCCGCTGAATACCTGGGCCGGATCGTCGAAGCGGCGGTTCTCCCGCAGGTGGTACACCTCGACGCCGTTTACCAGAAAGTCGCCGAATTCGTCGTACACGGGGTTAGCCGTGCGCGTGATGACATTGCGGGGCCAAGTCCGGTAACCCTCTAGGCCATAGTTGTCGTAGGTGAGCAGGCCGGGACGGTAGAGCATTAGGCGGGCACCGGTGGTATGGGGCTCGATAAGTCTGGGGTCGCCTTCGCCACGCGCCATCGTTGCTAGGGCCGCTATAAGCGCGCCTGTTGAGATCGCTTTTAGCATGGACTCAATTCGTCCTCACCTGCAGGAAAAACTCCGAAGTCTCTACTGTGCCCGTCGTGCTGGAGTGGACAAAGTCGGTAAAGGATTTTCGCAGTCCTAGGTTCATGCTGATCCGGTAGCCGGTGTAGCTGCTGTTGTTTTGCAAGCCGATGATATAGTGATAGGCATTGAAATCGTTGGAAGGTGCCACGGCATCGCGGAAGCGGTGCTTCAAGAGGGGAAAGCCCTGGATGCCCGCCTTTATGGTGGTGCGTTCGGTTAAGAAAAAATCGAGCCGCACGATTGGCGCTAGGTTGGTCTCGTCGGCTAGGTCGCCCAACAGTGCTGAGTCGGAGCGATGATAGGTCCATTTGAGCATGGGGGTCAGCGTCAATTTCTGGCGCAGTTGCCAGACGTAGTCGATCCGATTTACTAGGGCCAAAGACCAGTCATTGCCTGAATTTTGTGTCTGGCCGTCGTCAAAGGTATCGGCAAAGCGGTGGTTGAGTTCGCAGCGCCAGGTATTGTTGAGCGTCAAGTGATCGACGCCGGTGTAGTTGAATTTCACATAGCTCAGATGGGCATGACTGTTGCGATAACGCAAGGGATCGTCGCGCAAGCCGATTTCGTAGCGGCCCCGCAGCAGTGGATTGGATACGTATTGATAGAGCGGGTCGGGAATATCGTCCTGTACGCGTTTGCTGCGGTGGCGCAGCTTTAGGTGGATATTGTCGAACAGCGGTCGGCTGTATTCGAGCTTGGTGTACAGGGCGCGATTGCGACCGCTTCCAGCAATTTGGTCAATAGCGTGTCCGCCTAGCCGCAGCTCGAGCTGGGAAGTGGGGTTGAAGGTAAAGAATACATGCTGCCCTTTGCTGTCGCGCTCGTACGGGTAGTCGGGTTTGTTGTCGTTTTCGCGCGAATCAACCACGCCGTTGTTATTGAAATCGTCGCCGTACACGAAGTCTTCGGACTCGACGAAGTACATGAGGAAGGGCTCTTGGTAGTCGGGCAGGAGATTGTTGTTGACATTGGTGTCGAAGATGCCGTCGCCGTTGTCGTCTAGACCGGGGAATACCCCGAAGCCGACGTCGCGCAGGGAACCGGGAAAGAGGTTTTCTTTGACCTCAATGGCCGCCTCGGTGATGTCGTTCTGGAAGCGCAGGTCTAGGGGATCGTCGTGTTCCCAGGAATCGGGCCAGGGGTCCAAATCGTCGTTGTCATCGACCAGTTCGAATTCTTTCAGGGCGGGTATGAATTCGTCCAAATAAGTGAAAGAGGTGCGGTATTGGGGTGGGACCCGGTACAGCTCCCAGCCCACGGCGAAGTTCGCAAACAGGCGCTTGCCCTTCAGCGAATAAGCACTTACAGGCCGCTTGTGCCGTCGGCCTTCTTGGACGGGAAAGATGAAGTGGTGGGTGCTGGTATTGAGGTCGCCGCTCACTTCAAAGCCGAGCAGGTCCAGTTCGAGATTGGCACCGTAGAGTTCCAGACCCGAGGGGAAGCCGTAGTCGAACTCAACCCAGCCCATATTCGAACCGTTGCGCACGTTGCCCGCGGCCCGCACCACATTGCGCCAGTCTTCCCATGCTGAGCCGACCACGCCGCTTCGGCCGATGGGGGCACCTAGGTCGATGGCGTAGTCGTTGGCCGCTAGGACCCTAAAGGAGATATGTTCGGCCTCGGGCGGCACTTCAAAGCGGAACAGCAACACATCGTCGCCGTCGGCCTGCAGGGCAGTTTCGCCGTCTAGCACCACTGATTCGGCATTGTTAAACAGGCCGCCGCGGGCACCGAAGAGACTGCCGAAACCAACGGTGTATGGCAGCCAAGACTGACGGCGGCGCATATGGGGCACGTCTTCCAAACGCATACGTTCAGGAATCATGCGCCGCTCTTTGCCTAGGGCTACGAGGCCAGCGATTCGGCGCACTTCCGGCGCTGTCTGGCTGGGCTGGCCGTTGACGATCATCTGTACATCGTGGACTTGGGCACCAACACCATCGGCGGGCGAATCATCGCTGATGGCGAGAAAGACTTCGCTGGGTGTGACCAGGTTGGTGGGGAAAGCCCCTTTGCGGAAAGATCCCTCCCGGCGTCCCAGCAAGGTATCGGTGATATGGGTGTTGACGTACGAAGCGCCAAATTGCAAGACACTGCCGATCTGGGTTTTCCAGTGTCCGCCGAAGAGATAGGTCACAAAGTCGAGCGGCCGCGCCGAGGCGAAATTGCGCAGGGGTTCGGAAATGCGCGAGCCGAGTATGGTGAAGCGGTTGCGCTGCGAATTGGAGTCCCAGCGGATGCCATTCATGCGGTTAATCGACAACATCATGGGCTTGAAGCGAGCCTCCACGGCCCGGCCGAGGATGACCGACGAACCCCAGTCCTGATAGGAATCACTGGCGACGACCAGATTCTGAAAAAGGTCTCGGTAGTCGTCGTCTTTGAAAATGATGCTGCCGCCAAAGGGCGAGATGGTGCGAAATTCCTGGGTGCGGTAGAGATCGGCACCGTTGAGCAGGGTGAAGCCGAAGGGGTCGTAAACGCGCGTCTCCTCGTCGAGGAAGAAGCCGCCCGCTAGGCGGCGCAGACGGATATCGCGGTAGGAAAAATGAGCGTAGTTCTCGTAATCCTCATTGGCCCACAGGGGATAGTATTCGCGGTTGAGGTACTGGCCGTGGGACCGGTCAAAAAAGCCGGTCAGCATCAGCAAAAGCAGGCAGGTTGTTTTAAAGCAGCGCATTTCAGTACACCACCGCTACGGAGCCCACGACAGTTTCGTCGCCTTGGTCCAATTGGGCCCGCACCCGCACTAGGTATAGACCCGGCACTACCAAGGTGCCGTCATTGTCGAGACCGTCCCAAAAACCCGGGCTGAGCGCAGGGTCGCCTGCGGCTGGAGGGCGCACGTATTGGCCGCCGCGCAGCGCGCCGGTGTCTAACTGACGCACCAAGCGGCCTCCTAGGTCGAAAATGTCCACGTCTATTTCCTGCGGCACACTGATCCGAGAGAGGACGAATTCAACGATGGTATGGTCGTTGATGTTGTCGCCGTTGGGGGTGAAAACGGGCGGATTGGTTCGCACTTGGTCCAATATCGGCCCAACCGCGTCGAGCGCTCGCACGCTCCAGGAGTACGGGGCACCAGTGTCTGGATCAGAGGCGTCATCCTCCTCGGCATCGAGTGAGATAGCTGCTTCTGGGCTAAAAAGGCGCGTGGAAAAGGCGAACTGGTTGGTCAGCAACCGCGCCCTGAAACGCAGTTGCAACTGGCCGGACTGGTTCCAGAGATCGGCCCATACCAACTCCAGCGCGTCGCCCGCAATAGTCGTGCGGGCAACTTCCATCCCCGAGGGAGGCACAATTTCTGTTACCTCGGCTCGGCTCGGCATGTCGATGCGGATGCGCTCCACGCCTAAATCGCCCTCGTCGAATTCGACTCCGAGGTGGTAGACGAATTCGACCTCGCGCCCTACCACTCCCTTGTTCGGTTCTACCCGGACGCGGGCAGCCGAGGCGGGTGTCTGCTCGGAGAAAGCAATGATTAGACTATCCAAGCGCGGACCGACGTCTTCGAAATCAGTGGAGAAATTGACTCGATACTGCAGCAAGTCCCTCGGTTCGGGCACCTGCAGATCGGCTTCTAAGGCGTCGGTCTCAGGGCTCCAGTCGCTCCAAGAGACGCCGTCGTTCGAAGTGCGGAACCGCATGCTCAGGGCGGTGCCTGCGGGACGCTGTCCGGTCCAGCGGAAGCGGTCGTAGATCTTGCGCTGGCCGGGCAAACCTAGATCCAGCGGTGCCGAAGTGAACGTACCCGAGGGAGCCACTCCCTGACCGGTCACCTGAATATCGGCGACGCGGGCCCGCCGCAGTGGATCGAGTTCAGTGGCGACCACGCGCAAAAAGCGGCCGAAGATTGGCTCGAAGGCGACGGCGGTTTGCGCAAAATCGGCAATGCCACGAATGGCACCGACTTCGCGCCATTGAAAACCGTCGTTGCTGACCTCGACGGCGTACCCCTGCAGCGTGTTGGCGGCAAAATCTTCGGCATTCTCTCCGGCCGTAAAGACCCGCACTTCGCCGAGCAAGCGCTGGATGCCTAGATCAACGCGGGCAAAGCTATTGAGTTCGTCGGGTTCGATCGTCCAGACGCTTTCGGCTTGGCCGTCAAATACCTCCGGTCGATTGGCCGACTGGCTAAGTGCCAAGTTCTCTCCCTCGACCGTGCGCAAGCTCAGCCCGTCGCCGCCCACGTCAACGCCCCCCGGGTAGCCGGCAATTACTTCCGCTCCGAGGGTGTCGTCCCAACCGGAAAGCTTGGGACGTTCTAGCCAACCGCGCTGCACCGTTGTCCACCCTGCGATCTCGCTCACATCCGCCGTCAGCCAGTCGGTGCCTTGCTGGGGATCGCCGCTCCAGCGCCAGACCTCTTGCAGACCGCTGGTAGTACTCAGCCAGACCTGATCGCCGGCGACCACTTCGACGAGCAGACCGCTGCCGTTGCCCTGGCCCCAGTTTTCCACGCGCACGGCTAGATGGTTGGCACCGCCTTGCAGTTCGACCGCCAGTTCCTCTACGGTCGTCCAGTCGCCATCGCTGCCTACCGAGTCGCCGTTGAGGAAAACCTCGTATTCATTGATCGCGGTCAGACGCAACGCGGCTTGGGTCGCTTCAGCCGCATTGAAGGTAAGCCGGTAGTAAACGGTCTGGTCCCATTGCGCTATCTGCCACTCGGCTGCAGCCGCGGGCGAGAGCACCGCTAGAACAAGACCCGCTACTAGGGGCATGGATTTCATTGCTCAGCTATTTCTCGTTGTGCTCCCGACTCAATGTCGAGGCTTACAGTGACGAGTTTGGTAACTGGATTGACCACCAAACGGTGGTATTGGCCGAAGGGCTTCCAGCGCTTTGAGCCATTTTCCCAGACGTGTTCCGGCTCCTGCTCCGGCACTGACAGGCCAATGCGCCGCAGGGCTTCTTCTGTATCAAAAGGCTCCATCTTTTTGAACGTATAGGTCACATAAGACGCGTTGTCGTGTATCAAATCCACGTAAACCCAGGTGCTATCTCCATCCGCATCTCTCCACTGTAGAGTGGTTACTTTATCGGAGCGCACAAAGTCGAAATCCGGCTCGCCCAAGCGCTCCTTTAGGGTTGCTCCGGTTTTGTTCAATATCTGGTGCACCGCAAGCAGCGGCACTTCTTCCCGGCCGCAAGCGGCGAGAAAAAAGAAAATTGCAAAGAGTATGCTGAATCGCACTATTCCACCTTGAAAGTGAAGGGATACGTCACCAATACAGGTAGTGGCGTCAACCGGGATGCTGTGGCCCGCGCTCCGGGACCGCTCGCCGGTCCATTCTCTCCACTCGTTGCGCCAGTCGCCGGCGTTTGCAGTGCCCCTATATCAATGGGCCGGAAAGTCCACCGCATAATTTCTTGCTGCATGCACTGGCCCACAGCTTGGCTGCCCACGTTTGAGTTAGTGGCCTTGGCCTCGGAAACGGCTCCACCCACCTCAATGGTGAAGCGCATGGTCACTGCGCCTTCGGTGGCCTCTCCTGTGTCGAATGCTTCGACGAAGCAGCGGTTGAGACCCGACAAGCGCTGCCGCACCACGGCCCGAATGGCACTCAGGCTGCGGGTGCGGTCACCAGATAGGTTGCCCATGATCTGGCTGGGGCCATTCTCGGAAATCATCAGTGTTTCAGCGGTTTTGCCGCTGGTTGCCCCCTTTTGCACGACGAGGTTTTCCACTTTGTGTTTAAAGGCAAAGCGCAGATCCCGCTTTTCCACGGGTTTGTCAAAAGCCCCAAAACGCAAGACGAAGTCCTTGAGGGTCAGCACTACTTCCTCGGTTTCGGGATAAACCGGATCGAAGACGACGAAACCGCCGTAATTCTCGCCCTTAAATATGGGCTGGTCCTCCTCGTAGTTATAACTGCGCACCATGCCCATGCGCAGTTCGAAGCGATAGAATTCGTTGCCGCTCTGACCCCGCTGCGAGCGGTAGTAATTTTCGAAATTGCCATAGGGCGACGACGAAGTGATGCCGTAGGCGCGCAGGAACTGGCCTTGGTCGGTCTCCAATACGGCGGCCAGGGGGTCGAGCATGACTTTGGGCTGAGTGCGGTTGAAAATAGTGACTTTGAAAACGGTGAAGCGGTTGGGCGTATAACCTAGGCGCGTATCGGTCCAGTTGCCGTAGGTATAGGGATTGGTCGAGTACTTGCCGCGCCCCGATTCGTCGGGGAAGAGGGCGTTGAGCTTGGCGTCGGTCATGTGCTCTACTTCGAGGCGCAGACCGGCCAGTTCCCAAGAGGTCGCGCCATTCTCTTGCAGACTATAGGCCCCTTCGGTTTCTGCGGATTCGACGACCGGCAACAGCAGGGTTTCGCGCTTGACGGCCGTGGGAAAGAGAAAACAGCCTGATAGCAGACCGCACAGAGCAATAATCCAGATCAATCGGCCGCGCGCGCTATTATCCTCTTTACTCATTGGTTCTGCTCCGTGTAGAAATCGATCTGTTGCTGGGCAATGGAGCCTTGCTGAGTCAGGGCGAACACCACTAGGTTGACGCCCATTTGTAGCTGTGGCTCGTTGCGGAATTCCTTTTCCCAGGCGCGTCCATATTCCTTGGTCGTGAAGATCGCCACTAGTCGCTCGCCCAGAGAAATGCCTTCGAGAAAGGGCACTTCGGGATGAAAGTCGCGGCTGTGCACAAGCCTTTCCTGAGTCCGCTTTGGCGGTGGGCCATCGTCGAAGTCGTAAAAGCTGTGGTATATGGGGTGATCGTTGGGGATGACCTTGAAGCGCGCATCCCGTCCGAGCGAAGCCTTGAGCATTTCCCGCAGTGAGGCTTCGGCTGGGGTGTACTCGGTGGCGGCGTCCCGACCCAACTCGCCCATGGCCTCGACCATGACAAAGCCGCCCTGCCGCAAATAGTCGCCTAGGTTGGCGATCTCCTGCTGGGTGGGTTCAAAGGCTTGATCGACGGAGATGTACACGAAGGGTGCCCGGAAGATAGCGCGCGAATCGAGGAAGAGATGGTCGTCCACTTCGGCCCGAATCTGGGTAAATCCATTAATCGCTTCGACCAGCTCGAAGATGGCCCGCTGGGTTGATGGTTTGAAGTCGTTGCCCCAGGCTAGGGCTAGGTAAACGAAGCCGGTAATGTTCTGTTTGTCGGCCGGATCCTGGACCACCAATCCCTTATAGCGGCCGATATCCAGCGCTTCCAAGTCGAGGAATTCTTCCTGCATGCTGATGCGCTTCTCCGGCTCTTTGGGGCTTTTAATGGCGACGCGCTGTACTTCGGGCTGGACCACTTCCAAGCCTAGGTCAGCACCGCTGGCAACGCCGAAGCGGAAAGTCTTGATCTTGCCGACTAGGTCGGGGAGGCGAATCTGGGGTTTGCGGGTGATTTGCGGCTTGGCCGCCCGCACTTGGCGGGTCATCTGCCGCTTGGGGATTTGCTGTTTCTCAAACTCAAAGGCTTTGGTCAGGCGCGGCTTGCGCACCACTAGGTGCATCAGTGGGGGTTTAGGCGCTTTTTTTTCTTCTTCCCTAGTAGCTAGGTAGATTACGGGTATGGCCAACAGAACAATAGCCACCGCTAGCGCCCGGTAGAGCACTCCGCGCTGTCGGCGCAGCAATTCCTCCAAACGGAGTGCGTCCGTCGGCGTGGCGAAGCGTTTGGCATCGATTTGAGCGGCCATGGTACTCCTATAAGCGGTTGGTTTCGATCCACTCTTTGTGCATGCGGGCAAAGCGATGGGCTTCGGCCTGTTCATCGGCTAGGCGATCGAGAACCTGATCGTAAGCCTGCACCGCGTCCTTCCACTGCCCCAATGACTCGTAGCAGACCCCCATATTGCTCAGCGCTCCGATCTCGCTTTCGGTGCCGGGATAGTCGCGCGCGATTTTCGCAAAGCCGGCTGCCGCCCGGCGGAACTGGGCCGGGTCTTGCTCTTCAAGGGCTTGGGCAAAGATCTCCTCGACTTCGGCGTAGCGCAGGTAGGCCACTACTTCGCGCAGATCATCTATTAACTCGGGAACCTTTTGTGCTACCGGACTGATGGGAAAGCGGCGGATGACTTCTTGGTAGGCCTGCAGGGCTTTGTCGTATTCCTTCTCGTTGTAGTAAAAGTCGCCGATGGTGAACTGGGCATTGGCTGCCAGAGCGCTGATAGGGTAGTCGGAAACCACGCTTTGGAAGGCGGCGATGGCTTGGGGCACCCGTTCCGTATTGAGATGGGACCAAGCCAGATTGTAGAGGGCATCGTCGGCTAGGTCTGATCGCGGGTGCATTTCGAGCAATTGCTGGTAATGCCCTTGCGCCGTCTCGAATTGTCCCAAGTTGTAATGGGCCTCCCCAGCCCGGAACAGTGCGTCGGGTGCCAGTTCGCTTTGGGGATAGGCGCTGGCTAGGTCGGCAAAGGCAGCCGCGGCCTGCTCGAACTGAGTCAGGTTGAAATGGGCGTATCCCAGATAGTAGAGGGCGTAGGGGCGGTTGCGATGACTAGGCGTCTTCTGCAGATAGGTTTCGAGCACTTGCACGGTTCCCGCGAGATCTTCCCGCTCGAATAGGGTCTGTCCCAGAGCAAAGCGCATATCGGCCGAATAATAGGAGTCTGGGTAGTGGGACAGGGCCTTTTGGTAGGTGTTGATTAGCGCTTGGGCGTCGCCCCGTGAGCCGTGGGCGTCGCCCATTAGGAAATAGGCTTTTTCTTGCAGGGAATAGGGTTGCTCACCGCGCGCGGCGGGCAAGTCCAAGGAGAGAATTCGCTGGCATAGGGCCTCGACTTGGTCAAATTCTTCTAGGTTGTAGTGAAGTTCGGCCAGCACCACTAGGTGTTCGGCGCGTTCGACTGAATCGGTCGCTGCTGCTACTAGGGCTTGGTAGTCCCCGATGGCTTCTTCCTGCTGACCTAATTCGAGGTGGGCTAGACCAAGCATGCGCTGGGCCGCTCTTGCCAACTCCTCGTTGTCGCTGTGCAGCAGCATCTTCAGGTCGGCTGTCGCCTCCTCGTAGCGTTTTAGTTTGAGTAGGCTTACGCCGCGGCCGTAGAGGGCACCTAGGCGCACCTCTTCGTCGTCGGCCAGTTCGATGGTGCGTCCCAATGCCTCCACTGCGGCGACAAATGCCTCTGTTTCGATCAGGGTGCGTCCTTTCATGTAGTGGAGACGAGCCTGTTCGTTTTTATCTGTACTGGTCTCCAAGCCCGCTTCCAGCGCCTCTAACGCCCCCGGGAAATCGCCCGCCGCCGCCAGCAGGTTGCTCGCTTCGAGCATGGCCTTGGGAAACAAATTTGCAGTGCGGTCAAGCTGTCGGAATAGCTCTACTGCCTTGCCGGGCTGGCCCAAATCTCGGTAGCACAGAGCCAGTTCGAAATAGGCCCCCTGGAGCTGCGGGGCTTCGGAGTATTTTTGCAGGATGGACTCGTAAGCGGCGATGGCCTGCTTGAAGTCTTCTTGCTGGTAGTGGATGCGGCCCAGTTGGAAAAGGGCACTGCGCACGTAGTCTGGGTCTTGGTCGGCGGCGACGATCTCTTGGTAGAGCTCCAGCGCTTGGGCCGTGTGCTCGGCACTGCCCAAGGTGCCGAGCATCTGGTTGCACAGGGCGATGTTAAACGGGGTAGCCGCTAGGCCGAGTTCGCTGCTGGGATAGTCGGAGGCAATGCGTTCATAAGCGGTGATCGCCTGTGCGTAGGCCAAGCGGGCCTCGTCGTCGTTCGCGGCTTCGCGCTGGAGTTCAGCCTGCTCGTAGTGGGCCCGCCCAATTTTGTAAAGGGCCCAAGGTGCCGCCAGACCAGCGGCTTTGGCTACATCTCCGTACGCATCTAGGTAGAGTTGGTATTCGGCGATGGCGCGCTGATAGTTGCCAATGCCGTAGTAGTGCTCGGCCAACAGGGATTGCATGCTGGCCTGAAAAATGCGGTTGCGGCTACCGTCAATGGCCTCGCGGTAGGTACGCACTGCTGCTTGGTCATCGCCGCCTTGGGTGTACATATCAGCTAGGCGGATGTAGGCCTCGGCCACCAGTTTTTGTTCCTGGGCGAAGGCGGTTATAACCTTACTATAGGCGGCACCGGCAGCGGCAAGATCCCCACTTTGGGCGCGACAATCGCCTACTTTGATCTGGGCTTTGGCCGCCAGTTCTAGCGCGGTCTCGTCTACTAGGCCGGCTATTTTCTCGCGCCGCATCTTTAGCAGGTCGCGCTCGCTGAGGTGCTCGATGTCTTGGCGGGTTACTACCTCCTGGTACCAAGAAGTGGCCTGATCGTAGTGCTGCTGCAGAAAGTAGGCTTCGCCGATTTGGAACAGTGCTCGGTCTGCGCGGTACCCTTTGGGAGCGTGCTGCACCAGTTCCTCAAAGGCGGTGATGCTTTCTTGGTACTGCTCTAATCTAAAATAGGCCCAGCCGATATTGTAGAGGGCGTTGTCGAGGTATTGGCTGTCGGGATATTTCTGCAGCAGGGCTCGGCCTTCTTCTATGGTGCGCTGGTACTCGCCGCTTTCATAAAGGCAGTTGACCAGCCGGTTGCGGGCCAATTCCCGCATCTGGGGGGAAGTAGTCTGGGCTTCGGTCTTGCGGAAATAGGCGGCCGCTTCTACGAAGTCGGTCGCTGTCCGTTCGGCGAGTTGGCGCTGGCGTTCGGAGTTGCGCTCATAGGCGGCGCGGCGCTGGGATTCTTGGGCGCGCTTGAAGTAGCTATTACCCGTCTGGTAGAGGGCGATTTCTTTGATTGGGGCCGTAACCTCGCCGACCGCGACCTCAATCTCCGCCGTGTAGAGCAGCGGGCTTTCAATGGCATTGATGCGCTCGTAGGTTGCGATGGCTTGCTCGTAGTCCTCGGCGGCATAGAATTTCTGCGCCTGCTTGAAAGAAGCTTGTATTTCGTCTGGGGTCGGTACAAAGTACGAACCTACTACTAGCCCCAGCAGAGTGCCTACAATGAGCAGAGGTGTCATAGTACCTCTCAACGAGAAAGAGCACGCCAGCACACCAAATTTTGCGGATTAGTCCAAACGGTAAGAAAAGGCATATGCGGTTGCAAGTATTTCTCCGTGCGGTTTGAAAGCGGGCTTTTTGTGCTAGCAGTAGAGAAACGGGGCAGATGTTTCTTTGGCATGTTGCTAGCGGTAAAGTATATTACGGCCCTGCGCGTCCAACGAGCCGCACAAAACTCATTGCGGGAGGCATTCGTTATGGAAACTCTGTTAGCCGGTGGCATCCTGATGATTCCCTTGGGATTGTGCGCCGTCCTCTCACTGGCATTCATCTTAGAAAGGGTCTGGGTGCTCAGCCGCATTCCCGACGAGCAGGCCGCCCAACAGACTCTCGAAGAGGCGGAAAGAGCCTTAGCGGATCGAGGGCAAAAAGCCGCTGCCCAGTACTGCGCCGACCACAAAGGTCCGCTGTGTTTTATTTTTGCCTCCTTGCTCAAGCGCTTTGACACCCTCATGCTCGAACGCCGCGAATTCCGTCCGACCAACGAGCGCCTAGCCCGCTTGGCCGGACAGGCCGGTGCTGGAGACCTCTCCCGCTTTCTGCTCGAACAAAAGGAACTTTCCGACCTCAAGGACGAGCTCGTGCTGGAGACGGACGAAGCCGGCAAGGTCTATCTAAGTCGCTACTTGGTGGTGCTCAATACCATCGGCAATATCGCGCCGTTGCTGGGCCTGTTCGGCACCATCCTCGGCATGATCACCTCCTTCAAGGCCATTGCCGTGGCCGGTACGGGCGATCCCAAGGTGGTGGCCAGCGGCATTTCGCAGGCCCTAGTCACCACGGCCACGGGGCTGGCGATTGCCATCCCCACCATCGTGGCCTATCGCTCGCTGGCCCGGCGCGCCGAACACCATCGCAGCCGTCTCGAAGTCTATGGGCTGGCTTTCGTCAACACCTTGCTGATGGTCGGCCAAGATCAATTGGACGGGGAGGCAGCCGGCTAATGGCGTTGGTGATTAGCCGCAAACGGGAAAGCCTGACTAGGGACGAAGGCCCAGATCTGACGCCGCTGATTGACTGCGTTTTTCTGCTGCTCATTTTCTTCATGGTCACCACTGTCTTCATCCACTCCAAGGGGCTAGACGTGGACCTTCCGGCTCAGAGCGAGGCGACGGAACAGCAGGAGAAGAAAGACATCAATATCCTCATCGACGCCCAAGGCCGCATCCAGATCAGCGGCGAGGACGTGATGCCAGAGGCTCTGGTCGAGCGGATCAAGCGGGCCATGAAAGAGGCCAACAACGATAATATCATCATACAGGGGCATGTCGATGTTGCCCAGGAGTACGTGGTCTTGGTGGTGGATGCGGCCAAAGCGGCCGATGTCGCGGGTATAGCTTTCGCCAAAGAGGAGGCTCTCTAGTGGTGCAGCAGCGGACCTCCATATTGGAAGACCTAGAGGATGAAAACCTCAATCTGACGCCGCTGATCGACTGCGTTTTTCTGCTGCTCATTTTCTTCATGGTCACCACGGTTTTCAAGCAGCCCTACAGTCTGCAAGTAGAGTTGCCCCAGGCCCGTCAGGCTACCATCGTCGAAGAGAAGAAATTGGTGGCCTCGATTGACAAGTCGGGTGCAATGGAGCTCAATCGCCAGCTAGTGAGTATGGCAAAACTTCCGACCGTGCTCGCCCGCGAGAAAGAGACGACCCGCAGTTTGACGTTGATCATTCGCACGGACAAGAAGACCCGGCACGGTCTTGTGCTCGAGGTCATGGAGATTGCCAAGCGGCTCGACGTCGATAAGGTCGTTTTGGCCACCGAAGAGGAAGAAATCTGAGCAGCTTCTGAAGTGATTGATAGGAAACTTCATGCGCTATCTCGTCTCTACTCTCTGTCTAGTTCTGACCGCTTCCGCCGCTCCAGCTGAAGATGCCCTGCCGCACCACACCATCCTCCGCGCCGCCGGGCCTATTACCGTGGACGGTCGCCTCGATGAGCCTTCTTGGGAGGCCGCCGAAGTCATCGATCAGTTCGTCTTTCCTTGGTGGACTGAAGGTGCTAAGGATCGCACTGAGGCCCGCTTGTTGTGGGACGATGTGCATCTGTACGTCGCCTTTACCGCATACGACCCGCACATTTCGGCTACCTTGACCGAACGCGACAGTCCGGTGTCGCGCGACGATTGCGTCGAGGTGTTCATCGCCCCAGACACCAGCCAAGTCACCAGCTATTTCAACTTTGAATTCAATGCCTTGGGCACGATTCTGGACCGCTCGCCACACGCCGATCGTTCGTCCGCATGGAACGGCGAGGGCGTGCAGGTGGCCATCGACATCCAAGGTACACTCAACCAAGAAACGGATCAGGACACGCTCTGGACTACTGAGATCGCCCTGCCCTTTGCCGTATTCGATCCATACGCTCCCAACCTGCCCCCGACCGCTGGCGATGTGTGGCGTCTCAACCTGTACCGCACAGGCGGCGCGGTCAATTTGCAGTACATCACTTGGTCTAATACCCGGACGCCCAAGCCGCAATTCCATGTGCCCCAGCGTTTTGGAGTGGTGCATTTTGACGATCGGCTGGTATTGAGTCTGCAAGACGAGGCCGAGTAGGAAGACGCGGCTAGCCGTGTCTTCATCAAATCGGGACTTCCGACGAACTACTGCTACAATTATCTATCGCGTTCTGCTGCTACTTGCGCTGTTCGCGTCCTGCGAATCCATAGATGCGCCGCTCGTCCTCTACGAGAGCCCGCATGGGCTGGTGGTGCTGAAGGCGGCGCGGGTTGATTTTGCGGAAGAGGGCGAAGAGGCGGCTGCGGCGCGGGTGCATTTTGCTGCGGGCGAAGAACACCTCAGCGGAGGGCTCTGCGGTGCTGCGGCTGAGAGCTATTTGCAGGCCGCGGCGCGGCGACCGTCTCCGGCAGTCTGGCTCAATGCGGGGGTCGCGCTGCTGTGCGATGGCGAGTATGAAAGGGCGGGGGAGATGCTAGCAAAGGGACTGGAACTTTCGGCGACACGAGAAGATGTTCGAGCCGCTTTGCTAGGCAATCTGGGCCAAGCTCATCAGCGCCTCGGGCGGCTCGACTCGGCGCTAGTGTTCTACCAAGATGCGGTGGCGCTGCATCGGCAGAACGGCTTTGCCGCTGGTGAGGCCCAAGCGCTGGGCGATTTAGGTTCAGCCTATTTCATGCAGGGCGACCCAGAGCAGGCGCTTGGCTTCCTAAAACAGGCGCGGGATGGACATCGGCAGATTGGCGACTACCTCGGGCTGGCGCGAGACCTCGACCGCATTGGCACGGTTTACTTCGTCCGAGGTGCGGCGGATTCGGCGCGGTCGGCCTTTGCGGAGGCGCTGGAACTCTACCGAGACGAGGGGTATCTGCGCGGCCAAGCTGGCGGCCTGACGAATATCGGCAACATCCACCTAGACGAGGGCCGGCTCGATTCGGCGCACTTTTACTTTTCCGCAGGACTGGCCGTCCTCGAACGCCTAGCCGACGACGCGGCCCGCGCCACCCAGCTAGTGCGAATCGGACAAATTTACCAGCAGCAGGACGATCTAGAGGCCGCGTTGGTCGCCTACCGCGAGGCGCTTTCTATACATCAGGCGCAAGAAAAGGTGGCTAGCCAAGCCGAGACGCTCGACCGCATGGCGCGCATTTTTTTTCAGCAGGGCCGTTTGGATTCGGCGCTGTCCGCGTACCAGTCGGCGCTCGCGACCTACCAGCGTTACGATAGCCACCCGGGCAAGCGGGCGCAGGCATTGGATCACATCGGCGATGTGCATCTGTACCAGAGTCATTTGGATTCGGCGCTGTCTGCCTTTGAGGCGGCGCTGGAGATCTACGTCGCCCACGGCCATCCGCGCGGCCGAGCCGTCCAGTCGAGCAAGATCGGTCAAGTGCTGCAAAAGCAGGGCCGGTTCGACGAGGCGATAGAATCTCATCGCGCGGCACTATCCCTGTACCGCGAATTCGATCTCTATGCCGAGGGGGCGACCCAGCTCGACTACATCGGCCACATCTACTTCCGCCAAGGCAAAATCGACGAGGCACTCGCCTCTTTTGAGAACGCCCTGCACGTTTTCACGCAAGCGGGCAACCGCCAAGGTGAGGCCACGCAACTGAGCAATATCGGCAACATCTACTTTGAGCAAGGCCGCTTGGACGAGGCGCTCAAGGCATTTGGCGACGCCCTGCACGTTTTTCAGTTGATCGGGCACCGACAGGGGAAGGCGCAGAGTTTGGGCAATATGGGGTTGGTGTACCGCAAGAAGGGGGAACAGGAGCGAGCGCTAGAGATGCTGCAACAGGCGCGCGTTGCGTATGCCGAGATTGGGGTGCGGAGCGAGGGGCGGCGGACGGTGGAAGAGACGATCCGCGCCATCGAAGGGCGTTAGGAGCTAATGGTGGGTAGAGGAGAGGGAGAGGCGATTGAGGTGGATCGGGATGGGCGCGTCGTCCCCCTCGCGGATGTGGATGATCTGGTCCATGGCGAGGTCGTGGAAGCGCTGCTTTTGGCCCGTTGTCGGCCAGGTGATTTCTATAAAAAGAAGTGTATCGGCACGGCCTAAACCGATCTCTTGTTGCAGGCTCGACGCTCCGAAGCTGCCGCCCGAGCCAACGGTGGCGTAGATGTCGCGGACGATACCCTTTTCGCGGATGCGCGCTTGGATGCGGGCGCCCAAGGCGTCCCTGTTGGACTGGACGCCTTCGAGGCGGAGGGTGAGCCAGCGATGGCCGTGGCCGGGATTTTCAAACAAGACATTCTGGTAGAAGTCGCCGTCATAGGCCCCGCCTAAGACGATGTAGATGTCTTGGTCGCCGTCGTTGTCAATGTCGGCAAAGGAAACTCCGTGGCCTTTTTGGATGTGGCCGAAGCCGCCGGAGAAGGTCGCCTCCGCAAAGCGCTGTCCACCGACGTTGCGCATCATGCGGTTGGGGAGCAATGAGCGCAGGTCGGGGTTGCCGGTGCCGATGTAGCAGTCGAGGAAGCCGTCGTTGTCGAGATCGCCGAAATTGGCTCCCATGGCTAGGATAATTCCGTCCATCCCGACCTGTGTCGTTATATCGGCGAAGGTGCCGTCGCCTTGGTTTTGGTAGAAGCGGGGCCTTGCTGCGGACGAGGGCTGGCCCAGATAGACTGCGGCAATGTCGTCGGGGTTTTCGCTGTGGTAGCCAGCGGCGAAAAGGTCGAGGTCGCCGTCGTTGTCGTAGTCCCAAAACCAAGTGGGGAACGAGCCTTGCGGCTCGGCCACGCCAGCCTCCTCGGTCGCGTCGGCAAACGGTTTCCGCGGTCCCTCGTTGCGGTAGAGGACGTTGTCTTGGCCGAGGCGGGAGAGATAGAGGTCGGGATCGCCGTCGTCGTCGTAGTCGCCCCAAGTCACTCCTTTGACAAAGCCGATGTTGTCGATGCCTCGCTCGGGCGCGACATCGGCGAAGGTGCCGTCGCCTTGGTTTTGGTAGAGCTGGCAGGGGTGCCGCTCCCAGGCGTCGGACTCGTTGCCGACATAGAGGTCGAGGTCGCCGTCGTTGTCGTAGTCGCTCCAGGCCGCCGAGTGGGTGGGGTGAAAGGCGAGGAGGCCGGCTGCTTCGGTCGCATCGGCGAAGGTGCCGCCGCTGTTGCGCAGCAGGGAGTTGGGGTGGTGGCCCAAGTCGGCGAGCCAGGCCCCGCGCAGCACGAGGATGTCGCGGTTGCCGTCGTTGTCGTAATCCGCTTGGCAGATGTTGAGGCCGCCAACTTGGCCGGTGAGGCCGGCTTGCTCGGTGCGCTCGGCAAAGGTGCCGTCGCCTTGGTTGCGGAAGTAGCGAAGCTGGTCGTCTAGGCCCCAAGAAGAGGCGACGACGTCGAGATAGCCGTCGTTGTCGAAATCATCGACGATGCTGCCGCCGGATAGGGCGACCACGTCCAAGCCCAGGTCCGGTGCTCGGTCCGCAAAGCTCCCGATAGTGGAGGAGTCGGCGAAGCAAGCCGGGGGAACTAGCCACTCGGACGGGACGGCGTGGGGATACTGGCCGAGGGTCATATAGGCGATGTTGAGCAACCAGCGGGCGCTCAGGTCATCTGGGTTTTCGCGTAGGACCGCTGTGTACTGTTCAATGGCGGCCTGTGAGCCTTCTTGCAGGGTGTGGATCCCCTCGCCTTGGATGGGCAGCAGACAGGAGGCGATGGTGTGGTTGAGCAGGCAGTTTTCTTGCTCGCCGAGGCGCAGGTAGGCGATGCCCAGCCGGTCGCGGACGCGCGTGTGGAGGCTGGGGGGCAGGTCTTGCGCTTGTAAGAGTTGCAGTTCGGCGATGGCCTCGCGCGTCTGGCCAGCGCGCAGGAGCTGGATGGCCAGTTCGAGGCGCAGGGCTTGTTGGCGATTGTGATTTTGCGCTTTGGCTAGCTGCTCGCGCAGGTAGGCGGCGCTGGCAGCGTTCATGTTTAGGGTGTTGAGGTTGGAGGGGACTTGGGCGCGGATTTCGCTGGCGAGTTGCCGCAGGCGAGCGGCCATGCGCTCGGAAGCGGATGGCTGGGCTTGGGAGGGCGCTGGGCAGAGCGCGAGGAGGAGTAAGACTATCAGGATCATAAACGCGCCTTCTAATAATACATTGACAACATAAGCGTCATTTGTTATCACTAACAGCTTAATGTGCTTCAAAGAGTGCTCCGAAGTGCATTGGCACGGAAATTTTATTTATTGAATCAACCCCCATTCTAACGAGAGGGAGATAAGTCATGAGGAAACTATTGACGCTGAGTGTGGCCGTATCGCTTTTGGGCCTGAGTTCGCCTTCTTCGGCGCACGTGCCCGAGGGGCTGATTTTGGGCGTCTGGCAGTGGCCCACGTCGCATCTGCCGGTGATGGATGGCGATATTTCCGAGTGGGACGTAGTGCCCGACAATTTGTGGCTCACGCCGTTCAGCGAATTCAACGGCGAGCTCCTGCACGTAGTAGTGGCTGGCGAGGTTGGAGCCGAGGTCAATACTGCGGATTTGAACTTCCGCTGGACCTCGGGCTGGAACGACGAGCTGGACCGCCTCTACTTCGTCTATGACCGCTTCGACGATCTATGGGACCGCGATGCCGGCGGTATAGGTGGTGCTGGCGGCGACGACAGCTTTGAGATCAACCTCGATGCCAACCACGGCGGCGATGTCTCGTGGTTTGGTGCTGACGATTTCGACACCGAGGAAGAAGTGCTGCGCAACCGGGGTCGCCTCAACCAGATGAGCCACTACCGCTGGCCGCCGATGGAGCCGATTGGCTGGAACTGGCTTTGGGCCTCAAGCGCCACTTGGCACGACGTCGAGCCTTATTCGTGTTGCCCCAACTCCTTCAATCTCAACGGCGCACACGCCACTGAGGCGACCTTCCAAGTTGAGTGGTGGACCGTGGGCTGGGACGACTTTGATCACGCGTCGCCCGAAAACAGCGTCCAGCACGACTTTGGTGAAAACGACATCATCGGTCTGGGCATCTCGATTATCGACAACGACGTAGGCACTGACAACGACACCGATCGCCGCTTCGCTGCTTGGCGCATGGGCGGTGCGCGCTGCGGCAACGGCGATGGCAAGTGCATCACCGACTTCATCTTGCTACCGGCGCAGATGGATCTTTTGCCAACCGCCGTCGAGAACGATAGCTGGGGCCACATCAAGGCTTCGTACATGCAGTAGCTGGCCCGGTAGTTTGCGGGTTTGACTTAGGGAGGTGGATCGACTTTGATCTGCCTCCCTTGTTTTTTGGATGCCATTTCGACAAGCTCAATGGCCGGACACTGAAGCTCGCCCAAGTAGGCCACTGAGCTTGTCGAAGTGGCCGGTTCAGAATCGATCCCTAATTAGGGTACTATGACGCGGAGAAAAATTTTCGCCCTGTTGGCGTTTTTCGCCGGCATTAGCACTGTGTATGCCCTCGCTGAGCGGCAGGCGCGAAAGATACAGGTGGCAGAGGCGGAACTGAGTATCGACTGGGATGCGGTGGTCGATGACCCAGAGGAGCGGCTTGAGATTTCTTGGATGAGCATTCCGCGCTTTCCCACTGCGCGCGAGGGGACTTGGATCGAAAAGCGGCTTGAAGCGCGGTTCAACGTCGATTTCAAGCCGCAGTTTACTAGTCATTTTGCCTATATGCGACGCCGGCCACTGGTCTTTGCCGGTGGCAATGTGCCCGATTTGTTCTACGCCGGCGATCCGGTCGTGGTGCAAAAGGACGCCCACCACGGCTATGCGCTGCCCATTCCCTACGAGGTCATCCAAAAACACGCGCCCAACTACGTGCGCTATCTCAACGAGTACGCGCCCTCGGCGTGGCTCTACGCCTACTGGAAGGGGGCCAACTACGGCATCCCCACTTGGGGCAGCAGCTTGGGCTATCCCGTGCCGGGGATCTGGCGGATGGACTGGCTGCGCAACGTCGGCATCGACAAGGTGCCGGAGAACCTCGACGAGATGTACACGGCGCTGTGGAAGTTTCGCCACGAGGACCCGGATGGCAATGGGATACAAGACACCTACGGCATGTGTCCCAATGCGCAGGCTTGGTTCAATGTGTTTGGCGCGGTCTTCGGGGCCTACGGGATCGTGCCACACGGCTGGATGCTGCGCGATGGTGAGGTCGTATGGGGCGGGACTCGGCCCGAGGTTAAGGAGATCTTGGGCCTTTTGCGCGAGTGGTACGCCGACGGGCTGATTGACCCCGACTTTGCGATCGGTCAAATCAAGAGCAGCCCAATACCCTACCAGAAATTCGTCAGCGGCAAGACGGGGTACCTCTTTAGCCACGGCGGCTATAGCAGCTTTGACCAGTACAACAAGGCGTCGTTGGTGTCGGTCATTGCCGAGTTGCAGCCGGGTGCTGAGGTGGTGGTCGGGCCGTTTCCGGCTGGCCCAGAGGGCATCCGTGGGGCGCGGGTGTGGAGCACGGCGGCCCATGTTTTTGTCTTCGGCAAGCAGGTAGCGGCCGCGCCTGAGAAGGTCGTGCGGATGCTCAAGATTTTCGAGGCGCTAGCTGTTGAGGAAAAGCTTTTTGTCGAGGTGCGGATGGGCCAGCGGGGTGTGCATTGGGAGTTCGACGCCGAGCGCGGCCTGTACCATCTGCCGCCCTACGACGACCGCAACGTTGCCAGCAAGCATCTGACTGTGTTGAGCGTCGATGGCCCGGGTGGCTTTTTCGCACCCTGCGGGGTCCGGCCCACCATTGCCGATAAGTACCTGCCGACGGCGATGCTGCAACACCGCGAGCGCTATCAGCGCACCGAGTGGGCGCAGGCCGGACTTTTCGGCAAGCCGGACGTGGTGCCTTCGTCGATCAAGCACTTGCGCGATCTGCGCAATTTGCAGATGACGGTTTACGCCGAAATCGTACGCGGCGAGCGCGACCTCGACTATTTCGACGATTTCGTGGCCGAATGGACGGAACGGGGTGGAGCGGAGATGACCCAAGAGGCGCGGGAAATCTACAAAGTGCGCGAGGAGATTTACCGGAAGGTAGGGGTGGTGCAGAGATTTACAGGAAGGTAGGAGTGGTGCAGTAGGGGCGTCCTAGACCATGTGGCCGTGCTGGCCGCGCATGTAGAAGGTGCCGTCCCGGTTCATACCGGCGAATCTCCACGTGCCGGGGTTGATGGGCCAGGGCAGGACATCGGCGCGGTCGGCCCATTCGCGGTAGCGCCGTTCCATTTTCCTGACTCTATCTTTTTCGCGCTCCGCTAGGTCGTTGAGTTCGGTGCGATCTTCTTCCATGTTGTAGAGTTCCCAACCGCCTTGTCCGCTGGTTTCACAGACTAGTTTCCACGGTCCGATGCGGATGGCGGCATTGCCCTCGTGCTCCCAGTACATAGGCTTTTCGCGCGACCACTCGCGGCCTTTGAGGAGCGCGAGGAAGCTCTCGCCTTCGAGGGGGGTGATGGTGTGGCCGTCGTATTCGGTGGGATAGGAAGCGCCGGCTGCGTCGATGAGGGTGGCGGTGATGTCGATGATTTGAGCCGGGGCGTGCGCAAGGTCGGGTTGCTTGATGGTGGCAGGCCAGCGGACGATGCAGGGAGTGGCGATGCCGCCTTCGTGCACCCAGCGCTTGTAGCGGCGGAAGGGGGTGGTGCTGACGTTGGCCCAAGGCACGTCGTAGCTCATGTAGGTGTCATCGGCCCCAGGCATTAGACCGGGGATGTTGCCCATTTGCACGGGCCGTCCGTCGTGGGTGGTGAGGCCCTGTAAAAAGACCCAGTCGATGCGATTGCCATCCTCGCACAAGAATTCAGCGCAGCCGCCGTTGTCCGAGAGGAAAATGACCAACGTATTGTCCTCTAGGTCGAGTTCGCGGAGTTTGGCGAGGATGCGGCCGATGCCTTGGTCCATGCGATCGACCTGAGCCGCGTACACGGCCATGCGTCGGTCTTCCCAATCTGGGTCGGCCGCTTCATGCCAGGGAGGTGCGTCCTCGTCGCGGGGCGAGATGTCCCAGTGGGAGTTGACGACTTCCATGTCTTTGAGCGCTTCGTGGCGGGCAGTGCGCGCGGCGTCCCAGCCGCCTTTGCGGTACTGGCCCTGATAGCGGGCGATGTCCTCCTCAAAGGCCTGGAGCGGCCAGTGCGGTGCTGTGTACGCGATGTACATGAAGAAGGGTTGGTCGGCGCTTGCGGAGATGAAGTCAACGGCGTGATTGGAGATGGCGTCGGTGAGGTAGAAGTCGGTGGGATTGGCGGCGATAGGTTCGCCGTCGAGGATGCAGGTGCGCCCGCCAAAGTAGCCGCTGTTTCTACCGAGGCCAAAGAGGCGGTCGAAGCCGTGCTGCATCTCGGGAGGGCTGTCGGCGCTGTCGGGCCTTTTGCCGCAGTGCCACTTGCCCGACATTAGGGTGCGATAGCCGCGCTCCTTGAGCACTTGGGCGATGGTGACGGCCGAGTGGCGCAGGTAGCCGCCATAACCGGGGGCGTTGGGGATGCCGCCGGCCATGTGGCCGATGCCGGCCTGGTGTGGATAGAGACCGGTCAGCAGGGCCGCGCGCGAGGGACAGCAGCGGGCGAAGTTGTACATCTGCGAGAAGCGCAAACCCTGGGCGGCGAGGCTGTCTAGGTTGGGGGTGCGGATTTCAGAGCCGTAGCAGCCGAGGTCGGAATAGCCCATGTCGTCGGCGAGGATGAGGACGATGTTGGGGCGTTGGGAGGTGGTGGGCATGGAGGGACTCCTTCTTTGCAAATTAAAAATTAGGCATTAGGAATTAAATTAATAATTCTCAAAAGGAAAGGAGATGTTTGTGGCAACAGTTGACACTACAACGCATGGATTGACTGCGGAAGAACGCGAAAAGTATGCAAAAGATGGGTTCTTTATTCGCGCAGATGCCTTCGACACTTATGAGATTGATGCACTGCGCGATAGAATCGAAGATCTCGTAGAACTCGTTGAGACCTCTGATGTGTTGACAGAAAAAGAGAAGCAAGCAATTCTGAAACGCAATGCCGGAACTGATGCGACTTCTGGGCCTGCATCGTTAAACAGTATAACGCGACTTCACAGATTCAGTGCATTGGTGCGATCACACATTCGCGATCCAAGGCGACTGGATGCAGTCACAGAGATCGTAGGGCGAGACCTGTTCTGTCCAAACGATCTGTATTTTTTTAAACCCCCGGGCACCGGGCGGCCTATTGCGTGGCATCAGGACTCGTGGTATTTCCGCAACATTTATATCAGTAGCGTAGGAGACGCCATAGACCAATCGACGATTGGAACTTGGCTGGCGCTGGATGATGCGGACGAAGAGAACGGATGCTTGTGGGTGATCCCCGGCAGCCATCGCTTGGGCGTGATAGATCACAGTCAGGTCGAGAGCGATGATTATTTGTTGCAAAAGAGAGTGACTGTGTCCGACGAGATGGAAGAACAGGCTATTCCAGTAGAAGTGCCAAAGGGCGCACTGGTGTTTTTCAACAATGCGCTATTGCACCGCAGCACACCCAACAGATCAGATCGGTTTCGGCGGGCTTATATCGTGCATTACATGAAAGCTACAATTCAGCATACCGGGAACAGACCAAGGATTCCCGAAGGCACGGAGCACTGGGGCACTCCCGAGATGTACATCTGTGGACGGCAATTGCCCGGATGCGTACAGACAACGCTTGAGAAAGACAGCATGGACTGGGACAGAGCATTGGAACGGACATTGACAGAAGACGACATTAGGATTTCGGAGCCGTAGCAGCCGAGGTCGGAATAGCCCATGTCGTCGGCGAGGATGAGGACGACTAGAGAGCCAATTGAGGTGTCGAATGAATGTACTGCACATCCTATCTGATCAGCACCAAGCGGCCTGTATGGGCTGCGAAGGCCACGCGCAGGCGCTGACGCCCAACATGGATCGGCTGGCCAGCGAGGGGATGCGCTTTTCAGCGGCGTACACCCAGAATCCGATCTGCACGCCTAGCCGCATGAGCATGTACACGGGACAGTACTGCCACAACCACGGTTTCTTCGGTTTGGGCGGGCCGCGTCCGGAGGGGATGCAGAGTTTCCTCGGCCATTTTAAGCAGCACGGGTACAAGACGGCGGTGATCGGCAAGACGCATGTGCCCAACCAGCCGCGCGATTGGCTGTTGGACCATGTTGATTACTGGATGTCTGGTACCTCGACGCCGGAACCGAGTGCGGGCGGTCTGTCGCCGTATCAAACGTTTTTGGCGGGAGCCGGTCTGTTGGAGCAAAACGACAACTTCCGCATCACCGGCTACCCGGCCCTCCATCCTGTTGGTTTGCCGCAGAATCAGTTTCGCGCCCGGCCATCGGAACTGCCATTGGAGTACAATGTTGAGAACTGGTGTGTGGGTCGGGCGATTGAATTTATGGAGGGGTCTGAGGGAGATCCCTTCTGTATGCAGGTGTCGCTGCCGCGACCGCACGCGCCCTATACGCCGGATCAGAAGTTTTGGGATATGTATGCAGACGACATTGCGTTGCCAGAAACTTATTACCAAGATCCGTCGGGACGACCGCCGCATTTTCGCGATATGCACGCGCGGTTTCAGCGGGCTTGGGAGGGGGAGGAATGGTCGCCGGAGGAGGGGGCGCGCAATATCTGGCGCGGCTATTTGGGCTGCGTGACGCAGGTTGACTACTGTATTGGCCGCCTTTTGGACTACCTCGACGAACGCGGCTTGGCTGAAGATACGATCGTCGTCTATAATTCCGACCACGGCGCGTATAGTACTGCTTTTGGCATTCAGGAAAAGGCCCCTGGGATCTGCTCGGAGGCGGTGTGTCGGGTGCCGATGCTCTGGCGGGTGCCGGGCGTTGCGGTCGAGGGGAGGGTTTGCGACGCGTTGGTGGAAAATGTCGATTTGGCTCCGACGTTTATGAATCTCTGCGGGTTGCCGGCGATGGAGGGCATGGACGGAGCGGATATCAGTGAGCTTTTGCAGGGAGGGACCGATCCCGTGCATGAGGTGGCGGTCACTGAGCATCGGCATAGCAAGGCACTGCGCTGGGGCAAGTGGCGTTATGTACACTATCAGCCGGAGGATTTCGGGGGCGACTGCGGCGAGCTCTACGACTTGGAGGCCGATCCGCACGAGGCCCGCAATTTGTACGGCGAGCAGACGTATCAAGAGATCGTCGAGCAGTGTGAGAAACTCCTGTGCCACTGGCTGATCTCGACGCGGCAGTATCGCACGGCGTTTTCGGTGGGGGCGTGGAATGAGACTAACTACGTCTGAGAAGTTCTCGTATCAGACGCCTCGCTTCTATATAGACAAATAACGTAGAAATAGTCTTTTCAACTCAACGGTTTCTAAGAGGAGATAAAATGGCAGAGAAACGCCCCAATATTCTGTATATCATGACCGATGACCATGGAACGGGAGCCTTGAGTTGCTATGGCAGTCAGATTAACCACACCCCTAATATGGATCGAATTGCCCATGGTGGAATGCGTCTGGACAATTGTTATGTGACTTACTCTTTGTGTTCGCCCAGCCGCGCATCCATATTGACTGGAAAATACGCACATCTCCACGGACAGACGTCAATTGGGGGGAATATTTTTGACGGCTCGCAGCAGACATTTCCTCATCTATTGCAGGAAACGGGATATCAGACCGCGATTATTGGAAAATGGCACCTGCACAGCATGCCAACGGGCTTTGATCACTACAGCGTAATGTGGGGACAAGGGTCTTATTTTGATCCAAAATTTATCGAACCCAGCGAACATGGCCCTGTATGGAAAGGAAGTCAGGGATATTCTACAGATCTGGTAACTGACAAATGCCTAGATTGGCTCAAAGGACGAGATTCAGATAAGCCCTTTATGCTCCTGTGCCATTTTAAGTCGCCCCATTACAACTGGGAGCCGGATGAGAAACACAAAGCCATGTTCGAGGATGAAACGATTCCCGAACCAGAGACCTTTGACCACGACTTCGGAGACAGTCCAGTTCCGCCCGAGGCTCTGCAAGTCAAGCTGGAAACAGTACATGAGCAGTGGAATATTACGCACTGGGACGCGATGCCCGAAGGATTGTCCATGCAGGATCAGAAACACAGAAACTACCAGTACTTTATCAAAGATTACCTCCGTTGTGTGGCCGCGGTAGATGATAATATTGGGCGGCTGCTCGACTATCTCGACGAACAGGGCTTGGCCGAAAATACGATTGTGGTATATACCTCAGACAACGGGATGTTTCAGGGCGAACACGGCTGGGTCGATAAAAAAATGATGTATGAGGAGAGCCTGCGGGTTCCATTTTTGATCCGATATCCCAGAGAAATTGAAGCAGGATCCCATACAAGTGACATGGTGATCAATCTCGACTATGCACCGACCTTTTTGGAATACGTTGGGCAACCTATTCCCGCAGACATCCAAGGAAGAAGTCTCGTGTCTCTCCTGAGAGGACACACGCCGGATGATTGGCGAACTGCGTTTTACTATCAGCACTTTGATATCCAGCCAGATGGCGAATTAGCAAACTGCGGCGTACGGACCAAGAATTTCAAACTGATCTGGTACAACCACAACTACGATCATTACCAGCTTTTCGATTTGGAAGCAGACCCCAGCGAGACACGAGATGTATCGGAAGATCCTGAATACGCCTCAACAGTATCCTACATGAAAGTCTTGCTGCGGACGGAGCGCGAAAAAATGGGCCTGACAGACGAAATAGAACAACAGATTTTTAACAGCGGAAACGTGTCGCAGACGCGCGAGCAGATGAATGCGTTGCTGGCGATGGTAGATGCTAATACCGCTAAGAGCTAGACAACATGCTCAGAAGTCTGTCTAATCGAGGAGACGATATGTACGAGCAATTAGAAATACACTACGAGGGGCAGACGGAATTCGTCGCCACAGACCAGCAGGTCAAGCCTTTGCGGCTGTTCGTCGCTTGTCCGGCAGGCTTGGAAGCTGGTGCTGACGTGCGGGTTTCGATCAGCTCTTTCCATTCCTATTCCCGCAAGTGGACGCTTGCAGATCCTTTTGTCGAAGGGGGGGAGGGCGTGGTGGTGTTGGGGCACGGGTTGGCGCGCGACTGGACCGATATGACGCGGGGTGGCGACGGGCCGGCTGGTGGTGGGTTGGTGGGACGGCCGCTCAACGAACTCTACCTGTGTACCATCCAGGTCACCAAGTCGCTGAGCGCGGGAGCGCGGCTGGTCTTTCCCTTGGGCGTGGTGCCATCGGCGCACGCGGATATAAGCGGTGCCTTGCAAGTGCGGGTGCGGCGGCCCGAAGCGGAAGTTTTCGAGAAGGTGGGAGACCCCATTCCACTGAGCAATGCCCCAGGCCCCTTGACGCGGTTGGAAGGGCGAGTCTCTGCTACGGCGGATGCGGAGGGAAAGCGCAGGGTCGTAGTTTTCGCGACGGACGATCATCTCAATCCAATACCTAGCTACCGGGGGACGGTGAATTTGCAGGCCGACGGCGCGGTCGCTGGGTTGCCCGATGAGGTAGAAATTGGTGCCGATGGAAGGGGCGTGGTTGAGGGTATTGCAGTGCAGGACGACGGTCCGGTCCGCATCACTGTGCGCGATGTCGAGTGTGGTTTAGAAGCTCAGAGCGGTCCGGCGCAAGCGGTCGGCGAGCGCGGCCACTACTTTGGCGGTATTCACTTTCACACGCGGCTTTCGGTAGATGGCGACCGGGAGCCGCGCGCGGCTTACGCCTATGCCCGCGACTTTCTCAACCTCGACGTGATCGCGATGACCGACCACGCGCCGATTGGCCCCGGATGGGCCGAATGCTTGGCGGTCAATGAGGAGTTTTACGAGCCAGGCCGCTTTGTGACGATCCCCGCGTGGGAAAGCTCCAATGCGTACGGGCACGCCAACCTCTATCTGCGCACGCCAGAAGTCGATGGCGGCACTTGGCACTGGAAACCGGATCTTTGTCCCTCGGAAGTGACTTGGGACGAGGACGTGGTTATGGTGCCGCACCATCCCAACTGTGGACAGCCCATAGAGTACGGCAAGCACCGCGAGGTCATGGGCAAGACGTTCTACTGGTCGCAATACCACTGGGAGTTCCCCAACAAGCGGGCTAGGTTGGTGGAAATCGTCCAGGGGCGGGGCAATTTTGAAGCCGACGCGCTCGATGAGTACTGGGGTATTCGTCTAGGAGAATTGGGTGCCTCGGTGCAGGATGCTTTCGCCCAAGGCTGGCGCTTGGGTTTTGTCGCCGGGACCGACAACCATCAAGGACATCCGACGCAAAATCCGGGCGGCTACGTGGGCATGACCTGTTTCCGGGCGACGGAGTTGACCCGCGAGGCCGTGTGGCAGGCGATGGACGAGCGCTGGACCTACGCGACTTCGGGCGTGCCGATTGTCTGCGACTATGCGGTCAACGGCATACGCTCGGGTGCGGAAGGAGCGTTGGCGGAAGGCGAGCAGGTGCATTTTTCCGCCAGCCTGCACGGGACTGCGCCGATTGAGCGGGTGGAGATCATTGCCAACGGGAAATGCGTCTGGCAGGACTCGCCTGACTCTTGGGACGTGGAAATCGACGGGGCCGAATTGCCAGTGCCAGAGGGCGCGTGGGCCTATTACTATCTGCGGCTGCGGCAACAGGATGGGCACCGAGCGTGGCTGAGTCCAGTGTGGTTGGATCGAGGATGAACGGAACGAGACGGGCCGATATAGGGCGTGGGATGCGAGTTGTCATTGTGCAGAAGCAGGATCAACGCACAGGTCGGCTAACCGAGGGCGTGGTGCGGGATATTCTGACCAAATCGGCGACGCATCCGCACGGGATTAAGGTGCGCTTGGAGACTGGAGAAATCGGCAGAGTCAAGCAGGTGTGTGATCAGAAGTAGTAGAAAGAATAGACCAAAGACGACCCGCCCACGCCGACGCAGGCTCCCATGATAAATCCCAGAAAGAGTGGCCGTACTTTCCTATAGAGAATGACCCCTCCGTAGCTAATCAGAATCGACTTAACGAGCCAGGCGAGGAATATCCCAAACCAGTCGCCGCGCACGGTATTGGTCAGGGCCACAGCTAACCCCACCGGGTGCAGCGGCCAGCCGGCGAGGCGGTGTTGGGCGAAGGATAGCAGTCCGGCGAGTCCTGCGCCGATGCCGGTGAACAGGGTGGTCAGGTGTTGGGGCGGATGCGGGTTGTTGACCGTTTTGGCGACCCAGCCCCACTTGCTCAGCGGCGAGTTGATGTAGTACCAGCGGAAGCCGTGCATCATGCCGTGCTGATAGCCCAGCCAGATATAGACCACGATGGTGGTGATTGCGCTGACGACGAGGGCGGAGGCGAGGAAGAACAGCAGCTTGCGAGCGCTGATCTTTTCCTTGACTTCCTCGCAGACCTTGAAGGCGTGGGCCATAGTGCCCATGAAGAACAGTTGCACGTCCGCGGCCCAGACCATGTTGAGCCCCATAGCGGTGAGGCCCTTATCGCCGAAATAGGCCGTGCCGAAGATGTTGGTAAAAAGCGGCGGGATGGAATGGGGTGCGCGCAGCCGTCCCAAGCCGGTCTGTACCAGCAAGCGCGCCGTGCCCAAGAAGACCAACAGCGCGACCAACAGAAAGGCCAAGCTCCAGCCGAGGGAAAGGCCGGTGGCGTGGAGGAAGTACGCCATATAGACCAAGCCGACGGCTCCCATCAGCGCCGAGATGCGCGGCGAGGGCAGGTGTGTGTTCGGACCTCTGGTGCCGCTGACGATAGCGCGCCACTGATCTTTGAGGAAGTCGCGCGACATCCACAGCGACGAGAGGATCAGGAAGATGAGCGCCCCCATCTGCTGATGCGACATGAGCACTGAGACCTGCTGGTGAGGCTGGGCAGGGAGGTTGACGACAACGCCTAAAAAGCCCAGCAGGCCGTGTTCGAGATAGATGAGGATGTGAAAGAGCCAGACGCTCAAGAGCACATTGAGGTTGAGCAGGTAGCTCAAGCCGATGACGAGGAAATTGACGTTGATTCCATAGGAGATGCCGATGCGGCGCAAAAATATGCGCGTGGAGGGAATGCCGAAGTTGTTGATGGTCTCAAAGTCGAACACTTGGTCGAGCATGTTGACGGTCGGGATGATCCAGGCGATGAAAAAACCGACCCAGAACAGCGGATTCTTGAAGAGACTTTTGGCCGGGTTTTCCACGCTCTCGACCATCGCCGTTGGCACTACTGCTAGGGGATAGACCAAGCGCTCGCCGCTGGCCCATTGGTGGTGAAGCAGGGCGATGAGCGCGAAGCTGACCAAGAAGAAGGCGACCATGAACAGGCCCCAGAAGATGGAAGGGCCGAGCCAGGCATCCCACGGCAACGGCGCACCTGCTGGAGCACCCTCGAAGAGGTTGCGGATCATCTCGAGGTCGCGCGGAGCGGCCCAGTCGGGGATGTGATCCCAGAGCAGTTCGCGCCAGTTGTTTTCTGGGGTGGCGTAGTAGAAGACGCCGGCGAGCAGGGGGATAAAATAGCCGCCAAAGCCCATGGTCGGCATGACTGTGGCCACCATCAGTGCGGCGTAGATGAGGGCAAAAGTCGAAGTCGGCAGCCGCAGAAAGGGCCGAATCAGCGCGAGCAGGAGAGCGGTAAGCGCGACCCAAAATAGGGCGAAGATGACGCCAACGGTGTTGAAGTGATCGGCGTAGCCCGAGTAGCGGTCGAGCAGGATGTAGCTGCGCACCCCGATGAAGTTGTGGCCGACGCACAGCGCCATGGCCAGCGTCCATTCGAGGGCAGAGCGCATCACTTGCTTCCCTTGCGCCCGGCCTCCCAGTCGTCGTCGAGCATTTTGAGCAGCGCATCCACGTCGCGGTTGCCGGCTTGGATCTCCTGCATGATGCGGGCCAAGGTGAGGACGAAGCCGGTGGGGGGGTAGTCCTCAATCGAGATGAAGTAGCCGGGTGTCCAGCCCCAGTGGTCGAGGTTGGTGCTCATGCGCTCGAAGAGGCGCTGGGTTGGTCCCCAAGTGCTTTTGGGGCCATCGATGCCTTCGATTTGGGTGGCGTTGAGTAGCATGCCCTCGGCGTTGAGATACGCTTGATAGACTTCTGGGTGGTAGTAGGCTTCGAGCACGGCGAGGGCTTTGTCGTAGTACATGCCTTGGGCGCTGGAGGTCATGGACCAGCCGCGCTGCTGGTTGGAGGTGTTGATGAAGAGGGGCTGGTGGCCGGTCATGGAGGGAATGGGCCAGTACTCGATTTCAAAGGCGACTTGTAGCGGCTCGACGTCACCGCTCATCCAGCAGCCCATCATCCAAGTGGCGGCGTGCTCGTTGAAGAAGTCGCGCTGCTCTTCGTTGTACCCGTCGCTCAGCGAGCCTTTTTCGACGAAGTTGTCGATAAGCGCGATCATGTTTGCCATGATGGGGCGCATCAGGGGGTCGGTGGCAAAGGTGATTTCGCCGCGGTCGCGGCGCACCGTCCAAGAAGGTTCGTCGGCTGGGCGGGTTGGGTCGTAGAGGTTGGTTTGGATCGCGTAGGAGAGAGGCACTCCAGCCGACCACTCGCGGCCTCCATAGACGAGCGGTTTGTACCCAGCGGCTTTTATCTTGTGCAAGGCAGCGATAAAGGCGTCCCAAGTTTGCGGAGGCTCGGTGATGCCGGCCTCGGCCCAGATGCGCTTGTTGACGGCGATGCCAGTGATCTGGCGGCCGACTTGGGCTGTGTAGTATTGGCCATTGTGCAACGGCGGCAAGTTTTGGCCCACCCGATCGTATATCGCGCGGGGAATGGGGAGCAAGTGGTCGCCATTAGCTAGGAATTTGGTGTAATCGAGGGTCATTACCACGTGGGGCAGGTCGCCGGTGGCGATGGCGCGGCGGTAGTACGCGCCGGCGTCTTCGTTACCCAAGTCGATCAGCTCCAGCGTCCAGCCGGGGTTTTGGCGCTCGAAGGTGGCCTTCCAGATGTCCCAGTGGACCTGGAAGCCGGGTCGGCCGCCGATATTGCGGGTGACGCGCACGACGCTGGCGTCTTCCTCGCTGGCGCATGCTCCGAAGGCGAGGAGGGCGGCGAGGGCAAAGGTTGTGAATTTGGCAAGGGGCATGGGTAGAGCTCCTCAGAGGCGTATCCGCAGATGGGCGCAGATGAGCGCCGATATGGGACGATGGCCTTTCAACGGATGGAGCCAGCAGTCAGGCCCTTGACGAAGCGGCGCTGCATGGCAAGATAGAGCATAGTGACGGGCAGCGACAAGACCACGACGCCGGCGAAGATGTAGTTCCAGTTCTTGACGTACCTGTCCGAGAGAAAGCGCCAGAGTTGCACGAAGGCCAGTTCGCCCTTGTTGGTGCCCATGAGGATGAAGGCGTGCGGGAAGTCATTCCAGGTAAAGAGGCCCCAAAAGATGATGATCGTCACCGTGCAGGGCGTCAGCAGCGGGAAGATCACGCGCCAGAAGGTACCAAAGGGCGTGCAGCCGTCGATCAGCGCTGCTTCTTCAAGGTCGCGGGGGATGGAGCGCATGAAGCCGCTGTAGATGAACAAGCACAGGGGCAGGCCGTAGGATA
Organism: Candidatus Latescibacterota bacterium; assembly: GCA_022827835.1. GTDB lineage: Bacteria > Latescibacterota > UBA2968 > UBA8231 > UBA8231. Next base: position 38,801 of record JAJEIO010000029.1, read on the forward strand.
CGTAGTGCAGCCAGAGGGCAAAGTACGTGTAGCCGATGCCGAGGTAGTTGAATTGGCGCAAGAGCGGCAACATGAGGATTTGGAATGGCACGGTGATCCCGGCGAGGAAGAAGATGCGCCATAAATTGCCGGTGCGCATACGGCGGCGCGTAAGGGAGTACGCGGCCATGGAGGCGACGACGATGAGGGTGGTGATGACGGCAACGCACATCAGCAGGCTGTTGAACATCGGCGCGGCTAGCTTGATGCCGGTGAAGATGTAGTGGTAGTTTTCGAGGGTAGGTGCCTCGGGGGGTGCCACGGGAGAGCGGATGATTTCCGGCAGGGTCTTGAACGAGTTGAGCAGCGCTAGAGCACAGGGCGATACGTAGAGCAGCCCTAAGAGCAGCATTCCGATCTCGAAGAGGGGCAGGCGGCGCTTCATAGGTCGGTCTCGCGGCGCTGGAAAAAGGCGACTTGCAGGGCGGCGACCAAGACTAGGAAGGCGAAGACGACAAAGGCGATGGCCGAAGCATAGCCTTGGCGGTCGTTTTCCGTGCCGAGCCAGTAGATGTAGTAACCGGCGGTAAAGGTGCGGTAGCCGGGGCCGCCTTGGGTGGTGACCAATATCTGCGGGAAGAGGTTGATGCCGGTGATCAGGGCGATGACCGAGTTGGTCTTAATCATCGGCATGAGTACCGGAACTTGGACGCGGTAGAAGGTCGCCAAAGGACCGGCTCCGTCGATCTGCGCGGCCTCGTAGAGTTCGTTGGGAATGGTTTGTAGCCCGGCGAGGAAGATGGTGGTGTAGAAGCCGAGGCCGTGCCAGAGGACCAAGGCGAGGATGAAGTAGGGCACCAGCGCCGGATCGCCCATCCAGTCTTGGGCCAGTACGTCGAAACCAAAGGCGCGCAGCAGGGTGTTTATGGCGCCAGTGCGGTAGTTGGCTAGATATTGGAAGAGTAGGGCGCTGACGAGAATGCTGAGGATGAATGGGTAGAAAAACAGGCCGCGCACTAGGCCGCGCATGACCTTCATGCGGTCTAGGAGCACGGCTAAAACTAGCGACAGCGAGGTGTAGCCAACGACGATCATGGCCGTCTCAAAGAGGGTGAAGCGCAAAGCGGCGAAGAAGCGATCGTCGTCGAGCAACTCGCGGAAGTTGTCCAAGCCGATAAAGCGGGGGTCTTTGGTCCAGCCAGACCAGTCGGTCAGGCCGTAGGCAAACCCGAGCAGAGTCGGCAGGGCGAAAAAGGCTAGGTAGAGGAGTACGGCGGGGCCGCAGAGTAGGACTGAGGCAGTGGATTTTTCGATGGAAGCGCGCTGCATGGCGCAAGTGGAACTAAACAAAGGGGCCTAAGATGTCAAGCGCTGCTTGGTCAATGAGGATACTATGAGCGAAGTACTGACGCAGTACCGCAGGCACAAGGGACTGTTGCTGCTGGTGGCACCGGGGCTGGCCTTTTTCCTCGTCTTCAATTACCTGCCTATGTTTGGGCTGGTGCTCGCTTTTAAGGAGTTTCGCCTGAGCGCCGGGATCTTGGGCAGCGAGTGGAGCGGGTTGGAGAATTTCTCCCGGCTCTTCGGCGGGGCGGACTTTCCCAATGCCCTGCGCAACACGGTCACTATCAGCTTGTTGCGCTTGCTCTTTGGCTTTTTTGCGCCGATCGCGCTGGCGCTGATGCTCAATGAGATCCGCGTTTCCTGGTATAAGCGCACCGTGCAGACGGTGACTTATATCCCCTACTTTCTCTCGTGGGTCATCTTGGGCGGCATCTTCCTGATGATTTTCTCGCAGAGCGGACCGGCCAACCAGATTTCCCAGCTTTTCGGCGTCTCCCCGATAGAGTTCCTCACCAACGACTTCTGGTTTATCGTCGTGGTCATTGTCACAGGGATCTGGCAGGCGGCTGGCTATGGGGCGGTGATATACTTGGCAGCACTGGCTGGAATTTCTCCCGATCTGTACGAGGCGGCCGTCGTTGATGGGGCCGGGCGCTGGAAGCAGACTTTGCACATCACCATCCCGGGGCTGGTGCCGACGATTATTACGCTTTTCATCCTCAACTTAGGCCACGTGCTCAACGCTGGCTTCGACCAGATTTACAACATGTACAATCCCATGGTGTACGACGCGGCCGACATTATCGACACTTACGTCCTGCGGCGGATCGTGCTGATGGACTTTGGGCTGGCTACGGGTGCCGGGCTTTTCAAATCCGTAGTCGGCTTGTTGATGGTGGTGCTGGCTAACTCGCTGGCCCGGCGGCTCAGCGGAGGGGAGCAGGGAATATGGTAAGCCGCACGCGAGGCGAGAAGATCTTTAACGTCTTTAACCTGACGGTGTTGGGATTGGTCGGGTTGATGGCGCTCTATCCGTTCGTGTACACTATTTCGATGTCGTTGAGCAGTGCCGCTGAGGCCATGCGGGCGAGCCTGCACCTCTACCCGAGTGACATTTCGCTGACCTCGTACCGCATGGTGCTGTCCAACCCCGAGATTGTTACGGGGTTCACCAATTCGGTCCTGCGCACGGTCTTGGGCACGGCGCTGACGCTCTTTTTTACTTGTCTGACGGCCTACCCGCTGGCGCGGCGCGAAATGCCCCACCGCAGTCCGCTGCTATTCTTGGTGCTTTTTACCATGCTCTTTAGCGGCGGCATTGTGCCCAACTATCTGTTGGTCAAAAATCTGGGGCTGATTGACTCAATATGGGCGCTGGTGCTGCCGCAGATGTTGACGGCCTTCAACATCATCGTGGTCAAGAATTTCTTTCAGGCCATTCCCGAAAGCCTAGCCGAGTCGGCCAAGATCGACGGAGCCAGCGAGTTCAATATTCTCTTTAGGATATACGTGCCTCTCTCCAAGCCAGTGCTGGCGACGATTGGGCTGTGGACGGCCGTGGCGCACTGGAACCACTGGTTCGACGCCATGCTCTACATCGCGTCGGACGAGAATCAGGTCTTGCAGACCTTCTTACAGCGGATCGTCATTGAGAACAGCATCGAACTGATCGAGCAGGGATTGGTCGATCCGAACATCACCGAGTTCACGCCCGAGACGATTAAGGCGGCGACCGTGGTCGTTACCATCCTGCCGATGCTGTTGGTCTATCCGTTCGTGCAGAAGTACTTCGTGCGCGGGATCATGCTGGGGAGCGTCAAGGAATAGGGGCGACCGGCCGGTCGCCCCTACGTGGGTGTACAGGATGCCATCAGACCTTAACCACTATCCTCACATCTGAAAGCCGCCGGCCACTAACATCGATACGCCGGTGAGGTACTCGGCTTCTTCTGAAGCGAGAAAGGCCACGGTGCGGGCCACATCCTCGGGCGTGCCAATGCGGCCCAAGGGAGTTTGCGCTTCGAGGTCGTGGACCAAGGCGGCGGTGGTATCGGAGTCTGGCTCGTCGCGCTGGGCGAGGCCCGCGGCGATGTAGTGGGTGCGCTCGGTGAGGGTGTTGCCTGGGCAGACGGCGTTGACGTTGATCCGGTGGGGGGCAAGCTCGCCAGCGAGGGACTGGGTAAAGCCGATGATGGCGAATTTGGACGTGCAGTACGCGGCGTAGCGCGGTATCCCTTGGCGTCCAGCCGTAGAGGCCATGTTGATGATCTTGCCGCCATTGCCGCGGTCAATCAGGTGCCGGGCCACGGCGCGCGAGCAGAGGAAGGTGCCCTTGACGTTGACAGTTTGCACTTGGTCCCAAGCGGCTTCGCTTAGATCGACGACTGGGACGCGGTCTGGCCCGGGGCGCGAGCCAGCGTTGTTGACTAGCAGGTCAATGCGGCCAAAGCGGGTGAGCGCGTCTTGCACCATGCCCTCGACTTGGGCGGCGTCGGACACATCGGCCTCCACTGCGAGGGCCTGCTGGCCGACGGCTTCGATTTCGGCGACGAGGGCGGGTAGGCCGCCCCAGCCAGACTCGCTATAGGGCTGGGCGCGCAAGTCATTGACTACTAGGTCGCAGCCTTCGCGCGCTAGGCGCTGGCAGATGGCGCGGCCAATGCCGTGTTCGCCGCCCGCGCCAGTGATGAGGGCGACTTTGCCGTTGAGATTGTACATGGGTTTCTCCACGTGATTAAGGAGTTGGATGGCAGTATTGCGATAGCGGTGTGTATATCTCCACCCTTGCGCTGTAGGAACTAGAAATGTCGATTACGTCAACTGCTCGAATAGCGTGAATTTAGATGCTTTTTTATCGAAAGTAAGAACACCATCACAATTTGAAAATTTTGCTGAATGTGCAATTAACAAATCTGCAAGATCTATTTTGTTTGTCTGAGCAGACGAGAGCGTTCTTTGCAGAGCAGATTGGGACTCAAATATCAAGATAGGCATAAGGAGAAGTTTCTGCAGAGACGCGCGGATTTCCTCTCGTGGGATTTCATATACAGATTCGAGTACCCAGATGGTTTCAAGCACGACGAGCAAAGGAACAAAAAAGGGGTCGTTTCTACTTTCTGCTCTTTTAAAAAGTCTATACACAATTTCTGCTTGTTTTTTATCATCCCGTACAAGAAAGCGAACAAGCACATTTGTGTCTAATGCTTTCACTTAAAACGCGCCTTCATTTTTTGCCTAATTCCAGACTTCATTTGGTGAACCGAAACAGGCTTTCTGTCAGATTTATATAACTCCCCGAAAATTTCATCTACTTTTACTGTTTGGGTCATAGGCTTTAGAAGTGCTTCACCATTTTCTGTAAGCATAAAATCGACTTTATCGCCTTCACGGAGTTGAAGGGCATCGCGAACGGTTTTGGGAATTGTGACTTGCCCCTTGCTTGTCAGCGTTGCTATTGCCATGCTGAGATCCTCTTGTTGAGTGGTTGTGTTGAGGGTTTATTTCTTACTTGAAAGTAAGGAAAATAACACCTAAACGCAAACTCCGCTAAGATGGAGATCAGCTAGTAGATTTTCCGGCCACAATCCTCGGCCCGTAATCTGCCATCGCGGTCATGATGTACTCGTTGAGCAAGTGTTCCTCGTGCGCAAGGCCGAACGTCCAGATGCGGCGATACATCTCCTCGACGACTGGTTGGTATTGCGGATCGGGCGCGAGGTTCTGCATCTGTCCGGGATCGCGCTCCAAGTCGTACAACTCGTCGTAGTCAAATCCATTGAAGACGAATCGCCACTTGTCGGTGACGGCGGAACGTTGGATGCCATAGGTCTCGTTTCCATTCGTCTGGAAGAAGAGCGCATCGCGCCAGTCGGCAGGTGTTTCGCCCTTGAGCAACGGCATCAGGCTGGTACCGGCAAATTCCACCGGACTCTCCACTGCGCTCATCTCGAGCAATGTCGGCGCGAAGTCACAAAGCGACACAAACTCATCGCGCACCACGCCCTGCTGTCCGCCCGGCATCTTCGCGATCGCCGGCACGTGGTAGCAGCTTAGAAACGACGGCAGGCCCTTACACCACAGGCCGTGGTCGCCTAAGTAGTCGCCGTGGTCGGAGAGGTAGAGAATGACCGAGTCTTCGTACTCTCCGCGCTCTTTGAGTTTGTCGATCAGCCGCCCGAAGAGCCAGTCCTCATAGGTGCAGAACGCCAAGTAGTGCTTGATCGCGTCTTGGTGTTCCTTGCGCGTCAACTGAGCAAAGCGGTCGCGGGTGCGACGGTAGAGGGCCGGTTTGTCGTCCAGCGGATCGTCGAAGGTGTCGGGTAGTGGGAACTCCACGCCTTCATACAGATCGAGGAAACGCTTGGGTGCGACATATGGATCGTGCGGACCGAGGGTGCCAACATACAGGCACCACGGCTCTGTTCCGTCCAACTCATCCATTTTTGCTAGCGCTGAATCGACCACTGTGCGGTCGCCGAATGGGTTGTCTTCTTCTCCATTGCGGAAGTACTGCGATAGGAAGGGATGGCTGTTGTCGCCATAGTGGATGTACGGACGCATCCCCGCACGCCTGATCTCGCCGGGAGCACGTTCGTTGCCGCCGTGGTCCCCAGTATGTCGTTGCAAATTGTGCAGTTCGCGTTCGCGGGCTGCAGCGTCCTGCTCATCGCGACTCAACCGTCTGCCGTGGGGCCCCCTTATCGGCGAGACGTGATCCCAACCATAGTCGTGCGGCTGTTGATAGCTGCTGACATGCCACTTACCCGAAAAGAACATGCGATAACCCGCTTCCCGCATGTCCACGCTCCAAGGGCGGATATGGTCCTTCAAACCTCGGGTGATGGCATTGGCGACGTTCACGTTGTGCCAGACGCCGTGCTGGGTCGGCATCAGGCCGGTCATAAATGACGCACGCGACGGGCAGCAGTGCGGTGACGGGCAGAAGGCACGACTGAAGGTGACGCTCTCCTTGCGGAACTCGTCGAGCACGGGTGTTTTTGCCTTGTATGCGTCGTTAGGTAGCACGGAACACGCCCGTTGCTGGTCGGTCATGAAGATCAGTATGTTTGGCTTGTGCATATCGGTTTTTTTGGTTGTTCCAAAGGTGTTGAGCTTGTACTTCCTCTTGTGGATCAGATCGGCCTGGTAGGATCAGTTGCCAGCGTACATTTCCTTTCCGTAAAGCTGGGGGACAGGTTACATTAAAAAAAGTTATTTGAGACTCCAACTGTCCGACCTTCCCGTCGACTAACTGTGTGAACGGAGGAACTCCCACATGAGGATCAAACCTATCGCCTTAGCTGCGATGATCTCGGCGCTAGTCGCGAGCAACGGGTGTGGGCCGCAGACCGCTGAATCTCCCGAAACCGGCTCCGCGCCGCTGGCCAAGGAAGAGATTCGGCTGGGGTTTCTGGTGAAAATGCCAGAGGAACTGTGGTTCCAGAACGAATGGAGATTCGCCCAGCAGTGCGCCGACAAGTACGGGTTTGAGTTGATCAAAATCGGCGTTCCAGACGGGGAGAAACTCCTCGCGGCCATTGACGTCCTCGCAGCCAAGGGAGCACAGGGCTTTGTCGTTTGCACACCCGACGTTCGGTTGGGGCCAGCCGTGATGGCCAAAGCCGGTAGCCATAACATGAAAGTGTTCACGGTAGATGATCAGTTCGTCGGCGCGGACGGCGAGTTCATGGATGTCCCTTACATGGGCATTTCCGCCGTGGAAATCGGTCGCCAAGTGGGTCGAGAACTCCACAAGGAGTTCACCAACCGCGGCTGGCCGTTGGAGGAAACGGGTGCGCTCGGGATCACGTTCGACGAACTCGACACCGCGCGCGACCGCACCGATGGGACGATTGAAGCGCTGGTCGAGGCTGGCTTCCCACGAGAGCGCATTTACCTAGGGGCGGAGAAAACCACCGACATTCCAGGAGCGTTCGATGCTGCCAACATCGTCCTGACCAAATACCCAGAAATCGAACGCTGGTTGGTTTTCTCGCTTAATGACGAAGGGGTCCTTGGCGCGGTGCGCGCCTTGGAGGGGCGCGGGTTTGGTGCAGCGGAGACCATTGGTATTGGCATTGGCGCTGGTACAGGGCTGACCGAGTTTGAGAAAGAGGAACCGACGGGGTATTTCGCGACCTGTATGATTAGCCCCCGCCGTCATGGGTACGAAACAACGGAACTGCTTTACAAGTGGGTCAAAGAGGGCGTCGCTCCGCCCGCGGACACGCGCACGGCAGGCGTCATGGCCTACCGCGATAACTACAAAGAAATCCAGACTACGCTGGGTCTCGATTAGGTCGCGGTCTTGGAATCCTCGTCTCCTCCGGTAGTTGAGTTCCACGGCGTCTCAAAGACGTTTCCAGGAGTCCGCGCTCTAGAGGATGTCTCGTTTTCGGTTCGCCGCGGTGAAGTCCGCGCCCTGATCGGCGAGAACGGGGCGGGGAAGTCCACGCTGCTGAAAATTTTGAGTGGCGTCCACCTGCCCGATGCTGGAAGCGTGGTTCTGGATGGGCGCGAACGAGTTTTTTATTCGACTGCGGAAGCCTTGGACGCCGGCGTTGCCGTCATCCATCAGGAACTCCAGCTCGTCCCTGAAATGTCCGTGGCCGAGAATCTCTACCTTGGCCATCTCCCCGCAAGGCTAGGAGTCGTGGACCGCCGGCGTCTGCGCGAAGCCGCGCACCGCGACTTGGAACGTTTGGGTGAAGCCATCGATCCCGCCGTCAAAGTCGGTCGCCTGCCCATCGCGCAACGGCAGATGGTCGAAATCGCCAAAGCCCTGACTCGTGGCGCACGAGTGTTGGCCCTAGACGAACCCACTAGCAGCCTTTCTGCCCGCGAAGTAGAACGCCTTTTTGCGACCGTGGCGGAACTCAAGCGCAACGGCTGTGCCGTGCTCTACGTCAGCCACCGCATGGACGAACTGTTTCGCGTGTGCGACTCTGCGACAGTCCTGCGGGACGGCCGCCACGTTGAGACGTTTCTATCCTTGGAAGGAGTCTCTCACGACCTGCTGGTCAACCGCATGGTCGGCCGCGATGTCGAAGATGTTTTCGATTATCACTCCAGCACGCAGAAAGAGATTGCCTTAGAAGTTGTCGAGGTGGAGGGTCCAGGGCTTGCGCGGCCGGCCTCTTTCACCGTCGCGAAAGGCGAGGTCGTCGGCCTATTTGGATTGATCGGCGCGGGCCGCAGCGAATTGTTGCGCTTGGTGTTTGGCGCGGAACCCATGCAGGCCGGCGCGGTGAAAGTGTGCGATCGGCAAGTCTCGATCTCTTCCCCGAACGACTCGATCCGCTCCGGCGTGGCCTTCTGCCCAGAAGACCGCAAAAAGGACGGCATCGTGCCCACGGCGTCCGTGCTTGAGAACCTGAACTTGGTCGCCCGTGGTCGCATCGCCCGGCTGGGCTTTGTCGTCAACGATGCTTGGGAGAGACGGAACGCTCATGGTCAGATCGAACGGCTCGGGATCCGCACGCCATCGGTGGCGCAGAAGATCGTCAACTTGTCTGGCGGAAATCAGCAAAAAACCATTCTCGCACGGTGGCTGTCTGAGGACGTCAATGTGCTGCTGCTGGACGAACCTACGCGCGGCGTGGACGTCGGTGCGAAGAGCGAGATCTACGCCATCATCCGCGATTTAGCCGACCGCGGGGTGGGGGTGGTGTTGGCATCTAGCGACCTCCCGGAAGCCCTTGGCGTGGCGGATCGCCTGTTGGTGATGCGCGAAGGTGCCATTGTAGCCTCTATCGTCCGGGGCGCAGCCGATGAAGAAGAGGTCATGCGGTTGGCGCTACCAGCGTCTCCTGCTTAAACCCGGCTGACGGAGAAGAGAACGATGACGGAATCTACAAACTCGCCAACAGCTTCTCTCGGCGCGGTGGCGCTTCTCTGGGAGAAGGCTGGCATGTTGGTGGTCTTTGCCGTGCTGTTTGCGGCGTGTTCGCTGTTTGTCGAAGACTTTTTCTCGTGGGTGAACGTAAAGGGTTTGGCGTTGGCGGTGTCGCAGATCGGCATGGTTGGCTGTACGATGCTGTTCTGCTTGGCGTCGGGGGATTTCGATTTGTCAGTCGGCTCGGTCGTGGCCTGCGCGGGCGTCGTGGCCGCGGTCGTGACTAACGCAATGGGCAGCGTCTTGTTAGGCATGTTGGCAGGTGTGTTAGTCGGTGGCTCGGTCGGGCTTTGCAACGGCGTGGTGATTTCGCGATTTCGCATCAATGCGCTAATCGCGACGCTGGCGACGATGCAGATCGTACGCGGGTTGGGCTTCATCATCTCAGGCGGTCGGGCCGTCGGCGTTACCGATTCGGGATTCTTCTCCTTGGGTACGTCATCGTTGCTAGGCATCCCGACACCGGTCTGGATTGCGCTGGTCTGCTTCTTGGTATTCGGACTTTTGCTCCAACGGACCACCTTTGGTCGCAATACCTTGGCTATTGGCGGCAACAAAGAGGCCGCCCGGCTCTCCGGTATCCCGGTCGTGCGGCTCAAGACGATCATTTTCAGCATCCAGGGTCTGATGGCTGGGTTCGCGGGGGTGGTCCTCGCCTCGCGCATGACTAGCGGACAGCCAAAGCCCCCTGAGATGTTCGAACTCCAAGTCATCTCGGCCTGCGTTTTGGGTGGCGTGTCCTTGACCGGCGGCGTGGGATCAATTGGCTGCGTCATAGCCGGCGTGCTCATCATGGGCGTAGTTGAGAACGCCCTGAACCTGCTCAACGTCCCGACGTTCTATCAAAACGTGGTTCGAGGCTTCATCCTATTGGTCGCCGTCATGCTCGATCAACTCAAAAACCGCGCGCGGTAGCTCTCCCAGCTACCACCGATGAGTTTGACCACTCGGCGGATTCGGAGGTATATTGCGGCCCATGTGTGATGCTGGCGCGTCCGGCGTCCACATTCTTTTTTGGATCCTTTAGAGCTAATCTGTATCATCGCTAGATAACGACAAGGAGCGCTAAATGGACAAGGTGCGAATTGGTATCATTGGCCTTGGCGGCATGGGTAGCAACCACGCCACCTATCTTTCCCAAGGCCAAATCGCTGGTGCGGAGCTCGCGGCCGTAGCCGATGTCGATCCGGCCCGGCTCGCGGGTGTGCAAGAAAAATATGGAGAGAGCGTGCAAGCGTTTGCCGGGGCCGATGCCCTGTTTGCAGCCCAATGCGTCGATGCTGTGATCGTCGCCACTCCCCACTACTTCCACCCTCCACTGGTGATCCAAGCGTTCGAAAACGGCCTGCATGCAATGAGCGAGAAGCCTGCCGGGGTCTATACGCGCCAAGTCCGCGAGATGAACGAGGCTGCGGCCAAAAGTGACCGGGTCTTTGGCATGATGTTCAACCAGCGTGCGCGCGGCGAGCACCAAAAGCTGAAGTCGCTGGTCGAATCTGGCGAGCTAGGGCCGATTCAGCGCACGATTTACATCATCAACAACTGGTTCCGCGCCCAGAGCTACTACGATTCGGGCGGCTGGCGGGCGACTTGGGCCGGCGAGGGCGGTGGCGTGTTGGCCAACCAGTGTCCGCACAACCTCGACCTGTGGCAGTGGATCTGCGGAATGCCGCAGCGGGTGCGGGCCTTTTGCCGCTTTGGGCAATACCACGACATTGAGGTCGAAGACGATGTAACGGCCTACGTCGAATACGAGAACGGTGCTACGGGCGTTTTTATTACCTCTACGGGCGAGGCTCCGGGGACCAATCGGCTGGAGATTTCAGCGGATCGCGGCAAGGTGGTGCTGGAGGGTGGCAAAATCACCTTTTGGCGCACGACGGAGTCGGCGAGCAAGTTCCTCGTGGAGTGGCCGCATGGGTTTGGTAGCCCGGAGGTTTGGAAGTGCGAGATCCCGGGCGGTGGCGGCGAGGAGCACAAGGGAATTACCCAAAACTGGGTGCAGGCTATCCGCACGGGGTCGCCGCTGTTGGCTGCGGGAAGCGAGGGGATCAACGGCGTGGAGTTGTCCAACGCGATGTTGCTTTCGACGTGGACGGACGATTGGGTGCATATTCCGGTGGATGAGGATTTGTACTACGAGAAATTGCAAAAGCGGGTGGCTACCTCTAAGGTGAAAGAGGAGGGCGGACAGGTGATGGACGTGCAGGGGACGTTTTAGTACCAAAGAGCGATAGGGAGTTGTGCTCGCCAATGGCTCGAATTTTGGAAGGAGGGAACCGTGAAACTTGCATTGATGTCAGGAAATCTGCTGTCGTCGGCAGAGATGCGGTCCGAGGGATTCGAGGCGGTGCAGATGTTTTTCGGTGGGGGAGCGGACGGGGATGCGCGGGACCCGTCCGCGGAGGATATCGACAAAGCGCTACAGGCGGCTGACATTGCGCTGGCGGCGATGACTTTGCACGTCGATCTGGTCGGGCCAAAGGGGATGGTCCGGGAGGATGTCACAAGGTTGATGCGCTGCGTGAAGAAGACTGCAGCACTCGACGGACGTTTCGGCGACAACCTGCGACCAGTGCTGGTGTGGCATCCGTCGGGGTATCCAGAGGAGGATGTTGACGATCGGGCGGTGTTCGAGGGGTTATGCACGGGGCTGATGACGGCCTGCTCGATCGCGGAGCGGCTTGGCATTGTCATCGCGGTGGAAATGACGCGGGCGGGGAGCGTTGACGGGGCGGAGCGCTTTTGGCGATTGCAGGACCGGGTGGGTTCCAAAGCGCTCAAAGTCTGCATGGACGCGGCGAACTTTGCGCCCGACCGCACGCCACTGGTGCGCGCAGTGCGGATGCTCGGCTCCGATATCGCCATCGCCCACGGCAAGGACGCGCGCTTTGCCGAAAACGGCGAGGTCGTTGACTACGGGCCGACGGGGTCGGGGTGCTTGGATTATCCGACCTATATTGACGCGTTGCAGGAGTGGGCGCAGGTGCCCTATTTCGTTTTTGAGTACTACAAAAATCGCGACGACATGTTGAAGGCGCGCGATATTGTGCGGGCCTGTTTGTAGATTTCAGCCTCTCTTAAAATCGCCGGACATATACTGTGAAAGAAATCGCCGTTACAAACTTCTATTCTTGGTCCATCTTCAGCCAAGAGCGCCAGATCGACTTTAACGGCCATCTATGGGTGCGGGAAGAGGGCAATGTCCTGATCGATCCGGTGCCCATGACAGCGGCTGACTTGGAGCAATTCGACCAATTGGGTGGGGCTGCTTGGATCGTGCTGACCAATCGCGACCACGAGCGCGAAGCCGCTTTTTTCCAAGGCCGCACTGGCGCTAGCATCGCCGTTCACCGCGCCGACGCCGACCTGTTTGACCAGCCACCGGACCGCTTGCTGGACGACGGTGAGGAGATCGTCCCTGGGCTCCGAGTAGTGCATTTGGCGCACGGCAAGAGTCCGGGGGAAATCGCTCTGTACTGGCCGGCCCTTAAGCTAGTCTTAGCGGGCGATCTGGTCGTCGGTGCGCCGCTAGGTCGCATTACTTTGCTGCCGGATGCCAAACTCGCCGATCCGCCCCAAGCGGCCTTGGGTCTGCGCAAATTATTGCAGCTCGATTTTGACGCTCTGTTGATGGGTGACGGGCATTCCGTTCTACACGATGCCCGTCGGCTGTTGCTCGAATGCTTGGAGGAACGGACCGACATTTACATCAACAAGATCAATGTAGAGGATATTCCTTGGACATCGGGGGGTGGACCTGCGGGCTACCGCTGGGAGATCAAGGATATCGACCCGCTCATCGGTGGCCAGCATCTGGGCTACTGCCTCTTCCGCCTGCCCGCTGGCCAGTCGATCTGTCCGCAGCACTTTCATCACTTTGAAGAGGAAATGTTCTACATCCTCGAAGGGGCCTGTACGCTGATCAGTCCCCGAGGTTCAGTGGCGGTAGAACAGGGTGACTTTATTGCCTTCCCACCTGGTCCCCGCAGCGCTCACAAGTTCACCAATCAAGGCCAGCAACCCTGTGTGCTATTAGCCTTGAGCAATGTCTTGCCGCACGATTTGGCCCAATATCCCGATTCCGACAAAATTAACATCCGTTCCTTAGACCGACAGCGCATTTTCCGCCGCGCCGACGCAGTGGATTACTGGTCGGGCGAAGCCGATTAAGAGGGTAATATGAGCAACGTTTTGCGACTGAATCTGCGTTCTCAGCGTCTTGCACAAGACGAAGACGGCCATGCTATCTGGCAGGTGCAGACCAACACCCAAGAATGGGCGGCGGATCAGACCGCGCTTTTGCTGTGCGACGTGTGGAACGGCCACTGGTGCCGAGGTGCGGTCGAGCGCCTCGACGCCATGATCGAGCGGATGGATGCAGTGGTTCGGGTGGTGCGTGCGGCTGGTGGCTTGATCGTCCACGCGCCTTCGGATACCATGGATTTTTACGCCAATGCGCCAGCGCGTCAGCGCGCGCTTGCGGCCCCCCAAGTTGCGCCGCCGCCCGCCGCCGAGCGCCCGGATCCGCCGCTGCCGGTGGATGCTTCAGATCACGGGTCGGACACGGGCGAGACCGAGACCTACAAGGCTTGGAATCGGCAGCATCCGGGGATCGGGATCGACCAAGAGCGGGATATTATTTCGGATAAGGGGACGGAGGTGTATAGTTACTTACAGCACCAAGAGATTGCCCATCTGTTGATTATGGGCGTCCATACCAACATGTGCGTTTTGCACCGGACCTTTGCCATTAAGCAAATGGTGCGCTGGGGAGTGGAGGTGGCGTTGATCCGCGACTTGACTGATGCGATGTACAATCCGGCCATGCCGCCGTACGTCAGCCACGACGCAGGCACGGGCTTGGTGGTCGAGTTTATCGAAAAATTCTGGTGTCCGAGCGTGGAGAGCAAAGATATTATATAATTAAAAGGTACATCGCGCCCCATTAACCAAGGTCGCCTAGGCATAGGCGACTCGCACCTAAAAGCAAATCTAAAGGAGGTGCTTTTATGCGACTCATCAGTACGTTTTGCCTCATGTTGGCCCTTGTGCTGGCCGGCAGTGCTCATGCCCACATCGGCGAAAAGGTCTTTCTGATCTTCGAGATTCCGGATGCCGATTTGGGGGATCTCGACCTCTTCGATGGGGACATCTCCGACTGGGAGGACGTGGTCGGCGATGCTTCGCTCACGCCTGAGGATTTTTTCGCCGATCCAACCGTCGGCGATGGTGCCCAGTACGATCCGGCCGATATGGACTATCGGGTTTGGCTGGGCTGGAACAACACCAACAATCGGCTCTACCTCGCAGCCGAGCGCACCGACAATGTGTACATCAACGAGTACGCCGGCGGCGCGCCCGCCTCGGTGTGGCAGCACGACTCGGTCGAGTTCATGGTGGATGGCGACCATTCCGGTGGCCAGTACAATTTCGGCAACAGCGAAACCATGACCGACGAGGAAAAGGCGCTCAACCAGAACCGCCAGGCCCAGAAGTGGAACGCGATTTTCGATTCGCCCGACGGGCGATTTTTGGGCTATCCCGGCCGGGCCGATTGGCTCAACTCGCCGCCCTTGAGCGATGGCGGCGGCGCGTCGGTCGGCGAAGGGCCAACTACGTCGGTCCTCGAAATCTACGTCACCCCCTATGACGATATCGTCTTCAGCGATCAGGCTGCCAGCGTGGCCACGGATCTAGAGGCCGGTAACATCATCGGCTTCCAGATCGCCATGCCCGACTTCGACGAAGCCCCCCAGCAGTACCGGGGCTATCACACCCTCTCAGGCCAAGCGGCGACCTTCCGCTTTGCCGAGCGCTTCGTCGATGGCCAGCTAGTCGGTGCCGGAGACGCCACCGCGGTGGCCGACCGATCGTGGGCGCGGATCAAGGCGAGTTTTAACGAGTAGGCTTTCTACTTTTACCCCTGCGAGGGAGGTCGCACTTCTCTCGCAGGGGTAATTTTGTCTTAGAAGCCATCTTGTGCCCAAGCACGAGCGAGCGGTTTCTAAGGGCTGGTATTATCGATTCTTTTGAAAATAGCAACACCTAACAAAGTCATCGGCTGGACGGCTGTTGTGCTGGGGCTGCTTGGTGGCCCGGTGATAGCGCAAGCGGCGACACGCGTTGAAGTGCCCATTTTTGAGGGCGGTGCGGGGTTGGATTTTTTCTTTTTTGCCGCCCGCGAATACGAAAAAGTTCGTCCCGATGTGCAGATTGATCTCTACGGCGATCCGCGCATTGCCGACAAGGTGCGGGTGCGGATTCTCGAAGGGACGTTCCCGGAAGTTAGCAACGCGGGGCTCAATTACTGGGCGCTGATCCGCAACGGCGAAATTTTGCCCCTCGACGACTTTTTGGCCGGGCCGAGTTGGGACGGGGACCAGACGTGGCGCGAATCCTTCCTGCCCGGCAGTCTCGACCGCTATGAGTACGAGGGCAAAATCTACGGCATTCCCTTCCTCTACTCGGTTTACGCCGTTTGGTACAACAAGAACATGTTCGAAGAGCATGGCTGGGTACCGCCGCGCACTTGGGATGAGTTTTTTGCTCTCTGCGAGCAAATCCATGCCGCAGGGGTCTGGCCGCTGGCCTTTCAGGGGCGCTATCCAGGCTATATCGGCGGCGTGACTGACAACGCCTATTATCACCTCGCTGGCCGCGAGCGGTTCTACGAGCAGAAGGATCTAGTGCCGGGCAGTTTTGCCAATCCCGAATTCGTGACGGCGCTCGGGCTTATTCAGCGCACGGCGCAGGAGTACTTCCAGCCCGGAGCCCTCGGCATGAGCCACACCGAGGCGCAGCTTGAGTTTTTCTTGGGCCATACGGCGATGGTCTTTTGCGGGTCTTGGCTCAAAAGCGAGATGATGGGCAAAATCCCCGATGGCTTCCGCTTGGGAGCGTTTAATTTGCCCATAGTCGAAGGCGGGGCTGGCGAACCCGGTGCCATATATACTGGTGCCGGGTATTACTTTGTCTTCAAAAACAGCGCCCACCCAGAGTTGGGCGTGGATTTTTTGCGCTTTATGACCTCGCAGGAGATGGCCGGTACCTTTGCCGAGATGCGCGATGTTTTGGTGGCCGTTGATGGGGCGATGGAGGGGCGGACTAGCGAGGATTTGCAGGACTTGGTGGCTCTGGCACAGCAGGCGACTACGACCTATGGCACCGCTCCGGGTGAGGGTTTCCCGGAGATGGATCAGTTCCTCAACGACGTGCGCTTCAAGATCGTCAATGGGCAGATGACGCCCGAGCAAGGGGCCAAAGAGTTGGAGTCGGCGGCTGAAGCGGTGCGCAACCGCAGCCAGCAACCCGACCAAATTACCATCCGCCACCTGTGGAAGCCCGCGCTGCTGTTGGGCCTGTTGGCGCTGGCGATGGGCTATTGGTTTTACACGACGGCGCGGCAATGGCGCGAGAGACAGTCGGGCCAAGCTCCCCGACCTACTAGTACTGTGCGTCTGCCTTGGAAGGGAGTGGTGTTCTTCGTCGGTCCGGCCGCGGCGTTCTACACGCTCTTTGTGGTGGTGCCCAGCATCAAGTCCTTTGTCTGGAGTGCGATGCGCTGGGACGGGCTGACCGAGATGGCTTTCGTCGGGTTGTTGCACTTCCAGCGGCTGCTGTTTGAGAGCGATGAATTCTGGATCGCGCTGTCGAACAATCTCTTCATCATGTTCATCATCCCGCTCTGCGTGTTGCCGCTGGCGCTTTTTCTGGCGGTGTGCATCAGCCGCGAGGTGGTCGGGGCCAAGCTCTTCCGCATCGTCTTCTTCTTTCCCAACATCCTCGGCGGGGTCGCGGCAACGCTGCTGTGGATGCACTTGTACAATCCGCAGGGTGGGCCGATCAATACGGTATTGGTGGCCTTGGGCTTGGAGGGGTTTGAGGGGTTTGCTTGGCTGGCGCAGGACAATCTTTACTGGGCGCTGATACCCATGTCGATTTGGGGCGCGGCTGGGTTCAACATGGTGCTTTTTTTGGCGGCGATGGAGAGCATTCCGCAGAGCATGTACGAGGCAGCCGACATCGACGGGGCCTCGGCTTGGCGGCAGTTTTGGTCGATTACCGTGCCGCTGATTTGGGAGGTTTTGTCGATAGCGATTGTGTTTATGATCATCGGCGGGATGAAGGCGTTTGAGGTGATTTGGCTGCTGACCAATCAGCGACCGACGACTGACAATCACGTGATTGGCACGCGGATGGTGCAGGCGATGTTTACTGAGTTCAAGGTGGGGGAGGCTACTGCGATTGCCGTGCTACTCTTTTTGATCGTCTTCTTTGGCACTACCGCAACCTTGCGCGCGATGAAGCGCGAAGCTGTGGAGTTTTGAGCATGGCGGAACAAGATAAATTTTCCATTGCCAAACCTTTCGTCTATTTGGCACTATGCGGCTATCTAACGGTTGTGGTCTATCCGATGCTGTGGCTGTTGTACACTTCGCTGAAGACCGACCGCGAGATTTTTCTCAATCCCTTCAGCCTTCCTGAGGTTGACGCTTTGCAGTGGATCAACTTTGCCAACGCTTGGACTAAGGGGCACTTCGGCGACTACTTCTTCAACAGCGTCTTTTTGACCATCTCGACGGTGGCGGTTTCCATGTTGCTGGCGGCGATGGCGGCCTACGCGCTGGCGCGCTTTCGCTTCTTTGGCGTGCGGCCGATGTTTTTCTATTTCTTGGCTGGGCTGATGATTCCGTTGCAACTGTCGATTGTGCCGCTCTTTTTTCAGATGAAGGACTTTGGGCTACTCAATTCGCGGCTGGGTATTCTGATAGTTTATGTGGCCTTTGGGATGCCGTTTGCCATCTTTATCCTCACGGGGTTTTTCAAGTCTTTGCCCTCTGGGTTACACGAGTCTGCGCTGATCGATGGGGCGGGGGAGTTTCGGGCGTTTTGGTCGATTATGTTGCCGTTGGCTCGGCCGGGGCTTATTACGGTGGGTATCTTCGCGTTTTTGGGGACTTGGAACGAGTTTTTTATGGCTTTTATGTTCCTGTCTGGGGAAGGGTCGCAGGCGTTGCGCACGCTGCCGTTGGGGCTGGCCAACATCACTATTGTCAGTCAGTATCGCAGCGATTGGGGGATGGCCTTTGCCGGGTTGGTGTTGATCATGGCACCGACGATGTTGGTGTATGCGTTTTTGCAGCAATATCTGACGAAGGGGATTACTGTGGGGGCGCTTAAGGGGTAGAAGGGGACGGGACGGTTGATGGGCAAAATGACGACTCGACTAACGGCAGCAGTTGAAGCCTACCTCACCGATCTGCAACGAGTCCGCGCTTCCGGCGGCGCGACTGGCGAGCGGTCGAGCTATGGGCCGCTGGCGACCCTGCTAAATGACATCGGCGCAACGCTCAAGCCCAAGGTGTTTTGCGTTGGTGAATTGGCCGATCAAGGGGCGGGGCATCCCGATTTTGGGCTGTATGCGGCAAAGCAGGTGCAGAAGGGGCAGCCGAAACAGGGGCAGGTGCCCGAAGGTGGCGTGGTTGAAGTGAAGGCGGCTGACGATGACGCTTGGTTGACGGCGGCGGGCGATCAGGTCAGCCGCTATTGGGACCGCTATCGGCTGGTGCTGGTGACTAATACGCGCGACTTCGTGTTGGTGGGCGAGGATGCGGCGGGGCGACCGGCCAAGCTCGAAACGTTTCGGCTAGCGGCAAGTGCGGAGGAGTTCGCGCAACGGTTGGAGAGTCCGCGTGCTTTTGCCGGAGAGGTGGGCGCGGGCTTGGGAGAATATCTGTGCCGGGCGCTGGCGCATCGGGCGCGGCTGGCCGAGCCGAGGGATTTGGCGTGGCTGCTGGCGTCTCATGCCCGCGATGCGCTGGCGCGGGTCGAAGCCGCGGGCGATGCGCCGTCGTTGGAAGCGGTGCGGGCGGCGCTAGAAGAGGCGCTTGGCGTCCGCTTTGAGGGCGAACGAGGGGCCCGGTTTTTCCGTTCGACGCTGGTGCAGACGTTGTTCTACGGGGTGTTTTCCGCTTGGGTGCTGTGGGCGAGGCAAACACCGCCGCCCGCGAGAGCGTTTAATTGGCGCGAAGCGGTTTGGCATTTGCGGGCACCCGTCATGCAGGCGCTGTTCCAACAGCTATCGCAGCCCGGTCGGCTGCAACCGCTCGGCCTCGTCGAAGTGCTGGACTGGACGTCTGCTGCGCTCGACCGGGTGGATTGCGACGCCTTCTTTGCCCGCTTCAACGAGGGCGAAGCTGTAACCTATTTCTACGAGCCGTTCCTCGAAGCCTTTGATCCCGAGTTGCGCAAGCAGTTGGGCGTCTGGTACACGCCAGCCGAAGTGGTGCGCTACATGGTTGCCCGTGTCGATAAGGCACTCCGGGACGATCTCGGCATTGCCGACGGGCTGGCTGCGGAAAACGTCTATGTGCTTGACCCGTGCTGCGGCACTGGGGCGTATCTGGCGGAAGTGCTGCGCCGCATTGCCGCCAATCTGGAGAATCAAGGCTTGGGTGCGCTGACCGGCGCGCGGGTCAAGCAGGCGGCTACCGAGCGCGTGTTCGGCTTTGAGATTATGCCTGCGCCTTTTGTCGTGGCTCATTTGCAAGTTGGATTGACCATGCAGGCGCTCGACGCGGCGCTGGCCGATGACGGGCAGGAACGCGCTCAAGTTTTTCTTACCAATGCGCTGACTGGATGGGAGCCGCGCCCGACCAAGCCGCTGCCGTTTCCCGAACTGGAGGAGGAACGAGACCGCGCCGAGCGGGTGAAACAGGAGACGCCGATTCTGGTGATCTTGGGCAATCCGCCCTACAACGGTTTTGCTGGCATGGCAGTAGATGAAGAGCGCGAGCTGTCGGAAGCCTACCGCATGACCAAGCGGGTGCGCCGACCTGAAGGCCAAGGGCTGAACGATCTCTATATCCGCTTTTTCCGCATGGCGGAGCGGCGCATTGCCAAGACGGGCCAAGGCGTGGTGTGCTTCATTTCCAACTATTCTTGGCTCGATGGGCTGTCGTTTACGGGGATGCGGGAGCGCTATCTGGAGACGTTCGACGCGATACGGATTGACTGCTTGAATGGCGACAAATATAAGACCGGCAAGGTTGCGCCGGATGGCTCACCGGACCCGAGCATTTTTTCGACGGAAGGCGATCCGGTCGGCATTCAAGTTGGGACGGCGATTGCGACGCTGGTGCGCAAGGCCGATCATGCGCAAACCGAGGAGATCGGCTTTCGGCATCTGTGGGGACAGGCTAAGCGCGAGGAATTAGTTGAGACGGCAGAGGCAAAGCCGGGAAAGCTCTACGAAAGCGTCAAGCCGGTGTTGCAGCTCGGCCTGCCATTTGCACAGACAGCAGTGAGCAAGGATTGGTTCGATTGGCCAGCGCTACCCGATTTGTTCCCTGTGTCGTTTCCGGGCGTGAAGACCAGCCGCGATCCGTTTCTGGTTGATACCGATCTCGACCGGCTCAAGAAGCGACTAGCCGATTACTTCGACGCATCGTTGAATCACGACGAGATTGCGCGGCGCGACCCGGGCGTGATGAAGGCTACGAGACTATTCAACGCCCGTGCGGTGCGGGATGCGCTACTTGAACGCGGTGGGCCGATTGATGCCGGATTCATCCGCTTCTTCTACCGACCTTTCGATATCCGATGGCTTTATTGGGAAGCGGATAGCGGCCTGCTTGATCGCCCGCGCCCAGACTATCGACCGCACGTGTTTGAGGGAAATATGTGGCTGTCCGCCGCGCAGCATCTGCGTAAAGGTGCAGAAGAACCACAAGCTTGTTTTACAAAGTATATGGGTTCGCTGCATCTAATTGAGCGTACCGCGTTGATGTTCCCCACCTACCTCCTCGACGACGGCTTCGGAATCGGCGACAACGAAATACAACGCCGCCCCAATTTGTCCGGTGCCGCGCAACGCTATCTCCAACGTCTCAGTGCGGATGTAGAGGATCTATTCCACTACGTCCTCGCCACCCTCCACGATTCTGCTTACCGCGAGGCCAATGCTGGGGCGCTCCGCATGGAATGGCCGCGCATCCCGCTGCCGGGCTGGCCCGATGGCGAAGCTGACGATGCAGCAGAGACGCTCGCTGCATCAGCGGCACGAGGCCGCGAACTGGCCCGCCTGCTCGATCCCGAAGCGCCCGTGCCGGGCGTCACCCAAGGCACATTGCGCCCGGAAATTGCCGCTATCGCCGTGCCCGCCACCACCGACGGTCGCAACATGACCGGCGATGATTTCGCACTCACCGCCGGCTGGGGCCACTACGGAACAGGCGACGCCGTAATGCCGGGTCAAGGCCGCATCATCGAGCGCGAATACACCCCGGACGAACGCGCCGCGCTGGGGGATGCCATATCCGCGCTCGGCGAAAAGACGCTGGACGTGTATCTGAACGACCACGCCTTCTGGCGCAACGTCCCCGCCGCGATTTGGGACTACAAACTCGGCGGCTATCAGGTGCTCAAGAAATGGCTATCGTATCGGGAAAGCGATGTCCTGGGGAGGGCGCTGACGCCGGAGGAAGTGCTGTACTTTGCGGAGATGACGCGGAGGGTTGGGGGGATGTTGTTGGTGAGCTATATGTAATGTCTAAACGGTAAGGGTGGCAGATCGGGAACGGGTGCAGCAGTAAGAATTTCGCCTACAGCATCAGCAAACTTGAGTGTAACAGGCTGTCCGTCTGCAAACTGGCAGGTATTGAAGTTGATCTTGGTTAGGCCCATCACATCCGTCATAACCCTGAGCAACTCGGCATCGCCTCTGTGGATTTCGATTAACAGAGGATTGGGCACCTCCCAACCAGGATAGGTATCGAGCCGAGGTATAAACCCCTTGGTCCAAAGGTATCCTCTCCATTTTGTTGAAAGATATGCAGTGCCACGTAATACGGGCATTTTACCCGATCTATAGAGCTTCATCTCACTAGTTGAGCGGATACGTACCCCGACTAGGTTAGTCTCTTTTGGGACGACGTTTCTGAAGCCTGCCCACTCATCGTCGTTAAATCGCGTTTTGCCGTGGATAAAAAGCTCAGTAGGCGGCTTTCCGTGGAGGTCTCGGTATGACTTCACCACTAGACTCATTAACTCAGAGGCTTTTTCTTTGCTAAGGTGAAATTCGCGTGTATCCTTCGAGTACCAAGGGCCGACTGCGCCTCGGAAAACAACACCATCGCCCGAGTCCAAAAACATTTGAGCACCGCAACAGGCATTGCCAGCAGCTAAGTCGGTACCATCCATCTTGTAAACCAATCCTACATAGCAGACCCCAGGTCGGACCGATGCTAGTTTCCACGGTTTGCCACTAGCCTTGAAAAACGCTGTTGTGCAGAGATTCCAAGCGACTGTAGCGGGATCTTCAGGTTTACGGATGAGATGGCCATTTTGAGTGAATCGGTGAGGCGTAAGTGTTGTGTCGCGTACAATCTGAAGGACAGCCTGTATATCCAAGAGGCGAGCTTTCATCTGGTGATGAAAATTAAGCTCGTAGCGGTAAATTTCTGCGGCTTTTTGGTCTTCGGGAAAAAGCGAACCTTTGCGGAGAATCCGCCGTCCGGTCTCGGGGGCGAAAGGCTGTTTTCCCTTAATGCGCTCTCCCATCGGTACAACCGACTTAGGTCGCCCATAGCGGTAAACCTCTTCTGGTATGACAACAAACCACATGGTAGGCGGTGCTTCTTCTTGGCGTAAATGCCTACGTATCGGCTCCTCAAAAAGCTCGACAGTCTTGTATATTGCTTCGTGCCGATCAGCGATCCGGATCGAAGTACGGACGGCATTTTCGGAGACTTCCAGTTCGACTAGAGGATTTTCTGGCCACTGAGTGCCAAAAACTGCTTGGAATCCAGGCCAACCAGCGTGATGAGGTTCATTCGGGTCCTTGGGCGGAATATAGCGTCTAATACTTTCTACCCATTCGCGAAAGCAGATCAGACCGTCCGGCGTTCCAATGACGCCGATACGCATTTCGGCAGGATTAGTTTTATCATCCAAGGGTCCAAATAAGAAAAGCCCGTCCTTCGGATGTTCCAATTCTTGGCCGTAGCGGAAGCCTAGTCGTGGCTCTGCTATGTGTTGAAGTAACGAGTCTGTCATACCGCTTCTTCGTATTCGTCGTCTTCATGGTCGAGAAGATCGTCAAAATCTGTTTCATCTAGGTCGCTGTCGAAATCGTCCAGAGCATCAGCCTCTGTTTCGTCTTCTACATTGTCTTCTTCGACTGTGGACACCGAGCCACTCTCAGTAATAGATAGAGGAGCCTCAAAGTCCATCGGAGAAGCGGCTATTGTCGCCACAGCGTCACCGCCAAGGGACAAGGAGAGTTCCTCTTTGCCGTTCGCTAGGGTAGATACGAGAGCACGAAGCAGGTCGCGCCAACGGTCATTCCACCAATTCTTGCAGAAACTCTTTCGTAGCCGATCAGCGTGGGATTGGCTATCAAGCGGCGTCTTGCCATCCTTGGTGAAGACGACGTGAGTACGCAATAGAAGGTGCTGTGGATTATAGATATTCATCTTGCCTGACACCGCAAAGTGCCAATAGACACCTCTTTTCTTGCTGTGGCCAACTAACCGGCGTCGGCGTCTATTGCCGTTCTCATCTTGAAAAGTGGCAATGTTCCCTTCGATCAGATCAAGGGGGACGAACCACGCGCTTCCATGTGCAAACTCATAAAGCAATAGACCCTGACTCCGTGCGAACTGCTCCCATGCTTGGCGTAGAAGTCTGGTTACTATGTTTCGAGCATCCCGCCGCGAGACTTGTGGCTTGTTGGTCTTCTGACCATCGAGGAATTGTACCAATGAAACAGGATAAGCGTCCTCAAGTGGAATATCGGGAGTCTCCATTTGAAGCGCAGCCGCATCAGCAAAGCTGACGGCTAGCCGCATATAAGAGGCTGTGGGACTTTGAAATTCATTAAATGCAAGCTCCATAGCCTCCTGTGACGCATTGAAACGAGAAAAATAGATATGAGATGGTAGGGAGCTGATTTGAAACCAATTAGAGAATACTGAATCCGGTGTGTCAGAGATAGAAGCACTTTGCCGCAGTTTAAACTTCTGCCAAGCGGCCAAGGCTTCACCAAAGTCGCTAGTCGATTGCGGAATCTGGCTGTCTTTGAGAGCCTTCAAAAGCTGGCTGAATCCGTCCGCCCAGTTATGAGAGAAGTCGATAGCGTTTAGACGGATCAACTGTTCGGGAAAGTCAGAGAACGGAAGATCATCAAGGCGGATAGGTATGACGAATTGTTGCTTGTTGAGTTGCCTGCCTGTGTTCACAGCAAGAGCAATCTCGTCAAGGACGCCATCTTTCTGATAGGACGCATGGGATAAAGCAACGATAACCACAGTAGCCTCTTCCTTGATCACCGTACCAATATCTCGCCAGAATGGCTCGCCACCCTTCAGATTGAGCACATCTGTCCATGCCTCATAGCCAGCAGCAGTCAATCGCGTACCAAGCCAAGAGGCAAATTCGTTGTCTTCGGGATTGGCGTGACTGATGAAGACAAGATGTCGTTCGGCTTCTTGGGGTCGGTGAGGTTTATAGGCATCCTCAATGCCGAGCCAGATGCTTGCGTCAACGCCTAGTACTTTCTCGAACTGTCGTGCCGTCTCCGGCTCAAGAGGAGCTTTTCCAGAGACGATTTCGCTAATCAGCTTGGGAGAGCACCCACAAAGCCGGGCAAACTCGGCTTGCGAGATACCTTGTACCTCGAGACGCTCCTCCAAAACCCAACCCGGCGGGACAGCGTAGTCCGGCCGGTACTGATTGGTCGTCGCCATACCTCTCTCCTAAGTCAGTGATAGTCAATCACATCAACAATCGTGATTGCAGTTACCTTTTCCGTGTCAATCCCTCCGTCAGCTTTGCGTGGGAGCGGATCGTGATTAGCCCTGAATACCAACCTATAGGGATGGACGAGATCAACGGCATATTGCTCATTGCGATCACCTCGAAGCTGATGCCTCCGATCTGGTGGGGTCGTAGGCACCTGAGCTAACGTCGGGGCAGCCCTTAACACAGCGAGACGAATCTTGATCGTCCTTGCCATGCGGGGACCATACGCCCTCTCAAGTCCGCTAGCTGAGTTGAATTGTTTCTCGATTTTACGATTCCGAAAGGCGATATCCAATGCTCTGTCTCAGCTTGACGAGTTATTATTATGTTATGGAATTAATCAGAGGAAGCAAATCAACCATGAAGACGCCACAGCCTGACTCGATCATCGCTGCAATGTATCAACCATTTTTCGATATTTGAAACCGCTGTTGAATCAACTGCCGACTCTTCGCCCTCAACTTCAAGCCAGAGTGCGATTGCCTCTTCCATCCGTTCGAGCAACTGGTCTATTGACTTGCCTTGGGTATGACAGCCCGGAAGGCCGGGGACACTTCCAACGTAATAACCGTCTTCATCTTTCTCGATGACGATAGTGTATTCAGTCATTGGATTCTCCCATAGTGCAGCATGAGTTGCCGATACCCAAGGCCCCGACGACTTCCTTGATTCGAGCGAGACGGGCCGAAGCATAGTCCGTAGCCTCGTACCGCTGTATCTGTTGCTCTTTCAGTCCGAGGCGTTCAGCTAGCTCTTTTTGGCTCAGTCCTTGGGCGATTCGTGCTTTGATTTGAGCCAGATATTCTCAAAACGCCTCGGGAAGTACGGTAAAGCCTTCTCGATAGCCCACGTCACACAGGCGTTGATCGAACGACACAAAGCCCTGTCCTGTTGTGAGCCCTTGACACCACAGGATGGCGGCGGCCAGTTGCAACGCATCCGCTGCCCGCAACGGATGCACGGCCAGTAACCGCTCGGCCGTACTGCGCAACGCCTCACTCGGCTGCATCTCAGTCCAAGTTTGCATCAGGGTGTGCAATATGTGGCGAGCGGCGCGTTCGTCAGCAGGTGCCAAGCTACCCTCTCGTACTTGGCGCATCAGGGCAGAAATACACTCAGTGCGCGTGCCCCACCAAACGACCATGGAAGGATCCTCGACGAGGATATCTTGTACCGTAGTCGAGTTAGGCTCCTGCACACACAGCGGTACCACAGCCGATGTATCCCAGAATTTCACCAGCCTTCCTCCCGCTCGCGCAAGACTGCCGAACGCACGGTTGCCTGGGGGTCGGCAGGACGCGGCAGATTCCAAAAGTCCTCGGGTAAGGACTTCTCTCCGCGCTTGAGGAGACCCTTTTCTTCTAGATCTCTCAAGTGCTCAGGGAGGGGCACAGGACTGGCGAGGGGCAGCAAACGAGCAATGGGACGGCCATGCTCAGTGATCACCACCTCTTCACCGGCTTTGACTTGACGCAAGTAGGCGCTCAACGACATTTTGAGTTGTGATACCGTAGTAGTCTGCATGGAATAGCCTTTCTAGTTAATATATTCAGACTAATGTAGTCCATATCGTACTGTTGGGCAATTTCTCACGGTGTATCAACGACGAGTAAAAGATGTTGCTGGTGGCGAAAGACGCTGGCTCGATAGCTACCAAATCATCAAGACGCTGCTAAAAAATTTCTGGAAGGGCCGCTCGCAGCCACGTTAAGACCTCCTCAGCCGCTTGCCGCGCTTCCTTGGCATCGTCTTCAGTAGGGGTAAACGCATCGCCTGGATAGCGAATTTCTACGCCATAAGGCATCAGGAGGGAGAGTGCATCGCGGAGCTGTTCGGCATTGGCATGAATTGGAAGCACATATTGCAGTAACAGCAGCAGATCGTGTGTAAAAGGATGGGGATGCCCGTTACCTACGAGGAATGCCTTGAGCATTTTCTCGGCGGCCTGCTGGCAGTGAAAACATACCGTATCTAACGGGACCTGCTCGGCATTGAGGTTGTTGTCGGCATTGAGGAGATCGTTTTGGCCCTTAGCCAGCCACTGGCGGGCAAGTTCAGTCTCGGCGGACATAGACGGTTTTGCCCTCGCGTAGCGCAGTGGAAACAAAAGAAAGAGGCGACTGTTGGCCTTTTTCTATTTCGTCCGGGGTATATACCAGCAAGTCCATGCCGAATGGGTATGGGCGTAGCGATTTATAGAGGGCGCGGCTGCGCTTGAAGCGCGGCAGGTCGCTTGGGGCGATCACGAGTAAATCGACGTCGCTGTGCTCGGTAGCCTCGCCTCGGGCATAGGAGCCGAATAGAATGACCTGCTCGGCGTCTGCCTGGCGACCAATGCGTTCGGCGACGCGCCGTATCTCTTGCTCTCCGATTTTATTCATCGGAAACCTCTCAAGTCCTAAGTTTTTTAGAGGATAGCACGGCGACTAGGGGCCGTCAATCGCTTATATTAGGGGGTGTGAACAACTTTCCTGCATGTCGTGCAAAAGACGAGTTAGGCATCCCGTCTTTTGGTCCCGAGACTAACCATTAACCTACACCGCTTGCCCCGTAGTAGAATTAACGCGGCGGAAAATATGGACGAGTCGGTTGCGCGTCTCTTGCGTCAGCGGCGGGCGGGCGAAAGATGCGAGGTTGGCGTCGAGGTGGTCGGCGTTGCCCGTGCCGGAGAGGACGACGTGGACGCCAGGCTCGTCGCGGCAGAAGCGATAGGCGGCGTCGGGTAGGGATGGGGCTTCGGACAGCAGGAAGTCGGGGAAGGCGTCGAGGCTTCGACCTGAGCTCAGCCGAAGGTCGGCGGGGTCGATTTGTCCCTTTTCGACGAGGGCGTCGGTGAATTCACGAAGGTTGTCGGGGTGGCTAAGCGCCTTGCGGACGGCGAACATGATTTGGATGCCGACGTTTTGCGCGATGGCTTGTGCGAAGACGTTGGCGCGGGCGGTCTGGTTGAGCAGATTGAAGCCGACCATCAGGACATCCCACAGATCGTCGGCAAGGGCCTGCTGGAGCATGGTGTGTTCGAAGTCTTCGTTGAACATTTCGCTGAGGCCGAGAAAGCGTATTTTGCCCTGCTGCTGCGCCTTTTGCAGCGCGGGATAGATGTCGTTGACGAGATAGGCGTAGTCTTGGGGCACGACGCCGTGAAGATTGTAGAGGTCGATGTAGTCAGTGCCTAGGTGCTTTAGGCTCTGGTCGAGGCTTGTTTGCAAGGTGTCAGGGGTGACCTGCTCGTTGCGGGTGGATTTTTTGGTGGAGAGGACGACAGCGGTGCGGTCGCGGCCCTGTAGGGCTTGGCCGATAATGGCTTCAGTGCCATAGCCCTCGGCCGTATCGATGAAGTTGACGCCGTGGTCTAAGGCACGGCGGACGAGGTCGGCAGATTGGGCGTCAGTTAGGTCGGCGTTGCGCCCAAGTCGGCTGTGGCCGCCAGCGCCTAAGCCCATGCGTGAGACAGTTAGATTGGTGCGGCCTAAGATGGTAGTTTGCATGAAGGCTCCGGGGTGTAGTTTGGGGAAGATGTTAATATAGGAGCAGGCTCAGACCTTGACCACGACGGGGTCTTTGGTAGAATTGACGTGATTTTATGAAACGAAAAGTGAAATACATCGCATTGGTCTTGGCATTACTCGGCGGCAGCGTCTATGCCGAAGAAGCGGACGACTCGACGACTCGACTGAGCGGTTCGGCTGAGCTCACCGTCGAAGCCTCGCCGAAGTCTGAACTCGCCGAAGTCTCCAGCCGCGTCATTCTCTTTTTTGGCGATAGCTTGACCGCTGGCTATGGCCTCGATCGCGAACAGGCTTTCCCGGCTTTGGTGCAGGCGCGGATCGATTCGCTCGGCTGGAACTTTGAGGTCTTCAATGCTGGGCTTGGCGGCGAGACCTCAGCCGGGGGATTGCGCCGCATTGACTGGCTCTTGCGCCGCCCCATTGACGTCTTTGTCCTCGAATTGGGAGCCAACGACGGCCTGCGCGGCATAGATCCCAAAGACACTCACGCCAACCTGCAACAAATCGTCGAGCGGGTGAAAGCGAAGAACCCCGAAGTAGCCCTAGTCATCGCCGGGATGCAGATGCCGCCCAATATGGGCGCGGAATACACAGGGGCGTTTGCCGCGATCTTCCCGGCGTTGGCACAGAAAAACGACGCGGCCTTGATCCCCTTCTTGTTAGAAGGCGTGGGCGACCAACCCGCGCTGAACCTGCCCGACGGCAACCACCCCAACGTCGAAGGCCATCAGATCGTCGCCGAAACCGTGTGGGCGACGCTGGGGCCGGTGCTGGAGGAGTTGCGTCGCTAGCCGAGCGAGCGCAGGACTTCGAGTGGTGGGCTGCTGTGGACGCCTCGGCTGGAGATCATGCCGACGGCGACCGTTAGCAGACTGACCGCGGCAAAGGCGAGGATCAGCGGCAGATAGTCGGGCGCAAAGCTGATCTCGAAGAGATAGCGGTTCAAGGCCCAGACGCCCCCCAGCGACAGAATCACGCCCGTCGCCGCAGCGAAAGCTCCCAAAAACAGATATTCGAGCGCCATGATTGCTACCACTTGGCGGCGACTGGCTCCCAAGGTCTTGAGCAAGACGCTTTCCTCGATGCGTTGATAGCGGCTGCTGGCAATCACGCCGACGAGCACGATCAGGCCAACCGAGACGCTGAAAAAGGCCATAAAGCGCACCACCAGCGAGACCTTGTCGAGGATGGTATCGACCGTGCTGAGAATGCTGCCGAGATCGATGACCGAGACATTGGGGAATCGGTGTACGGTGGACCGCTGCAGAGCGGCCATTTGCTCGGTAGTGGCAGCACGGGTGACGAGGACGTGGGATTGCGGTGCGGCTTCGAGGATGCCGGGCGGGAAGACCGCCAAAAAGTTGGGCATGATGCGCTGCCAGTTGACTTGGCGCAGACTGCCGACGACCACATCGATCGGCACCCCTTGGACATCAAAGGTCAGCGAGTCGCCAACGCCAACGCCCAAAGAAGAGGCGACGCCTGTTTCCAAGGAGACGTAGAGGGTGTCGCTCGCGGGTTGGCTGCGCCACGTGCCGGCGACGATCTCTTCGGTCTCGGTGAGGAAGTCGCGGTAGGTCGCGCGGTACTCATGTCGCAAGGCCCAATTGCCGCGTCGGCGGCGGTTAGCGGTGGTATCGCGGAGTATGGCGCGGGCGGGTTGGCCTTTGACGCTGTGGACGTGCATGGTGACGATGGGCACTTGTTGCAACAGCGGCAGATCCATCCCAGCGACGAGGGTGCTTAGCTCTTGGCGCTGATCGGTTTGGATGTCGAAGAGCACGACGTTGGGGTTTTGGTCGGAGCCGACGCTTTTGATATGGGACAGCAGGTTGGTCTGGGTCAGGAATAGGGTGCTGAGCAGGAAAGTCCCCAGCCCGAGGCCCAACATCAGCAGCGTGGTCTGGTTGTTGGGTCGGTAGAGATTGGCCAGCCCCTGACGCCAGATATAGCTCCAAGAGGCGGGGAAGAACCGCCGAGTGCCGTAGATGATTGCGCGGGCCGTAAGCGTCAGAAGCGCAAAGGCGGCTCCAACCCCGCCGACAAAGCCAATGGCCAGCGGCCAGCGGTCGGTGAGCCGGAAGGCGAAGAGCGCGATTATCAGGACGATTCCCACATACAAAGCCCAGCGCAGCAGACCGCTGTCGGCCGGTTGGTCGTCTTCAAACGAGGCGCGCAGAGTCAAAAGCGGCGAGGTCTTGCGAATAGCCATCAGTGGCCGGGCGGCAAACAGCAGCGAAAGGCCAACGCCGAGGCCGAGACCCTCCAAGACGGCGAGGAAATCAAAGCTCGGCTCGACCTGTAGAGGTAGTACGTCGGCGAGGACATTGGGGAGCAGGTAGAGAACTCCGACGCCGAGCAGGGCACCAATGAGTGAGCCGATCAAGCCCATGCCCCCGGCTTGGATTAGATAGATCAAGACGGTCTGACGGGCTGTGGCACCAAGACTGCGCAGCACGGCGACCGTGGATAATTTTTGCCGCGTGTAGGTGTGGATGGCGCTGGCCACGCCCACGCCGCCGAGCAGCAGGGCGATAAAGCTGCCGAGGTTTAAGAAGCGATAGAGGTTGTTGAGGGTGCGGCCGAGACGCGCCTTGCGCCTCTCAATGGTTTCGAGCCGGAGGCGGTCACCTCGGGTGTGCGGGCGGATGGACTTGGCTATCGCTTGGACATCCCGCTCGGGGAAGTGGAAGAAGGCGGTGTAGGTGACGCGGCTACCTCGTTGGATCAGGTGAGTATCGTCGAGGTAGGACATCGGGATATAGACGCGCGGCTGGATGTCGCTGAAGAGGGCGTTCTCGCCGGGGATGCGCAGGAGGCGGCCGCCGATGAGAAAGACCGTATCGCCGATTTTGATCGAGTCGCCGACTGCCGCGCCAAACTGTAACATGAGAGCCTCGTCAACGAGGGCATGGGGCTGGGTGCGGAAGCTCTGCGCGGCCTCAGCCGGTGCTGTTTTTAGCTCGCCGTAAAAGGGGAAAGGGCCGGTGAGGGCGCGGATCTGGGCGAGGCGGGTGCTCTGGGTCTTGGGCAGGTAAATCATGGAATTGAAGGCAACTTGGTGCGCCTGAACCCCGCCGAGCGAGTCGATGAGCGCCTCGGTGGCGGGTGTGAAGGGCTGGCGACTCGTCAGTGCCATATCGGCACCTAAGAGCGCGGCGGCTTGTTGGTCCATCGCCTCTTGCAGCGTGGAACTGAGGCTGCTCAAGCCGACGAGTGCACCGATGCCGATGGAGATTGAAGAGGTAAAAAGCAGCAGTTTGCGGCGGTGGCTGCGGCTGTCGCGCCAGGCCATTTTGCCGAGCCAGCCTATCATGGGACTAACTGATCGTCGGCGACCCGGCCGCCTTGGAGGCGGATGACCCGCTGGGTGAGGCGAGCCAGCGTTAGATCGTGGGTGACCAAAATTAGGGTGGCACCGGATTCTTCGTTGAGGCTGAAGAGCAGGTCTCGCACTTTGCCACTAGTGCCGTCGTCGAGGTTGCCGGTAGGTTCGTCGGCAAAGAGGAGTGCGGGTCGGTTGATAAAGGCCCGTGCAAGCGCCACGCGTTGCTGCTCGCCTCCTGAAAGCTGCGCTGGGTAGTGATGCAGCCGGTCGCCCAATCCGACTCGGTTGAGGAGGTCAACGGCGTGCTCGCGGACGTTTGGCTCGCGGCGCAATTCGAGTGGTACCATGGCGTTTTCGAGGGCGCTGAGGGTGGGGATGAGCTGGAAGGTTTGGAAGACGAAGCCGACCTTTTCGCTGCGGAGATGCGCTCGCTGGTCTTCGTCGAGACCGTCTAAATCCACGCCGTCGAGCGCGACCGAGCCCGAGCTGGCGCGATCTAGCCCGGCGCACAATCCGAGTAGCGTGGTTTTGCCGCTGCCCGAGGGGCCGACGACTGCGCAGGTAGCTCCGGTCGCGAGGGAGAAACTCACATCGTCGAGGACGGTCAGGGCGCTTGGCCCCGTGCCGTAGGTTTTGGTCAGGTGTTGTACGTTCAGGGCTACTGTGTCGCCCATGATGTCTCCTCTGCGGGCTGGCGGTTCAGGATGTGGAGCAGGCGGTCGGGATAGTCGGTGATTAGGCCATCGACGCCTAGGTCTAGGAAGTGCTGCATGGCGTCGGGATCGTTGATAGTCCAGACGTGGACTTGGATGTTGTGGGCATGGGCGCGGGCGATGAAGCGCTGGTCTATTAGGTCGATTTTGCCCAAGCGGGCCGGGAACTGAAAGGCTTGGCTGACGGGGTGGTAAGCCGCGTCGAGTCGCAGCCAGTGGAGAAAGATAAAGGACATTCCCGCTGATGAAGAAGCTGAAGTTGCCACTTCGGGGCAAGTTTGGCGCAAGGTCTCTAAGGGGCGGCTGTGGAAGGAAGCGGCGATGACGCGATCGCTTAGTTGGAAGCGCTGGATTGTGCGACAGAAATCGCGTGCTAGCGCAGCGGAATCGTTTTTGATTTCGATGAGAAAGTGCCTGTTGGGAAAGGCTGTAAATACCTCGTCTAGGGTGGGGATTGCGACCCCTTGGCCGCGATAGGGAAAGGTTTGGCCGTCTAAGCTAAAGCGGTAGCCGGCGTCTAGTTGCTTCAACTGGGCGAGCGTCAAGCTATCGGCTGCGCCTTGGCCGTTGGTCGTGCGGTCAACGCGCCGGTCGTGCAGGACGACGAGTGCGCCGTCACTGCTTTGGCGCAAGTCCATTTCTAGCACATCGACCCCCAACGCGGCTGAGTGGGCAAAGGCCGTCAGGGTGTTTTCCGGTGCTAGTCCTTTGCCGCCCCGGTGAGCAATGACCAAAACGTCCCCTGATGCGAAGTAGGGATGTGGCTCTACGGGGTGTGATGTCAGGGCGAAGGCACCGTACAACATCGGTGCCAAAAGCAGCAAGGCGAGCAAGGCTCGCTTGAGGAATAGACGCATGGATTATGCAGGAGTTCTATCGGGAAAGTTGCACAAGAAGATACCTAACGGATGGATTCGGGCAAGTTTTGGACTGTTCAGTTGTTCCTTATGTTCCCGTTGCATAGACAACGGAGAGGAGCCGACGATGATCGTCGATACACACGCACATATTTACCACGCAGATGAGACGCAATACCCCATGATAGGAGATCCTTTCCGTCCACAGCCGGGCGTGGGGACTATCGAACACTTGCGGCGCGAGGCCGAGGCCAATGGAGTCGGGCGCGTGGTGCTGATCCAGACTGGGTCGGCCTATCGCTGGGATAATCGGTTGTTGGCCGATACGGCTCGGGCTAATGCCGACTGGACGGTTGGGGTTTGCACGTTGGACCCGGCTGGGGACGATAGTCCTGACGAGTTGGAGCGGCTGGTGACCGGATACAACGTCAAGGGACTCCGCCTCGAAGCCGCGCCTGCGGGATATGACCAGCCTGGGGCGGAGCGGCTCTGGCATCGAGCCGGTGAAGTCGGCGCGGTCATCTGCGCCCATTTGCGCCGGGAACAACTCGGCGAGTTGGCCGCTTTGCTAGCGCGATTTCCCCACGTCCCGGTGGTGCTGGACCACTGCGCCTATCCAGTGGGGGCTAACGGGATCGAGGATGCAGCGGTGCGCCAAGCGGCGGAGTTGGCGCGCTTTGACCAACTCCACGCCAAGCTCACCTTTGCGGTGACCAGCTCGGGTCAGGAGTACCCTTTCGCCGATACGCATCCGCAATTGCGCCATTTGCTCGCCGCCTTTGGCCCTGAGCGCTGTATCTGGGGATCGGATTTCCCGTGCGAGCACTGGTTGGAAAACACGACCTATGCCCAGCACTTGGCGGTGTTCACCGAGGAATTGGGGCTGAGTGCGGCGGAGCAGGAGCAGGTGTTAGGGGCGA
Organism: Candidatus Latescibacterota bacterium; assembly: GCA_022827835.1. Taxonomy (GTDB): domain Bacteria; phylum Latescibacterota; class UBA2968; order UBA8231; family UBA8231. Next base: position 73,149 of record JAJEIO010000029.1, read on the forward strand.
CGGCTATGCGGCTGTTTTTTTCGTAACTAACTCTTACACACAGACCCCTAGGTATGGGATGCTTCGCTTCGCTCAGCACGACAGAGCGTAACGTCAGGGACTAAGAAAGCCGCCGCCAGAGCGAGGGGCGCGCTGCCTTGTAATACTGGTCTAACCGCTGGACTAGATCGGCGGGCAAGGGCATCAGGGGAGGAAGTGCCGTGCGCACTTGGGCTTCGGCCTCGGTGAGGTCTGCGGCCTTAAGCTGTAAGCCGGCGGGCAAGTGCCGCGAGAAGGCTACTTGTTGGTTGAGGCGCTCGACGCAAGCATTGGCTTGGCGCAGAAAGTCTAAGTACTCGGCGATGGCGACTTCGATGCGGCGGTTGTAGGCGGCGACGAGTTCGGCTAGGCGTCTGGTACCGTCGAGTAAGGTGCGGCGGGCGGGCAAGGGCGTACCCTCTGCTTCGGAGAAATAGTCGGGCCAAGTCGGTAGGCCAAGGGCGGCCAATGCGGTTGGGCGGTCGGGAAAGAAACGGCACAGGGTCGGGGCTTGGGCACAAATTTTGGCCTTTAACGCTGACAGATACTCCTTTTGCGTCGCCAGCGTTTGGCTGGCTTGGGTGCGGAGTTGTTCGGCATCGCGGCGGTCCTGTAAGGTTTGGGGCAAAACTGCGTTGTCCTTGAGCAGTTTGCCGGCGATGCGGTGTTCGGGGCCGCTGGCAAAGTAAGCGCTCAGGTCGAGAGGCTGCCCTTTGCCGGGCAGCGCGGCAAAATCCTCGCCCGCTATGGCTTGAGCCAACAGTTCGTCAACACTGCGCCATTCGGGGCGGCCGTCGGGTTGGCGTCGGGGTGACATGGAAAGCTCCTTCGCTCTAGATTTTGCGCGATGGCGTGGCCTCTAAAAGAAAAATAAACAGCAGTTCAAACAGAGTAAATCTCTTGTCGTGAGTACGTGCTATGGCGACACAGTGGATTATAGCCCGATGTGCTCTTTTGAGTCGCCGATCTGATGGAGTTTGATATGGGTGCGGTGGTAGTCATTGGCTCGGCGACGATTGACCGCGTGGTGCAAGACGGCGTGGATGCGTACAAGCGCGGGGGAGTGGTCGCGTATGCTGGGCTGACCTTTGCCGAGTTGGGTGTAGAGACGAGGGTGTTGACCAACGTCGCCGCAGCCGACCAGGCGATGCTGGCGGTGTTGCAGCAACGGGGTATTGCAGTCTATGTGGGTGAGAGCGCGGCGACGACTTGTTTTGTCAACTACGTGGATGGCGACGCGCGGCGTCAGGAGTTGCTCGATTGTGCCGCGCCGATTGCCGCAGCACAACTCGGGCCGGTGCTCGCTGGCGTGGAGCACGTGCATTTGGGGCCACTCCATCCGCGCGATCTGGCTGAGGATGTGCTGACGGCGATGGACGGCGTGGTGAGCTTGGACATCCAAGGCTATGTGCGGCGGGTTGAGGGGACACAGGTGTACCAGGGGATTGCTGGCAGTCTGTATGCCGCTCTGCAATGCGCGGACTACGTCAAAACTTCCAACGATGAATTAGAACTTGTACTCGCTGATTGCGGCCTGACGCTGGACCAGTTGATGCGCGATTGCTCGGTAGCAGAGTGGGTCGTCACTGAAGGCTCGCACGGCGGCTGGGTCGCAAGTGGGAAGGGTAAGCGGACGAAGTTTGCGTCGGCTCCAGTGGCGACGGTCGCTGATCCGACGGGGGCAGGAGACGTGTTTTTCGCTGCGTATTTAGCGCATCGCTTGCACCGAGGGGAGGGAATTGCTACGGCCGCTCAGCGCGCTGCGGCGTTGGCAGCGCGCCAAGTGGAGGGCGGGTTTATTGATGAGGCGGCGTTGCGTTTGGAGCAAGGGTGAATTTAGATACAGTGAGCAGGATTATTTTAGCTCGCAAGGCCAATAGGAACGAACAACGGCAATACGAAGGGTTCATGTGATGAGGAAAGAATACGATTTCTCGAAGTCCGTCCGGAATCCCTATGCAAAGCATCTTAAGAAGGAGGTTACGCTTCGTTTGGGGACGGATGTGATTGCGTATTTCAAGGATTTGGCGGGCGAAACGGGTATTCCATACCAGAGCTTGATCAATCTGTATCTACAGGATTGCGTACAGAGAAAGAAAAAGCTCAAGTGGGCGTCGTGATCTAAGAGGCTGTCTCATTCACAGGCAGCGCATTTATTGCCGTTCACGGAAAGTCATTTCACACGGCGTGGCTGGTCGAGACCAAGCGAATATCGTCGCCCCGATTCCCTACATCAGGCCGCATCGACTATCCGCCCGAGATCGTCAAACAACCGTTGGCAGTGATCGCACCGCGCCTTCACACTTTCCACATCAATAAGTTTCAGCAAATCGCCCGCGTGCCTGATTTTGTGGTAGTTCTTCTTCTGCGTGCGCTCTGTCGCCTCGCGTAAGGAGTTTTCAACGTCAGTCTTGGGCACACTTTCAAGATTCGTCGCTCTCGGCAGTCTATTCGCCCTGAAGCCCTGCCCGTAATAGCTTTTCAGAGTCTCCGAGTCAGCGACAATCCAGGTCTCCATCGCCTGCACCATAAGATGGATGGTCTCTTCGGGAGCAAAACTCAGATTCCATTGGTCCCGATCTCGCAGGTGGCGTCGGGCCGACTGGTTCACCGGCCCTTCTGCGTCCACTAGCAAGACACTCACTGCATCGTTCCCGCTATTGACGGCATTTTGAAATCGTTGGAATGCCTCGTTGCGTGGGCCGCAACATACCAACTTCCAAGACAGTGCCTTGTCTCTGGCCGCTTCCTTGATCGGCTGAAGAAACGTGTCCATCCCTTGGCGGAGAGCGGCCTTAGTTGCATTGCCTTCACCCCCGCCTTCCATGTAGATGGCGATACCGCTCACGGATTGGCCCCCAGCTCGCCCATTCGCCACAGGTCGCCGAGTAGATAATCATCCAGCCAACTAGCGAGCTTTTCGGGGTCGAGGCGGCGCAACACAGTGCCGGCCCCGGGTCGCTCGCAGGCGACGATAGCGGCTGGCTGATTGGTCAGCGCCGATACAAGGGCGTCGGAATGAGTCGTGACCACAAGCTGCATCCGTTGGGAGGCTTCGACGAGCAGGTCGGCGAGTAGAGCAACGGCATCGGGATGCAATCCGAGTTCCGGCTCCTCTATACAAACCAATGGCGGAGGTAAGGGGGACAGAAGGGTCGCCAGCAGCGCGATGAATCGGAGAGTACCGTCGGACAGCCGAGTTGCGGGAATCGGTGCACGGAAGCCGGATTCGTGCAGGTAAAACTGTACGGTGCCACCTGAGATCGCAGTTGACATGCGCTCAAACCGGGGAAAGAAGCGCTTCAGATGCTCGTTAAATATCGGGCCGGACTGGTGCTCAATCTGATTAAGTACTAGCGCAAGATTGCTGAAATCAGGAAACAGCCAATGCTCCAGAAGATCGGCGCGTTGCGGCTGTCGCAGCGCACTGTAACGACCAAACGTCCACTCCCGGAATGTCTGTATGAACTGAAAACGCTCCCCGAGCCAATGGAGTTCTGGATAGAGATCCCGATCCTTGCGCTGGGAAAGAACGGATTGATCGAGAGAGAGTTCGGCCGACTGTAACGTTCTCACCTCGGTCTGTTCGTCCGGTGTCCGTACGCGAATATTGACCGGGTGTCCTTGCTGGAACATGTAGTAGAAGTACGGCTTGTCTTCCACTTCCTCGATAGCCTCGTCAGTGATATTGACCCGGCGACCGATAGTGGTAAACGATAGACGATACCTTAGACGATGTGGTATCGGTATCGGTGGCATGATTATCGTAAACGGATCTGTCTCGACTTCTATGGTCGCAGGATTTGGTAGGTAATCGCCTTTCCAACCCCACTCCTCCGCACCGCCCCCGTCCCGGATTGCGGCAGCAAAGTCCGTCGGCGTGGCGCGCAGGAGTTCCAATACCTCGATAAAGTTCGTTTTCCCCGAGGCGTTTGGACCGATAAGAACATTCAATGGTTGCAATTCAAAGAAGTCCATATCGGGAGGAAACGACAGCAAGCCGCCCATGCGAAGACGTTGGATGAATTGCATCGGATTGGCCCTCCTCAAACGCTGCTGGGTATGAAGGTCAGATCAAAGTAGAGTTCAACACTCGGCCCCGCGCACTTCGCCGCCGAAATGCTGCATGCGCTCGTCAGTGTCGATCTGGCCGGCGTTGGCGGGGCGGTAGTGCAGTTGCAGGGCGCGGCGCATTTTTTGCGAGGGGTTGGTCGGGCTGCCGTGGTGGGTCATGCCGTGCCAGAGCAGGCAACCGCCAGGGGCGAGGGGTACGACGATGTCGCGCTCGGTCTGGACGTCGGTGTCGCAGATTTGCCAATCGCGGCGCTTGAAGTGATTGACCGGGCCTTCGCGATGCGTGCCGGGCAGGATGTGTAGGCAGCCGTTATTCGCGTCGGCGTGGTCGAGGGCGATCCAGACGCCGATGATGGTGGTGCCCAAGGGATAGTTGAAATATGCGCAGTCTTGGTGCCAGGGTTTTTCGCGGCCTCTAGGCGGCTTGAGCAGGGCCATCTCTTGGAATAGAACGGGCGCGTCGTCCATCAGGCGGGCGAGGACATCCAAAAGATCCGGGTCGGTGGCCAAGGGTTGGAAACGCCCATCCCAATCGACAAAATTCATCAGTTTGCGTACCGCACTACGCCGCGCTGCACCCGTTAGCTTTTGGCCTTGCGCAGAGGTTTCCAGTTGGACGCCGCGAAATTCGGGCTGCTTGCCGTCAATCAGGTCGTACACTGCGTCGGCAGCGTCGGCGACTTGGGCAGGAGAAAACGCCTCTGTTATTACGAGGTAGCCCTGCTGATGAAAGAAGGCTAGCTGCTCGGGGCCAATGTCGGAAAAGCGGGCGACCTGCTGGGCCTCGGCGTCGTAGCGGTAGAGATCAGGGGCGTAGTCGGCGCGGTCGCCGTCGTCGATGATAGGTTGGGCGCTTGTCATGTCTGCTCAGCCTCGTCTTCCTGGTCTGCTGATTGGTCCCGGACCAAAATTGCCATGGGAATCAGCACGCAGTAGCCGACCACTAGGAGTACCGGCGCTAGGGTGAGGGAGAGAAACCCCTCGGCTGGCGGGATGCGCAAAAACACATAGCCGAGCAAGATCACGGCTAAGCCGACTATGGCCAAGGACCAGTTTTTGCGCGTAAAAGGCAGATCGCCGCGTTGGGCCATGGCGTGGCTCCGCTTACCGCGCCTGCTTTTCGCGGATGCGGGCGGCGCGACCTTTGCGACCGCGTAAGTAAAACAGGCGGGCGCGGCGCACCCGGCCCTCGCGCATGCGCTCGATCTTGGATATGCGCGGCGAGTGGATGGGGAAGATGCGCTCAATGGCAATGCCCTGAGAGATCTTGCGCACAGTAAAGGTCTCTTGGATGCCGCTGCCTCTGCGCTGGATGACGGTTCCTTCAAAGATTTGGGTGCGCTCCTTGTCGCCCTCGATGACCCGCACGTGGATGCGCACGGTGTCGCCAGCGCCGAATTCGGGAAGATCGGTTTTGAGTTGGTCCGAGGTTAGTTCGCGCAGGATACTTGAGTCCATTGTATCACCTTGTTTGTTACGGGGCTTCTTCCAGCCCTTGCTCCTGCCAAGTGGCGATGAGCTGTTGTTCTTCTTCGTCGAGTTCGATCTGTTGCAGCAAGTCGGGCCGACGCGCAAACGTGCGCCGCAGGGCTTGGCGTCGCCGCCAGTGCTCTATGCGCTCGTGGTCGCCGGAAAGCAGCGCATCGGGGACGCGCTGGCCGCGGAATTCAACTGGCCGCGTGTACCAAGGGCAATCGAGTACGGCCTCTTGGAATGAGTCGTCCAAGGCCGAAGAGAAGTTGCCCAAAACGTTGGGTATGAGCCGAGCCACCGCGTCGATGAGGACGAGGGCGGCCGGCTCGCCGCCGGTGAGCACGTAGTCGCCGATTGAAATTTCACGGTCGATAAGTCCAGTACGGATGCGCTCATCTACTCCTTTATAATGCCCGCACAACAGCACCAACCGCTCCTCGAGCGCCAACTCGATGGCGAGCGCTTGGTTGAGCGGCTGGCCGTCGGCTGTCAGATAAATGCAGCGGCCAGTCGCTAGGCCCCGCTCCTGCCAAAGCTGGTACACAGGCTCGGGCTTGAGGACCATGCCGCCGCCGCCGCCGTAAGGCGCGTCATCTACGGTGCGGTGTTTATCGGTCGCGCAATCGCGTGGGTCGTGGGTCTCGACGGTCAACAGGCCCCGGGCGATGGCGCGGGCCATCATGCTGGTCGCCAACGGCGAGGCAAAAAAATCCGGAAAGAGCGTTACAATGTCTATTTTCATGGTCCAAATAGCTCTTCAATGCCCCGCACGACGACCCGACCCGGCGCGATTTCCACGACAAAGTCGCCGACAGCCGGCACAAGGGCTTCGCCTTTGGCTCCGCGGACCACGTAAACGTCTGTCGTCGGCATAGATAAGACCTCGACGATGTGGCCCAATGGTTGCCCCTCCGAATTGACGACCACGCAATCTACTAGGTCGTCTATGTAGTGCGTGCCCTCCGGCAGGGGATCGCGCTGATCGAGGGCGATGGTAACGTAGCCCCCGGCCAAGATTGAACGCGCCTGTTCGGGCGAGTCAATGCCAGCGAATTTGAGCAACAAGCTCTTAGCGTCTGTGCGCCAGCGCTCGAGTTCGAGCGGCTGGTCGGGTCGGCCCGCACATTGGAGGACGACATCCCGCAGGTCGCTGAAGCGCTCGATGCGGTGAGTCAGGGCTTGGGCCCGAACCTCGCCGCGCACTCCCCACGGGCGGGAGATATAGGCTACGGCGACGCGCCCGGCCATGCGGCTATCCGTCTATTTTTCCTTTTGCTCAACCGATTCGGCTGATTCAGCGGCTGCCTGTTCGGCTTCGGCTGGCGCAGCTTCTTCTTGCTCAACCGGTTCGGCTGATTCAGCGGCTTCTGGCTCAGCAGCTACCTACTCGTCCGGTGCAACTTCTTCTTGCTCGACCGATTCAGCCGATTCAGCGGTTGCCTGTTCGTCCTGTTCGACTGGTTCAGCGGCTTCTTGCTCAACCGGTTCAGCCGGTTGGACTGGCGCGGCCGCTGCTTTCTTGCGCCGGCGCTTGGGCTTGTCGCCTGTGAGGGCGTCTTCGCGCACCCGGCCCTCCCAGCCCTGCCAGCGGGCCAATATCCCTTGGCTGTGGAAGAGGTCGGCGACGGTCTCGGTCATCTGCGCGCCTTTGTTGAGCCACTCGATGGCGCGCTCTTCGTCGATTTTGACGCTGGCGTGCATGGGGTCGTAAAGACCCACCTCTGCGAGGGAGCGGCCGTTGCGGGCGACGCTGACGTGAGCAGCGACGATTCGGTAGTAAGGCTGTTTGCGTTTGCCTATTCTCTTAAGGCGAAGTTTGACCAATGCTATTCTCCTTGGCGAAGGATGCCTAGCCCACGAGGGGCATTCTCATTTTCAAGCGGCCGCCTTTGGCGCGGCTCATCTGCCTGAGCATTTTCTGCATCATGTGAAATTGTTTGACTAGTTGATTCACCTCTTGGACGCTGGTGCCGCTACCACGGGCGATGCGCTTGCGGCGGCTGCCGTTGAGAATTTTGGGTTGGACTCGCTCTTGGCGGGTCATGGAATTGATGATGGCCTCGACTTGGGTGAACGCGCTATCGTCGAGCTGCATGTTCTTAGCAGCTTTACCACCTCCGGGAATCATGCCCATGAGCTGGTCGAGCGGCCCCATGCGGCGCACTGCTTGCAACTGCGAGAGAAAATCCTCAAAGGTGAAGGAGGCCCGGCGGAACTTTTCTTCTAGCTCTTTGGCCCGGTCGCGCTCCATGGCTTGCTCGGCCTTTTCCACCAGCGAGACAATGTCGCCCATGCCGAGGATGCGCGAGGCCATGCGGTCGGGGTGAAAAGACTCTAGGTCTTCGATTTTCTCGCCGGTGCCGACGAATTTGATCGGCCGGCCGGTGACGGAGCGAATCGACAGTGCAGCTCCACCGCGGGCATCGCTGTCGAGCTTGGTCAGGGCGCAGCCGGTAAATGCGAGGCGCTGGTTAAAGCGGGCGGCGGTTTCCACGGCGTCTTGGCCCAGCATGCTGTCGGCGACAAAGAGGATCTCGTGCGGCTCGACGGCCTGCTGAATGCGATCTAGTTCGTCCATCATCTCTTCGTCGATGCTCAGGCGGCCCGCCGTATCTATGAGTGCGATGCTGCGGTGAGTCTGGCGGGCTTGGTCGATCCCGCGACGACAGATGGCGACTGGATCGACACCTGCAGGTTGGCTGAAAACGGGCACGTCGATAGAGGCTCCCAGCGATTGGAGTTGGGCTACGGCGGCCGGGCGATACACGTCGGCGGCGATCAACAGTGGCGGTCGGCCTTTGTCCTTGAATTGACGGGCTATCTTGGCAGCCATCGTCGTCTTGCCACAGCCCTGCAGGCCGACGAGCATGACGACGGTGGGAGGGTGTTCGGCGAGATTGAGCGGGCTGTTGTTGCCCCCCAGCAGGGCGATGAGTTCGCTGTGGACGATTTTGACTAGCTGCTGGCCCGGGGTCAGGCTCTTGAGGACGTCTTGGCCGAGGGCCTGCTCTTTGACCCGCTGAATAAAGTCCTTGGCGACCTTGAAGTTGACGTCGGCTTCGAGCAGAGAACGGCGAATTTGGCGCAGGGTATCGTCGATGTTGCGCTCGGTGATGCGTCCCTGCCCGCGGAGCGAGCGGAATAGGTCGTCAAAGCGTTCGCTGAGTCGGTCAAACATGGGCCGATGCGTCGAGTGGTAGAATGGGACAAAGAAGCTAAAATATAAATTTAATATATAGATATAGCAACAGAGGCAGGTCAGCCGCGCAGGTCGGCAATAACGCGAGCTGGGTCAGGGGAGTTGAAGACGGCTGAGCCAGCCACTAAGCTCTGGGCACCGGCACGGCGGCAGTCGGCTGCGTTGCCGGGATGAACTCCGCCGTCGATGCCGACGGGTATGTCTAGCCCTCGGCGCTCGATTTCCGCGCACAGGTCGCGGATTTTGTCGAGGGCTGCGGGCTGAAAGGCTTGGCCGCCAAATCCCGGCTCTACGGACATGACCAAGACCGAGTCGAGTTCGTCGAGATATGGGTATAGATCGGAAACGGGCGTTTTAGGGTTGACCGCGAGTCCGCACTGGAGACCGTGTTGGCGGATGGCGTCGAGTACGGCCTGGGTGGATTCGAGCTCCACATGGACCACGAGCGAGTCGGCACCCGCCTCTTTGAAGGGGCCGATAAAGGGCAAGGGGTTTTGCAGCATCAGGTGCGTGTTGAGTTCGAGGCGGGTGGTTTGGCGCACGGCCGCGACGACTGGCAGCCCAAAGCTGATGTTGGGGACGAAGTGTCCGTCCATTACGTCGAGATGGAGAAAATCAGCCCCGCCGCGGTCGACGCGGTCGATGTCCTCGGCTAGGCGGGCAAAGTCAGCGGCCAAGAGGGAAGGGCCGATGCGCGTGGCGTTCATGGTTCCTCCCAATTGTCAAAGGCATCTGGCTTGGGGGGTGGTGCCGCGGCGCTGACGACGAGGTCGATGCGGCTGTGGCGCGAGATGCGCTGCTCGCTCGTAGGATCTTGGGCTAGGACCGTGCCGACGCGCTTTTGCTCATCGATGCGTTTGGCGATGTGGCCGATGCGCAATTCGTATTTGCGCAGGGTGTCCTCCACGGCTCTAATGGACAGGCCGATTAGATTCGGGACGCGTTTAAGGGCAGTGGGTGGGCCGTTGCTGACTTGGAGGTCAACCGCACTGTCGCGAGCGAGCTGAGCACCGGGGGGAGGCGACTGCCCCACGACAGCGCCCTCGGGGAGGGTATCTGAAGAGCGGTAGAGGATTTGGCCGATCTTGAGCTGGTTTTCCTCTAGTTGCAAACGCGCCTCGCGCAGGCTAACGCGGCGCACGTCGGGAACCTCGTAATCGCGCGGCCCTTTGCTCACGGTTAAGACGATGCGCCGTCCTTCTTTGACCAATTGGCCGTCACTGGGGTCTTGATCGACGACCGCGTCGGCGGGAACGGTTTCGTGGTGTAGGGAATCGCCGATGGTCCCCTTCAGTCCTGCTTCTTCGAGTCGGGCCGATGCCTCGGACGCGGAAAGGCCCTGGAGGTTGGGAACTTGGACGTTGGATGTGTCAACTAGGTACGGCATGATGACCGCGTCGAGTAGGAAGAGGGCGATGATGCCAGAGAGGAATGCACCCGCCGCGAGCAGGCCCAAGTGGCGGAGGATGTTTTTCACAATACGGCCTTGCGGATGCGCGCGGCAAAACTGCCGTCGCCGGCGTGTCGGCCCGGTATGGTCAGGACGTAGCGGCCGGCCCAGGGCTGGGTGGGGAAGTGAGCATCGGCGCGCTCTAGCTGCGCGGTCGGGGTTTGCTTTAGGAAGCGCTCGACAATGGCCTCGTTTTCCTCCTTTTCCAAACTACAGGTGCTATACACTAAGACGCCGCCGGGACGCAGGTGCTCGTAAGCGCGTTGGATGAGCACCTGTTGCCGCGCGGTCAATGCTGCCAATTCGGTGGGCTGGCGGCGCCAGCGGGCGTCTGGTCGCCGTCCGAGTACGCCAGTGGCGCTACAGGGCACATCGGCGAGGACGCGGTCGAAGGTACCGCACCCGGGGGTTGTGCCGTCGCGGACCACCGGACGGATAGCGCGCAGGCGCAGGCGGCGGGCGTTTTCGCGCACCCGCTTTAGGCGCGGCAGCGAAATGTCGGCCGCTACGACCCAGCCGCGGTCGGCCATGGCGATGGCCGCTTGCACAGCTTTGCCGCCGGGTGCGCTGCACAAGTCGAGCAGGCGTTCGCCCGGCTGGGGATCGAGCAGGGTCACGGCCAAGCTGGCGTTGGGGTCTTGGACTTGAAACTGTCCCTGCTGGTATGCGCGTGAGGCAAAGAGAGCCGCGCCGTTTGCCGCTCGATAAAAGCCCGGCCTCGCCTCGACTGGAACTAGGTCGAGTTCGGCGACAGTTTCGCGGCTGGCGCGCAGTGGATTGAGGTAGATGTTGAGCGGGGCGGGCTGGTTGTTGGCCGCGAGCAAATGTTCGGCGATTTCGCGGCCCCAGCGGCTGACCCAGCGCTCGACCAGCCATTCGGGGTGGGAGTGGTAAACTGCTAGGTAATGCGTCGGGGTCTGCTGCTGATCGGGGTAGCGAACCTGCGCGCGTTGCCGCAGCAAGTTGCGGAGTACGGCATTGACCAGTGAAGCGATGCCTTGGTGCGTCAAGTGCTTGGCTAGCTCAACCGAGGTATGGACGGCTGCGGACTGGGGCACGCGGTCGAGCCAGAAGAGTTGATAGGTGCCGAGGCGCAGGATGTGGCGAGCCCAAGGCGAGAGTTGGGCGACCGGGCGCGCACAACAGGTGGCGATGATCCAATCGAGCCGCTTCTGCCACCGCACCACACCGAGGACTAGCTGGCGGGCAAAGCGCGCGTCGCGGTTGGTCGGCAAGCGCGCGTCGAGAGCTTGCAGCAGTTCGTCGAAAGGTCGGGCTTGCTGTTCTAGGTCGCGGAGGAGGTGTGCCGCCGCAAGGCGGGCTGAGTCGGGAGGACGCACGGCTCAGCGCAAGAGGAGCATGGCGCGGTGTAGCTCGGTCGAATCCGTCCGCAGGCGGTAGATGTAGAAGCCGCTGGCCGCGGGTGCGCCGGTTGCCGACTGGCTATCCCAGTGAACCACGTGTTGCCCTGGGGATGTGCTCGCCGCAAAGGGCGTGGCCACCTTTTGCCCCATTAGGTTGAAGATGTCGATTTGGGCAAAGCGAGGCCCTCCCTCGGGGATGGCGAAGGGGATAGTAGTACCGGCGTTAAAGGGATTGGGGTAGTTCTGCGCGAGGATGGGGTCGCGCGGCTGCGCGAAGCCGGATGGCTCTGAGATGGACGTGGCAACGTCCCCCCATACTACTTGGCTTTCAGCGCACGAGCCGTCGGCGCAGGTATTGAAAACGAGCGTGGTCTCCTGTTCGGCGTCGAGGAGTAGGTAGGTCTGGCCGCGCTCGTCGCTAGTGGTCGTTATCTGCTGGGCTGCGCCGGCTGGGATGGGGATGGCCTCGTCGTTGACGAGCGCGTATGCCGGCGCTGCTCCGGGATTGGTAATGTCCCACGTAAAAGACGCACCAGTGCGGAAGTGTCCAGCTTGCAAGAGGCGCGCCGACACGAGGATTTCGCCGGCACTGCTGTCGGCTCTGCTGCCGGTACCGGCAGCAGAAAAGGAAGGGGTTTGCCCGACCGAGCGAAAGAAGATGCCATCCGGCAAAGCTTGGCCCTCGGCGTCGCAGTAATTGCGCAAGAACGCGACTTGGGGGCGGATGTAGTCGCGCTCGTTAAAGGAAGGCCCGAGCGACACCACGTCGAGGTAGATGTCTATGGGGGTGGTAGGGCTGATGGAGTCGGCCAAGGTGAAAGCCATGCTGACGAGATGGCCTTCGCCCTCTATCCCTGCACCGCCGAGGGTCGCGATGCCCCATTGGGCGGTTTGCCCTTTTATTTGCGGGACCCCTGGGGAGACAAAGGAACTGGCCCTTGCTGTCTCGCCTAGCGCGCCTGCGATCGCGGCGATCGCGTTGGCTGGTTCCCAGCTAAATTCGAATTTGACTTGGCGCACGCCGCTCATGTTGCGCGCCGAGACGCTGAACTCCACGGTGCTATTGGTGGCAAACCCGCAAAAAGGGCCTTCTTCGCCGATGAAAATTTCGGCATCTGCATTAGGGCCAGCCGCCGCGAGGCGGGGTAACGCGATGGCACCGAGGAGAGCTATATAGCAGAGTAACATACCCTTTTCCCAAGTGATTAAGTTCAAAAAATACAGCGGGTAAATGTACGCAACGCTAGCGTCTAGGCAAGCGCACGGGTCTCTCCTTGACCGGATTTTGTCGCGGTTGATATTATTGGCTAAGTTGCGTCAGACCAATTCCCAAGTATATGGACTATTGAAGATACTTATGCGCCGTTATCCCGTCTGGAATGTCCTCCGCGACGATCCGTACGATAGTCTGATTGATGCCTTGCTCGCTGGCCGCGGCCTGACCCGCGCCGAATTGCAAGTCGGTCCTGAAGCCCTGCATCCGCCCGAGCAAATGCAGGACATGGCGACTGCGGTTGCGCGCCTAGAACGCGCCGTGCGCACTCGTGAGAAGATCGTCGTGTACGGCGATTACGATGTCGATGGGGTTTGCAGCACTGCCGTGCTGATGGATTTTCTCGAACGGGTGGGTGCCGACTGCGATTGCCTTTTGCCCGATCGCCACAAGGACGGATACGGCCTCAAGCCGCCTGGGGTCGAGCGCGCCATAGCAAAGGGCGCGCGCGTCATCGTCACGGTCGATAATGGCATTTCGGCCTACGATGCGCTAGCACTGGCTGAGATGCGCGGCGTGGAGGTCGTCGTCGTAGATCACCACCAACAGCTCGCTGAATTGCCGCGCGCTCTTGCTATCATCAACCCCAATCGCCGCGATTGCACGTATCCGTTCAAGGACTTGGCTGGCGTTGGCGTCACCTTCAAGCTGGTGCAGGCCCTCAGCACAGCCTTTCTCGCTGGTGAGGAGCGCCGCCGCTATCTCAACGAACTGCTCGACCTCGTGGCCTTGGGGACGGTGGCCGATCTCGTGCCTGTGTTGGGGGAAAATCGCCTGTTCATCCAACGCGGCTTGCAGATTCTCCAGCACACCAAGCGCCTCGGGCTGTGCGCGCTCAAGAAGGTGGCCAGCTATCGAGACCAGCCCCTCGATGCCGCCAGTTTGGGTTTTCGCTTGGGGCCGCGGATCAATGTCGCTGGTCGTTTGAAGACGCCCGATATAGCGCTGCGGCTTTTGCGCTCGACAAGCGAGGGGGAGGCTGCGCAGTTGGCCGACGAACTCAACCGGCTCAACTCTCAGCGGCAGGCTTGGCAGCGCGAGGGCATACAGGAGGTCGAGGAACAGGTCGGCCCGGAGGAGGATATGGAGGATCACATCATCGTAGTGCGAGGGGAGTGGAATTTGGGCATCATCGGCCTGTTGGCCAGCAAGTTGTGCGAAAAATATGCCCGCCCCGCGGTCGTGTGTACCCAAAGCAGCGACCACGGGCTCTGCGTCGGTTCGGCGCGCAGCATCCCCGGCTACGACATCAGCGCAGGAATCCACTCCTGCGAAGAGCACTTGAAAGCGCACGGCGGCCATCCGGCGGCCGCGGGTTTTTCGCTTGAAGCCGATGCCTTTGAGCACTTTCGCCTCGCGCTAATCGGCCACGCTAACACCCACATTAGCGCCGAGGAGCTACAACCTGCATTGGACGTTGACCTGATGCTCAAACCGGCCGATTTGACGATGGACACGGTGGAGCAACTCGCCGCGCTAGAGCCTTTTGGCAACGGCCACCGGCGGCCGGTTTTTGCCCTAGAGGACTGTCGGGTCGTTTGGGCGCGGCAAATCGGTTCCGGCCGCCACTTCAAGGCCGAATTGGAGGTGGGCGGTCGCCGCTGTGCTGCGCTGTGGTGGAACCAAAAAGACCTCGCGGATCAGGTGCGGCCGGGCGACCGGCTGAGCGCGGCTTTCGAGTTGGAGGCAGACACCTATACTGGTAACGGTGCCGTGCAGATGGTGCTCAAGGATTTGTATTTGCGGGAGCCGGTAGCTTAGAGGCTTCCTGCGGAATTGGAGAATGCGAACGTGATAAGTTCCCAATACACCGAGGAATTGTGCATCCGGGACAGCGACGCCAAAATCGTCCTGTTGGTCGTCGATGGCTTGGGCGGGTTGCCCCATCCCGCCACGGGCAAGTCCGAGTTGGAGACGGCCCAGTTGCCCAACTTAGATGCGCTGGCCAAGGGAGGCACCTGCGGCCTACTTTCGCCGTTAGGGGGAGGCTTTACCCCGGGCAGTGGCCCGGCCCACTTAGCCCTCTTTGGCTACGACCCTTGGCAGAACCAGATTGGCCGCGGTGCCCTTTCGGCTCTCGGCTTGGGGCTGGACTTCGCCCGTGGCGATGTGGCGGCGCGCCTCAACTTTTGCACCGTGGATGCTGCGGGCCGGGTGTGCGACCGCCGCGCTGGCCGCATCCCCACGGAGAAAGGCCGCCAGCTTTGCGAAGTGTTAAAATCGGTCGCCGTGCCCGGAGTGGAGTTACAAGTCGCCGCTGAGATGGAGTACCGCGCTGGCGTGGTGTTGCGCGGCATGGGCTTGGGCGATCAAGTCTCGGATTCGGATCCGCAGGTGACGGGCGTGCCGCCCAAGTCTCTGACGGCCCTCGCGCCGGGTGCCGAGCGCACCGTCGAAGCGGCCAATGCCTTTTTAGAGCAAGCTGCTGCCCTGCTCGCCGACGAACACCCGGCCAACATGGTGCTGCTGCGGGGATTTGGTCGCTATCCAGAGTTGGTGTCGATGGACGAGGCGTACGGGTTGAAGGCGCTGGGCATTGCCGGGTATCCCATGTATCGCGGGGTGGCCGGCGCTGTGGGCATGGATGCCGAAGTGGTCGGCTGGGATCTCGAATCCGAATTCGCCTTGCTCGAAAGCCGCTATGCGGACTACGACTTTTTCTACGTCCACGTCAAGAAGACCGACAGCGCGGGCGAAGACGGCGATTTCGAGTTGAAGGTGCGGCTGTTAGAGGAGTTGGATGCTTACATTCCGAGGTTGCTTGCACTGCAACCCGAGGTGCTCGTCGTCACTGGCGACCACTCGACCCCGTCGATTATGCGCAGCCACAGTTGGCACCCCGTGCCCACGGTCATCGCTAGCCAGTGGGCGTTGGCCGACGCCGCGGATGAATTTTCCGAGCGCGGTTGCAGCGCTGGCTGTCTCGGAATCGCGCCGTCAACTAGCTTGATGGCCCACGCGTTGGCCCACGCGCGTCGGCTCGACAAATTCGGCGCTTGAGATGATCACGCCTCTGCGCATTGCCCACCGCGGCGCGTCCGGTCCGGGGCTGGCACCCGAAAACACATTAGCCGCTTGCGAAAAGGCGCTCCAGATCGGCGTCGATATGCTCGAAATCGACGTCCACGCCACCCGCGATGGCCAGATCGTGGTCTTGCACGACGCAGCGCTTGACCGGACGACTAATGGCACTGGATTGGTCGCGGACCTTTTGGGTGAGGAAGTGCACCAGTTCGATGCTGGTCGCTGGTTTAGCGCTGATTTTGTCGGCGAGCGCGTGCCCCTGCTCGAAGATGTGCTCGACTTAGCGCGCAACCAAGCCGTCGTGCTGATAGAGATCAAGGCCGACGGCATTGCCGAGCGCGTCCTGCAGGTGATTGAAGCGGCGAATGCGGTCGAGCGCGTCGTGGTGCAGGCGTTCAATCCGCAAACTGTCCAGCGGCTCAATTTGCTCGCGCCGACCCTGCCCACGGCGCTGTTGGTGGGTCAGTTGCCGACCACGCCCTCGCGGGTGCGCGCGCGCCGCCTCGTGCGCCAAGTGCTGCAAGTGGGGGCCAACGCGCTGGCGATGTGGTACGCGGCGCTGACCCCGCCCTTCCTCGAAGAGATGCGCCAGCGGGGCATTGCGGTCTGGGCTTGGACCGTTGACGAGGATATTGCCATGCGCGATTTGGCGACGATGGGGGTGCAGGGGATCATTACCAATCGTCCAGACCAGCTCAATCAAGTGCTCGACGAACTGGTCGCCGACGGGTCACTGCGGCCGCCGTTGGGCCGGCGCATCAAGCGCAGCCGCTGGGGTCGCCGTCGCCAATTGCGCAAGCTCCAAGCGGCCAAGCGGGGCCGCTGAGGTCGCAGATGCTCTACACCTTGTTGGCCATATTGTTGCTAGTTGTCGTGGTGCTGAAGTTCTGGTCGCCCTTTGGCCAGCGCTGCCCCCAGTGCCAAGTGCGCCGGGAGGATGCGGAATATCCCTTGTGTCCAAATTGCGGGTGGATTTACGAAGTGCCTGGGGAAGAAGACGATGATTTTGCGCCGGACGACGACGAAAATGCAAAATTCTGAAGGCCGCGCTGCCGCGCTGTCGCGCCCTGTTTGCGCTTGACAATACCTTGTACTTCCCTTTAGATTGTCTCTGATTATATAGGGAAGCACAGAACGTTCAAACTCAGGAAGGTGAACCATGAAAATGCGGGCAATATCGCTGTTTTTCGCCGTCGCGGTTTTGGCGGGCTGTGACGACCCTCCCACAGCCGAGCTCGACGCGGCCAAGCAAGCCCTTGACACAGCCCGGGACGCCGACGCCGAGCGCTTTGCCGCCAGCGAATACTCGGCCGCGCAGCGCGCGTACAGCGAAGCCGAAACAACGACCAAAACCGAAGACGAGCGCTTTTTCCTATTCAAGGACTTTGAGCAGGCGCGGGCGCAAATCGCCGATGCCAAGACCAAAGCCACGCGGGCAGAGTCGGCTGCGCAAGCCGAAAAGAAACGCCAGCGGGAGTCGGCCGAAGCTGCTATTGCCACTGCCCGCGACGCGGTTGCTGCCGCATATACCAGCTTAGAGGAAGCGCCGTCGGGCAAGGGCACGGAAGCCGATATTGAGGAATTGCGCGTCGAGCTGAGCACGGCCGACGCCGATCTAGACGCGGCCGAAGCCGCGGTGGACAGCGAGCATTTCTCCGATGCCGAGTCCCTCGCCGAAAGCGCGGATCTGAAGGCTACCGAGGTCGCCGACGGCGTGATAGTGGCCGTGGATAGATACCACGCGCTGGTCGAGGAGATGCGTCCTTGGTACGAGCGCTTCTGAGCGTGTGCCATTGCAAGCTTCAATCACAGGCGGCCGGGAATTGCTCCCGGTCGCTTTATTTTTTTTCGCGCTGTTGTGGGGGCCGCCCGCCGCGCGTGCGTCTGCGCTCTGGTTAGAGCATCAGCAACTGGTGCAAGCTGTTGAGCGCCACGATATAGCTACGCCCTACATCGTCATCAATACCCAAGACAATCTAATTCTGCTCCGCGAGGGGGAGCAGGTGTTGCGCCAAGCCGCTTGTGCAACGGGCAGCGGTCGCAAGCTCGAAGGGGCTAAGCGGTGGCATCGCTGGACCTTCGACACCCCCAAAGGCCGCTTCGCCATCCGCCGCAAAGTCGCCGACCCCCTATGGACCCGGCCGACTTGGTACTTTATTGAAAACGATGAGGAGATTCCCATCTTTGCCGAGGACCCGAGGCGGTTCCAACGCGGAGTCTTGGGCGCGTATGCATTGTACTTCCTCAAGGATTTTATGATTCACGGTACGCTCTTTGAAATCAACTTGGGCAAGAGCATTACTCACGGCTGCGTCCGGGTGGGCAGCGAGGACTTGGAGTACCTGTACGAAGCTGTCGAAATCGGCTGGCCGGTCTTCATCTACTGATGAAGCACCTAGCGTTGTTCTGGGCCTTGGCGTGCGGCGCGAGCGCGGCATCGGCCGGGGACTTGGCCTATGTCAACGTCGCGCTACGGGCTTGGTTGCAGGCCATAGAAGCGGATGCGCCGTACTTGCTGGTGGATCGGGGCGCGGGCGAGTTGCGGCTGATGCATGGGAGGGCGCTCTTGCGGCGCGTGCCGCTGGCGGCTGATTCCCTCGGAGAGCAGCCGCCAGTGCAATTCTCGCTTGCGGCCCGGTTGCGACGCTATCGACCTAGCAACCCTTGGCGCGGTTTGGTGGCCAGCCCGTTTGACTGGGAGCAGAATTTGGTTGCCGATGCCTCGGCTGCCAGTGCCCTGTATTTCACGAGCGGACTGCTGATCTACGCCAGCCCGGTGTGGCATCGCCCAGGTGCTATAGACCTGCAAATCGGGGTCGCTGATTTGCGTGCTCTATACAATGCCTACAGTCCGGGCATAACGCTCGTCGTTCTACCCGCCAACTGGAGAGAGATACCGCAGCAGTGACCTTGCACTTTGGCGCGGCGGCCGCTGACATCACGCCGCCGGTCGGCATCGCAATGGGCGGATACTGGGGGCGGCGGTCCGGGGCCACGCACATCTGCGACCGCCTCATGGTCAAGGCTCTCGTCTGCGGTCAAGATAAAGCGCGGGTCGCTCTTGTCGCCATCGATTTGGTGGGGTTAGACGCGGATGTTGTGCGGGGGATTCGGGAGAAGATAGGGCGCGCTACTGGCATTGAAGGCGCGGCCATCATGGTCTGTGCCTCCCACACCCACGCCGGCCCGCTGACCTTCCCCTTCCGGGGCATGGGGCGCATCGACAGCGACTACTTGGAGCAAGTTGCGGACGCCGTGGTGGAGGTGGTGGTAGCTGCTGCCGCCGACAGCCGACCAGGCCGCCTGTACTATGCGCGTCCTTCGGTGCAGATCGGTATCAATCGCCGCGAGCCGCACCCGCAGGGTACGCGGATCGGGCAAAATCCCGCCGGTCCGGTGGTGCCTTACGCACATGTGCTGCGCTTTGTCGCTGCCGATGGCACGGGGGCTACGCTCTTCAATCACGCCTGTCATCCGGTGGTCTTGGGTCACGACAACCTCCAGATCAGCGGCGACTTTGCCGGTGCGGCGGTGCGCCACATCGAGGAACAGACCGGCGATGAGGCTCTCTTTGTCAACGGTGCCTGCGGCGATGTCAACCCGCGGATCGCCAATGGCTCGGTTGCCGATGTCGAGGTGTTGGGGCAGGAGTTGGGTCGGGCCGTGCTGGAGGGGCGGGATGCGGCTGTGCCCTTGGACGCTTCAGCGATAAGCTGGGCGCACGAGCGGTTGGATTTGCCGCTGCGTCCTCCGCCGTCGCGCTGGCGCGCTAAGGTCGAGCAACTCAAAGGGCACCTGCGGGTGCGTTTGGCACGGGGCAGCGAGGTGTCCAAAGCGCAGCTCGAATGGGCTGTGGCCATGTGCAAATGGGTGCAGGCTGGCGCGGACCGCGCTCGGGTGCAGCCTTTTGAGATACAGGCGTTGGCGTTAGGCGAGTTGGTGCTTTTGGGGCTGGAAGGGGAGATATTCGCCCGCTATCAGCTCGACTTGGAGGCCACGCATGGGTTAGCTGTCTTATGCGGCTTTGCCAATGGCTGCATTGGCTATGTGCCCACGGCCGACGAGTTCGCGCGCGGCGGCTACGAGATTGACCAAGCCTATAAGGTCTATCCGAGCGTGCAGATGATTGCGCCGGCGAGCGAGGTGCTAATACGACAGCGGGCCGCGGCGTTGATAGCAAAGGTGCGCTAGCTTATAACAGGAGGAGTTATGCGCGACCTAGAGGTGCTCTACGATCAAGTTCCGGCGACGCGGTGCGCGGGTACAGGCGATTGCTGCTGGCTCACGGACGAGGAGTTCGACAATTACTACGCCACCATGTTCCCGCTCTACCGGGTCGAATATGCCCACATCGTCACCTATGTGGAGAAGCACTTTTCCCCGCAGCGTCGCCAAGAGTTGCTGAACTTTACCGAGGAGCGGCCCCGCCGCTGTCCCTTTCTCGGGGCGGACCATAGCTGTACTATCTATCCAGTGCGCCCGCTGATTTGCCGTACGTACGGGGCGATGAATCCAGTCTCGATCGCCCGCCAAGCTGTTGCGCAGCAGGGCGATTTGCCGTCGGCGCAAATCCGCGCCTTTGTGCGGCGCGAGGCTGGCATGGTGTGTCCGCGGGTGGCCGTATTGGAGCCGGAAAAGGTCGCGCGGCACGCCCGCATGCTCATGGAGGGGACGTACGAGCGCGAGTTGGCGCGGCTCAGCGCCGAGGTGGAATTGGCGGGCGCGGAGCGCAAACGGCTTTTCCAACGGCTCACTGATCGGAAAGGGTGGCCGCTGCGCTGGTCTTGGGGAGGCTTTAATACGCTGCGCTTTGCGCCGCTGGCATGGCTGCGCCGGCACTTTATGGCGTATTGGAAAAAGGCCGAGTTAATCGATCGCAAGTGACGCAAACAGTCCGACGCCAGCATTGGCGTCGCAAGGAGATTGAACCATGCAACAATACCGAGTCGCCATTTTGGGCTGCCGCGGCCGAGGCACGGCCGCGGGCCGCGCGTACCATCAGCATCCCCGCACCGAGGTTGTCGCTCTGTGCGACCTTGTGCCAGAGCGGCTGGCGACCCTCGGAGACGAGTTGGGGGTTGCGGCTCGCTACGACGATCTGGACCGGATGATCGAGGCCGAGGCCCCAGACATTGTCGCCATTCCCACGGGCACTGAGTTCCACTATCCGCTGGCTATGCGGGTGCTAGAGCACGGAGTCCACATCGATATTGAAAAGCCGATCTGCACGACCTTGGCCGAGGCCGACGCGGTGTTGGCCAAAGCCGCGGAGAAAGGAGTGCAAGTGGCTGTGCATCACCAAGGGCGCAGCGGCGGTGCGCTGCAAGCGGTCAAAGCGGCGATTGCCGAGGGCCGGATCGGTGACTTGCGCTATGTGCAGGGCAGCGGCAAGGGCTACTACGGAGGTTACGGCCTGATGAATATTGCCACGCACTCGCTCAATGCCATGCTCGGCGTGGTTGGGCCGGTGCGGAGTGTGCAAGCGGTGGCCTTGACCGATGGCCGACCGATCACTCCCGAGGATGTGGTGCCGTCGCCGAGCGGCATGGGCTACATCGCCGGTGAACACGTGACCGCGGCCCTTGCCTTTGAATGCGGGATTTCGGGTACCCTCTTGCAGCACCGCTTTCCCAAGGTGGATTCAACGGCCTATATGATTGAGATCTACGGCACTGAGGGCCGGCTTTATTGGAAAAGCGGTGCTCCGTGGTTTTTATCGACGCCGCACTTTGCTCCCGGCCAATCTGAGTGGCAGCCGCTCGACCCCTTAGTGCCTGAGCACTACGACCTGGAGGGCCCGGCTGCGATAGAGGACTATCAGTTCGCCGACGAGTACGTGCAGGCGCTCGATGAGGGCCGTGCGCACGAGTGCTCGGGCGAGGCTGGCCGCCACGTGCTGGAGATATTGATGGGGATTTTTGAGTCGGGGGCGCGTGGTCAGCGCGTAGATTTACCGCAAGTAGAACGCGAGCACCCGCTCTTGCGCTGGCGCGAGGAACACGGCTTAGGTCTGCCCAGCCCTATGCCGCGTCCGTATGCGGAGTGGCTCGCCGCCGAAGATTGCCGCTTGGGCCGGAGTGTGAGTTAGCTGGCGAGCTTGACTTGGATGAGGGCCTGCATAAAGCCGATCCGAAGCTACCAGTCGGGTCTATCTAAGCACAGGCGAGCGATACTTCCTCCGCGACCATGTTATAGGATTTTAGCTTGGGAGACTGGGTCTGCTAGGTGTTTATCAATGGTCTCTTGCTTGGCAAAAGACAGGAATTTGGTCTCATTAACGGCGCAATTCAGCGGAATCGCTTCGTCATGGAGAGATTCTCCAAAAAGAAGGTACCAAAACCATTTCTTGAGTACCAAGCTCATTACGCTCTTTGGCACTTCACCAGATTTCCGCCATCGAGTGACCGTGCTGCGGTGGATCTGTAGCCAGTCTGCCACATCCGAGAAGGTGGTGCCCGTTGTGTCGCAGAGGAATTCCAATTCTTCCATGGATAGACTAGTGTTGTTTCCGCAGATTTCGTTCGCGATTGCCCGGTGAATCCGGTGGATTTCCTCTTCAGAAATGGCGGCGGTGCCATCGGGCAGTGAGACCAGTCGTAGTTCTGGCACAGACCACGTCCGACCGGCGGCTTGGTATGGGTAGTTTTTCTTAATTTTGGTTTTCATTGTCGGCTTCCTTGGCAAATTGGTTCGCCCGTGCGTATGCCTCGGCTTCGTGTAAGTTTCTCAGACTTGGTGAAGACTCCGTTCCGTCGTAGAAGCAGAACAGGGAAGCGTATATCACCATATCGTCCTCCAAATACAACCGGAAGCAGCAGTAGTAGCCGGGACCTTTTCCGTCAGCAGGTGGAGCCCATATCGCGATCTCTACACGATCATCTGAGGGTATGCGGTGAGAGTACCCAAGATAAACGCCCTCCCTTATGAGGTACGGCAGCTTCTGTCGAGCTCGTGCATAGCGTGATGTTTCCGGCTGGTGGTCAACGAACCGATGGGCAGCAGAGAGTTGCTTGACAGCGTCCCACCAATTGTGCATTTCTCCCATTTGTTGAATATATCAACAGTATGCGATTATGCAACAGATTCCATGCCGTTCGCATATGGATAGCTGCGAGAGGAAAAACGCGCAGTACTCGTATTCTTGGAGATATTGAGCCGAAAGACGCGATGTCGCTGCCGCCTGTCAGCCCGCCAATTTTCCCAGCAGTCCCCAACCGCTGACGGCGGACGAGGCGATCAGTACCGCGGTTGAGAGCACTGCGCCGATGAGGACCCAGGCGCGGGTGCGATATGAGGCGGGCAGCTTGAAGTTGAGATAGATGGCTGCCACCATCATGATGGCAATAGCCAGATTGGCGATGAGGAAGCCGGCGATCTGGGTCAGGATGTCGAAGGGGATGTTGTTCCAGACGATGAGCATGGTGGTGGCGAAGATGTAGAGGCAGATGACGCGCTTGATGGCCTGGTACTCCCAAGTGCGGTCGGGCCAGCGGGCGGCGAGAAACTCTTGCGCCACGCGGGCGTAGATTTCGGGCAGGGCTTGCAGGGTGCCCCACAGCGCGGCGAGGATGCAGACGTAGTAAATCCACACCAAACTCGGATGAATCTGTCGCCAGACGTGGGCTTGGTGCGTCAGCAAGTTCCAGCCTTCAAAGCGGGTTTCGAGCGGGAAGAGCACGGCCGCCCCGGAAATCATAAAGGCCCCAGTGACGATGAAGAGGACCAGCGCCCCTAGCCCCACATCCCAGCGCAGCGGTGCCACGCGTTGCCGCAGGTGGTGGATTTGTTGGGGATCGTCGGGTAGGTAGTCGATGCTCTCGCTGCGTCCGGCGCGGTCGCGGATGGCCTCGATGTCTTGGTGGCCCGTCAGCCCCCACTTGTGTAGGCCGACCCAGTTGGCGTAGGCGATGTAGCCAATGACCGAGCCGCCGACGTAGCCAAAGGTGGTGCCCAACGTCAGCAGTGGATGCGCGACGGTATCCGCGGGTGCCCACTCTGGGAAGGGCGGCAGGTCGCCAAAGCGGAAGGTCCCCACAAGCGCCGCGATAAAGTCAGGACGCACGATGAGGGTCCCGGCGATGGTGCCCGTGACTAGAATCCCGCAGATGAGGAGCTGTTGCTTTTCGAGGCGTTCAAAGGATAAGCGGATGCCAAAGAACAGCGCTAGGGCAATAAAGGCCGAGGTTATGGCGTTTTCCCAGAAGACTTCTTCCTCGCCAGCGGGCAGCATGTCGCGCAGCAAGAAGTGAAAGAGGTCGCCGCAGGGTTTGGAGACGGGTACCCAAGCTAGGGGCGCGCCGATCATCTCAAAGAGCAAGATGGTCAACAGCAGCCATCCGCGCGGCCCGGGCAGGCGCACGAGGCGGTGGCCGATCAGCTCGCCGCTGACGGCTGTGTAGCGGCCAATCAGGTAGGTGAAGAAGACGCCCTTGACCAAGCAACTGAGCAAGACCATCCACAACAAGCCATAGCCAGCCCAAGCACCGGCCCGCACCACGACGATGGTCTCACCAGCCCCGATGGCGACCGAGGCGACGATGGCCGCTGGGCCGAAGACGGCGAGCATACCGAAGAGTTTCTTTAGCGACCAAGGCTGGGCGAAGACGCCTTCGGGCGGCGGAATATCTACTTTGTTCATGCGAGAGGATGCGCTTTGCAGAGGGGAATAAAGCTCTGGGCGATGATGCTGAGGCGTAAATTCATGGTGGGGCAAGATATAGTGGACGGCTAGATGGCGCAATAGTCCGCAGGAAAGGGCTGGTCGCGCTAACGGATCACTGCCAACTTGCGTGCGACCTCCGCTTCGGTGGCCTGCAAGCGATACAAGTACACCCCGGTCGCTAGATCGCCGGCTGTCCAAGCAATGGTATGCCAGCCGGCCTCCCGGTGGCCTTTGCTTATCTGTTCGACGTGTTGGCCTTGGAGATTGTACACCGCTAGATCGACCGGCCCAGCCGCGGGCAGCCAAAAGCGTATCTGGGTCGAATTGTTGAAGGGATTGGGTGCATTGGCGACCAGAATCGGCGCACCGGTCGCGTCCAGCGATTCGACCTCCTCTATCGCGGTAGCCGTTTCTAACCCGGCAATGTCGAACTGGACGAACCACAACTCGTAGTTGGGGTGAGGCCCGGCGCTGAATACCGCGGTGGGCAAGCTCGGTATCAGGCTGCCGCTGGCTGGGGAAATGCCGTGGAGGAAGAAACTGGAGACTAGGCCGTAGCTGGCCAAATCGGCTAGCGGCTCCTCCTGCCAGCTACTCCCGCGATCGTCCGACCGATAGAGCCGTAAGTCGGCCCCGTACGTGCTGGCTACCCACACAGCAGGGTTTCCACCGGGTCTTTGATAGGCCGCAGCCACCTGCGCATTGCTCAGCGCTTGGCGGGTCCACGCGCCCGTATGCGGGTCGCGGACAAAGACGAATAGCTGATTGGCTTGGCCGGGGGATCGGTACTGTCCGGTGACGTAAATGTAGCCATCTAAATCGCGCCACATGGCCTCGCCGAAAGCTATGAAATCGCCTTCGGGCGCGATCTCGACTACGACCTCGGGCGCGATTTGACCGGGATCGCCGTAGGGCAAGTGCATGTAGAGGATGCGGTTGTAGAGCGCCCTGGGATCGGGCTGATTGCTCACTAGCAAGTGATAACCCGTCTCATCTGGCTGAATGACCGGGTAGAGCCAAGTCGTCCACGGCACCTCTGTTCTTTGCGCCGGAGCGAGGACGTAGGGGCCGTCCCAAGTGCCGGTGCGCAAATCGAGCGTGGCCGTCTTGAAGGTATAGGTCGCCGGATCGCCGATATAACCGATGACTAGGCGCTCGTCGTAAATGCCAGCGCCCATGTACCCGGCCTTGCCAATGGCGTCCGGCACTTCGAGTTGCTCGAACTGGTCGATCTGCCCCGGTGCTGTGGCTCGCAGGACGACCGGCTTTTGGTTGATCTTTGGATAGATCAGGAGCAGCCGTTGTTGCTCGTCGAGCAATACCATGCCTGGCTGGTAGTTCAAACCGTCCCACTCGTAGCCCCGGCACCACTGCCCGTCGCGCAATTGGTAGAGCGCCCCCTGAGCCGTGGCCTGCTCCGATCCCCACAGGGCGACCGTGTAATAGCTCTCGCCATCGTACACTAGCTTGGGGGCGTTGTAGCCCCAGTACGAACTGACCCAAGCCACTCCTGTGTCGATTTTAGATAGGTGCACGTCGATTTCTTGTCCTGAGACTCTGGCGACATTGCCCGTTAGGCAGATGACGGCTAATAGCCATGCGACTCGTCCTTTCATAAGAGCCTCTTTTGCAGCACCTGACCCAAGATTCGTTCCTATGTTGATTTGGCGTCAGCAAGGCCGTGCCCTATTTTGCAGCCGACCTGTTCACCCTTTTGCCCAGCTAAAATCCCATGTCCAGTCCCATTGCAACAGGCCAGCCATACTCACCGGAAGAAACCCAGCGCATCATCGAGCAGTTTAACCGCGACGGCTACTGTCACTTGGGGCCCGTCCTCGCAGCCGACGAAGTCGAGGCCCTGCGCGAGGCCATGGCGCGTAAGGTCGCAGATCCCCGCATCCTCAATGACGAGGCAGGTGATCACATTCGCGGCATCAGTCTTATGCGCATGTTCGAATATAGCGAGGCATTCCGCGACTTGGTAGTTCGCGAGCCGTTTGTCAGCTTAGCCGAAGCCATCTTAGGGGACAACTGTCACCTCATGTCGCAAAACGCCTTGTACACCGAGCCCGACTCCAGCAAAGAGCCCGACGGACCCGGCGGCTGGCACCTCGACGATTTGATCCACTTTCCCCTGCCCGATGCGGTGGAACAGCACGACCCGGGCATTACCATGCCCTGCTTTGTGCTGCAGATTTTTACCCCGGTCAGCGATGTGGAAAGCATTGAACACGGCCCCACGCAGGTCGTGCCCGGCAGCCACCGCGCTGGCCGTGGACCCGCCGAGCAAGACAAGCCCACATTTTGCGGGACTGGACCGATCTCCCTGTTTGCCCGTGCTGGAGACGCGTACATGTTCAACAACCAGATCTGGCACCGAGGGGCACCCAATGCTTCGGATCGCACTCGCTTCATGGCTGGTGTCACGTACAGCAAGCGCTTTATCTCCCAGCGCTTCTACCCCTTTATCGACTACCGCATGCCGCCGCATGTGATGGAGGGTGCCTCGCCGCGTCTGCAGCGCTTGCTCGGTCGCCACGAGAAAGGCTCCTACGGCTGAGGTCAGATTCCGCCCGCTCTCTGGCAACCTAAGACCCAGCGAGAGCGCAACCGGTCAGGGGAAAATGTATGACTGAAAGTGAACGCTACGAAGCAGGGCGCAGAATTCTCTCGACGATGCTCGGAGAAGCCGCTGCAGAGGCATCTGCCAAGAAGATGCGCACACTTCATCCCGAGTTTGAGCGACTCGTGATGACGCACGTGATGCATGACCTGTACGGACGGGCGGGGCTGGATATCAAGACTCGTCTGCTGTGCACGATCTCGGCCTTGACGGTTCTCGGCAGGCCGGAACAGCTTGCTGTTCACATCGACCGGGCCCTTGGTTGTGGAGCCACAAAGACGGAGATTGAGGAGGTCATGTTGCAGATGAGCGCCTTCGGAGGATTTCCGGCGACGTGGGATGCACTGACCGTTCTTCAAGGACAGGACCAATAGTTGGATGTCCATCCATTCTCTCATAGACCACCAACTCTTTCTTGGATTTTTCTTATGTTTCGCGCCGTTCTCCTGCTGTTTATGCTGATGCTCTACGCCAACCAGCCAGCCGCCGCCCTCGAGCGCAGTACCCCCGAGGCTCAGGGTATCTCCAGTCGGGCCATTCTCGGCTTCGTCGATGCGGCCGAGGATTCGATCGATGCCCTGCACAGCTTCATGCTGCTGCGCGGAGGGAAAGTGGTGGCCGAGGGTTGGTGGTACCCCTACAACCCCAACAGCCCCCATCGCCTCTACTCGCTGAGCAAGAGCTTCACTTCCACAGCGGTAGGTCTGGCGGTCGAGGAAGGGCTGATGAGTCTCGACGACCTAGTCCTCGACCACTTTCCCGAGGAAGCCCCGGCCGAGCCGGACGAAAACCTTGCGGCCATGCGCGTGCGGGATCTGCTGCGCATGAACACCGGTCATCTGAAGGAGCAGGCCGACGCCTTCTGGTCAACCGAGCGGGACACCTGGGCTGAGTCCTTTCTCGCCGTGCCGGTGGGCCTCAAGCCTGGGACCCACTTCGTCTATAACACGGGTGCCACCTACATGGCCGGCTTGATGGTTCAGCGGCTGACGGGCGGGACCCTGATCGACTACCTGACACCGCGACTTTTCGCGCCCCTAGGGATTGAGGGTGCCACTTGGCAGAGCGATGACGAGGGCTACAACGTCGGCGGCTGGGGGCTGAGAATTCGCACTGAGGATATCGCCCGCTTCGGCCAGTTGCTGCTACAGCGGGGGATGTGGGATGGTCGGCGATTGCTCCCGGAGTGGTGGGTGGCAGAGGCCACCGCCCTGCAGACCGCGAACGGCAGCGACCCCGACAGCGACTGGGATCAGGGGTACGGCTACCAGTTCTGGCGCTGTCGGCACAACGCCTACCGGGGCGACGGTGCCTTCGGCCAGTACTGCATCGTCATGCCCGACCAGGACGCAGTGGTGGCCATCACTGCCGGCGTGAGCGACATGCAGCAGGTGCTCGATCTGGTCTGGGACCACCTGCTGCCGGCGATGGAGCATGAAGCCCTGCCACCGGCTGATAACGGTCCGCTAGCCAAGCGGTTGAGGGGCCTGTCCCTCACGCCGCAAGAAGGGTTGTCCTCCTCCGCGCTGGCCGACAAACATTCGGGGCGGAGGTTTCTGTTTGAGCCCAACGAGCGCAACCTGCGAGCGGTTACCTTTGATTTCGGCGAGGAGGAAACGCTGATGACCGTCGAGGACGCGTCTGGCGGCGAGCATCCGATCCGCATCGGCCACGGGGCCTGGGCGGAAGGCAGCACCTCATTCACCAGCGACCATTCCCAACCGATCGCCGCCAGTGGCGCATGGAGCGCGGACGGCATCTACAACGCGCGGCTCTGCTTCTACGAGACGCCCTTCCGCCCCCTGCTGACTTTCCGCTTTGCCGAAGACCGGCTGCTCTTCAACATGGAGTACAACGTCGGCTTTGGGGAGACGAAGTGGGAAGAGCTGACCGCCACGGCGCAGATGGACGAGGAAGTTGAGCGCTGAACCACGAGACGGCGAGACGGGCCTCCGTCTCGCCGGGACAAGGATTTCACCATGAGATTTGGCATCATTGGCTGCGGCTCCATAGCCGAGAATTCGTTCGGGCCGAGCCTGTTGGCTTCGGAACGGACCGAGCTCGTCGCCGTCTGCCGTCGCGATCTTGAAGCAGCTAGGGCATTCGCGGCGCGATTTAATGGCCCGCGCGCGTATAGCTCGGCGGCGGAGCTAGTGCGCGACGACCGAGTGGAGGCGGTCATCGTATCGACGCCGACCGATACCCATTGCGACTACACCTGCTTGGCGGCGGAGCACGGGAAGCACGTACTGTGCGAGAAGCCGATGGCGAGAAACGCCGCCGAGTGTCGCGAGATGATCGCTGCGTGCCGGGCTCACGGCGTGACCCTAGCGGTCGCCTACCGTCGGCGCACCTGTCCGCAAGTGGTCGCGGCCAAGCGGTTGATCGCTGCGGGCCGCATCGGCCGGGTTGTTTTCGCGCGCACCCATTACAGCGGGCGCTGGGATCCGCAAGCGGGGGATTGGCGGATCGAACCGGACATCGGCGGTGCCCTGATGGAAATGGCGTCTCATCGCATCGAAGTGCTGTTGAACTTCGGCGGTCGGCCGCAGTTGGTGAGCGCCGTGGTTGACGCGGTTGACCACGACTGGCCCGTCGATGACACCGACGCCCTGATAGTGCGCTTCGAGGGTGGCGGGATCGGCATGCACTCGACTATTCTGACCTCGCCACCGCGTCGCGATTTTGCCCAGATCGACGGCGATGGCGGCAGGATATTGATCGACCCGCTGGAGTTGACGGCGGATCACCTGACTCTGGAGCTGCCCGATGGAACTGAGCGGAT
The DNA here is from genome assembly GCA_022827835.1 of Candidatus Latescibacterota bacterium. GTDB lineage: Bacteria > Latescibacterota > UBA2968 > UBA8231 > UBA8231. The sequence goes on from JAJEIO010000029.1 coordinate 103,094, forward strand.
TGAGGTGGAGCCGCTGCAGGAGAAGCTGTTCGATCTGCCGATGATCGAGGATTTTGCTGCCGCTGCGGAGCGCGGTGAAAAACCGGTCTGTGATGCGGAGAGTGGCTACTGGGTGCAGGCGGTCTCCGATGCCGCCCGCACCTCATCGAGTTCCGGTGTCGCGGTCGCGGTCGAACCGCTGGGTTTTTGAGGGTGGTCGCTACCCATTGATGGCGCGGACTTCGTCGGACCAATCTCGCCAGATGTCGCCGTTGGTGTTGTCCACTACGAGTGGGTCGGGAAGGGATGCTGGCGTTTTGAGGAAGCCGTAGATGGTCGCTTGGCGGATGACGTCGGTGGATTGATTCTGCCCGGCCATGTGCAAAATTTTGGTGTGCCACAAGACCACGGTGCCAGCGGGGCCGTGGCAATCGAAGGGCTGGGTGTCGACTTTGATGCGCTGGATGACGGGGTCGTTGTAGCCGCCGGACTTGCGATCTGCTAGGTGTTTGTCCGTGTGCTTTTCGCCTTCGAGGAAGGCATCCCACTGATCGCGCCAGATCCGGCTGTGGCTGCCCGGCCACACGGTGAAGCCGCCGGAGTTGGGCGGTAGGTCGTCGATGTAAGCCGACATTTGCAGCCGCCAGCGGCCGTAGCAGGCACCGTCGGAGTGGGCACCGCGATATTCCGGCCCGGGAGACGGGCTGTTGGGCAGGGTGCAATACAAGCCGCGCGTCCCTTGGCCGTTGAGCCACACCGGGCCGGTCTTGGGCAGGCGCAGTGCTTCCTCGGTGGTGAAGGATCCCTTCTCCGGCCACTTCTCGATCTCTTTCCCCAAATGGGTGGATAGCCCTCCCACAGCGTCGTCGCACATGAAGCACGGGCCCGTTGTGATGCCGGCGTCATCCTCTCCAGCGGGCCATACCACTGTGCCCTCGCCAAGCAATTGTTCAGCGACTTGCCACAAAGCCCGGGGAGCCAAGTCGAGCATGAATTGTTCAGCGCCGTTGCGGACGTAGAAGCGGTGGTCGCTGCCGGCGAAATAGGGATCACCGCCGACCTCGGGCCGCTGCGCTTTTAGCTCGGTGCTTTCTTCCTCGGTGAGCGGCCCCCAAGTGGAGGGGTCGTCCCGCTTCATGCGGGGCAGGTGGGTTGCAATCGCGTCCCACATTGCGTCTCTGGCACGGCGGCAGAGTTCGGGATCGAGCACGGCGGGGAGCACGAGGAAGCCGTCGCGCTTGAACTGGGCTATCTGGCTCGCCGTCAGGAGCGGGACTTGCTTCACGCTGGGGGCATTCGGAGTGGATTGCATATTAGGATTCATAATGTCCTCTTGTTTTCAGGTGCGAAAATAAGGATAGCTCTTATTAGCGTTAATACTGGAATGCGCTAATAACACAACTCGACTGTGATGTCGCAAATACTCATGTCCGCTCCGAATTGTCCACACACTCAATCACCACCAGCGTCGGCTTATGGTAATTCGGTTCCTTCTCCGAGAATGGCAAGATATTGATCGTAGCCGAAAAGCCGGTTCCGCTTCTTGCCCGTCAGTTCGCGCACCACTCCGATCTGTTCGAGTATCTGTATTCCGGCAGTAACGGCGGGGAACGAGAGTTCCGTGCGCTTGGCAAGTTCTTGGAGCGACGCAATCGGGTGCTCCTGCAAAGCCTGATGGACGCGCAGCGCCGACCCTGCCGCGCGCCCCGTCTGTTGTATCTTTGCTTGGTCTTCCTGAAACAGGGAGAGCAACCGCTGTGCAGTCGAGACGGCTCCCTCCGCGGTCTGCGTCACGCCGTCGAGAAAGAACGCAAGCCACGCTTCCCAGTCGCCGTTTTTCCGCACATCATTGAGGAGTTCGTAATAGCTCTCTCGGTGTTGTTTGAAGTAGAGGCTCAAATACAGCAGCGGCTCGCGCAGCACACCGTCGTGACATAACAGGAACGTGATCAGCAGGCGGCCGACCCGTCCGTTCCCGTCGAGAAAGGGATGGATAGTCTCGAATTGGACATGGGCGAGTCCCGCCCGCAGGAGCGCGGGCAATCCGCAAGCGTCTGTATGGAGAAATCGCTCCAAATCCGACATGCTCTCTGCAACGGCGTGGGCTGGCGCGGGCACAAAGCGCGCCGTTCCGGGCCGACTGCCGCCAATCCAGTTTTGTGAGCGCCGGAATTCACCTGGGGTTTTGTCGCTGCCGCGGCCCCGTGCGAGCAATTCGGCATGGATCTCGCGGATGAGGCGATTGCAGAGCGGGAACCTCTCGCGTATCCGGCGCAATCCATGTTCCAGTGCTGCTACATAATTTGAGACCTCGACGACATCGTCGAGGGGGGTACCTGGCACCTCCTCTAGTTCGAACAACAGAAGATCCGACAGTGAGGACTGGGTGCCCTCGATCTGAGAGGATAGAACAGCCTCCTTGCGGACATAGGTGTAGAGGAAAAGATGAGCGTCGGGCAGCAATACGGAGAGACTGTCCAACCGGCCTAGCGCCAGTAACGCTTTCTCTAGGGGGCCCTGTAGAGCTACCAGATCCAGAGCAGGCATGGGCGGAAGCGGCGCAGGCACAAAAGCTCTCACCGTCTCATCGCCAACGATTGTAGTTTCGTATCGGCCGGTTTCACCGCGTTTCACGGAGAGATTTCCTTATTAAGCATAAAGTAATAAGCCATATCGTTATTATTATTTAGAGCTAAAGTATTAATAAGGACTGTCGAATGCAAGAAATGAGCGTCAGCAACGGTGCAGGCCATCCATGCTCCCTCAGCTAGCGCTCAAACGCCACCAGCGTCGGTGAGCAGGCGGATGACAGCCGCGAGTCGATCCTTGTCTTTGACCTTGGAGCGCAACGCAGTCGCCAGCGGCGTTGCGCCCTTGTCGTCTTTGGCGTTTACCTCGGCTCCACGGTCGAGTAGCAAGGTGACGATTTGGTCTAATCCCGCTTTGGCGGCGCAGTGCAATGCCGTCTGTCCCTTGTAGTTCCTGACGTTGACGTCGGCTCCGGCGTCGAGTAGGGCGCGCACGCGCTGGACACTGCCGCCGCGATCTCCGCGCGACTGGAAGACAAGGGGCGGCCAGCCGCCCTCGGCGTGGTCCACATCCACAGCGACACCGCGAGCGGTCAGCAATTCGATGATCTCGGGATTGACGATGCCGGAACGAGGGGCCTCGGCGTGAGTGGGGTCGGCTCCAGCGTCAAGCAAAGCTCTGAGGATGTCGGCGCGATCCCGCCACACGGCAAAGCGAATCAGCCCGCCACTGTACGGCCGCGGATCGGCTCCCCGCGTCAACAGCATCGCGACGATGTCGAGGTGCCCGGCGCTGACGGCGTAGTGCAAGACTGTCATGCGCTGACTGGAATCGTGCTGAGCTTTCTCGGCAGTTGCCAGTTCCGGTTCTCGGTCGAGGTAGTCGGCGACTGCATCGCTTTCGCCGAGGAAGGCAGCGGTGTAGATATCGGTCGCTGCACCGCGTGTTAGCAGGTGGTCGGCGACTGCGTGGTGGCGCTTGTAGTGCGCGGCGCAGTAGGGGGAGATTTCGACTAGTAGCGGCGTGAAGTGACAGCCGCAGGCGTGGATGTCAGCGCCTTGATCGAGCAGGTAATCGACCATGGCGAGCCGCCCCCGGTACGCAGCTTCCCACAACATGGTGCGGCCGTGCGAACCGATGCGGGTGATCCACGCTGGCTTCTGGGACAATACGGCCTGGACCGTTGGGAGGTCGCCACGTCCGGCGGCAGCGACCGCAATCTTGAGAAAATCACTGATTTTTCCCGGCAGAATGGACATGGTTGTCTGAGCTTATGGGCTATAGTAGTTCCAAGTCGATGGGATTAACAGCGTCAGAAGAAGTTGCAACGCTCAGACCCCGTTCGATTGAGAGCAGGCCACGGCAACAATATCAGCGGGCGCGCGCCAAAACGCAGACCAACTCTCGCCTCTATCCTCACTGCGGTAGAGCTGATCCTCGACAGCGGCCCAAGCAATCCCCTCGGCGTCAAAGGCGATGTGGAAGGTGTCGATATTGCCCTTGGCTTCGGGGAAGCCAGCAAGCGCTTGGGTCCAAGTGCGGCCCGCGTCGTGCGAAAAGTAGAGCTTGCCCTGCACATCTCTGCCATGCCCCGGTCCTTTGCTGACGCTGGCCAGTAGGCAGTCGGGATCGCGCGGGTGGACGGTCACGGCGCGGCCATAGCGGCTTGCCAACCCATCCTTCCGATGCTCCCAAGAACCGCCGTAGTCGTCGCTGACAAAGACCGCGTCTGCGGTGTTGGCGTACAGGCGTCCCTCCATAGGGGCGGTAGCTACCTGATGCACATCGGCGTGCAAGTCCGGGGTCACCGGCTCCCAAGTAGCGCCTCGGTCGGGCGAGCGCATGATGCTGCCGACGTGGATGTCGGCAAAAACCCAGTCGCCACTGTGCGCCAAGCTGCGCACGGCCGGTGGCCCGCCCCAAGGCGTGTACCAGCTCTGGCGGCATTCTAAAGCGTCAAAGGATTCCATCCGTCGCGCTGGTTCGTCGCTGTCGAGACGGTACACGTGGGGCGGCTCGGTGCCCAGCAGTACTTGCAGCGGCTCTTCGGATAGTAGGGCGATGCACTCCACCGGATCGCCGATGCCGGTGGCCTGCGGTTGGGCTTGGCCATCGGCCAAGACGACTACTTGGCCGTCGGTTAGGCCAATGGCGGAACAACGGACGCCCTCGTCTAGGCAGCGGATGCCGTCGATGGCTAAGCGTTGCGTGGGCGTGCCATTCTCCAAAGTGAAGAGCTGATTGCTGGTGGCTATGAGCATGATCGTCCTCCTGACGTTGGTTTTACAAAAGCCAAACCCGCCGACGCATGGCATGGCGCGCATAGTGCCGGCGGGTTTTTGTGGCAGCCTGTTAAGCCGTATGAAAGCGATAGCTTCTAACCCTGTCAAGGCCGCATTGTGCACTTTTCGACGATTTGGGCCTTACACAAATGCGGGCCAATGATTTGACGCACCTTCTCAGCGCTTGAAGTCGTACTCCATCAGTTCGGCAGTGCCCTGCCATACGATACCATTGTGCCCCAGCCGACGTGCTTCGCTGACGATGCGGTCGATTGCCTCTGGTGGCCAACCCTCTCCGTGGATAATCGGATAGGAAGGCATGTCTGCCGGTAGGTACAGTTTTGCCTTCACCAGATCCCGCAAAACCAAGTCGGCCGTGGGGATCCTGTAGGCCAGCGTCGCCGGTTCGTCAGCGCCGTATGCGGCAATGGTCTCTGGCAACCCCATGCCGTCGTACCCCGTAAAGCGATAGACGAGTTGCAGGGCATCCTCTTCCCGCAGGTTGGGAATTTCCTCTTGCAGAAAGCGGGCCCACTCGATGAACGTGTTGCAGACAAAGGCGGAGATGTGGGACACCAGCGGGCTGGCAAAATCGGCCATCTCACCCCAGCGCCGGTAATCGTGGCCCGCTGTCAGTGCCATGGAGGCAGGGTAGGTGTCGGTGCCAAATGCCTTGTTGGGGGCTGCCGCGTGCACTGCCGCCCGAAAGCGCGCCAGATTGCGGACGATCAGGTCACAGCGGAAGCGGACCCAGTCGAGTACTCCCGAACCTAGGCCGAGCGCGTGGACCACATCGAAGAAACCAATACCGAGACGGACTACTTCGCCGAGGCGGGCACCGTCGAGCTGGCGCAGGCCCTCCCGGGCGCGCTGCAAGTCCTCGACCATCGCTTCCATGTCGTAACCGAGCTCTTGGGCGGCGGCGGTGCAAGAAGAACAGGTGCAGCCAAAAAGCCCTAGGGGAAAACTGCCCATTGGATAGCGGAAGTGGGTGATGTCGAGCGCGTCGAGATCGTACTGAGTCGCCCAGTACACGCACACGGCCTCGATCCAGTCTTGCACATCCTGCCGCGAAGGACAGAACATGAGCCGGCGAATCGTCCAAGCCCCTCCGTACGTCCACACATTCAGGCCGGCCTCCTTTAGTTGTCCCACAGCCCTTCTGAACGCTTCGTCGTCGCCTTGGGCCGCAACGCCGGGACCGCATAGGGCCTGGGCCTGCTGGTATTCCCTCGGATCTACGGGCCGACCATCGAAATGCCGTATGACGAGTTTGCTCAGTTCCGCTTCTGTCGGGGTACGTCCCCCATAGGGACTGAGGGCGAGCACCTCTTCTGATAGCTGGCCTGTAAAGGAGAGAACCACTGTATTTAGGCCGATCTCATCGCGCAGCCGCTCGACATAATCGGGGTATTTGAGGACCTCACCCGTAGTCAGATAAATTCCCGTGAGCCAATCATTGGTCATTTGTTTTCTTTCTTTTGGGAGTTGTAGCGAATTTTGCGGAGAATGGAGTGACCGCTTATTTAAGATGGCATAAATCTTTTGTGTTGCTAAAATCGATTATGGACGAAAAGAGTCTGGAGGAAAAATGGTTCTCAGTGACCGCGTAATCAAGACGCTACTAACAGAAGGCAAAATCGTCGTCGAGCCGTTGGGGGAGGGATGCATTCAGCCGGCCAGCGTTGATGTTCATCTCGACAAGCACATTCTCGTGTTCCGCAACTCGCGCCGCCCATTCATCGACGTGCGCGAGGACTTGAGCGACCTGACGGAAATGGAGGAGATTGGCGAGCAGCCGTTTATGTTGCATCCGGGCGAGTTCGTGCTGGGCAGTACCCTTGAGACGATAGAACTGCCGGACGATCTGGTGGCGCGGCTGGAGGGCAAGAGTTCGCTGGGGCGCATTGGGCTGCTGATTCACTCGACTGCGGGGTATGTGGATCCCGGCTGGAAGGGCCATCTGACGTTGGAACTGAGCAATGTGGCGAACCTGCCCATCACGCTGTATCAGGGCATGAAGATCGGGCAGCTCTCGTTCCACCAGCTAGCGACGCCAGCGGACAGCCCCTATGGTTCGCCAGGGCTGGGTAGCAAATATCAGGGGCAGACTGTGCCCACGGCCAGCCGCGCGTACCGGGATTTTGAGGACGGCAAAGGTTAGCAACTACATGCGCGGCTTTTGGAAGCTGACAATCTATCCGAGGGAATAAATTCGGATCGTGCTATCTGTTGATCGAGATGATGAAAAAGCGGGCGCGGGAAGGTTTTACCAGCGGTTTGGCTGGATGCCGCTGGTGCGACAAAAGCACTGGAGAAGACAGAAAGAACGTTGAAGTCGATGAATAATCTTCAGCAGGTCGCGTCCTTGCCTTCGCTGCCGTACACGGCGAGGCGTTCCTCTTTTGAGGTCTCGTCCTCGCTGACGCTGGAGGGGATGAAGTGGAGTTGCAGGGATCGCCGGCCTTGATCCGATCGGTTAGCAGGCGATCCGTGATGCAGCCGACCGTGCCAGAACAGAATGCCCCCGGGCCTGAGCGGCACGGCGACGATGCGCTCCCTGGCCACGTCAGTATCGCAGATCTGCCAGTCCCGTCTGCTGAAGTGGATCACGGGCCCTTCGAGGTGGCTGCCCGGAATCACGTGCATGCAGCCGTTGTCGCGATGCGCCTCTTGCAAGGCGATCCACACGCTGATGATCTCTGTGTCCATGGGCAGATCGAAGTACGCGTGGTCCTGGTGCCAGGGTTTCTCGCGGCCGATGCGGGCCGGTTTCTGCATGGCCTGGTGGCGGTAGAGCTTGGCTGGTTCGCCCATCATGCACCCGAGCACGTCCAGCAGGCGCGCGTCCCGGGCCAGTGAATCCAGGCGGGCATCGAAGCCGACCCACTGCTGCAACTTGCGCACCAATGTCTGTCGCTCGCCATCCGAAGCGCCCGCCAGTTGATCCCTGACTCCGCGTTCGAACTGCACGCCCCTGAATCCCTGATTCTTGCCGTCGATCAGATCTTTCACCGCTTTGATGGCATCGGCCATCTGCGCGTCCGAAAAGGCACTCTCCACGGCGAGGAAGCCCTGCGCTTTGAAGCGCTCTATCTCAGCGTCGCCGACATGCTCCAAACCGTTGACTGGTTCGGCTTCTCCGGTCGGGACGTAGAGATCGGGGTCGTACGCTTCGCTTCCGTGCTCGTCTTCTACTGCGTTTTCAGTCATGGTCGGCTCTCTTTTTTTGCTAACTCCAACTAAAGAATAGCGATCATCCGGCTTATCTCCAACTTTTGGCTACTCGGTAGGCACCTCGCCCGCATTTTGACGCTGATACAAGGCGCAGTATCTTCCTTGCAAAACTACGCTATTGCTCAATCATCCCCTAACCGGAGCTTCGCCATGACCGCGCCCATCGCCTTGGGATCCCGCCGCGAATTATTCGTCGATCACTTTCTCATTGAACACCTCGATGAGGCCGCTCTGCACTTGCATTCGCCCGTCCGCCGCGAAGTGGTTTATCAAGTCTCCCAGCCTTGGGACAATGCCTGCACGGGCTGCTACAATCTCACTCAGGACGGGGATCGCATTCTTCTGTACTACCGAGGCTTCTATCCGATTGGCGCGGACTACGCCGATGGCGCGGCCAGCCAGACGACCAACTTGGCCGTTAGCACCGACGGTATCCACTTTACGCAACCCGAACTGGGCTTGGTCGAATTCAACGGCACGCACAAAAACAACGTCCTCATCCAGGGCCACGAGAGCCACAATTTCTGCGTCTTCCTCGACGCCAATCCCGCGGCCGATCCGGCGCAGCGCTTCAAAGCCGTGGGCGGCACGGGCCAGTCCAACTTGCACGGCTTTGCCTCGCCCGATGGCCTCCACTGGACTCCGGTCAAAGAAGGCCCCTTGGACGTCACCGGGGCCTTTGACTCGGTCAACGTTGCCTTGTGGGATGACCACATTGGGCGCTATCGGCTCTTTAGTCGTTACTTCGACACCGCCGGTGGCCGGGTGCGGGCCATTCAGAGTTGCACTTCTGAGGACTTCATCCACTGGACGCAGCCGCAGCCCCACCAGTACGCCGACGATGTGCCGCTGGAGCACTTCTACACCAACGCCACTACTCCTTGCCCCGGTGCCGAGCACATCCTGCTGTCGTTCCCCATGCGCTTTTTGCCCGAGCGCCAGCTCGACATCGCGGCGATGGATTACCCTGGGTCGGGCCTGTCCGACGCGGTGTTTATGAGCAGCCGCGACGGCGTCCATTGGGATCGCCCCTTTATGGAGGCTTGGGTGCGCCCTGGCACGGATCAGCGCAACTGGTCCCACCGCAGTTGCACGCCTGCTCCTGGTTTGGTGCAAACGGCCGACGACGAATGGTCCATGTACCTTTCGGAAAATTACGGCTGGTCAACTAACCGCCTGCGCCGCGTGGTGGTGCGGCCGCACGGTTTTGCCTCGGTGCGGGCCGGGTATAGAGGCGGTGAATTGCTCACCCGTCCCTTGCTGTTGGAAGGGGCCGCCTTGCGCCTCAACTACGCGACCTCGGCGGCAGGGTCGCTGCGCGTGGAACTCCAAGACGAGTCGGGCCAGCCCCTGCCTAAGTATGCCTTGGAGGAAATGGACCCGATCTACGGCGACCAACTCGACGCGCCAGTGGCTTGGAAAGCAGGAGGCGACTTGTCCGGCCTCAAGGGCCGTCCGGTGCGTCTGCGGGTGGTGTTGCAGGACGCTGATTTGTTTGCGATGCGGGCCGCGTGAGACCGCTACGAGTTATTACCTCTTAGCCTTACGTCGTTGATATAACCTTTTCCGCTTACTTCAATATCCCGGACGAGGGAGAGCAGATTGACGGAAGAGAGGACGTGCATAATGGCAAATTCCAAGATTTTTGCCGGCCGCGCCCCGCAAGCGCACGGGGGTATGGTCGAATTAGAAGATGGACGCTGGATGATGGTTTGGTCAGGACTGAATGTTAGTTACTCCAAGGACCGGGGACGCATTTGGTCGGAGAGTGAACCTTTGCAGACCTGTGGCGAGCCTATCATTGGGACCGGCGATCCAACCTGCTTGGCGCGTTTGCAGTCTGGCAAGCTTGGTCTTCTCTATGGTCGCTTTAGTGGTACAGGTGGTGGAACGCTGGCCGGCTATGCGCTCTGTTTTCGCACTTCCGACGACGAAGGTGAGTCATGGTCCGAAGAGGTCTCCATCAACCTGCCCGGTGAGACCGCGAGCAACTATCACGACGTACTCTTCCAACTCCAGTCGGGCCGCTTAGTTTTGCCCACGCGATTTTGTCCGCCCTGCAGGTTTCCAGAACTGAGGGACGCCGGTGCTTACGGCATCTTCCAAGGGAAGCGTTTCAAAACAGAGGGCCACGCTCACAGTCCGGAGATTGACACGAGTCAGGTGTACTTTTCGGACGACGAGGGGGCCACTTGGCAACGGGGCCCGCAGGACATCGTGATTTGGCACCAGGACGGGTACGGCGGCATGTGGCCATGCGACGAACCCGGTGCCGTTCAACTGCGCGATGGTCGGCTCTTGATGATGTTTCGCACGACGCTGGGCCGCCTGTACCAGAGCATCAGTGATGACGAGGGACTCACTTGGTCGTTGCCGCAGCCGACGGAACTGGCCAGTTCGTATTCGCCGTGCCGCCTGCGCACGATCCCAACCACGGGCGATATGCTCTGCGTGTGGAATCAGGTGAGCGGCGACGAGATCCGCCGTGGCTTTCGCCGGTCGCGCTTATCGCTTGCCGTCTCGACGGATGATGGGGGTAGCTGGGGGAACTTTAAGACGCTCGAAGTTGGTGGTCCGACGGATAGATCGGACCGCATTGCTCCTGACGACGAAATCGGTATGGTGCGTGGCGAGAAAGAACTCGGCGAGTTGCCGGCAGACATGATCTATGTGTCGTATCCGAACGCGCATTTCTTTGGGGATGAAATGGCACTGCTCTACGATTTTGGCCCGCAACTGGATGCTTCCACAGATCCGCCTTCCTGGCCTCGCCACCGCAAAATTGTCATCTGTCCGATCACGTGGCTGTACGAGTAAGAAGGCCTCTACTACCATGACTAAAATCCTCTTTCTTTGCACCGGCAACTCCTGCCGCAGTCAAATGGCCGAGGGCTTTGCCCGTGCGCTAAAATCCAATCGGTTTGAAGTCTACTCAGCGGGGATTGAGACCCACGGCCTCAACCCCAACGCCGTGCAAGTGATGGCCGAGGTCGGCATTGATATTTCGGCCCAGCAATCGACGCACGTTGACCAGCTCCGCCACATCGACTTCGACTGGGTGGTCACGGTCTGCGATCACGCGGCCGAGCAGTGTCCTGTTTTTCCGGGGCGCGCCCGGGTCGTGCACCGGGCCTTTGACGATCCGCCAAAGCTGGCGCAGAATGCTCGCAGTGAAGAAGAAGCGCTGGGGGAGTATCGGCGGGTGCGCGACGAGATTGGCGCTTATATCGAGACCTTGCCCGAGGGATTGGCGGGTTAGGGCACTACAGGCTGTGCGCGGTCCTGTTCCACTAAGGGCCGATTGCCGTCGGCTTCGACGACAAAGCTCTGCTCCATGTGCAAAGAAGCCCGCCCCGGCGCAAAGATCATCGCCTCCAGATTGAGCACCATGCCGGCCTCCAGCAGCAAATCCGCAGCCTCGTCAACGCATTCGTCGGCGATGCGGCCGCCGTTGTCTGGTACTAAGATGGGATAGTCCCGCACTTCTAGGCCGATGCCGTGGCCGTGGGGGAAAGAGGCCGCCACGCCGCGCTCGCCGAGAACGTCTCCCATAGCTTGCGGCGCGTCCGAGGCCCTGGCCCCTACTCGTAGAGCGGCTTGTCCGGCCCGCATGCACTCGTACAACGCTTGGTACTTGCCGACCCATTCGCCTTCCAGCCCGCCCACTGCCAGCGTCACTCCGCTGTCCGAGCAGTAGTTGCGGTACAGGCAACCGTAGTCCACGTACAGGGCGTCGCCCTCTATCAAGGCGTAGTCCGGCTCCGTGGCCAGCCCCAGACCCCGAATGCCGTAGGCAAAGTGATCGAAATCCGCGCTCAAAAGCCCGACTTCGGCGCGGAAGCACTGCTGCATATCGCGCAGGCGCACGCCGGGCCGGGCCTCGGCCAAAGCAGCGGCGGCAGCTTGTTCGCCAATGCGCGCCGCCTCGGCCAACAGCGCCTGTTCGGCGGGGCTTTTGACCATGCGGATTAGGCGGATCACGTTGGAACAGTCGACTAGTTCGGCCTTGGGCAAAGCCGCTTGCACTGCGGCCAACAGAGTCGCTGGGACGCCCTCCGTCTCCAGACCCAACCGTGCCTCGTCCAAGCCCGCTTGCTGCACCAGATGCACTAAGGCATCCACTGCCGTCGTCTCCGAACGCATCTCCCGCAACTGCTGCCACAAGCGCTGCTGCGCCTCGTCCATCGGCCCCAAGGGCTCGCCCCACTCAAGAGCCGCATCGCCCCAAGGACACAAATCCACGGGCAAGTCCAAGGCATTGACCGCCAACAGCGCCGACACGGTCAGGCCGGGGCGTCCTGCGGGCCGATATAAGGCAAACGCGGGCAGCAAATCGCCGCTGCCGCCGGGCGTGACCATGAATTCCTTGAACTGTCCGTCCAACCAGCAATGATAGTCGGTGAAATAGGTAATATTGACCGGCGAACTAGCAATAATTCCGTCTAGGCCGCAGCGCTGCATATAGGCGGCGGCTCGCGGGGCATTACACGGCATGATCTTTTTCTCCCTCGTAGAACGGTAAAGGCATTGTCAAGATAACAATGTTAGCGCAGCACTGGCGAAAAATTGTAGATTATTGCCGCACGCTACCATCCATCAGGAGAACGTCTTATGCAACTAAGTCCCGAACAGGTCGCCCAATTTGCGGAGGACGGCTATCTGCTGCTGCGCGGCGCGCTGACCGACGCCGACCTCGACCCCATCATCGCCGAGTACGAAGAGTACATCGGCTGCCGTGCCGAGGAGTTGTTAGCGGCCGGCCACATCTCGGCTCTGTATGCGGACGAGCCGTTCGACCTCCGCCTCGTCTCGATCTGCCGCGAAGACGATGCGATCTACAGAGAACTCGACATCATGCACTTGCGCGGGCGGGCCTCGTTTGAATTTTTGCGCAACGACCGCCTGCTCGATATGGTCGAGAGTTTGGTCGGGCCGGAGATAACCTGTAGCCCGATTCAGCACATCCGCGCCAAACTGCCCGCGGGTGTGACGCCAAGCGGCAGCGACCCGCATGTGGCCCCTTGGCACCAAGACGCCGGCGTTACTTGGGAGGAGGCCGACCCGCACTTCATCCTCACGGTGTGGTTGCCGCTGTGTGCGGCGACGCCGGAGAACGGCTGTTTGCAAATTTTGCCGCGTGCGCATCGGAACGGACTGGTGCAGCACCATATCAAGCAGGGTTTGGGCACGGTGATCATCGACGAGGAGATGCCGCAGACTAAGGCGCTTACCTTGCCGATGGACAAAGGCGATGTGCTGCTAATGGACAAGCAGACCCCGCATCGCTCGACGCCCAACAATGCGGACACGGTGCGCTGGAGTATGGATTTGCGCTATCAGGAGACGGGAACGCCGACCGGTCGCCCCTTCTATCCCGACTTCGTGGCCCGCAGTCGGTCCAATCCCGCGTCTGAACTGAGGGATTACGACGAATGGTGCAGGCAGTGGGTAGAGTCGCTAGCGGCAGTGCAAGGGCAGAGGTTTAAGGCGCATCGGTGGGAGGTTGTCCAGTAGCGATGATGCAGCGGAAGGTGAGGTTGAGGCGCAGGGCGCACGGGCGTCGGGTCTTGGGGACTTGATGCTGCCAGTGGGCTTGGGTTGGGCCGCGCATGATGAGCAGTGCGCCGTGTTCGAGGGGGATTTCGACCGAGGGGTGGTCGCGGCGCTTGTGCCGCAGGAGGAAGCGCCGCGTTCCGCCCAAACTCAGCGAGGCGATCGTCGGGTTAGTGCCCAACTCTGGCTCGTCGTCGCTGTGCCAGCCCATGCTGTCGCGGCCGTCGCGGTACTGATTGAGCAGGACGCTGTTGAAGGGATAGTCGGCAACGGTTTCGACCCGCGTCTTGAGGTCTAGCAGCGGAGCGGTCCACGGGCGTGGCTCCAGCGCCAGTCCCGAATAGGCGTAGTGAGCTTCTGGGGACCCGTGCCACGCCGAAAGACGCGGCGCGGGGTGCTGGCGGCCAAAGATGACGACGTGGTGCTGTTGCCACTCAATGCCGTCCAACAGTTGCCGCATGAATTGGTCGGCCTCGGCAGGGGCCAAAAAGTCGGGGGCGTAGCGCAGGTCGCCGTCCGGGAGTGGAATGGCCCTCATTCCACTGCGAAGCCGAGGTTGTCTAGCGCTTGGCACAGCGCGGCGCGGCCCGCATCGTCGAACGGGATGCGGGGCGGACGGGCAGGGCCTACGGGCAGCCCGCGCATGGTCAGCATCTCCTTGACGGCTGCTAACAGGTCAAAGTGGAACAAGGTGGAGATGACCTCGTTGGCGCGCGCTTGTAGGGCCATGGCCGGCTGGATATCGCTCGCTTCAAAGTGCTTTCGCATTTCCACGAATATTTTAGGCATGATGTTGTAGGTCGAGCCGATGGCTGCGTCGCTGCCGGCGACCATGCCGCCGAGGCAGATTTCGTCGGGGCCGGAGATGAGGTTGAGATAGTCGCCGCCTAGCTGCACGAGGCGCTGGAAGAAGTAGAAGTTGCTGTCGGTGAACTTGAGGCCGCTGAAGTTGGGCACGGCTTGCATGGCTTCGAGGAACTGTTCGGCTGTAACGTTCTTGTCGGCCGTGTGGGCGAGCCAATACACGTAGAAGGGCAAATCGGTGGCCGCGCCAATAGCGGCGTAGTGGGCGACCGCAGCTTGGAGGTCGTTGGGCTGATCCACCGGCGCGACCGAAGCCACTGCGTCCGCACCGGCGTCCGCGGCGTGCTGGGCCAATTCGACCGCATTGGCCGTGGATGTCGCGCCGACTTGGAAGATCAGCGGTACGGCACCGGCCACCGCGGCGATGGTCGCTTCGGTCATGGCCTTGCGCTCGGGTACGCTCATGGCGCTTCCCTCGCCCGTGCCGCCGCAGACGAAAAAACCGTTCGAGCCAGCGTTGATTAGGTGCTTGACGAGCGGCTCGACGCGCGCGGGAGCCAAGGAGCTGCCGTCGTCGGTGAATGGAGTGACGAGCGCGGGCCAGATCCCGTGCGCTAGTTTGTCGGCCATTGTGTTTTGATCCTCTAATGTTGAAATGAACGGCCTAAACCACTTGCCCACCGCGAATGGTAGCTACCGGCTCCCAACAGCCGCCGGGCCGCTCCTCGCCGTTGACGTCGCGCAGGGGCAGGGCCTCCTCGTTCCAGTGCAGCACCGCCAAGTCGGCGCAGGCACCCGGAGCCAAGGTGCCGACTTCGCCCTTTAGGCCCAGCACCTCGGCGGGGCGAGCCGTGGCGCGGGCGAATACCTCTGCTTCGGCCATGCCGGCGGCGATGAGTTTGGACATGGTGCGGGGCAGATCGTGTTGGGGGCGGCCGTCAACGTGGCGGTTGTACTGGTCGGTTGAAACCGTATCGACGAGAAATCCTTGGGCAATGGTGGCCTCGGCAATGGGAAAGCTGAAGGAGTTCATGCCGTGGCCCAAGTCGAAGAGGACGCCGCGCTGGCGAGCTTCCCACACGTCGTCGGCAATGCGGTCGCCGTCCATCAGGTTTTCGGGCAGAGCATTGAGGGAGTAAGTCACCACGTCGCTAGGGCGCAACAGGGGGAGTTGTTCGCGGCGGGGCCAGTCGGGTTTGAGGCGGGTGCCCACCAGCAGTGGTTTGCCACTCAATTCTGCGGCCTCCAGCCCGGCGGCCATAATGGGACGCGGGTCGAGGCCGTCGGCGCAGGCCCCGCCGGTGACGGTGACGGCAATGCCCCAAATGCTGCGGTCGTCCGCGGCGATAGCGTCGGCGCAGGCTTGGGCATCGGCGTCGGCTAGGTCGTTGAAGCAGCGCACGGGGTGCGTCTCGCCGCGTTTGCACAGGTTGATGGCTAGGAGTACGCGGGTGCGAGAGGCTTCGATCACGGTGCGGCGGTAGTTGTCTATGTTCACGGCTCCGGCATCGCCTTGGGACATGACAGTGGTGACGCCGCGCGGCAAAAAGTGGATGTCTGGATCTACGCCAAAGCGCGATTGGCCGCGAGCCGGGTGGGCGTGCAGATCGACTAAGCCGGGTAGCAGGAGGGCGTCGGGGAAGTCGATCACGGTGTGGGCCGGTCCCTCGACGCCGGGGCCGGAGGCGACAATGCGGTCGCCGCGAATGGCTACCGCGCCGGGGCCGTCTAGGCCGCTATCGGCGCAGAAGAGGCGCGGGGTGCGCACCAATAGGTCGTAGGGTTGTTCGGTCATATATCCTCGCCGGAATCGGTCTCAGTGGAGCGATCAGCGGCAGTCAACCTCGATCAGCAAGCGGCAGTGGTCGCTTGAGCCCCAGTTCTCTACCTCGTTCATAGCACAAACCTTCACGCTCTCGTGGAAGCCACGGGACGCGAACACGTAGTCCAACTGATTCACGGCGGTTTCCGGTCCCTTCCGGTAGTAGACCGTCGGCACGTTCTTGGTGTCGTTCGGCTTATCTGTTGGCTGAGAACTCGCCGGCCTGCCGTTCGGATGCTGCGGTCCTAAAAACTCAAGCCCTAGCGCCTCAAACCGATCCCATACCGTGCGCTCACGCTCAGGCACCGATAGCTTGTGGCCCGTCGCGCCATAAAACATGTTCAGGTCACCTGCCGCCAAGATGCGGTGCGTCGATGGATCGAGGCTACCGATGAACGCCGACAGGTCTGAAATGATCCGGTGCGCCGAGGCATCCGAGAAGCCGACCTTCCAACGGCTCTTGGTGGACGGATGAGGTTTCAGCCAGCGTGCGTACATTGACACCGCGATAAATGCCTTGTCCTTGCGAGCGACCGGCGTCACTCTGGCGATGGCCATTGTGCCGATGCCACTGGTGCCAATCTCGTCCTCGGCGAGGTCGCTGATCGGCTCAACCTGATTGAACCCCTCGACCTCAACGCGATCTGACAACTTCACCACTAGCGGCCAGCGGTCGTACAAGCACCGACTCCAGAAAATCCGGTCCTCGTACTCTACACACTCTATCAAGTCGCCGGGCGGGCTTCCCGCTTCCTGTAGGAGCGCCACGTCCGCATCCATCTTTACTAGTTCCCGCCACGGATCCTTGCGTTTAGCGATGTTCCAGCTCACCACTTTGAGCATCACTTTTCTTCCTCTAGCTCCTCTAACTCCAAGCCACTCATTCCATTCATACACACCTTCTTGAACTCATCCTCAAATTTTTCCGTGCACTTCACAAATTCTGTAAAATGACAATAGCCCAACGTCAAATTCTTCTTCATATCCTCGAAAGCCTTCTCCTCCTCTACGGTAAGCCCCCGATTATGTAACTTTATCATCAAGTCAGAATACAACTTGAACGACACCGCCATGTCTTGCTCTATCCGCATAAAAATTTTCTCAAAGACCTTACCCATACCTCTCATGTCGTCCACACGGCATGTCACCGAAGTGGATACCGTGCAAAGAGCAGTCAAGTTGACGACCTTATCATAAGAAGCCCGATCCTCACCTTCTCCCTGACTACCTTGCTGACTACTCTGATGTCCCTCCGGACCATGAAGAATATCACGGAGAGAATCACGGAGATAACCACTAAAAAAATTACGAAGAACAGCCATCTCTCAACTTCCTTCGATAAAAGGAATAACGTGAGGCCGACATCCTTCCAGCTCCCAATATCAACTCAATATGATATAGGTATAATTTATTGATTGAACAGACTGACCTGTGTACAATCCAGATCTATACATCGTATTACTGGTATGTAGAGACAGGAGAGAAGAAGAAATAAAAATTAAGTGCTCTTCTCCGTCGCTGTTAGCGTATCGACAACCTCTTTTGCCACATCCTCGGGACTGTCCATCGCAATATATCGCCTCGACCGGATTGGACCGGGAAGCTCGCCGGTCTTCAGATCCTTGGCCACAATTGGAATTACTCTCTTGCCCATGCCCAAGGAGGCCCCTAGCTCGAAGTTGAACCAAGATGAGTCAATGCTCCCCGGACTAACGAGAAGAACGATATATTCACTGTTCCGTAGCCCATTTTCGAGCTTGTCTGCCCATGGCTCACCCACAGGGACTTCCCGTTCGTAATACCAGACATTCTGTCCGGCGCTCTGTAGTTGATCGACGAATCTGCGGATCCAGTCTCTGTCCGAGTAGGTGGACGATATGAAGACTTGCGGTGATTCGCTCATTATTCTTTCACCTCGCGTTATCGCACTGAGTTGATTCGTTCTGCGAGTTGGCCAAAGTACGTTTCTATGTCGTTTAACTGGATGAGATCTCTTCTTTTGAGGAATGTCGGCACACTTGGATCGGACTGTAGGTCTTCAGGTGTGAGTCCATGCAGTACGCCCACAATCTGGATTCGACGCCCCCAAGCCGCTCCGATCTCAGCCCAAACATACCGCCTAGTTAGCGACCACGGCGTCAGCAATACCAACAACTCCGCAGCGTCGTTGAGCGCACTTAGAATCCTCTCCTCAAAGTCCTCGCCTACATTGACGTTAGACTCGTCGAGAAAGGTAGAGGCTCCCGCCTCCTCAATCCCTTTGGCGATCTGTTTTGCGACCCAGGTATCTATGCTGCTATGGCTGACGAACACGAGCATCTCTTTGGTCCACCGAGATAGAATCTAATAATTCTCCGATTCTCCTCACTTGCTCATAGTACATGAAGCCTCAGACTAAAGCAAGGTCAGGCAGTGTCGCCTATTCAATTAGCGCATTTGACGTGGTGAGTATTAATACGCCACGGCGATGGTGCGGAACGCGGTGTCATTGCCGGCATCGGCACCCAGATTGACGCGCAGGATGTATAGGCCGGGTGCTGCGCTCGCTCCGTCGGCGTCGCGGCCGTCCCAAGTGAAGAGGCGTTGCGAGCCTTCGGTGCCTGGGGTGAGGACTGCTACTTGGCGTCCGGCTAGGTCGAAGACTTCCACCTGCGGCTCGGTGCCCTCGACTTTGAAGGCGACGAATCGCACCTCTAGCTGGTCGTTGATGCCGTCGCCATTGGGGGTTACGGTCGCCGAGGTCAGTTGCAGGTCGCTGATGAGCTGGGCGCTACTGGTCAGTTCGGGTAGCATGACGATGTTGGAGCGGCGCTCGGCCGCTTCGACCGACTGCCACAGGCCCGGTGCTTCGCTCGACCCGAGGTCGAGGGCAAAGACGGTGGCATTTTGCAGCAGGCGGGTAGTGAAGCTCACTTGCAGGGAGTCGCCGGAGACCACCTGCGGCAACGCGATGAGCAGTGAGTCGGCCTGCATGTCCAAGGTGGCCGGAACGACCGGCTCTGCGCCGACCATTATCGACACGCTCTGGAGGTCAACCGGCTCGGGGACGGTGAAGCGCATTAGGTCGAAGCCGCTGTCGAGTTCGTCGGTCTCGGGCCAGAGGGTGTAGGTAAAGTGCGTGTCTTGGTTGGGGCTGGCCTCGCGGGGGGCGACGCTGCCGCGCGCGCCTTGGACTAAGGCGTTTTCGTATTCGACGGAGACTGAGTTGACGGTTGGGGCGACGGCAGGGTCGTCGGTGGCAAGGATCATCTCCAGCAGCATGAAGCGGCGGGGGCTGTCCGACTTGAAGGATTCACCGGAAAACTGGTACACATTGCTCCAAGCGTCCCAGTCCTCGCCGACGACCAGCGTGGTGTCGATGGGACCACGCAACACTTTGGGCGAACTCGTCCATTTTTCTTCGGTGATTTCTTCGAGGAGCTTATTGTAAAACGTAAAGACTGGTGCCAGCGCGTTGCCTGAACGCGAGCGCAGTTGCATTCTGGTGCCCGGAGGCAGGTCGGCGTCCCAGTGCAGGGCCTTGATGACTTTGGGCCGCCCATCGCCGACTACCTCGCCGAGATTGATAAAGGCCGACTGCAACTCGACTTGGGCCGGATGACCCGGAGAGAACAATTGCATTTCGCCCCACTTGACGACGCCCCACCCCCTGCAGGTAACTCCGTGCCAGAACAGATAGCGGGCCTTGCGCGGCGCGAATAGGTAGCGCATGTAAAGCAGGTTGTCGGCGTTGGGGGCCACATGGGTGAAGACCTCTTCGTAATCGACGTTTTCGGGCACTTCGACGAGGGGGGCGGTGCCCGTGGCTGGGGTGCCGTCGGAAAAGAGGAGGGTGTGGCCCGGCCCAGTGCCAGAGATGGTGAAACCGAGGGTGCCTTCGTCGGGCTGCATGGAGTAGATAAACATCTCGTCGATGAAGAACGTCGCGCCTAGGTCTGCGCGGAACCACGTGCCGCCTTCGGACCATTCCGATAGCGCGCCGCGACAGTCGGTGACGGTGTTGTTGGTGTTGAGGTTGGCGTCGAAGAGGTTGAAGGTAGAGCCGGTGCCGTCACCTTCGGCGAAATTGCCGCGTAAGCTGGTGCCAATGGCGATGTTGTCGCCGATGCCGATGACCTCGATCTCGGCGAGGGCGGCGTTGGCGTTTTGCTCTTCGGAAATGATTTGGATGTACTGGATCAACTGGTAGTGGTTGCGTTCTGCGGGCGTTAAGTCGAGGTCGGGGTTAATCACTAACGCGCTGTCGCGGCCAGCGTAGCGCAACGGAATGACAATTTCTGAGTCGGCGTTGGGACGCGTGGTGCGGAAGGCTTGGCGGTAGAGAAAGAGGTCGTCCGTGGCTGAGATGCGTACGCCGGAGGTAGTGAAGACGCGGAATTGACGGAACGGGCGTGCTCCCTCCTGGTCGGGGAATTTCAGGCGGATCTCGCGGGCGAGAGCTGCGCGGCCTAGGTCGATGGTGATAAACCAATCCTCGCGGGCGTCGTCCGGGCTAGGTTGCCAATAGGTCGTTGGATCGCCGTCGATAGCTAGCCGAGCATCGGCCTCGTTGGAGCCTGCTTGCCAGAGACCACCGGCAACAGCATCACCTCTAGTACGGGTCTCGTGGACGAAGAGATGCGCGTCTTCGATGAGGTTGATGTCCTTGCGAAATTTGACGAGCGAGAGCTGGCCCTGTTCACCCACCTGGACCAATCCGAAGGGCTGTTGCCATTGGGCCCATTCCTCGGCGCTGTCGAAGGAGAGCATTTCAGCCGCGAGTGGGGCGGCTAGCACGAGGCAGACGATGATTACGCGTTGCATCGAACCCTCCTTAGTAGGCGATGCCCAAGGGGCGGAGTTGAGGATCGGCAGCAAATTCCGAACGCAGGTTTAAGGTCATCAGGTAGAGGCCGGGCGGCAGCCACTGACCTGTTTCAGCGCGGCCATCCCAGCGCAAGCTCTGCGGGCCCGCGTTCTGCAATCCGGCCTCGACGAGGGCCACGCGCCGCCCGTCGAGGCTATAGACCTCGAGGACGACGGGGACGGCTTCGGGCAGGCGGAACAGCGAATAGGCCACGTGTAATTCGTCGTTGATGCCGTCGCCGTTGGGTGTAAAGACCGAAGAGGAAAAAGTCAAGTTCTGGATGAAGGCGGTTGTCTGCCCAGTGGTACCGAGGACGCGCAGGCTGTTGGTCGAGAGGGCCTCGCCGACATCGGCACCGACTACGGGTTGCGGCAGGATGTCGCGTTCGCTGTCTAGAACCTCGCTCTGGAAGGTAGTGGCGAATTCGAATATCTCCGTGCCAAAGACAATGCGGATTGGCGGATTATTGGTGCGGGTGATGCGCTCGGGCAGACGGATGAGCAGGCCCTCGGGCTCTTGGGTGACCTCGGCGGGCGCAGTTTCCGTGCGGCCCTCGCCTAGTTGCAGGCTTTTGAGTTCGGTTTGGTGCCCCGTGCGAATGCGCAATAGGTCGAAGCCGGGTGCATTAACCGCTTCGAAATCGGCTTGGAGATCATAGACGAATTCTATTGCTTCGCCGAGGGGGACTTGGGTGATCCCGCTGGCGGGCTGCGGATCGTCTAGGGGAGCCACTTCGCCGCGCACGTTGGCGGCCAACAGCGGGGCGGTTTCGAGCCACAGCGAGTCGAGGCGCACGAAGTCGTCAAAGGAATCGCTTTCCATGGTGACGCGGAACTGCAAATGGGTGCCGTTGCGCAGGTTAATTGGTTGGCCCGATTCGACGAAAGGTGCCGACCAGAAAGTCCAATTATCCGAATCGTAGCCGATGGACGCACGGACGCCGGGTTTGGGCTGGCGTTCGGTTAGGTCAGCCATGGCGTGGATGCGCACGAAGCGGGTGCGCAGTGCGTTTTCGTAGTGGTCGCGCGAGACTACGCGCTCCAGCCCGGTGTCCATGTACTCGTGATAGACGGCCGGATCGTCGTCTAGGCCGGTGCGGATTTCAATCTTGATCTGAGCCGCTGCATCGGGAGTTTTCACCGGTGTTCCATCGATCATGCGGAATTTTGTCGTCTGCCAGAACAGCCGCCCGAAATTCACGGGTTCGCCGAGGTCGGTTATCTTGGTCTTGTATATGGCCCGTTGCGGCACGCCTTGGGCGAAGAGTTGGAACTCGCTGATCGAGCCGATCAAGGCGAAGGCAACCAAGGCGTTGGCCTCGGTTAGGACTAGGCGGTCTTCGTCGAGGAGCGAAAGTCGCCGTTGGTAGCGGAAAAAGCGCAGATACTGGCGGTTGAAGTCGATGCGGACCTGCGGGGTGAAATTGTTGTCAACATCGGCGATGACGGTGGAGAGTGGGTTGACATTGCCTTCGAGTACTGGGGGTTCGGGCGCGACTGAGGCGGTTACCTGAAAAGCGGGAATGAAGTCCGTTTCCAGCGGGGTCCCGTCGGAGCGGAAACCCTCGCTGGGCGGGATAAAGCCGAAGGCCACCGCTGGCACCGACACGGCCAAATCCATGGTGAAGGTTTCTTTTTCGACGAGGTCGGCTTTGGGCGGATTATAGGTGGTAGGGTTGCCGTCAATGAGCCAGGAGCCGTTTTCCGATGGGTCGGGTATGCCGTTGTTCCACTTCCACATCCTCGGCGTTTCGCCGTCTAGGTAGTCGAAGATGCGGTCGCTGGGGTCGCGCCAGAAAGCCCAGTTGTCGATATGGGAAAAAACCGTTTCGTCCAGCGTGAAGTACGTGGGCTGAATGGCACCAGGAGTAGTGGCGAAATCGACGAAGAGGCGAGTAGTATCGTTTTCACTCCAGGATAGGCCGCTGCCGCCTAGTTGCCAGTGGGAAATCTGGGAGGTGGCACTTTGCGCTAAAATTAGGGTGAACAGGATGATTGTGGCACGGCGCATAATGGCTCTCCTTCCGAAGGAAGCATTAATATAATACGCCGTAAGCGATTATCCTATCGGAGCAAATCAGTACGCCACGGCGATGGTGCGCAGCGCTGTATCGTTGCCTGCGTCAGCCGCTAGGTCGATGCGGCAGAGATAGGTGCCTGGCGGCACGAGGTCGCTTTGGGAGGCACGTCCATTCCAAGTAAAGACGTGAGCCAAGCCGTCGATGGTCGGAGTAGCCAGTTCAGTGATTGGCCGTCCGGCGAGATCGAAAATGCGCACTCGGGGCGTGCGTTGCTCGACCTTGAAGGCGACGAAGCGGATAACCACTGCGTCGTTGATGCCGTCGCCGTTGGGGGTGAGCACCGGCGAGGAAATCGAGAGGTCGTCGATGAGCCGGGTCGTGCCGGTCAGGTCGGGGAGCATGACGATATTGGCGCGGCGCATCAGCGGTTCGACCGATTGCCATAGGTCTGGATGGCTGCTCGAACCTAGGTCGAGGCTAAAGAGCGTGGCGTTGTGTACTACGCGGGTGGTGAAGCTGACTTGGACGGAGTCGGCCGTGATCGCGTGGGGTAGGCCGACTTGTAGGGTATCGGCGCGGATGTCGATAGAAGATAGCTCGATATGGGTGCCGCCCGCGCGGACTTCGACCGCGGACGCCTCAGAGGGCAGGGTAAAGCGCAGGATGTCAAACCCCACATCCTCGGCATCGGCTGCGGACAACAGGGTGTAAGTGAAGCGGGTGTCCTCGTTGGGTTGGGCGACTCTCGGGGCGATCAGACCGCGTGCGCCCTGCAATAGCGCGTCCTCGTACTCAAGCGATAGCGCGTCAATCGCGGGGGCTACCTGTGGATCGTCCGTTGAGAGGATCAGCTCCAATTGCACGAAGCGGCGCGGACTTTGCGACTTAAATGCCTCGCCAGAAAAGTTGTACGCCTCACTCCACGCATCCCAGTCCTCGCTGACCACGACGGTGGTGTCGATCCTTCCCCGTAGCACTTTGGGCAGACTAAGCCATTTCTCTTCGGTGACCGGCTCGCCAATTTTGTCGTGGAAGGCATAGACTTCGCCTTGGGTATTGCCCGAGCGCGAGCGCACTTGTAGGCGGGTGCCGGGTGGGATGTCGGCGTCCCAAGACAGGTTGCTGATGACTTTGGGGCGACCGTCGCCGGCGGCTGTGCCGAGATCGATAAAGTCCGAGCGCATGACGATTTCGGCGGGATGGCCCGGTGAAAAGAGCATCAGCTCAGTCCAGCGCGAGCCCCACCCTTGGGGGATGTGGGCGTGCCAAAACAGGTAGCGGACTCTGCGCGGTTGGAATAGATAGCGCAGATAGCGCATGGGGTTGGCGTCGGGTTGATCGATGAGGGTAGCGAAATCGAAGGATTCGGGGATGGGGAGTTGAGAGCTGATGACGCGGGTGCCGTCCGAATAGAGGAAGTTAAAACCGCGCGGCGCGCCGGCCACGCTGCCGACCGTGCCCTCGCGCGGCCTGAGCGCATACAGGAAAAGCTCGTCAAGCCAGAATACGGCCCCTAAGTCGATGAAAAACCAAGTGCCCTGATCCTCCCAGGTGCGGACGCGGCCCTCAAAGCCCACGGGCAGGATAGAACTGGCGGTGTTCATGTCGCCGTCGAGGATATTTTCGGTGGAGCGAGCGGTAAGTCCATCGATGATGCCGCCGCGCAGGTCGTTGCCCAAGCTGACGTTATCGCCGACGGCCATGACTTCGACCTCGGCTAGGGCACCTTCGGGATCGAAGTCTTCAACGGTAAAGTTGATGTATTGGATGAGGCGGTACTGGTTGAATTTTTCCAGATCGACATCGCGATTGGAGTCGAGGACTTGGGCGCTGTCTTGGAGGTCGAAGGCGAGGGGAATCGAGACGACGGTATCCCGGTTGGGTTGGGTCGTGAGATAGACCGGGCGAAAAATAAAGAGATCGTCGAGGGCGTCGGAAGTGATGCCAGTGGCGGTGAAAACGGTAAACTGGCGGAAGGGGCGGGCCCCTTCTTGATCGGGGAAGTGCAGGCGGATCTCGTTGGCCAGCACAGTGCGGCCGAGGTCAATCTGCACGAACCAGTCGCCGAGGGCGTCGTCGGCAGAGGCTTGCCAGAAGGTTGCGCGGTCGCCGTCAATGATCCGCCCGGCTGCGGCCGGGTTGCTGCCGGCTTCCCAGATCCCGCCCGGCACGTTGGCACCGCGCGAGCGGGTGAGATGGGTAAAGTTGGGCGCGTCGGCTACGGCGTTGATAGCCTTGCGGAATTTGACCAGTTGCAAGCGACCGCGGTCGTCGAACTTGATCAGGCCGTGGGGCATCTTCCAGGTTGACCAGCTAGCGGCGCTGTCGAAGCGGAATTCTTCGGCGGCGAGTGCTGTCGCCGAACAAAGGACCCAGAGCAACAGAGGACGCATTGGCCGTTAATAGGCAATGCCCACGGCCAATAGCTGTTTGGCCTGGACGAATTGGGTTTGCAGCGCGATGGAGAGCAGGTAGAGGCCCGGCGGGAAAAGCTGGCCGGTCTCGTCGCGGCCATCCCACGTGATCGCCTGATCGCCAGAGTCTTGCAGACCCTTGTCGAGACTGGCGATGCGGCGGCCGTCCAAGGCGTACACTTCCAGCGCTACGGGCACCGCACCGGGGAGGCGAAAGAGCGAGTAACGCATCTGGAGTTGGTCGTGGACGCCGTCGCCATTGGGGGTCAGCACCGGAGTGGACAAGGCGAGCGATTGGATGAAATCGGGTGTTTCGTCGTTCGCGCCTAGCACGCGCAGGCTATTGGTGGAGACTGCTTCGTCGGCGTCGCCGGCGAGAATCGGCTGGGGGAGCGATTCGCTGTCGGCGGCAAAGATCTCGCCGGTAAAGGTGGAGGCGAATTCGAAAACTGCGGTGGCGAAGGTTATGCGGATCGGCGCGTTGTTGGCGCTGGTGACGCGCTGGGGCAATTGGATCGTCAACCCGTCGTCTTCGGTTACTGCGACGGGATTGACGGGAGCGAGCGGCGTGCCCATTTCGAGGCCGCGAAAGGCGGTGCGGTTGCCGGTGTGGATCCTGAGCGCGTTGAAGCCGGGAGCAGTGTCGCCGTCGAATGCGGCCCGCACCTGATAGACGAATTCAGTTTCTTGGCCCAAGGCCACTTCGGTAAAGCCGCGCTTGGGCTGCGGGTCGTCGCGCCGAGCCACTTCGGCGAAGACCTCGGCAGCCAATAGCGGCGCGGTCTCAATCCACAGCGAGTCAAGCCGCAGCCAAGCGTCGAAGTCGCGGCTTTCTATGGACAGATCCACCTGTAGATGCGATCCGCTTCTGAGCCGGATGAGTTGGCCCGATTCGGTAAAAGGCACCGACCAGAAGGACCAGTTGGCGGAATCGTAGCCGATGGAGGCGCGAATCCCAGGTCGTGGGTCGCGGTTGAGTTGGGCGGTGAGCGATTCGTAGTGCTCGCGCGAGACTTCCTTCTCGCGGCCGATGTTGGTGTATTCGTGGTAGGTCGCCGGACTGTCATCGCGGCCAACGCGGACCCTGGCCTTGAGCCAGACGGGGGCGTCGGGATCCGCGACGACCGCGCCATCGACCAAGCGCAGCGGCGTGCCCGCCCAGTGCAGGCGGCCAAAATTCACGACTTGGCCCAGATCGACGACTTGGCTGAGATACACGACGCGCTGGGGTATGCCTTGGCCGAAGACCTCAAATCCCCCGATTGAACCTTTGAGCGCGATGGCTTGGTTGCCTTGGCCGCCGCAGTCGCGGCAGATGTTGAGGGCTTCCTCGTCGGCCAGCGAGGTCTGCCGACGCCAGCGAAAAAAGCGCACGTATTGGCGCGGGAAGTCAAGGCGGACGACGGGGTCGAAGTTGGCTCCTACGTTGGCGATGACCTGCTCAAACAGGTCTCTGCCGCCCCAGTTGACCGCGGGTTCTGAGTCTGAACCGATGGAGACGTCGAAGGCCGGCGTGGTGTCGAACGGTAGCGGCGTGCCATCGGAGCGAAAACCCTGCGAGGGCGTGAAAAAGCCGAAGCCAACGCCGGGGATCGGCACGGCGGTGTCAATCGAAAAGAAGGTACTGGTTATCGATTGGCTCCTAGGGGCGTTGTAGGTTGTGGAATCGCGATCGACTAAGAAGACGCCGCTTTGGGTTGGGTCCCCGCCGACGCCGTTCCAGCGATTCCAAAAGCGCGGCTTTTGGCCATCGACAAAGCCGAGGTTGTGTAAGGAGGGATCGCGCCAGAACTCCCAGTTTTCCAGCAGGTGAATGACGTTTTGATCTGGCTGCAAGTAGAGCGGCTGGATCGCACCGTCGGCAAAATCGACGAGGACTTGGAGGGAGTCGCGCTGGTCCCACGCCATACCACTGCCGCCGAGCTGCCACTTTGCTACTTGAGCGTGGCTGGGGGCGATGGCGAGGATTAGGATCAAAGGCCAAGCACTGCGCATCGGGCATCGTGCCTTCGCTAAGGTGAAATGCTAGCGAGAAGATAACGCAAAAAGAGCCGTGCGCCGAATTAAAATTACCACTGGGATACGAGGTTCTAATAGGCGACGGAGATGGTATGCAGCATCGTATCGTCACCGACATCGGCACCGAGATCGACGCGCAGAACGTAGATGCCAGGCTCTACTACTGTACTACTGGCCTGAGTGCCGTCCCAAGTGAAGAGGTGGTACAAACCCTCGGCGACCGGAGCGAGAGCGGCTACTTTGCGCCCGGCGAGGTCGAAAACTTCCACTCGCGGCTCGCGGTTTTCGACTTTCAGGACGACGAACCGCACCTCCAGCCGGTCGTTGATGCCGTCGCCGTTGGGCGTAAGTGTCGGTGAGGAGATGAAGAAGTCGTCGATGAGCTGGCTGCTATTGGTTAGTTCGGGCAGCATGACGATATTGGCGCGGCGTGCTGCCGGTTCGACCGACTGCCAGAGGCCCGGATGCGCACTGGAGCCTAAGTCCAACGCAAAGAGCGTGGCATTGCGCACTAAACGGGTGGTAAAGTGGACGCGGACCGAATCGTCTCGGACCGGATCGGGTAAAGCGATGAGCAGGGAGTCGCCGCGCAGGGAGGCCGTCGGCGAGACGGTTGCTGCGCCCTTTTCCACGCTCACGCTGTGCAGATTGATCGGACCCGGTAGGTCGAAGCGCATTAGGTCGAAGCCGACGTCAGCGGGGCCAGCGCTGGGCAATAGGGTATAGGTGAAGGCCGTCTCCTCGTTGGGGAGCGCACGGCGCGGCTCGACGCGCCCGCGGGCACTCTGAAGCAGCGCGTCGTCGAATTCAATCGACAGCTCGTTGACTGTGGGTGCGACCTCGGGGTCGTCGGTGGCGAGAATCAACTCCAGTTGCACGAAGCGACGCGGACTTTGCGATTTAAAGGTTTCGCCGGAAAACTGGTACACATTGCTCCAAGCGTCCCAGTCCTCGCCGACGACTAGCGCAGTGTCAATGGCACCGCGCAGCACTTTGGGCGAGCTGTTCCATTTTTCTTCGGTGATCTCTTCGCCGATCTTGTTGTGGAAGGTATAGATCGGTGCCAGCGCGTTGCCCGAACGCGAGCGCAGTTGCATTCTGGCTGCTGGAGGCAGGTCGGCGTCCCAGTGCAGGGCCTTGATGACTTTGGGCCGCTCGTCGCCGGCGATCTGGCCGAGGTCGATAAAGCCGGAGCGCAGTGAGACTTGAGCGGGATAGCCCGGCGAGAACAGCATAAACTCGCCCCATTTGGATTCTTGCCAATCGCGGTCGGTCAGGCCGTGCCAGAACATATAGCGCATCCTGCGCGGCCTGAATTTATAGCGTATGCGATAGAGGCCATCCGCCTTGGGGTTGACGTGCGTGAGCAGTTCGCCGTAGTCGAGCGGCGCAGGTACGGGCAGGGAAGTGCCCACGCTGAGCGAGCCGTCCGAGACTAGGATGTTGTGACCTGGGCCAGCCGAGCCTCGGTGATAGCCCGCAGTGCCCTCAAAAGGTTGGAGCACGTAGAGGAACAGTTCATCGACGAAGAACACGGCCCCTAGATCGACGTAGAACCAGGTGCCGGCCTTCTCCCAGCCTTGGTCGCCGCGCCCAGAGGTGATGAGGTTGGTGGTGTTGATATCGGCGTCAAAGAGGTTATTGGGGGCGGCGGCTACCGTGCCGTTGAGGAAGGTGCCGCGCTCGGCGGTGCCGATACTGATATTATCGCCCACAGTGAGCACTTCGACTTCGGCGAGCGCCGCATCCAGGCTCTGGTCTTCGACGACGATACTGATGTACTGAATCACTTGGTAGCGGTTTTCAAAGGTTCGATCAATGGCCATAGCTGGATCGACCGTCAGGACGGTATCGGCGGCCGGGTACTCGAGGGGAATGGTCAGGGAAGTAGCATGGTTGGGCAGGGTGGTGCGATAGACTGGATCGTATTTGAAGACGTCGGCCGTGGCTTGGATGCGCGCCCCGGTGGTGCTATAGACGGTGAACTGCCGCAGTGGGCGGGCACCCTCTTGGTCGGGGAAGGTCAGGCGAATGTGGCGGGCGAGTACGGCGCGGCCTAAGTCGATATCGAGAAACCAATTTTTGAGTTCGTCAGCCGGGTCGGGCTGCCAGAAGGTCGCGGGATCGCCATCGATGGCGTTTGTGGCTGTCGCACTTCCGCTGCCGGCCTGCCAGATGCCGCCTGCTACTTCGCCGCGTTTTTGGGTGGAATGGGTGAAGAGATGGGCGTCGCGGATGGCGTCCACTTCCTTGCGGTATTTGGTCAGGCGCAGCACGCCCTCTGCATCCACCTGTACCAGCCCGGCAGGCATGGTCCAGCTTTGCCATTTTTCTGCGCTGTCGAAACTCAGCATTTCGGCCCAGCCGGAAATGGTCGGCAAAGCGAGCCAAGCTGCACAGGTAACGAGGAAGCGCATTTTAGTAGGCGATGCCCAGCGGGCGCAGCAGGCGTTCGCTGATCTCGTCGGATTGCAGCCCTACTTCGAGTAGGTAGAGGCCGGGTGGCAGGAGTTGTCCCTGCGCGTCGCGTCCGTCCCAGCGAAGGTGCTGCGGTCCAGCAGCCTGCGGCGCAAACGACAGGCGTGCGACTTGCCGGCCATCCAGAGAATACGCCCGCAGTTCGACGGGTACGCTAGCGGGCAGGCGGAAGAGGGAATAAGAGACCTGCACTAGGTCGTTTACCCGGTCGCCGTTGGGGGTCAAAACCGGCGTTGAAAAGCGCAGGTTCTGGATTGCGTTGACGGGGTCGGTCTTTGCACTCAACACGCGCAGGCTGTTGGTCGATACGGCGGCTGTGGCATCGCCGCCCCGGATGGGTTGGGGCAGGCGTTCGGTAGTTGTGTCGATAGCCTCTCCTTCGAAGGTCGTGGCGAAGACGAAGACATCGGTCGTGAACTCGATGCGGATGGGCACGTTGTTGGCGGCGTGGACCCGCTCGGGCAACTCGATGAGGAATTCGTCGTCGTTGATCTCGACCCGGCGGGGCTCGACAGGCACCAATGGGTCGCCCATTGCCAGCGTCTGAAGGTGGACTCGGCTGCCGGTGCGAATGCGCAGCGCGTCGAAGCCCGACTCGGAGGCAGCAAAGTCGGCGCGAATATCGTAGCTAAAGCTCGTCGCCTGCCCTAGGGCCACTTCGGTGAAACCGCTCGGTTGCGGGTCATCGAGGCGGGCGACTTCGCCGACGATCTGACGCGCCAGGAGCGGTGCCTGCTCGACCCACAGCGAATCTAGACGCGTAAAGGCGTCGAAATCTGCGCTGTCGAGGGTGATTTTGACTTGGATATGGGAGCCGCTGTGCAGGTTGAGCGGCTGGCCAGACGCGGTGAAGGCGGGCGACCAAAAGGTCCAGTGGTCCTCGTCGTAGGCCACGGACGCGCGGACTCCAGGCCGATCGCTGGCGACGTAGCCGTAGCCTTGCGACTCCTTGAGTTCGAACTCGTAACGCTGGCGCGAGACTTCGACTTCGCGGCCCTTGTCGTCAAATTCGCGGTAGATGTTGGGGTCTTGATCCCTACCGGTGCGCACCTCGACGCGTAGCCCAACAGCCGCTTCAGGGGCTGGGACCAAGGTGCTGTTCACCATCCGCATGGAGGTCGCCGACCAGAACAGCCGGCCGAAGTTCACTTCCGCGCCTAGGTCGATGATTTTGGATAGATATAGCACGCGCTGTGGGACCCCGCGGGCGTAGAGTTCAAAGTCGCCGATGGTCCCCGGCCGCGCTTGACCCGACAGCGAATTCTCTTGGATGACCAAGGTCGGATCGAGTACCGACTCGTTGCGCCGCCAGCGGATGAAGCGGACGTATTGGCGAGGCAGGTCGATTTGCACGGTGGGGGACAGGTTTTCGGCGACGTCGGCGATGAGCGGACCGATGCGTGCGTAGCTGTTGTGCCCATGCCATGCGGGATCGGGTTCGGTGGCAACGCTCACTTCAAAGGCGGGTACCGCATCGTCGGCCAGTGGAGTGCCATCCGAGCGGAACCCACGCGGTGGCGTGAAAAAGCCGAAGCGGGTGGCCGGGACAGGCACCGCCACGTCAAAGGTAAACCAGTCGAAGTTCCGCAGGTCCGAAGACGGGGGGTTGTAGGTGGTGCTGTCGCCATCGACTAAGTACGTGGCATTGTGTACGGTGCGCGAGTCGCCCAAGCCATGCTTCCAAGCGCGGGGTCGCTGGCCATCGATGTAGCCGATTTCGCGGGGAAATTTCCACGGGGACCAGTTGTCGAGGTGAGAAAAGACGGTTTGGGCAGAAGTCAGGTAGATGGGCTGGATGGCCCCAGGGACGGAATCGAAGTCGATGAAGATGCGCACCGAATCGCTCGCCGACCATGCAAGGCCACCGCTGCCGCCGAGCTGCCAGGTACTTATTTGCGCCGACAGAACGCTGGGTAGCAGAAACGAAAAGAGGATGGCAAGGATGCGGCGCATGGGCAGGACTCTCGGGAGACAGATGATCTATAGGTAAATACGCAAAATTAGTCGTCTGAACAAGCGGCCTATGATCCGAATGGCACCAGCCAATCCTCCTCGATCCCCAAGTCGAAGCCCGGTCCCCGTGGCACAAATTCCAGATAGCTGTCTTTGGGCACCAGCGCTCCCGGCTCGGCTACTTCCTCCAGCGGGATCCCCGGATCTGAGCCGATGTAGTATTCGCCCCAGGGCGTGTTGGGCATGGCCCAAGTCAAGTGCTGGCCATAGGGGTCGCGCCCGCCGCCGTGGAGGCAGACTTCAAGGCCGGCGGCCTCGGCCATGTGGCAGATTTTGATACAGGCGGTCAGCCCGCCGACCCAGTGGATATCGGGTTGCAGCACGTCGAGGGCGCGGTGCTCAATCATCTGCTGGTAGGGGTAGTGCGTGTAGAAGTGTTCGCCGCTGGCCAGCGTTTGCCAGGGCAGGCACTCTTTGAGTTTGATGTGGCTCTTGACGTCTTCGGGAATCAGGCACTCCTCCAGCCAGCGCAACTTGTAGGGTCTGAGGCGCTCGGCTAGGCGGACGCTGTATTCGACGTCAAAGGCCATGTAGCAGTCGAGCATGAGCTCGCAATCATCGCCGATCAACTCGCGGACTTCGGCGACCCGCCGCTCGTTTTGGTCTAGGCCCCACAGGCCGTCGGCCGGGCCGTATTGGCAGGGCAGTTTGAAGGCGCGGAAGCCCAACTCGCGATACCAATCGACGTCGTCGCCGGTGGCGTAGGTGAAGATGCGCTCGCGGGCTGGGCCGCCGATGAGCTGGTACACGGGCTTTTGTTGCAGCTTGCCAGCCAGATCCCACAGCGCTAGGTCCACGGCACTGATGGCGACGGTGGCGATGCCGACGGTGCCGAAGGGTTTGGAGACACGGAACATCATATCCCACAGTTTGTCGATGGCCAAGCAGTCTTCTCCTATGAGGATATGGGCGAAAGCGTCTTCGATTACAGCGGCGGTGGGACGACCTGACGCCGTGCCCAAGCCCCAAGTGCCGTCTTCAGCCGTGACTTTAACCGCGAAGCCGGGCCATTGTCGGGCACCGTAGAGTTGGCGACGAGGCTTGAAGCGCGGAAAGCGCGACATCGGATTGGCTACTTCGATTTCGGTGGGCCAAGCCTTGCGGCGGGGTTGGCTCTGTTGGGCCGGGGCCGTCGAGGCGGAAAGCGTCGAGCCGGCTTGGGAACGGGCGCGGAGCGAAGGGCCGTCGGGGCGCTGGATGCGGACTAAGTCGATGGATTTGATTTTCATTTCTTTAGATGCCTTAGAGCTAAATTGCCGTGAATATATCCGTGATCTAATGTATCCATAAAAACCAGCGGCGCTATTCGCTGGGGCAATTAGCCACAGTCAATCTCGATCAGTAAGCGGCAGTGGTCGCTTGATCCCCAATTATCGTTATCGGCCTCGTTGAGCGCGCGTACTTTCACATTCTCGTGGAAGCCGCGGGACGCGAACGCGTAG
Organism: Candidatus Latescibacterota bacterium; assembly: GCA_022827835.1. Lineage (GTDB taxonomy): Bacteria > Latescibacterota > UBA2968 > UBA8231 > UBA8231. The sequence continues at coordinate 136,532 of JAJEIO010000029.1, forward strand.
TCCAATTGATTCACGGCGGTTTCCGGCGATCCGCCCGGGGAGTAGAACGTCGGCACGTTTTTGGTATCGCTCGGCACGTCTGTCGGCTGAGAACTCGCCTGCCTACAGGCATCTGGCCACTGTGGTCCTATAAACTCAAGTCCTAGTGCCTGAAACCTATCCCATACCGTGCGCTCGCGTTCAGGCAGGGATAGCTTGTGGCCTATCGCGCCATAAATCATGTTCAGATCGCCCGCTGCCAAGATGCGATGCGTCGATGGGTCGCGGCTACCGATGAACGCCGACAGGTCCGAGATGACTCGATGTGCCGAGGCGTCGGCGTACCCGACGCTCCAGTTCGTCCTGACCGATGGATGAGGCCTTAGCCAACGTGCGTACATCGAGACTGCGATGAACGCCTTGTCATGGCGAGCGACCGGCACCACTTTGGCGGCGGCAATTGTGCCGATGCCGCTGACACCAATCGCGTCTGACCCGAGGTCGCAGATCGGTGCAACCTGCTTAAACCACTCAACCTCGACGCGATCGGATAACTTCAAGACTAGCGGCCAGCGGTCGTACAAATGCCGGTCCCAAAACACTCCGTCCTCGTAATCAACCAAATCTATCAAGTCACCGGGTGGGCTTCCCGCCTCCTGCACCAGCGCCACATCCGCATCCATCCCTACGAGTTCCCTCCATGGTTTCTCGCGCTTGGCAATGTTCCAACTCACTACTTTGATCATTCGTCCACCTCTGGTTCACATCTTGTTGCATATATTCCTTTGATGGAATATATTGATTGTTGAAATGACTTGGGATGCTGAATATACGAACGAATTTGGCGAATGGTGGGATGGACTTTCAGAGAGCGAGCAGGACGATATTACCGCCATAGTTGAGCTGCTCTTGGAGCACGGCCCTCACCTGCCGCATCCTTATTCATCGGGTATTCAGAATTCACGTTACGGACATATGCGCGAACTTAGGGTGCAAAGCGGCGGTAGGCCGATCCGCGTCTTCTATGCCTTTGATCCGAGACGAGTAGCAATCTTATTGAGCGGGGGCGACAAGACAGGCAATGACCGGTTTTACGATCAGTACGTGATGATGGCTGATAAACTTTACGATGAGCATCTTGAAACCTTGCAAAAGGAAGGATTGATCCCATGAGCGGTCGCCGTCCCTTTAATGAGTTGACCAAAGACTTCACGCCGGAGCGCCGTCAGCGCATTGAGGCGAAAAAGGCCGAGTTGCGGGCCGCCATGCCGCTGCACGAGCTACGGCAGGCACAGGTTATGACCCAGAAGGCACTGAGCGAGATCTTGGCGGTGAACCAACCCGCCATCGCCAAGATGGAACGGCGGACGGATATGTACGTCTCGACTCTGCGCTCTTACATTGAAGCACTGGGCGGACGGCTGAAGATCGTCGCCGAATTTCCGGAAGGCGAAGTTGCAATAACCAACTTCTCGGACGCGGACAACGACAAAAGCCTTTAGAAGCCTCAAGGAGATCGCGATGCGTTTTTTCAACACGGCTGGTCCGGTTCGGTCCGAAGAGCACTATCACATCCCGCCGTTAGACCGATTGGATCTGGACGGGGTACTGACCCTCATTCAGCAAAAAAAATACTTCGTCCTCCATGCCCCGCGGCAAACGGGCAATACGTCGGCCCTGCTGGCGCTGCGCGATCTGCTCAACGCCGAAGGGGTCTATCGCTGCGTGTACGTCAATGTGGAAAGTGGGCAGGCTCTGCGCGAAGATGTGGAGCAGGTCATGCGCACCTTGTTAGCCGGGTTGGCGTCGCGGGCGCGTTTGACGTTGGGCGACGAATTTTTAGGCAGAGTCTGGTCGGGTATCCTTGCCGAGGTTGGACCGGGTATTGCGTTGCAGGAGGCATTGACGCGCTGGGCCGAGACAAGCTCCAAACCGCTGATGCTGCTCATCGACGAGATTGACGCCCTTATCGGCGATTCGCTGCTGTCGGTGCTCCGTCAGTTGCGAGCGGGCTACGATTTGCGGCCAGAAGGGTTTCCGCAGAGCGTGGTGCTGTGCGGGGTGCGCGATGTGCGCGACTATCGCATTCAATCCACCGCGGAGAATGCCATCATCACCGGCGGCAGTGCGTTCAATATTAAGGCGCAGTCGCTGCGGCTGGGCGATTTTCCACGGGAGGAGGTATTGACGTTGCTCGGGCAGCATACCGCAGAGACGGGGCAGATGTTTACTGCCGAGGCGCTGGACACGGTTTGGACACAGACGCAAGGGCAGCCGTGGCTGGTCAATGCGCTGGCCGACGAAGCCTGTTTTCGCGGCGAATTCGCCAAAGCATGGCATCGGCCGGTCTCCGCCGAAGCTATCCTTGAAGCGCAAGAGCAACTGATCCTGCGGCGCGAGACGCATCTGGACCAATTGGCCGACAAGCTTAAGGAGGAGCGGGTGCGGCGGGTGGTTGAGCCGCTGCTGAGCGGCGGCGAAGTGCGCCACTTCACCGACCGCGACATTGAGTATGTGCGCGATCTGGGGCTGGTGGCGCAGGATCGCCCGTATCGCATCGCCAATCCGATCTACGCGGAAGTGGTGCCGCGCGAGCTGACGTGGGTGGTGCAAGAGGAGTTTGAGCAAGAAACGGCTTGGTATGTGGACGCCGAGGGCGGCTTGGACGTGGTCAAGTTGTTGGCGGCGTTCCAGCAGTTTTTCCGCGAGCATTCCGAACACTGGGTTGAGCGGTTCGAGTACAAGGAAGCGGGGCCACAGCTTCTGCTTCAGGCGTTTTTGCAGCGGATCGTCAACAGCGGAGGTCGAATTGAGCGGGAGTATGGATTAGGTCGGATGCGGACGGACTTGCTGATCGTGTGGCCGCAGGGCGAGGAGAAGCGCCGGTTCGTCATCGAGTGCAAGCTACTGCACAAGAGCTTAGAGCAGACGATTGCCACGGGGTTAGAACAGACCGCGGCCTACATGGATCGGTGCGAAGCAGAAGCGGGGCATCTGGTGATCTTCGACCGGGGCGAAGAGGCTTGGGCAGAAAAAGTGTTCCACCGCCGCGAGTCGGCAGCCAATGGTGCCGTAATCCACGTGTGGGGCATGTGATGGAGGAGCGAGTGCCGACGATCCTGAGATTGGCCCCCATCCGGCCGGATTTGATTTTCATTTTTATTACCCGTTCCCGCCCCACGCCAGCGCCTCGGCTTCGGCTGCCGACAGGGTTAGGTCGGCTTCTGCGGCGGCTGGCTCTTTCCATGCGGCGAGCAGATCGGCTAACTCGGCCAAAGAAGCAGTTGTCAGTAGGCGGCGGCGCAGCTCGGAGGCGCGGGGCAGGCTCTTGAAGTAGAGGGCGAGGTGCTTGCGCGTCTCGCGGACGCCGGCGCGCTCGCCTTTGTACGCGGCCATCAGGCGTAGCTGCTCCAACGCCAAGTCGATGCGCTCTGAAAGGGTCGCGCCGCTGCGGCCGGAAAAGAGCCAAGGATTGGCCAAGGCCGCCCGCCCGACCATGACTGCAGCACAGCCTGTTTCCCGCTGCATGAGACGGGCGTCGTCGAGGGTGAGCACGTCGCCGTTGCCGATGATGGGTAGGGAGGAGGCTTCGACGGCGCGGCCGATCCAGTGCCAGTTGGCGCGGCCCTTGTACTTTTGCACGACGGTGCGGGCGTGGATGGCCACTGCTTGGGCACCGGCGTCCTCGCAACGGCGCACCACTTCGAGGATATTGATCTCCTCTTCGTCCCAGCCTAGGCGCGTCTTGACAATGACCGGAACCGAGACGGCTTTGACCGTGCGCTCGACTGCTTGATAGAGCCGATCGAGATCGCGCAAATAGGCCGCGCCGCAGCCTTTGGCGACGATCTTGGGTACGGAACAGCCGAAGTTGATATCTACCACCTGCGCGCCGCGCCGCTCGAATTCCCGCGCTCCATTGGCGATCAGGTCGATGTCGTTGCCGTAGATTTGCGCGGCCAGCAGCGAGATGCCGGTGTCGGCGTAGATGGGCGCGTCGGAAAAGTCGAGCATCTGCATGCTCTTGCGCGAGCGGATGCCGATGGCGCGGCAGTTGATGAATTCAACCCCGACCAACTGCGCCCCGAGGCGCGCGCAGATAAGGCGAAAGACCCAGTTGCTTACCCCGGCCATTGGGGCTAGGGTGAGGATGGGCATATCTTCCTTGAAGGGATTGAGCTGGTGGGGGCCGAGTTGCACGAGCTTACGGTGGATTTTCCATTTGCAGCTTGGCGGCGATGGCCTTTTCCCGTTCGGCCTCGGCAATCATGCCTTTGCGCTGGTAGAACATGGAGAGGCTAGTGTGGACGAGGAAGTCGTCGGGGTCGTGCTCAGCGGCCTTTTGCGCTGCGCTGAGCGCTTGGTCGAGGTCGCCTAACTTCTCGTGGCAATGCGCCATAGCTTGGTAGGCATCGGCAAATTGCGGATCGAGGGCGATGGCTTGGGCTAGGTCGTCCAAGGCACCGGCGAAGTCTTGTTGGACGAATTTGCTCATGCCACTCTTGTAGAGGGTCATTTTGTCGGTCATGGCGTGAGTCTGTTTTGAGGTGAATTGTTGATATTGTAACATTTAAAAAGTAGCACAAAGTGATATATTGATGCAATGGTATCAGATTTGGGGTACGAACAAAGGAGGAGCCATGTTGCACTGGGCTATGTTCGGCGCGGCCTTGCTAGCCTCTGTCGCCGAGGGGCAACCGCGCTTCGACATCGAGTACGTAGAGAGCATTGAGCCGCGAAGTTATGTGGCGCATCGCACGGCTGGGGCTATCGACATTGACGGCAATCTCGACGAGCCGTCTTGGCAGCGGGCGGATTGGACCGAGCCTTTCGTCGATATTGAGGGCGAGCGTCGGCCCGTACCGCGCCTGCAGACGCGGGCCAAAATGCTGTGGGACGACGAGTATCTATACATCGCTGCTGATTTGGAGGAGCCGCATGTGTGGGCTACCATTGACCTGCGCGACGCGACGATCTACCAAGAAAACGATTTTGAGGTCTTTATCGATCCGGACGGCGATACGCATCAGTACTACGAGTTCGAGATCAATGCCCTCGGCACGGAGTGGGATTTGTTGATGATCAAGCCCTACCGCGACGGTGGCCCCTACATCAGTGCTTGGGACATCGCCGGTCTGCAAACGGCTGTGCGGGTGTGGGGCAGCATTAACGATCCCACTGACGAGGACCAGGGGTGGTCGGTGGAGATGGCTTTCCCGTGGGCCGTACTGGCCGAGGCCACGCACAAAAAGGTGCCGCCTATGGATGGCGATCAATGGCGGATCAATTTTTCGCGCGTGCAATGGGCCTTGGCCACCGACGTGGGCAAGTACATCAAAATAGAGGGCCGCAGCCCGGACAACTGGGTCTGGTCGCCGCAAGGGCTAATTAATATGCACTACCCGGAAAAGTGGGGGTTCGTGCAGTTTGCCGCCGAGGTAGTAGGGCGGCAAGAGGTGTCCTTCCGCCCGATAGCTGCCGAGGAGGCCAAGCGCGTTTTGCGCGGGATTTACTACCGCCAACAGAGGTTTCGCCGCGAGCGCGGTTACTATGCGTCTAGCTTGGACTCGCTCGGCATGGAAGCGCGGGTTTTGCAGCACTTTCGCTGGCCGCCAGTCATCCAAGTGACTGACCACCAGTTTGAGGCGCAGCTAGAGGAAGCTGTTGATTTGGACGCGGATGGCCAGATCAACCGCTGGCTCATCCGCGCGGACTCGCGCACTTGGCGCGATTAGGGCCGTTGCCCCGACCGCGAAATCGCCCTATACTGCCTTGCCCATATCCACAAACCATTTTAAGGAGGCCCTTGTGAAAAACGGAAAATTGATGCTTCTGCTCGCCTGTTGTCTTTTGGTTCCAGCCGCGCCGCTGTTGGCGCACTGCGAGATCCCCTGCGGCATTTATGGGGACGAGGCGCGTTTTGCCGCGATTGCGGAAGATCTGACGACCATTGAGAAGTCCATGACCCAAATCGCGGCGTTGTCAGGCCAAAGCGATGCTCAAAGCGCGAATCAGCTAGCGCGGTGGGTGGCGAACAAGGAAGAGCACGCCAACAGAATCCAGCACGTCGTCACCCAGTATTTTATGACGCAGCGGCTCAAGGAGGTGGAAGAAGGAGACGAGGGAAGGGCCGCATATACCGAGAAGTTGGTGCTTTTGCACAAGATGCTCCGGGGGGCCATGAAGTGCAAGCAGACAGTGGATGTGGAGGAGGTGGAGAAGATGCGGACCTTATTACACGAGTTTAAGCACGCTTATCAAAGCTGACGCCTTCTCAAGTCGCGCTGGTGGAAGCCCTGTCTCCCTTTGTGGAGATGGGGCTTTTTTTAGCGAAGGAGGATGAGCTTGGCGTAGCTTGGGGGGCTATGCTCGATGCGGAAGCGGGCGAAGTACGGACCGGTAGCGGCCGCCTGACCGCGTTCGTCTCGGCCATCCCATTGCATCTGGTGTACGCCAGCGTGGAGCGGCGCGTCCACGAGCGTGCGCACCCGTTGGCCTTGGACGTTGTAGATGGCTACGTGGACGGAGGCGGCTTGGTCGAGTCGGAAGCCGAGGTGGGTGGTGGTGTTGAAGGGGTTGGGCCACACTTGAAGCGAGGATGCAGATATCATTGCAGGCACTTTGGCCGCTGAGTCAGAAGGCGCTTCTATGGCGCGTCCGGGTGAGAAGAGCGCCTGAGTCGGCGAGGCGGTTGTATGCGGGACAAACGCGTTGCTATCGGGTGGCGTGCGGACGATAGACTGGTCGTCGGGCCAAGTAGATTGGGAGACGCTGTCGACTATACTGCCGATTCTGTCGATTAGGTAGATGACTTCGCTAGTGTCGGTTAGTCCATTGCCGATGGTTCCGTCGTCGGTATAGACGGGGACGGTGAATCCCGTTGGGCTACCGCCGCCGAAGAGGACGACGTAGGAGCTAGGTCCAATGACGGCATCGCGAGGGAAACGGAAGTAATCGATTAGGGGTCTAGAGTCACCCAAGCGCCAGCCGGCTAAAGAGATGGTATCTGGACCGGCGTTGTAGAGTTCGATGAATTCGTCTTCATATTTGTCGCGTTGACCGTCTTGGTTGGCGTCACCGTCTATACCCGCAGGAGGGTCAGCGAGCACTTCGCTGATGAAAAGAGGATAGGTCAAGACGGGCCGCGGTTCTGGGGCGTCTCCAGGAGAGAAAGCAGCCTCGGTCGGCGAGGCGGTTTTGTGTGGGACCAGTGCGCTGCTGTCGGGTGGCGTCCGGACGAGAGATTGGTCGTCGGGCCAAGTAGATTGGAAGAGGAACGCGGCCTCATTGCCATGATCTTCGATCAGGTGGATAGACTCACCCGTGTCGGTTAGTCCGTTGCCGATGGTTCCATCGTCGGTATAGACGGGGACGGTGAATCCCGACGGACGACCGCCACCGAAGAGGACGACATAAGAGCCGGGTTCAATAATGGCATCGCGTGGGAAGCGGAAATAATTGCGTAGGGATCCTGAGCCACCCAACCGCCAGCCAGCTAAAGAGATGGGAATAGGACCGGCGTTGTAGAGTTCGATGAACTCGTCTTTGTGCGGATCGTACTGACCGTCGCGGTTGGCGTCGCCTGCCAGTCCTTCAGGCGGGTCGGCGAGCACTTCACTGATGAAGAGAGGGTAATTTAAGACGGGCTGCGTTTCGGGGCCGTGTCCGGGTGAGAAGGGTTCCTCGATAGGCGAGGCGGTTTTGTGCGGGACATACTCGCCTGCATTGCGGACGATGGATTGGTCATCGGGCCAAGTGGATTGATAGAGGTATGCGACTTCACTACCGCGCTTGTTGAGCAGGTGGATAGCTTCGCCGGTGTCGGTTAGTCCATCGCCGATTGTTCCGTCGTCGGTGTAAACGGGGACGGTGAATACTAAAGGGTTGCCTCCACCGAAGAGGACGACGTACGAGCCGGGTTCGATGACGGCGTCGTCCGGGAAGCGAAAGTAATTGCTGAGGGATCCGGAGTCGCCCAAGCGCCAGCCGGCTAAAGAGACGCGCCGTCGGCCGGCGTTGTAGAGTTCGATGAATTCGTCTTCATGTGGGTCGTACTGCCCGTCGCGGTTGGCATCGCCAGCCTGTCCCTCGGGCGGGTCGGCGAGCACTTCGCTGATGACGATGGTGGCTGCGGCAAGGGATGGGAGCGAGAGTAGTGTCAGCAGGACGAGGTTGTATCGGAGGTAGAACGTGGTCATTATCCCTCCTTTTTAGAACCACTACTACTATCTCGACTGTCGGATCATCTGCTGAGTACAATATGCAACTGATGAGGCCGATGCACAACCTCGATAGGCTTGGTCGCCCTCTTCTTTGGCTGTTCAATGGTGCTTACTTGAGCAACACCTAGAGCGACGACCGCCAGCCGGAAGCCGATTCGGCAGCAAAACCGGCCAGCGGTCCCCTGTCGCGTCACCAGAGAGCGCCGCGACGATTACCCACACCGTCATGCGGCTATCAGGAGCCTGCGCTCTAGGTTCACCTTAGCAGGGTAAATTTTTGGACAAAACGGCCTTCAGGGGTGGTCAACCGATACAGATAAACGCCGCTAGCTAAATCCGAAGCGTCCATAGATAGCGTGTGATAGCCCGCCGCTTGAAACCCTTCGTGCAGAACCGCCACTCGTTGTCCGCTAAGGGTAAAGACCTCCAGGCGAATATCAGCGGCGGTGGGCAACGTATAAGAAAGAACCGTCTCGCTGTTAAAGGGGTTGGGATAGCTCGGGTTGAGCGCCGTCGTGGCTAATTTGCCCGCAGCAGAGCCTTCGACGTTGACCTCATATTGCTGCAAGACCGCGCCGGTATCGTAGTCGATGAGCAGGATCTTTGTTTGTCCTGCTTGGCAGACTTTTACATGAAGGTTCCAGCCGTCTCGGCGGCCGTTTGCGGGCCTATCGTTTCCTTCGGCTGGACAGTAGTCTCTGGTGGGTGCCTGTTGGCCGCCAGAGACCTCTATGGCTGGATCGGAGCCGGACGGGTTGGCTCTCACCAGCACGCTGTCGAGGTTGGTGTGCACGATAAATGTCTTCCACGCTGGATCATCGGCAGAGAATGCGACCTCAGCCGGATCGGGCGTCAGCCATGCTTGGGGCTCGCTGGCCGCATCATTGTCGATGATTTTGATATTGATAATAGCTCGATGTCCACTCGACGAAGTAGCCTGCACCGCGAAGGCTTTATCGCCATCGGTCGTCGTGTTGTCCTTGGGCGTCAGGGTAAGCTGCGCCGTGCCCGTTCGCTGGCCTTTTGCAATGGTGATGGTTTCTGGAAATGTCGCGTCGAAATCCTCCCCGCGCTTGGCGGTCTTGCCTTGTGTTGGAGAGACAATGGCGAGCGTGATCGTCTCGTCCGTCCGAGCGACTTTATCCAACGTCACGGTCAGCGTGATGGTCGCCTGTGCGTCGTTTTCGCGGACCGCATCATGGCTTGAGGATATGCCTTTGAGTTCAACCGTGGACGTTGGCGTCTCTTCGGACTCCTGTTGATCCTCGTCATCGGCTATCTCGTCCTCGTTCTCTTCGCCGTCGGAATCGGTCGTCGCTTGACCGATGGCGGTAAAGGTTTCGGGTTCAAGCCCCTCAACGGTAGCCGTAACGGTGTTCGTCCCCGGATCGCTCCCCAGCGTCAGGGTACTTCTGGCGCGGCCGTTGGCATCGGTGGTGGCGGTGGTAGCCGAGAGCGTCCCTCCACCGGCTGTAACCGAAAAGCTAACAACCGCCCCGGCAAAGACCGACCCGTTTTGATCTTTAACCGAAACGACGAATGGCTTGGCCAATGGCTCGCCGACTAAGCCCTGTTGATTATCGCCGGAGACCTTAGTCAAGGTCTGAGGAGTCGCCTGTTCGGCAGAGCGCGTCCATTCAGACACATTCCACAGTGCGATTGAACCATCCCCTGATCCGGAGGCGAGGATAGCCCCATCAGGCGAAAACGACACCGAATAGACATCCGACGGACTTCCGAAGGTAGCGATGTTTCGTCTGTCCGCTACATCCCACAGCCGAATCGTACCATCCGCTGATCCAGAAGCGAGCAGGGTCCCATCGGGCGAAAACGATACCGAATAGACCCAATTTCTATGTCCCGTAAGGGTAGCAATGTTTCGTCTGTTCGCTACATCCCACAACCGAACCGTGCTATCTAATGCCAAGGCATTGCTTCCTCCAGAGGCGAGCAGGGTCCCATCGGGCGAAAACGCCACCGACAAGACCCAACTTATATGCCCTTCCAAGGTGGCGATATTTTGTCTGCTCTCTACATCCCATAGCTGAATCTCGGTATCCTCTGATCCAGAGGAGGCGAGGGTGGCCCCATCAGGCGAAAACGCCACCGACCAAACCCAATCATGTCCCGTAAGTGTAGCAATGTTTCGTCTGCTCGCTACATCCCACAGCCGAATCGTTCTATCGGCTGCCCCAGAGGCGAGGGTGGCCCCATCGGGCGAAAACGCCACCGATTCCACCTGATCCATATGCCCTTCCAAGGTGGCGATCTGGTATGACGAAATTTCCAAAAGATTAAAATTCTCCCAGAAGGACACATCCCCATCCGTATCAACTGCATCGACATATATCGAATGTCCAACAGAAGAAAAAGATGGAATAGTAACGTCATACTCGAATTCGACGACTGCGTCTTTCTTTCCTGCCAATCCACGGCATGCCTTCAATCCTACTTGTTCTTCTCTCTCTGACCAGCCCATCAGACGCACTTGATGAAGCCCTTCGGAATCGCTGACTTTGAGTTGGATGGGGACGCTCGCTGAGCCGGCCGGATAGAGCAACGGCGAAATTAATTTGATGGTGGGGCTGCCGTGTTCCTTTAAGGGGCTATCGGAATTAAAATAGGGATGCACGGACAAAAATTCGGCTGCGCACGCCGATAGTTTATCTTGGTAGCCATACGACATGATGTAGGCATCGTCGCGGAAGTCGTGCCACAAGCCGAAAGTGTGTCCAAGCTCATGGGCTACTGTGCTAAAGGGAAGGCTACTAGGAACCACCGCAATTCCGCCACTTTTACCCCTATCTGTGGCCACTCCTCCGACATGACGGACGCCTGAGATAACTGCGCCTCTACTATTGTCAACGACGACAAGGTAAACATTCGCGTCGATATCAAATTGGAGATCGTCAAGTACCGCATCAATAGAGCGGTTGTTAAGATAGTGCTGATCGGGATGTCGCCCATCGACGCGATGCACCAGCGGCTCACCTTGGGCATCGGTTTCAATGCGGAAGGTTGTGTTGCCGTAGCCGTATGCCTGCATCTGCTCGGCATAAAAGGTCTGAACCCGGCGCATCATCGTTTTCATCTCATCCACCACTTCTTGACGATACGGACGGTCATTGGGCAGGAGGTAGACCATACGCACGGTGCGCGGTTCACCCGCGTTCAAATCCGCCAGCCGCTTGGCCGCAGGTCGAAGATGCTCCCGCCGCCACTGCTCATAATCGAACGGCGCGCAGAAAAGCACGCTGTCGGCGGGCGGGGGCGACGCATGGACGATCGCTAGCGGCGAAAGAATGAGGCCGATTAACGCGAAAAGGGGGTACGATGTGAAGCAATGCCGTTTCATTAATGTGCCTTCCTGTGCGCTGGTCACACCGGCGTGGTTAAGAGGTGAAAGCCCTCGCCGAGCCATGCGTGTGCGCTGCGGACGTGAGAGAGATCGACTGTCGCGTACGTAGATTTTGGGAGAATTCTTTGAGTCAGAATTTACTTTCTCGCCGCCCCTTCACTATGAGCCATCAACCCAGCAGGGGTGCCGGGCCATGCTTATACCTCACAGAGTAATTGAGAAGTTCTGCCTATTCGCCGGGCTTCAGGGAGCTACCCTGTGCCGAATAAAGGCTATTTTATTCAACAGATGACCCGACAGGACGCGAGTACTCTGTTTGGTATAAGCGGGGAGCAAGATACGAGGCTAGTTCCAAGTGTCAAGAAAAATTTAATTAATCGCCCTTCGCCCTTTTCTCGGTGGAGGCTTTGTTACACGAGGGTATCCAAGCGATCTGACCGAGTCAGAATGGAATCCTCAGCGGAGGAGGATGAGCTTGGCGTAGAGCGGGGGGGCATGCGCGATGCGGAAACGGGCGAGGTACAGGCCGGTAGCGAGCGAATGACCGCGTTCGTCGCGGCCATCCCATCGCATCTGGTGTGCGCCAGCGTGGAGCGGCGCATCCACGAGCGTGCGCACGCGTTGGCCTTGGACGTTGTAGATAGCCACATGGACGGAGGCGGCTTGGCTGAGGTAGAAGCGAAGGTGGGTAGTTGTGTTGAAGGGGTTGGGCCAGACTTGGAAGGAGTAGGCCGGGAGTTTGGCAGCCGGCGGCTGGATGATCCACGTGCGCGTGATGCGTTCTGTGCCACGGCGGATGGCCACGTGGACGGTGTCGGTTTGCCGCCCGGTGGGGGTGTGGATGTACTGGGGGGCCATTATAGGCAAGCGGCGGCCGTTTAGCGACCAGTAGTACGCATGGCGGTGAGGTTGTGCGGTGTGGATGATAAAGGCTTGGGGTTTGGCTAAAGGTAGGGCGGCCTCGTTCCACGGGGGAGAGAAGCGCACGGCATCAGCAAGTGGGAGGCGAACTTCCACATTGAGCACGTTGGGGTGGACGGCGAAACTGTCGAGTTGGACGGAGATCTGGCAGGTGCCGATCTCGATGGCAGCCAAGGTGTCGTCGGGGCGCACCGCGGCGATCGTGGAATCGGATGAGGTCCAAGTGGCAGGGATGTCTATAGGATGTTCGCTGCCGTCCGAGTACTGGCCGAGGAGGCGGAGCGAGCGGTGCTCGCCGCGGACTAGCTTGAACTCAAACTGGGCCGGACGCAGGGATTGGAGCACAGGAGGGCTGGGTATAGGGGCGGGTGGCATTCTTAGTTCTTCTGTAAACACTATTTCAAGCGTTGCGGGCGTTTCAGGCTGTGCTTCTGGGGCGCGTCCGGGTGAGAAGGGGGCCTCGGTCGGCGAGGCGGTTTTGTGTGGGACAAAGGTGTCGCCGTCGGGTGGGGTGCGGACGAGGGATTGGTCGTCAGGCCAATCGTCGTATGAGACGACCGCGATTGTATTGCCAGCGTCATCGATCAGTTGGATGTCCTCGCCGCTGTTGGTCAGTCCGTTGCCGATGCGCCCATCGTCAGTATAGACGGGGACAGTGAATCCCGACGGGTGGCCACCGCCGAAGAGGACGACGTACGAGCCGGGTTCGATGACCGCGTCGGGCGGGAATTGGAAGTGAGTGTCCGGCGACGTGCTGTCGCCCAAGCGCCAGCCGCTTATATCGACGGACGTTGAATCGGCGTTGTAAAGTTCAATGAATTCGTCTTCATACCCGTCTCGTTGGCCGTCTTGGTTGGCGTCGCCGGCTGCATCGGAAGGTGGGTCGGCGAGCACTTCGCTGATGAAGAGGGCGTAGGTCGGTATAGGTTCGGATGGGGTTTTCGGTTCGGGTGTTTCCGGTACTTCGGGCGTTTCCGGTTCGTCATCTGGGGCGTATCCGGGTGAGAAGGGGGTCTCGGTCGGCGAGGCGGTTTTGTGTGGGGCAAAGGTATCGCCGTCAGGTGGGATGCGGACGATAGACTGGTCTTTGGGCCAATCGTCGTATGAGACGACCGCGATTGTATTGCCGGCGTCATTGATCAGTTGGATGTTCTCGCCGCTGTTGGTCAGTCCGTTGCCGATGCGTCCGTCATCAGTATAGATGGGAACGGTAAATCCCAACGGGTTGCCGCCGCCGAAGAGGACGACGTACGAGCCGGGTTCAATGACCGCGTCGGGCGGGAATTGGAAATGGGTGCCCGGCGACGTGCTGTCGCCCAAGCGCCAACCGGCTAGGGAAATGAGATTGGTGTCGGCGTTATAAAGTTCAATGAATTCGTCTTCATACCCGTCTCGTTGGCCGTCTTGGTTGGCGTCACCGGCTGCACCCGAAGGCGGATCGGCGAGCACTTCGCTGATGAAGAGGGCGTAGGTAGGTATAGGTTCGGATGGGGTTTTCGGTTCGGGTGTTTCCGGTGCTTCGGGCGTTTCCGGTTCGTCATCTGGGGCGTGTCCGGGTGAGAAGGGGGTCTCGGTCGGCGAGGCGGTTTTGTGTGGGGCAAAGGTATCGCCGTCGGGTGGGGTGCGGACGAGGGATTGGTCGTCGGGCCACGTGGATTGGTAGAGAAACACGGCCTCATTGCCATAGTCGTTGATCAAGTGGATGGACTCGCCGGTGTCGGTCAGTCCATCGCCGATTGTTCCGTCGTCGGTATAGACGGGTACGGTAAACCCCGACGGGTTGCCACCGCCGAAGAGGACGACGTACGAGCCGGGTTCAATGATGGCGTCGCGTGGGAAGCGGAAGTAATCGCTGAGGGAGCCTGCGTCACCTAACCGCCAACCGGCTAGGGAAATGGGACGCGAGCCAGCGTTGTACAGTTCGATGAATTCGTCTTTATGTGGGTCGTACCGTCCGTCGCGGTTGGCATCGCCCTCTAGTCCCTCAGGAGGGTCGGCGAGTACTTCGCTGATGAAGAGAGGATAATTTAAGAAGGGCCGCGTTTCCGGGGCGTGTCCGGGCGAGAAGAGGGCCTCGGTCGGCGAGGCGGTTTTGTGTGGGGCAAAGGTATCGCCGTCGGGTGGGGTGCGGACGAGGGATTGGTCGTCGGGCCACGTGGATTGGTAGAGAAACGCGGCCTCATTGCCATAGTCGTTGATCAAGTGGATAGACTCGCCGGTGTCGGTCAGTCCATCGCCGATTGTTCCATCGTCGGTATAGACGGGGGTAGTGAATTCCGACGGGTTGCCACCGCCGAAGAGGACGACGTACGAGCCGGGTTCAATGACGGCGTCGGGCGGGAAGCGGAAGTAATCGCTGAGGGAGCCTGCGTCACCCAAGCGCCAACCAGCTAGGGAAATGGGCTGTGAGCCAGCGTTGTAGAGTTCGATAAATTCGTCTTCATGCGGGTCGTACCGACCATCTAGGTTGGCGTCGCCCGCCGATCCCTCAGGTGGGTCGGCGAGCACTTCGCTGATGAAGAGAGGGTAATTTAAGAAGGGCCGCGTGGTTGAGGTGTGGCCGGGGGAAAAGGGCAATTCGACCGGCGAGGCGGTTTTGTGCGGGACGAAGGGGCCGCCGTCGGGTGGGGTGCGGACGAGGGACTGATCTTTGGGCCAATCGTCGTGCGAAATAACATCGATCTCGTGGCCGTTGTTGTCGATCAGGCGAATGGTTTCGCCGCTGCCGGTCAGGCCGTTGCCAATTTTTCCATCGTCAATATAGACGGGAGTAGTGAATCCCGATGGGTTGCCGCCGCCAAAGAGGACGATGTAGGAGTGTGGGGCGATGACCGCCTCGGGCGGGAATTGGAAGAAGTTCTTCGGCGACGTGCTATCGCCTAGCCGCCAGCCGGCTAAGGAGATGGACTCCGATCCGGCGTTGTAAAGTTCGATAAATTCGTCTTGATAGGTGTCGCGTACGCCGTCGCGGTTGGCGTCGCCAGCAAGGCCGGAAGGCGGGTCGGCGAGCACTTCACTGATGAAGAGAGGGTAATTCGGCTTGGGGATGATGTGCGTGTGGCCGGGGGAGAAGAGCGCCTTGACCGTCGAGGCGGTTTTGTGTGCGACCAATTTGTCGCCATCGGGCGGATGGCGGACGAGGGACTGTTTGGTGGGCCACTCGTCGTGCGAGATGACAGCGATCTCGTGGCCATTGTTGTCAATCAGGCGAATGTCCTCGCCTTTGCCGGTCAGGCCGTTGCCAATTTTTCCGTCGTCAGTATAGACGGGGATAGTGAATCCCGACGGGTTGCCGCCGCCAAAGAGGACGACATAGGAGTTGGGTTCAATGACGGCGTCGGCTGGGAACTGGAAAGAGTTCTTCGGAGCCGTACTATCGCCTAGTCGCCAGCCAGCCAAGGGGATAGGCTCCGATCCGGCGTTGTAGAGTTCGATGAACTCGTCTTGATAGGTGTCGCGCTGGCCGTCTCGATTGGCGTCGCCAGCAAGACCGGAAGGCGGATCGGCGAGTACTTCGCTGATGAAGAGGGGGTAGTCCGGTTTGGGGATGATGTGGGTGTGGCCGGGGGAGAAGAGGGCCTTGATCGTCGAGGCGGTTTTGTGCGGGACCCACTCGTCGCTGTCGGAGGGATGGCGGACGAGGGACTGTTTGGTGGGCCAAGGGGTATGCGAGACGACAGCGATCGTATCGCCGGTGTCGTCGATTAGATGAATATCCTCGCCCTTGCCGGTCAATCCGTTGCCGATGCGTCCGTCGTCAGTATAGACGGGGACGGTGAATCCCGCTGGATTGCCACCGCCGAAGAGGACGACGTACGAGCCGGGTTCCATGACGGTGTTGGCTGGGAATTGGAAGAAGCTGTCTGACGACTTGCTGCTGTCGCCCAACCGCCAGCCGCTTATATCGACGGATGCTACACCGGCGTTGTAGAGTTCGATGAATTCGTCTTCATAGGTATCGCGTTGGCCGTCTTGGTTGGCATCGCCGACTTCACCCGTAGGCGGATCGGCGAGCACTTCGCTGATGACGACTGTGGCTTCGGCGAGGGATGCGAACCCAAGTAGGAGGACGAAGGATAGGAGATGGGCCATGCCTTTGCTTATGCAAAAAGCGGGCCAAGACGTCAGCTAAACTGTTATTTCTTTAGAAACAGATAGTTATAAAAATACCGTTGATCTTTGCGCCCGGTGACAGTGGCCCCTTTGGGACACAGTGATGCAAACGGCAGGTAACGCTTAGTCCATCACTGCGGGGTTGTGATTCTCAGACCCAGCGATAGGTGCGAGCGCCGCGACTGGAGACGCGGGCGAACTTCCAAGCCGTCAGCCACTCTTGGCGATCGTGGACGACTAGTTCGGGATGCTCTTGGCTGCGGACGAGGAGGCCGGGTAAGTGGGGCCGGCCATTGGGCTTGCGAGCGTCGTTCCAGCGCAGGTCCATGCTCCAGCGAATCGCGTCCGAGCGGTTGGGTTGACTGCCGTGCGGGGTGCGGCAGTGGATGGCGATTAGGCCGCCGCGTTGGACCGGGATGGTGACCGGATTCCAAGGCGGCAACTCTTCGGGAGCGACGGTAAAGCTGCCGCCTTGATCGGCGGGCGGGCGCACGTGTCGGCGCAGCGGCTCCTTGTGGCAGCGGGGATAGATCATCAGAGTGCCGTTTTCTTCGTCGGCATCGACGAGGGGGATCCAAGTGGTGACGACGAGCGTGTGGTCGGCTTCGGGCAACAACACGCCGAGGTCTTGGTGCCAAGCGGTGGAGCGCGCCCATTCGTTTTGCGAGAAATTGCCGGCGTACTCGTCGCTGGCTGGGACTTTGGCCCGGATGTGCTGGCAGGAGTTGGCGTAGATTTCCGGGCCGATCAGGGATTCGATCAGATCGAGCAGCCGTGAGTTGTGCAAAAAGGCGAAGATATTGGGTCCTAGATTGGCGGGGAAGTTGATACCGGCTGTGGCGCTGGCGTCGGCTTTGGCGAGGGGAATCAGGCGTTTGGCAAAAGGCAACTCTGCATAGTCGCGGTCTATTTTGCCGGCGGCCAGCAGGCGTTGGGCCGCTTGATCAACGATTTCCTCCAGCTCCGCTTGGACTGGATCTAAGTCTTGGGGGGCCAAGGCGTCGGGCACGTGAACGTAGCCCTCGGCGTGGAAGAATGCGAGCTGCTCCGAGCTAAGGCCGGGCATGGCGCGTTTTAGAAGGTGCCGATGATTGATGCCCGATGGACTTGGCCTAAGTCGGGAGAGGACGAGTAGGCGTAATCGATTGCGTAGCGGTCCATGATTAGGCCGGCCCCGGCGCTCAGACCCAGCGGCTCCTCGTCTTGGCTGCCGGTCTGTTGGGTGGTGTAACCAGGGCGAATGTAGAGACCACCAGCGAGTTGGATCTCAAGGCCGAAGGCTAGGTAGGAGTCGTTGTCGTTGGGCAAGTTGAAATCGGCGACTAAGAGCACGGGTACTGGCATGTGCGCGAGGTGATGGGCCATGCCCAAGCGGATATGTACCGGTAGCGAGTCCTTGAATCCCTCGGTATAACCCGAGCGCACAAAACCAAGGTTGGAGATTGCCGCGCCGAGCATCGTGCCCTCGATCGGGGCGCGGACGAGGAGGCCCAGATCGGCGAGATAAGCGTCTGAAGAAAACTCGGCGATGTTTGAATAGACGGCTTTTAGATTGGCACCGACGGCTAGCCAGTCCGGCCCGAGTTGTTGGGCGATGGACAGATAAGCGGCGAGGTCGGTCGCCGAGAAGGTTCCTAAATCGCGTCCTTCCGCATCGGTATGCCACAAGTCGCCATAGGATACGTAGTGGACGCTTAGGGCGTGTACGCGCGACCCGTTGGGGGCGGCGATAGAGGCGAAGCCGGCTTGGGAATCGACGAAATAGCTGTTGTAGGCGAGCGCGGCCGTGCGTTCGCTCAAGCCGAAAAGTCCAGCGGGATTCCAAGCCGATGCTTCGATGTTGCCGGATACGGCCGCATAGGCTCCGCCGAGCGCGGCAGCGCGGGTGCCGACGCCGATCTTGAGAAAGTTGAAACCCGTAGTGCCCGCGTTGGGGTTGATCGCCGCAGCGGGCTTCAAGGTCGAAAGTAGGATGCAGGCGGCGAGGGCGCAGTATCTCATAGTTGGTCTCCAGATTTCAGGCGGCTACCCGTTCGAGGGCGTGGGCTGTGCGCAGCAGACGAGCTTCTTCGAGGGGTGGGGCCAATAGTTGCACGCCAATGGGCAAGTCGCCGTGGCTGTGGGCAAAGGGCACGGATATAGCCGGAATCCCAGCGAGGTTGACCGAGGCTGTGTAAATGTCGTTGAGGTACATCTGCAAGGGATCGTCGAGTTGTTCGCCGAGGCGGAAGGCGACGGTTGGGGCCACGGGCGAGATCAGTACGTCGCAGGCGGCAAAAGCGCGGGCAAAGTCTTCGCGGATCAGGGTGCGCACCTGCTGGGCCTTGCGGTAGTACGCGTCGTAGTAGCCGGCGCTCAAAGCGTAGGCCCCGAGCATGATGCGGCGCTTGACCTCGGTGCCAAAGCCCTCGCTGCGCGTTTGCAAATACATCTCTTGCAGGTCGGTGCTGCCCTCGGCGCGATAGCCGTATTTGACGCCGTCGTAGCGCGCGAGATTGGCCGATGCCTCGGCCATAGCGATGATGTAATAGGTACTGATGCAGTATTCGGGATGACCGGCCACGGGTAGCTCGACATCCACGAGCTCGGCTCCTGCATCCACTAAAGCGTTGGCTGCGTCTTGCGCTGCCTTGGCTACTTCCGCGTCGAGGGCGGCGGGAAAGTGCTCTCGCGCCAAGCCTACTCGCAGACCGCGGACGTTTCCTTTGAGCGCGGCTCGATAGTCCGGCACGGGGGCGGTGCTGGAAGTCGAGTCGCGGGGGTCGTGCCCGGCGATGGCTTGAAGCAGGAGGGCGGCGTCTTCGACATCTTTGGTTACGGGGCCGATTTGGTCGAGCGAAGAAGCGTAGGCTATGAGTCCGTAGCGCGAGACGCGACCGTAGGTAGGCTTGAGGCCGACGACACCGCAGTAGCTGGCCGGTTGGCGCACCGAGCCGCCGGTGTCTGAGCCGAGGGCGAGGACGGTTTCGTCGGCGGCTACGGCCGCGGCCGAACCGCCGCTGGAGCCGCCTGGCACTCGCTCGGGATCGCGGGGGTTTAAGGTGGGACCAAAGTAAGAATTTTCGCAGGACGAGCCCATGGCGAATTCGTCCATATTGGTCTTGCCGATGAAGACAGCGTCGGCGTCGCGCAGCCGCTCGACGGCCGTGGCGTCGTAGGGGGCGATAAAGTGTTCGAGGATTTTCGAGCCACAGGTGGTGCGCCCGCCGCGCACGCAGAGGACGTCCTTGAGGGCCAAGGGAATACCCGCCAAAGGGCCCAAAACCGCACCTGCTGCGCGCCGCTGGTCGATGTCGTCGGCGTGGGCTAGGGCACCTTCTGGATCTACGCTGATGAAGGCGTTGATCTGGCCGTCGATTGCGCCGATGCGGTCGAGCGCGGTCTCGACTAGCTGGCGAGCGGTAATTTCCCCTTGTTGCAGACGAGTACTGAGTTCGTGGGCAGTGGCTTGGTTGAGCGCCATAAGTTAGGAGGCGGCTTGGTCCTTGTCTTTGGACTGGGGCTCGATCTGAGCTTGGTCCTTGTCCTTGGACTGAGGCTCAGTTTGAGCCGGAGGGGCCGTAGGCTGAGCAGGTTGCTTGGGGGCCTCGATTTCGTCCTGCACGTCGCGCATGGCGGTGCGGAACTCGCGGATGCCCTTGCCTAGGCCCTGAGCCATCTCGGGGATGCGCTTGGCACCGAAGATAAGCAGAATGACGACGAAGATGATGAGTATTTCCCAATGGCCCATACCGAACATGGCTCTAGCTCCCGAAAGATGTTTTTAATAGCTGTGGCGGAAGTAGTACCAGCCGACGAAGAGTCCCAACATCGTGATTAGGTTGAACTTCAGCGACAGATCAAACGAAAAGGACAGGATGATGAGGTTGAACATGTGCGGCCCGATGGAATACTCCACGTAGCGCAAGAGGGCGAGTTCGACGATGGTATCGGGGCCGACTATGGCGATGAGGATAAACCTCAGCATCTCACCGACGATATTTGCGCTGATCATCGTGGTGAAGAGGATGAGGATGAGATGGCTGAGGGGTTTGCCGTGCAGCATTATAACTCAGGCGTGTTGCGTGACGTCGCCGTGCACGAGCCGGAAGATCCAGCGAATGGGCCCGGAGAAGACGTACACGAGGGTCATGGGAAAGAAAAAGGTGCTGTCGTAAATGGTCAGCCCGACCGTGGTGATGAAGTAAAGCTGTTTGAAGCGGTCGCCGAGGGAAGTGCCGCGAAAGTTGGGAATACTGTCGTAATCGAGCCGACTAACCATCAGGAAGGACAGCACTAAAATCAGCAGTACGGCCAGCGGTGTGGCGTGGGGAATAGGCCACGCTTTGACAAAGACCACGTATTGGGTGAGGCAGACCGCAGCCGTGGGAATGGCTAACCCCATGTAAAATTCGCCGCGTTCACCGTCGAGGCTGAGCGTATTAAAGCGAGCGAGACGCATGGCACCGCAGAGCAGGAACACAAAAGCCAGCGCCAGCCCCCAGCCGGTGGGCAGGTGGGCCTGATAGATGATGGCCGCGGGCACGATGCCAAAGGTGCAGGCATCGACGATGGAGTCGAAATGGAGTCCAAACTGGGAGTCGCGCCCCATGACCCGAGCGAGTTGGCCATCCATTTTGTCGAATACCGCGCCCAAGAAGATGAGCCAAGCGGCTGGCACGTAGTTGCCGTTGAAGGCATAGTGCAGGGCGAGGAATCCGCAAAACAGATTGCCGATGGTGAACGCGGTGGGTATGAACTGCCTCATTTTAGCATCCTTCCTGCCGCTAGCGTCGCGTCCGGTAGGGACGCTCCTCAAGGGTCAGGTCTAGGTTGTAGTGCTCGTTGTGGCGCACCACACCGAGTGCGGCTACTTCGCCGACGCGCAAGCCGCGCAGCACGCCAATGGCCTCGTCGGTGCTGCGGATCTTTTCGTCGTTGACCGCAACGATTACGTCGCCCTTTTCGAGGCCCGCTAGTTCGGCCGGACTGTCGTTAGCAACCCTGACGACTAGGACTCCATCCGTGGAGTCGAGCCTTAGATACTCCGCTAGAGGCGGAGTGATGTCTTGGACGGCTAGGATGCCAGTCCAAGAGCGACGCACTTGACCGTATTGGCGAATTTCCTCCAAGAAGCTCGTGGCCGTGTCAATGGGAATGGCGAAGCCAATGCCAATAGAGCCACTGGCGTATTCGCCGCCGGTGTAGATAAAGCTGTTGATGCCGATGACCTCGCCATCTGCATTGACCAAGGGGCCACCGCTGTTGCCGAGGTTGATGGCCGCATCAGTTTGAATCATGTCTCGGTAGTAGTAATCGCCTTGGGGCTCGGAAAAGTCGCGATCTAGGGCGCTGACGACGCCGATGCTGACGGTAGGCCCCAAATCGAAAGGATTGCCAATGGCAATAGCCCATTCGCCTACCAAAATATCGCCCGAAGTCCCGAGGGGCGCAACTGGCATATTGCCGTCATCTACCTTGAGGACAGCGAGGTCGAAATTGGGGTCTGAGGCCACGTAGCGGGCCTCAAAGGTGCGGCTGTCGGGCTCGGGTAGAGAGATGGTAATTTTTTGTAACTGGCGCGGATCGCCGACGACGTGACTATTGGTGAGAATGTATCCCTCGTCATCGACGACAAAGCCCGAGCCGGTGGAGACGCGGTCTTGGTAGAAAGGCGAGAAAAGGTTCCAAAAAGGATCGCCGCGATACCTGTATAGATGCTGGATGCGCTCGCGGTAGCGCACGTGGAGGCTGACGACCGAGGGCTGGACCCGCTCTACAGCCTGCACGACGGCTGTGCGGCGCGACTCTCCAATGGACGCGCCGGCATGGCTTAAAACCAATGCCAACAGAGCGAGTGAGCAAATAAGGCGCAAGGTTGTACCTCGGGAAATGAATTTTGCCAACGACAAGTAACTATAAATTATATAATAATCACACACATAGTTGCAAGTATTGCACAGCTATCTCGCAGTGCTGTTAGTCCGGTAATTCGCCGCCTAGACGCAGGATAGCCTCAAAGCGATCGTTTTTGGCGGCCTTATTCCTTTTGACAATGCCGCATTTGGTACAGCGGTGGACGAGGATGTATTCGCCGCGTTTGATGGTAAAGCCCACCGGCTCCATTAAGCCGCGACAGCGCTCGGCGCGGTCGCCTGGGTTTACATCGACGTGTTGGCTCCAGAGGCATTCGGGGCAGTGGTTGGTGTAGCCATCGCCCTGCACGGAAAAGCCACAATTTTCGCAGGTAAAATTTTCAGTGTGCCGCTGGAATTTTTTGTGCATTTAGGCTAGACCATTTCCGCACTAAAACGGCCATCAGGGTACTCCACCCATAGCAGGCAGAGACCGTGCGCAGGGGCCGTGGCACCGGCCGCAGTGCGGTCGCCGCTGGCGAGTAATTCAGCGATGGCCGTCGGTGGCCTCGTGCCGCGGCCAATTTCGACCATGGTGCCGACGAGGATCCGCACCATGTGGCGCAGGAAGCGGTTGGCCTCGATTTCAAAGATCAGTTCGGGGCCGCGTTGGGACCAGACCGCGTCAAAGACGTGGCAGGTCAGGTGCTCGGGAATAGGGTCTTGTTTGCAAAAAGCCCCAAAGGCGTGTTCGCCGTAGAGTGAGTGGGCGGCCGCGGCCATAGGATCCAAGCATAGTTCTGAATAATAGGTCCATACCTGAGTGCGGTTGACGGCCGTCTTGCCTTGGTGAATGCGGTAGCGATAGCGCTTGCGGGTTGCGCGGTAGCGGGCGTGGAAGTCCGCGGCGACCTCGTCGGCGGCATGTACGGCAATGTCTGGGGGCAAGAGGCCGTTGAGGCTACGAAGCAGCCGGTCCGTAGGCAGTGCGGCCTCGGTCTGGAAATGAGCTACCTGTCCGAGGGCGTGGGTGCCGGCGTCCGTGCGGCCTGCGCCGATGAGGCGGACCGGCTCTTTGAGCAAGGTGTGCAGGGCTTGTTCGAGCGCGTCTTGCACGGTGCGGCCGCTCTTTTGGCTCTGCCAGCCGGCGAAGTGGGTGCCGTCGTATTCGATTACTAGGCGCAGCGTCCGCATCGCCTAACGCAAAAAGTACATGAGCGCGACCAAGCCTAGGGTGGCCAAGGCGGATAAACCGTCGGCGCGGCCAAAGCGCAGCGGGCGATAGTGGGTGCGTTCGGCTCCGCTAGCGTAGCAGCGGCTTTCCATGGCCAAGGCGAGGCGGTCGGCGCGGCCGCAGGCTGCGACGAGGAGGGGTACGAGGAGGGGCACGAGGTTTTTGCTGCGGCGCAGAAAAGAGCCACTAAAGTCGGCCCCGCGCGCTAGTTGGGCTTTGCGTAGGCGCTCGGCTTCGTCGAGGAGTACGGGAATGAACCGCAGGGCAATGGAGATCATCAGCGCCATATCGCCGGCCGGAAAGCCGAAGCGGCGCAAGGGGCTGAAGAGGCGCTGGAGGCCGCTGGTTATCTCCATCGGCGCGGTCGTGAGCGTCAAGAGCGTGGCGGCGACGATGGCTGCGGCTAGCCGCGCAGTGAAGAAGGCTCCCAAGTGCAGGCCCTCGGCGGTCAGGGCGTGATCGGAAAAGGGCAACGACAAGACGGTGCGGCCGGGCGTGAGCAGCGCGTGGAGGCCAAAGGTGAACAAGAAGAGCCAAGCAAAGGTTTTGAGCTGGCGCAGGATGAGGCGCGAAGGCACCCGCGCCAAGGCGGTGGCCACCAGTAGGAAAGCTCCAAGAAGCAGCAGGGCGAGTGCGTTGGGCGCTGCAAAAGCCGCCAGCGTTAGCGCGAAAACGCCCCCTAACTTGGTGCGCGGGTCGAGGCGGTGGATCGGCGAATCGAGCGCGAGGTAGCGGCCGAGCGCGATGTCCTGTAAAAAAGCCAAGAGCTAGGGCAAGAAGCGGTTGGTGAAGACCTCGGTGGGGTCCACCACACCGTCTTTGATCAGGTCAACGGTCACCATTTGTTCCAATAGCTTTTGCCAGCGCTCCAAGGTCATGCTGCCGAGCCCGTTCTGTTGGGCGACCGGATCGAGAACCATGTCCATGGATTCGGCGGCCCCATAGGCGAGAATGTCCATGCCCATCTCGGGGTTGAGGCTGTTGATATGGCGATTGGTCGCCTCTGGCTCGGCGAGGTATTTCTCCCAGCCCTTGACGCTGGCGCGAACTACGGCACCGACGAGTTCAGGTTCGGCGGCGATGCGCTCTTCAGTGGTGATGAGCACGCTGGCGTAGGGGTTGAAGCCGGTGTCGGCTACGAGCAGGGCCTTGGGATCGCCGCCTTTAGTCTTGGCGACGAACGGTTCGCTGAAGACGTAGCCCTGCTGGGCGAAATTCTCGTCGGCGAGGAATTGGGCCACATTGCCGGGATAGGGGACTATTGTGACGCCTTCAAATGGGTATTTCCAGCGCAGATAGTGCGAGAAGGCCGGGCGTTGCGACAAGGCCAAGGTGATGTTTTTGATTTGCGAAATAGAGTCAATACCCGAGCTCTCGTGGACGATGATGCAGTGCGGGTTGATCTGGTAGGACGCCATGAGCGCGACCACGGGGATTTGTTGGGCGCGGGCGTACAGGATATCGTCGGCATTGACTATGCCAAAGGCTACTGCACCGGTAGCCACGCGCTGGACGACCGGCGAATCCGGGCCGCCGCCGAGGATTTCGACCTCAACGCCGTTTTCTTCATAGTAGCCGTGGACGGCGGCTGCGTACAAGCCGCCGTGTTCGGCCTCTGGGAACCAGTTGAGCGCGAGTTGAACCTTGGGTAGGGCCTCGGCTGTGGGGACTTCTTTTTCAGCGGCGCAGGCGACGAGCGCGAGAAAAGCCGCCAAGAGCAGGTATTTGAACATCACGGGAATTCTCCTAGTGATTGTGGTGGAGTTGGCGCGCCGCCATTTCACTCGGGCGCGCCCGTCCAGCGTCTGAGCAAGAAATTACTCAAGCTGCCCACGGTGGTAAATAGCCCCAAGCCGAGCAACGTGCAAAACAGAATGCAGGCGAATAGGTAGTCAGTTTTGGCTTGGCCGTTGGTGAGGATGATCAAGTAGCCGAGGCCAAAGTCCTCGGTGCCGTAGCCGGCGAAGAATTCGCCGACAATTGCGCCGATGACCGACAGGCCGCTGGAGATGCGGACACCGACGAGCATTTGGGGGACAGCGCCGGGGACGCGGAGCTTGAACAGCACTTGCCAGCGGTTGGCCTTGTTGAGTGCGAAGAAGTCGAGGATGTGGGGATCGACACGGGTCAGGCCGTCGGTGGTATTGGCGATGACTGGGAAGAGGGCGATGATGAAAGAGACGGCCACCACGCCTTGGAGGCCGTAGCCGATCCACAGGATGATCAGGGGCGCGATGGCTACGATGGGCATGGTCTGCAAGAAGATCGCGTATGGGTAGAGGCTGCGCTCGATGAGGCGCGACTGGGAAAACAACAGGGCGACCAAGAAGCCAAAGGCAAAACTGAGGACAAAGCCCAAGATGGCACCTAAGGCCGTCAGCAGGGTAGCCGACAGCAGGCGCGGCAAATTGTCGGCGATGGCCTGGGCCACGAGCAGGGGACCGGGCAGCAGAAAAGGTTCGATCCCGAGGAGCGAGACTGCGCCTTGCCAAGCGCACACGACCAAGGCGAAGAACAGCAGTGGAGGCAGAATGTTCGTTGTCAGGGAGCGCAGGCGTTTCATGAGTCGTCGGCGTGGGCGAGTTGGCGCGAAATCCCGTTGGCGATGCGGATGAATTCAGGGGCGCTGCGCAGGTACGCTGAGCGCGGATAGGGAAACGGGATGGGGATGTCGGCGAGGATGCGGCCGGGACGCGCGCTCATCACGAGGACCCGCTGGCTGAGGAACACGGCCTCGGAGACGTTGTGGGTGACGAAGAGACTGGTCCAATGGTCTTCCTGCCACAGGCGCAACAACTCCTCGTTGAGCCGTTGGCGGGTGATTTCGTCGAGTGCGCCAAAAGGCTCGTCGAGGAGCAGGATCTGGGGACGGGTCACCAGCGCACGGGCAATGGAGACCCGCATGCGCATGCCGCCGGAGAGCTGGGCTGGGTACGCATCGGCAAAGTCGGTTAAGCCGACTAACTCAAGCGTCTGGGCGACGCGCTCGTCGGCGTCTTCGTGGCGCAGCTCCAAGGGGAGGGTGATGTTGTGTGCGACCGAGCGCCAAGGCAACAGCGTGGCGTCTTGGAAGACGAAGGCGAGGCCGAGCGGATCGTGACCCTCTACGCGCAACTCGCCGCTCGTGGGTTCGTCGAGGCCGGCCACGAGGCGGAGGAAGGTGGATTTGCCGCAGCCGGAAGGGCCGACGATGGAGACGAATTGACCGCGGCTGATTTCCAAATTGAGGTCGTGTAGGGCTTGCACTCCAGAGGGGAAGTACTTGTTGAGTCCCGCGGCGACGACTAGCTGAGACTCCATCTAACCTCGGGGGTGGTAAGTCTTGTGGACCTCTTTGAGGTAGCTGAGGTCGAGGTGCGTGTAGATCTGGGTGGTGGAGATGTCGGCGTGGCCCAACAGTTCCTGCACGGCGCGGAGGTTGGCGCCGCCTTCTAACAGATGCGTGGCAAAGGAGTGGCGCAGGGTGTGGGGGCTGATCTCCCTGCCGATGCGGGCCTTGTCGCCGGCAGTTTTGATGATTTTCCACACGCTCATCCGCGAGAGCGGGCCGCCTTGGGCGTTGAGGAAGACGTGATCGCCCGAGTCGGGACGGGCGAGGTGGGGACGGCCTTGGCGCAGGTAGTGTCTAAGTGTGCGGGCGTCTTTGGCCGCGATGGGCACGATGCGCTCGCGCCGGCCGCGGATGCGGAGGAGGCCCCGCGCCAGCAGCAGGGCCTCCTGTTGTAGCGCGGTCAGCTCGGAGACGCGGATGCCGGTGGCGTAGAGTACGGCGAGGATGGCCCGGTCGCGCTGGCCCAGCGGCTCGTCGGGGTCGGGCGCGGCGAGAAGGGCGGCGATTTCCTCGACCGAGAGCACGTCGGGCAGGCGGCGCTCTAGTTTGGGCGGGTCGAGGAGTTCGGCTGGGTTGTGCGTCGTTGCGCCCTTGAGCAGTAAGTACTGGTGGAAGCGCTTTATCGAGGTGAGGTTGCGGGCCATGGTCGAAGCAGTCAGGCCGGCGTCGCGCAGCGAGTGGAGCAAGTGGGCGATGTGCTGGTGTTGGACGGCTTCTAGGTGCTCGACGCCTTGGGCGGACAGGTGGTGCAGATAGCGGTTGAGGTCGCGGCGATAGGCGTCGAGGGTATTGGCCGCCAACCCATTGTCGCGCTCCATGGCCTTGAGGAAGCGCTCGCAGGGGACGGACAGGGCCGCTGGCAGCGGGCGTTCAGGCGTGGATTTTGGGCGGGCCATGATCCGGGCTGTTGAGATGAGCGAGCAAAGCGTCGGCCTGTTTGCGGCTGAAGCCGGGGAGGGCGGCGATTTCCTCGGCTGGCGTAGCGGCGATGCGCTTGACCGAGCCAAAAGCGACGAGCAGGGCCTTGCGCTTTTGTGGGCCGATTCCGGGGACGTGGTCCAAGGTCGAGCTGAGCGCGCTCTTGGTGCGTTGCTGGCGGTGGTTTTTGAGCGCGAAGCGATGGGCTTCGTCGCGCAGCATCTGCAACAGGCGCAGGCTGGCCGAGGTCTTGGGCAGCAGCAGGGGGTCGCGCTGGTCCGGCAGGATGACTTCCTCAAAGCGCTTGGCGAGGCCGACGACGGGTTGGTCTGCGATGTCTAGTTCGCGCAGGGCGGCGACCGCACTGGCGAGTTGGCCCGGCCCACCGTCGATGAGGAGCAAGTCGGGCCGCGGCTCGTTGCGCTCGGCTAGGCCGCGGAAGCGGCGATGGACCACTTGGTGGATGGCGGCGTAGTCGTCGGGTTGCGCGAGGTCGCGGATTTTGAAGTAGCGGTACTGGCTCCGCTTGGCTCGGCCGTCGATAAAGCAGACCACCGAGCCGACCGGGTTCGCGCCTTGGAAGGTGGAGATGTCGATGCCTTCGATATGGCGGGGCGGAGCCGCTAGCTGCAAGTCGCGCTGGAGGGCATAGACCGATTGGGGGATGCGGTCGCGCTTCAGTTCGCGCTTGAGTTGGCGTTCGGCGAGCATCTGGGTGGCGTTTTTGGCGGCCATGTCGAGCATCTGCGCCTTGGCACCGCGCTGGGGGGTGGCCAATTCGACCTTGCCGTCGGCCTTTTGCGACAGCCAAGCAGCTACCGCGTCGGCGTCTGCTAGCTGGGCTGGCAGGTGGATCTCGGGCGGGACAAAGTCGTTTTGTAGGTAGAATTGCCGCGCAAAGGCCGAGAGGATTTCCCCGTCTGAGGATTCCATGACCCCGCCGAGGAAGTGGTGCTTTTTGCCGAGCAGGCGGCCCTCGCGGATTTCGAGGACGCTGCAACAGGCTTCGTCGTCGCTACGGGCCATGCCGAAAACGTCGCGGTCGATCTGGTCGTCGAGGACGACTTTTTGGCGGGCGCGCATGGATTCTAGGGCTTGGATCTGGTCGCGGAAGCGGGCGGCTTTCTCGTAGCGCATGTCTTCGGCGGCCTCAGTCATGCGCTTTTGCAACTCGCGGATTACTTCGGCGTTCTGGCCGCGCAAGAAGCGCACGGCCCGCTCGACGGTTTTGCGGTAGTCGTCAGCCGAGACGAGGTTTTCGCAGGGGCCTTCGCAGCGCTTGATGTGGTATTCGAGGCACAGCGGCACTTTGTCTGAGGGCAACTCGGCGTTACAGGAGCGGATGGGGAAGACCTTGCGCAGCATGTCGAGGGTGGTGTGCATGGCGCGGACGTTGCTGTACGGGCCGAGGTAGCGCGAGCCGTCGCGGACTACGTCGCGGGTGGCGAAGATGCGGGGGAAAGGCTCGGCCGTGATGCGGATATAGGGGTATTTCTTGTCGTCTTTGAGTAGGATGTTGTAGCGCGGTTTGTGGGTGCGGATTTGGGTGGCTTCGAGGATGAGGGCTTCCTGCTCGTTGCCCGTTACGATGTAGTCGATATCGGCGATGTTGCGGACTAGGGCTTTGAACTGACGCCGGCCATCGCCGCCCGACGTGCGAAAGTACGAGCGCACCCGGTCGCGCAGGCTTTTGGCCTTGCCGATATAGATGATCTGCCCATCGCGCCTTTTCATAATATAGACGCCGGATTCGTTGGGCAGGGCGTCGAGTTTGAGGCGCAGATCTTCGGAGAGGTTGTTCATCAGAAAGGAATGCGGGTTGACATATTGCAACGAGGATATGCGTTTTATCCAGTCGCGTCAAGACGGGCGATGGACGCGGGCTTGGCAGCTACTTGAGCAAGAGGAGTCGCCGGGTTTGCTTGCCGCCGGGATAGTGCAGGCGCACGAGATAGACGCCTGTCGCTATGGTCGCGCTCCGCTGGTCGCGGCGTTCCAGTTCCCAAGATGTGCGCTCACGGGTGATGCGATCCACGCTGGCATCAAGGGGCGCAACGCAGCGAGTTCGTCGAGATCTACAGGGGAGAGCTTGTCCTCGATCTCGCCCAAGTTCTCTTCAACCTCTTGCGGACCTAACCAAGCGAGGGCGCGAATGGCATCGCCAGCCGGCCGGTGTGGAGCTACTAGCTGCCACTGAGGAGCATGGCGCAAATGCACTGTCAGTCTCCCGAGTTTCAATCGACGGCTGGGGCCAGAGGTCAGATACACCGACTGCACCGGCGTCTGAGTAGTGAGACCGAGGAAATTCGCCGACGCACCGCCACAGGGAACAATGGTCTCCCCCCACAGTTCCGCCAGCGATTCAATGACCTTCTCAACCGCAGGCGGACGTAGGCCGAAGCGAGTCTCTATGGGCCGAACATAGACTCCTTGACAAACCCGCATTAGTTGTCCACGACGGGCGAGACGAGACAACGCTTGATGGACTGCTGACGTGCTTCCAAGATGAAGCAACGTCTTTGGGCACAATAGCGAACCCTCGGGCAACTCGGCGGCGCATGTGACGATGTGCTGAGATAGGCTTAGCATGGTCTTATTCATTGGGATTTACGCCTTCGCAATCGGCTTGGATCGCTTCAGCCATCCTGTCTAGGTCTTCTCTATCTATTGTTCCTGCAAAGCGTAGCAGAGCCTTGCCGGGTATGCCTTTCATCTCGGACTTTGCGAACTCCACTTGTTGACCTTTTCTCAATTTATAAATCTCATCGAGAATTTCTTGCTCTACAGAAGTGCCTCGACCTTCTCGCATAATGCCTTCCTGTTAGCGTCGATCTTGTCTGGCCGGACCTGTTTCGACAGGTCACATCGTTCCTTCCTGTCTAGAAAGTACAGAACACGCTCCTTATTCGCGCCAGACGGATGTGGTATCCCGCTCAGTACGCGACTACTATCCACAACCCCTTGACGAACCGCAAATTCCAGTGCCTTCGTAGCGTGTTCGCCAAGGGTAACCCACAAGACCTCGGGATCAAGTTCTCTTATCTCCTCAAACAAGTAACGCGACAGGTAACTCTTCAGGAGCGTGTTTGTTTCGAAAGAAGGAGATCCATTGTACGGTTTTCCTTCCTTGAAGGTCGGGTAACGGATCACACTGGTCGTATGAATCAAATGTCTTCCCTTCTCTTCAAAAAGCTCTGAACAACTCCCAAGCTCCAGTACGCGTTGTAGCCCGATGTGGTCTAGCATGTCGGTCAGTGGTTCTCGAAGCTCGGCAAAGCCGCCTTTCTTTTTCGCAGCCTCGCACGCCGCCGCGACACTGCCACAGCGTTCCAGTATGCGCCTAGCCTCACCTAGGGCAGCCACTGCTTGTGTCTTTCCAGGTGTGATTCCCACGATAGCAATCTTGGCATCGCGATTCAGATAGTCGAACGGCGCGTAATAGATCTTCAAGTTGCCCTTTTCTTTTAAAAGAAGCGACTCAGGAAGCCTATGTTCGTCTTGGGAGAAGGATATGATTTGCCTGATGTAATGCTCAAATAACGAGTACATGCTCTTTTCTTTAATGACTTTTTGGCTGGTGATCGGGTGTATCATAGGTAGGTCTCCTTCCACCCGGCAGCATCAAGAAGGGCGAGAGACGCGGGCGAAGATGCACTTGAGGTAGCGTCCGTCGGGGAAGGCTGGGTCTATGGGATGGTCGGCTGGGTGCAGGTTGTAGGCGAGGATGCGGGTGCGGACCCGGGCACCCGCGGCGGCGCGGCGGACGATTTGGAAGAAGTCCTCTTGGGAAATTCGCGACGAGCACGAAGCGGTCACCAGCAGCCCGCCGTCGGCTATGAGGCGGAAGGCGTTGCGATTGAGTTTGGTATAGACGCCCATGGCCTGTTTGTATTGGCTGCGTTTCCGCATCAGCGAGGGTGGGTCGCAGACGACGATGTCGTAGCGAGGGCCGCGGTCGGCCAGTTCGTCCACGAAAGAAAAGACATCGGCGATCAATAGGTCGGAGTGGGAGCCTTGGGGGCGGTTGGCGGCGAGGGTGTGGCGGGCGACGGGCACGACTTGGGGCGATATATCGACGTCGAGGGTGTGGGATGCGCCGCCTTTGAGGGCGTGGGCAGAAAAGCCGCTCGAATAGGAGAAGAGGTTGAGCACGCGCTGGTCGCGGGCGAGTTGCTGGAGATAGCAGCGGTTGGCGCGCTGGTCGAGGAAAAAGCCGGTCTTTTGGCCGCGATAGAGATCGGCATAGAGGCGCGTGCCGTGCTCTTCGATCTCGACGAATTCGGGCGGAGCTTCGCCCGCTAGTAGGCCGGTGGGCCGGTCGTCCAGCCCCTCGGCGCGGCGGGTGCCCACATCGCTGCGTTCGTACAGGCTGCGGGGGTTGAGCAGGGATTGGAGCGCGTCGAGGATGGTGGAGCGTTGTTTTTCCATGCCAGCGGTGTGGAACTGCACCACTAGGTAGCCGGCGTAGTCGTCGGCGATTAGGCCGGGTAGGCCGTCGCTTTCGCCGTGGATTAGGCGCATGGCGTTGGTGTGGGCGGACAGGCCGGCGCTGCGGCGGAGAGCGATGGCTTGGGCGATGCGCTCTGTGAAGAAGGCCGCGTCAATGGAGCGATTGGGGTCTTGGGTGAGACTGCGCACGCGGATCAGCGAGCGCCGATTGTAGAACCCGCGACAGACGAAGCGCTCGTGTGCGTCAAAGACATCGACGATATCGCCGGTGTCGGCGTCCCGGGGAGGGCGTTCGACCGCGCCGGAGAAGACCCAGGGGTGGCCGTTGCGCACGGTGCGCTCGCTGTTGGGGCGCAGGTAGAGGGGTGGATAGTGAGAGGTCATGTTCTTTTTTCTCTAGTTCGTGCCAATTCTCGCTTGAGATAGGCAACCTTAGCAAGACTAATCTTGAGCGTCATTATAATTTGCACAATGCCTTGACAGAGCAGCAAAAAAAGGTTCTTCATTTTCCCTATGCGTTCATACTTAACCAAGAAGGTCTGACTATATGCAACCTGATCATACCTCGGGCGTCGCCCAGTACAGCTTTGGCGATACTCTCGCCGAGCAGGAAGCCCAACTGCGAACAAACCCGCTCCTGCAGCGCTTTAGGGCTACTAGGCAGGCTAAGGTCAGCGACCCAGTGCGTCCCATATACCATTTTTGCAACCCGGACGGCCGCTTAAACGATCCCAATGGACTGTGTTTTTGGCAGGGGCGCTGGCATCTGTTCTACCAGGCCTTTCCTCCTGAAGACCCGCGGCCGCACTGGGCCCACGCAGTCAGCGATGACTTAATCCACTGGCGCGATTTGCCCTACGCCATTTACCCCCATCCCGAACACGGTTGCTGGTCTGGTGCGTCGCTGGTCGATGGGGATCGGGTCATAGTCCACTATTACGGCCACCAACTAGGCAATGTGAGCGCCATCAGCCGCGATCCCCTGTTGTTGAATTGGCAAAAAGTGCCCGGGGGTATCCCCGAGCCCAAGGCCAACGAGCCCAGTCAATCCTACCGGGTTTACGATCCGTGCATTTGGAAAAAGGACGGAGCTTACTACTCGCTTTCAGGGGGCACACTGCCTACTGGCCCGAGGGGCTTGCAGCGCCGGGCGAATTTTCTCTTTCGCTCGGAGGATCTCGAAACCTGGGAATACCTGCACCCTTTTGTCGAAGACGATCTGTTTAGCACCAACGGCGACGACGGGGCCTGTCCGTATTTTTGGCCCATCGGTGACAAACACATGCTGCTGTACTACAGCCATCGCAACGGGGGTCAGTACCTGATTGGCGATTACGACCAAGCGCGCGACAAATTGATCGCCCGCGATTACGGCCATTTCAACTTTGGTGCCTCTTGGCCCGGGGGGATACACGCACCATCGGCCACCCCCGACGGCAAGGGGGGATTGATTGCGATCTTTAATGTCAATTGGGGGATGCCGAGTCTGGGTTGGAGCCAAGAGGAACGCCAGGTCCGTCATTTTGGCTGTTGGGAAGGACAGCAGCTTATGAGTTTGCCTCGACGCCTAAGCTTGAACGCTAGCGGCGAGGTACAGATTGAACCGGCCGGGGATATCGAATCGCTGCGCGGTCGCCATACTCAGATCGCCGACTGCACCATCAAGGGCAATAGCGAAACCGTTTTCGACCAACTCGCCGGCAATGCTATCGAGCTGAGCCTCGAGGTCGAGACTAACGGTGCGCCCCTGATCGAGTTGGATGTTTTGCGCTCACCGGATCAGCAGGAGTACACCCGGATTGCCTTTTATCGGGACCGCAGCGTCAGGCCCCTTGTGCCCGGTAATGAGGTCTCTACGCCGCCCAATAGTGAGGGCACCTACAGCCTAGTCGCCCTTGATTCTTCCCATGCCTCGATACAACCTCAGGCGCGATCGCGGCCTCCAGAGATTGCTCCGGTGTTCCTAGCGCCGGAGGAGAATCTCAAGATGCGGGTGTTCATCGACAAAAGCATCGTCGAAGTCTTTGTCAACAGCAGGCAATGCCTCGCTGTCCGGGTGTATCCTGGCCGCGAGGATAGTGTCGGCGTGGCACTGCGGGCGGTGGGCCGGGATGTGCGCTTGGTTGTTTTGGATGCTTGGGAGATGAAGAGTATCTATAGCCCAACGGATCAATGACCTTGGGCATTGCCTGCTGCGTCGTTCTGACTTCGCTACCTAATCCCAACTTGGGATCGGGGTCTGCAGTGGATCGTCGATCCAGAGAAAGCGCCCGTTGACGTCGCTCTCGATGATGTCGAGCACGAGCTTGGCCGCCTTTTCCGGCGGATCCCCACCCGTTTGCTCCACCCACGCCACCCAGTCGTGGTAGCCGCGCTCGCTGACGGTGTCCATCTTGTCGCGGATATCCGCCCACATCGCGGTCTTGACGTCGCCGGGATGGATGACGTTCGCCGTGACGCCGGTCCCCTCTACCTCGGCGGCGAGGTGACGGGTGAACTGGTTGAGCGCGACCTTGGCCGTGCCGTAGGCGCTGTTCAGTCGCCCGGGTGTGTGCAGCGACGCCGCAGACGAAAGGTTCACGATCCGGCCCCAGCCCGCGTCCAGCATTCCGCTTAGGAACGCGCGAGATACGAGATAGGGCCCCACCGCATCAATCATGAGCGTCTCGACCCATTCTTCGGGGTCGCTGTCCTGTACAAGGGCGATTGGGCCGAAGATCCCAGCGGCATTGACGAGAACGGTGGGTCGGCCGAGCTCGGCTTCGACTGCGGTTTTGAGGCGGTCAACATCGGCCGGGTTTGAGACATCCGCGGTGAATTGCGCCGAGCGGCGCGCGACGGTTGCGACGGAGAGGCCGCGCGCCTCCAGCGCATCTGCGATTGCCCGTCCGACGCCGCGGCTGGCTCCGGTGACGACTGCGACGTGTCCTTCGAGGTTCACGGTCCGGCCTCGGCGGGCACCATGGGATTGTCCGAGTCATTCAGGCGCTTCCGCTCACTGCCCCAGTTGGCGGCGCTGCCGTTCCAGTAGCGGGTGTCGGCGGGGCTGTACGAGAAGAGGTAGGACCAGCGCGGCTTGTCGGTGGTGTTGTCCGGGCCTCCGTGGACGGTGTAGCCGTGGTGCACGGTGCAGTCGCCCGGCAGGTAGTGGAAGGGCGGCGAGAGCTCCAGCACGGACGTCAAATTCGGGAACTGCTTGAGCAGGTCGCCTTGGTCGTCCTTGAACACCGAACCGAGCGGTCCTTCGCGATGGGAGCGACTGACGAATCGCATGGCCCCCATATCGGGTGTGACTTCCGCCAGCGCCAGCCAGAACTGGAGCTCGCCGACCCGGTCGGAGCCGTGCTCGGACGAGTCCTGGTGATAGGTGGACCCGGTTGCTCCGGGGGGCTTGTTTAGGAGAATATCCACGCGGTAGCGGAGCGGAACATCTACTCCCTTGAGCCGCTTCCTGTTCACGAGGCGCGTTGCGTTTTGCGCCATGCGCTCGCTGAACATGAATGAGCGAAACGGCTCGGTCTCTTGATTCAGCGCTAGGCCGGCGCGTGGATTGCCGTGGCCAACTTCTTGGGCGTTGTGATCGACCCACTCCTGCCCGACGCGCAAAAGCTGTGCGGCGAACTCCGGCGCAACGAGCCGCGGCATCATAACCCAGCCGTATTCGTGGTAGAAGGCGACTTCCTCGTCTGTGACTTCCCGGACGATGGTCTCGATCTCGCGCTCCGTCATTGCTTGTCCCATTATTCGTGCTCCTATTGTGCTACTGTATGGTTCGGAACGATAAGAAGTCTTTCTGGACGCGTTGTCAAGGGACGGCGGCCAGCGCGGAACAGGCCTGGACGAACTCCGCCGACGTGGAGGTGTAGCCCACCACGTGCTCGAAGTTCCGCAGCATGATCTTGCGCAACCATCCCCCTTCCGGCAGGCTGTCGTCCACCGTATCGGGGTACTCGGCCGAGTGGGTGCAGTCCCGCAACATCACCACCCGGTAGTTGTGTTCCACCGCACCGGCACAGGTGAAGTAGAGGCAGGATCGTTGCGAAAATCCCACGGCGATCAGAGTCTTGATGCCGTGGCAGCGCAGGTGATAGTCGGTGTGGGTCTCGTGAAAACCCGACCACTCCCGCTTGGGAAAGTCCGGCTCGTGGGCGAGGGGCTGGATCGACGGCGAGTAGTTCGGCTGTACCGGGCTGCGCTCCGGCGCTGGACGGTCGGCGGCATCTTCGCTGCCCCAGCGGGTGCCGTGGATTTCGCGCTTGATACTGCCCGGTTCGTCGCACAGGGAGAAGTCGTTGTGGATGAAGAACACGTGCAGGCCGACGGCGCGGGCGGCCTTCAGCGCGGGCGCAATCCCCTCCTCGACGTAGGGATTCCCCTCGCCGCAGTCCGAATCCACGATCATGAAGGCGGTGGTCTCCAGCGGCAGGTCGAGGTCGTCGAAACGATTTCCGTCGGGATTGTCGGGGCCGTAGCCGGAATACCATCTTACTGGAAGTTGAATCGTCGCCATTTTGCATCTCCTTATTCAGGGGAAATCTACGCAACCGACGATTAGACCTGATCGAGTGCGTCCTTGAGGCTTTTCTCGACGAGGTCGAAGAGTTCGTCAACTTGGGGCTTGTCGATGATGAGGGCGGGCACGACGGCGAACCAACTTGGATCAACCCGCAGGATGACTCCGTTCTGCAGCGCCGTTTTCTTGAGCGCCCTGCCCAGTTCCGGGAACGGCTCAAGGCTCGACGTATCCTTCACCAGTTCAACTCCCCTCAGCAACCCCTTGCCCCGCACCTCCCGCACGACGCCGAGCGATTTTAGGCCTTCGAGCTTGGCGGCGAGGTAGAAGCCCATCTCGCGGGCATGGGTATCGAGGCCGCGCTCCACGATCTCGTCCACTACAGCGATGCCGACCGCGCAGGCCAGTGGATGGCCCGCGTAGGTGTGACCGTGGGCGAAGTTCTCGCCTTGCTCGTAGAAGTACTCCCCCATCCCCTCGCGAGCCATCAGCGCTCCGAGGGGAATGGCACCACTCGACAGCCCTTTGCTGCCGCAGATGATGTCGGGCGTCACTCCGAAGGTGTGAGCGGCAAACATCGCTCCTGTGCGACCGAAGCCGGTGATGATCTCGTCGTAGATGAGCACGACGTTGTGGCGGTCGCAGGTGTCGCGGATGAGCTGGAAGTACTCGTCTGTGGGCGTGATGATACCCCCCGTGTTCGACACCGGTTCGAGGATGATGCCGGCCACTGTCGCCGGATCTTCGCTGATGATGACATCCTCGAACTGCTGTGCCGCGAACCGGTTTGCCTCGTCCCAGTCGCCGAAGCGGTCGCGATAGTGCGTTGGGGGGAATACTTTGAGGAAGCCCGGTGGGGCTGGCTCGAATGGGGTTTTGCGCTCTCCCGTGCCGCTGGCCGCCATGGCTCCCATGGTGGCACCGTGGTAGGCTTGGTAGCGGCTGATGAACTTGTACTTGTGCGGATGGCCCGATTGCTTGAAATACTGGCGCGTAAACTTGATCGCCGCCTCCATAGACTCCGAGCCGCCGCTGAAAGCCTTCACGTAGTTGAGGTCGTCGGGCGTGACGCTGCCGAGCTTTTCGACGAAGTCAAGCGTCACATCGGCCGTGCCGTGCATGGGCGGCGCGAAGGCGAGCTTGTCCCATTGGGCCCGCATGGCCTCTTCGACGCGCGGATGGCGATGGCCGAGCAGGGTTGAGTAGATGCCGCTGATGCCGTCGAAGTAGCGTTTCCCATCCGTGTCCCAGTAGTAGAGCCCTTCCGCCCGCGACACGATGAGCGGATTGTTCATGAACTCGGCCGTCGATTGGTAGTCGAGGAAGGTTCTTCTGAGCAGTTTCTCTTGGCGTGCGTTCACGTTTATCGCTCCCTCTGTACGGATTCGGAACGATAAGAAGCCTTTGTGGAGGCGTTGTCAAGGGGCCGTATTGACAACGCATCGGTAAGGCCCCTTTATCGTTCCCAACCCGCACCACGTAGCTGGAGGTGCGAGAGTTGAGACACTAAAGGGGGAATGATGAACCAGAAGACTGATTCAGAACCGACAGTGGAGGATGTCCCGATCCAGGGTTTTGAGAAGGCAGTTACCGACTACGAGGCGTCGAAGGACTGGCAACCCGTGTCCGACCGGGTGATTCGCGTGGGTATCGCCGGATATGGCGTGTGCAATTTTGGCGCGGCCTTCCACTTCCAGGACCACCCGAATGTGACCGTCGCCGCGGTGGCTGAACTGGACCCCGACAAGCGAGCCGAACTGGCCAGAGCGTGCCGCTGTGCGACCGCCTATGCCTCGTGCGAAGAGTTGATCGAGGACGACTCGCTCGAGGCCGTTTTCGTTGCCACCGACGCCCCGAGTCACGCCCGGCTGGCCATTGCCGCGCTCAAAGCTGGCAAACACGTTGCATCGGCCGTGCCCGCCGTGTGGGGCTCACTGGAGGATGCGGATGCGCTTTTCGCCGCGGCCAAGACCGCCGACCGCAGCTACATGATGTTCGAAACCTCGTACTTCCACGAAGATCTCTATACCATGCGGGAGTTATACCGAACTGGCGCGCTGGGAAAAGTCGTTTACGCAGAGGGTGAATACTGGCACTACTTCTCGACGCCGCTGGCCGCGCACGAGGGCTGGCGCACTGGGGCTCCCCCGCAATGGTATCCCACGCACTCCAATGCCTACTACATGGGCGTCACCGGCGGGAGCTTCACCGAGGTCTCCTGCATGGGCGTGCCTAGCAGCGTCGATCATCTGAAGGCTGCAAACAACCGCTACGGCAACCCGTTTGGCACTGAAATCGCGCTATTTCGCACTAGCGATGGCGGCATGGCGCGGATGGGGGTTAGCTGGGACACGCCGGGAGTCGGCGGGGAGACGGGCCGGATTCGCACGGAGAAGGGGACTTTCTACGGCAAGTTCCAGAATGGCGGGCAGGACTCTGTGCCAATATTCAAGCGTCCACCTCTTCCTCCGGGGGTGGATGCCGGGGGGCACGGCGGCTCTCACGGCTACCTGATGTGCGAGTTCGTCGAGGCGATCTTGCTGGACCGCACGCCCCTCATCGACGTGGCCCAAGCGCTTAACATGACGGTCAGCGGCATCGTCGCTCACGAATCGGCGCTGAAGGACGGCGAACTGCTGAAGATCCCGCAGTACAGCCTGTGAATCCGTTGACTAGAAGTGGTTTCATAACTTGAGAGAGGCTCAGGTGTAAAACCGCTTCTATACACAATGTCCTCCTCTAGGCTGACGCCTCACGCCCAAACTGCTCGATAGCCTCTAGGGTCTTGCGGACATCGTCCCAGGTGGTGGTGTGGTTGACGATGCACATCCGCAGCGAAAACTTTCCATGGAGAAGGGTCGATGATACGAAGGCTTGGTCGTCCCAAAAGACGTGGGCGAGCACCGTCTTGTTGATCTCTTCAAGGGATTTCTCGTCGAGGTCCATGTCGGCGGGGTTGACCCGGAAGCACACGATGCTCAGCGACGCGGGGGTCAACATCTCTAGGGTCGGGCTCGCTTGGACGTATTCCTCGGCTTGACCGGCCAACTCCATTCCCTTTGACACGGCCTGCCGGAACGCGGCCATCCCAAAGGTCTGGACCGACATCCAAATTTTCAACGCTCGCACCGAGCGGCTCAGTTGCAGGCCGCGATCCGAGAAGTTCGGGTGGTTTGCGCCCCATATTGTGTCTTGGAGAATGTCGTGGTGAACGCCGAAAGCGCGCTCAAGCGTGCTCAGATCCTTCACCAGTAGGCCGCCGGCCTCATACGGCTGGAAGAACCATTTGTGCGCGTCTAGCCCAATCGAATCGGCGCGCTCAATCCCATGCAGTAGCTTTTTGCCCCGCTCGGTCACGACTGCGAAGCCGCCATACGCTGCATCGATGTGCAGCCAGATGCCTTCTGCCTCGCAGTAGTCGGCCATGGCCCCGATCGGATCAATGGCTCCGGTGCTGCCCGCCCCGGCGTTGGCGCATATCGCGATGGGATTGAACCCCGCTGCGCGGTCGTCGGCCACAGCACGCGCGAGCGTCTCCATGTCTAGGCGAAAGTGCTCGTCGCTCGGAAGCAGGCGTATGCACTCTGGTCGCACGCCGATAATTTTGGCCGCACGGATCTGTGCGCTATGGCTCTGGTCGCTCATGTACACAGTCATTCGCTCGGGGTGGCCCGCTGCTTCTCGCGCCGCGACAAAGGCGTCGAGGCTGGACGCCGAGCCGCCGCTGGTCAATAGCCCGCCGGCACTCTCCGGGTAGCCGATCCAACGCCGCAACCAGTCGATGACGACCAGTTCTAGCTGGCTCGGGCCGCTCGCGACCAACCAAGTGCAGGCGTTGGCGTTGTATCCGGCGGCCATGAAGTCGGCGAGTACTCCGGGCCAAGTGGGCGCTGTTGGGACGAAGCCAAAGCAACGCGGGTGGTCCAGCCGCGTCGCAATGGGGAGAACATCGCGTGCGGCCTGCTCAATGACTTCCGCTGCTGGCCGGCCCGCCTCGGGCGGCTCCTCTACCAGCC
Organism: Candidatus Latescibacterota bacterium; assembly: GCA_022827835.1. GTDB lineage: Bacteria > Latescibacterota > UBA2968 > UBA8231 > UBA8231. Next base: position 177,420 of record JAJEIO010000029.1, read on the forward strand.
AATTCTCGAGTTCGCGTCGGAATTCTCCTTCCCAAGCATTTTCGTTGGGCAGGCTGTCGATCCGCTCGACCACGAGTTCTGCGGCCTTGCGCGCCAGATCAAGCATCTGTTCGGGTGCCATCTGGAGGCCGTTGCTGTGTTCACCGGCTTCTCGTTTTCCCTCTGACTGTCTCATTCTATCCCCTCGGCTGTGTACCCAAGTGCATTTCAACTGAGATACTGCTTGGCCTCTTTGCCCACCAGTTCCCGTAGGTCGGAGTCGTCAATGCAGAAGATGCGGAAAATTTTGGCTTGGTCCTCGAAGTTGTGCAGCAGTGAGTCGCGCAGGCGGGAGACCTCTGGATCGGCAAAGGTCAAAGGATCGGTCTTGTCAGCAGGGAGCGTGCGGCCGTAGAAGACCCTGAGATCGACTTCGGGGGTCTTGTTGAAGCTGGGGATGTCGATGAGGATCTCGTGGCCTTGGAACGGGCGGCCAAGCCGTTGGCCGAAAACTTGGCACAGTTCGATTTCCTTGGCGCGGCGCTTGTACGGATGGCGGAAGAGAAAGTCGAGGCGGTTCATCAGAAGCTGCGTGCGCTCGCTGGGGTGGATGACGGCAGCGACCTTGTAGAGGCGGCGGTGGATCGTGCCTGCGAGGAGCTGGGCGGAGGTTTCCAGCCCTAAGCGCTCCTGCTCGCGCTGGAGGCGAGCGATTAGCCCACTCTCGGTGAGGCGGTGGAAATCGGAGAAGTCGAGCCGGTTGTGCGGGTGGAGGAGGATTTCTTGCACGGCGCGCTTGAACATGGCCGACGCCGAGCGCACCCCGTGGTGCCAGTACACGTTGCGGTACATTTGGTAATTGGTAAAGACTAGGGCCTCGACCGCGGAGACGCCCTTGCTGGTGATGGCCAGCCGCTGGCGCTCAGGGTCGAATTTGATCGAGGCGATCAGGCGGTCGCGGTTGACGCTCTCGCCGAAGGGGACGCCGCAGAACATGGAATCGCGCAGGAGATAGTCGATTTTGTCGGGGTCGAGGGTGCTGCTGAGGATATTGGCTAGCAGTAGGTCCTCGGGGGGAACGGTGAGGCCGCTGTTTTCGTAGTCGATGACGTTGGCTACCCGCGCTGGGTCGATCTGGAACTTATCGGCGATCGTCTGGTAGAGTTCGCCGTTTTGGTCCTCAATGATCTGCCTGGCCCCTTCTTCGTGCCGGATGAAAAAGGGCCTTAGCTCTTCGAGGGTATGCGAGAAGGGGTAGTGGCCGATGTCGTGGAGCAAGGTGGCGGCGATGAAGACGCGCACGTCCTCTTCGCTCAGCACTAGGGGTGGGTCCGAGTCGAGGAGACGGGCTAGAAACTGCTTGGCCAAGTGATAGACGCCCAGCGAGTGCTCGAAGCGCGAGTGGCGCGCGCCAGGGTACACCAGATGCACGTAGCCGAGCTGGGAGATGTTGCGCAGGCGCTGGAAGGCCCGGGTATCGACGAGGGCGAGGACGGGAGCGGGGAAGTGGATATAGCCCCAAACCGGGTCGCGGATGACCTTGCCTTCTTCGGCTAAAAGCGGATAATCCATAGCATTGGCCAATCTAGGAGAGGCGTGTTACTCTGTCAAGAAATATGCGCCGAACTCGTTATGAAAGCGATACTTAGGGCATTTTGTTGCGCGGGCCGTCCATTGACACAAAACCGATTGGCTCCTATCTTCCAAGATTTCGTTTGACTAGGGGAAACACTTGCTAAGGAAATAAATTTTATATCTATGGAACGCACGTTGATGATCGTCAAGCCCGATGCGGTCGCCAAAAACGCCATCGGCCAAATTATTGCCCGCGTCGAAGGAGAGGGATTTGTCGTCCGCGCCCTGCGCATGGTCGAGCTATCCGCCGAGCAGGCGCGGGCCTTCTACGCCGTGCATCGGGAGCGCCCCTTTTACGGCGAGTTGGTGGAATTTATGACCTCGGGGCCAGCGGTGCCGATGGTGCTAGAGCGCGCCGATGCGGTGGCGCATTTGCGCGATTTTATCGGCCCGACCAACAGCACCGAAGCCCCGGCGGGCACGATTCGCGGCGACTTTGGCACGGACGTGCAGTGCAACGCCGTCCACGCCTCGGACTCAGCGGCCAACGCCAAGTCCGAGATCGCGTTTTTCTTTGCCGACTGAGCAATCCCATGAGCGCCTTGCTAGTACTCGACGATCTCGCAGAGGGACCCAATGCGCTCGCCTTTGAACTGCGCGCAGAGGAACTGGAACTAAAAGACGAATTTTTCGCCTTTCCCTCCGGCGTTGAAACCCGCGTTGAGGTGCGGCGTGCGCTCGACAATTTCAGAATTGACGGGGTCGTCACCTGCCGGATTGCCGGCGAGTGCTATCGCTGTCTAGAGGAAGTACAAGAAGAGGTCACAGCGCGTTTTCGCTTGCTCTTGCAGCGCCGCCTCGCGACCCCCGAAGAGTTGGCGTCTGCCGAAAAAGACGGGTTTATCGAGATTGTCGATCCGGGGACGCGCGAGGTTGATTTGTGCGCGTACATCCGCGAAGCCGTGATCTTGGACTTGCCGATGCGCATACCCACCCCGGAGGCCGATGGGCGGTGTCCGCACTGCGGAGTAGAAGAGTCCGCCGAACCCCCCGCCGAACAGGAGCGAGAAGCGGACCCGCGTTGGGCCGCACTCGCGCAGATCGAATTTTCCCAACCCAAAGAAGGTTCTTGAGAGGAGTTCCCCGTGGCTGCAGTACCTAAGAGGAGAATTTCGCGTACCCGCCGCGACAAGCGGCGCACTCACTGGAAGATCAAGGCGGCGGCGAGAACTACTTGCTCCCATTGCGGACAACCCGCCTTGCCTCATCGCGTCTGCCCGAGTTGCGGCTTCTATCGAGGCCGCGAATACGTAGAGCCTGAAGTCTAGGCTGCTCGGGGCGGATGCTTGCGTGACTGAAGAGGGGAAAAGAATTCGCGCGGCCATTACGGCCACTGCGCATTTCCTGCCCGACAAGGTGGTCACTAACGCCGATCTGGAGCGGTTGGTAGATACCTCGGACGGGTGGATCCGCTCGCGCACTGGCATTTCCGAGCGGCGCTTCCTGCCGGCGGATGAGCCGACCTCCACTATGGCCAGCGCCGTGGCCCAAGAGCTATTGGCGCGCCGTGGGATCGACGCGGATGACATCGACCTAATCATCGTCGCGACCATTACGCCAGATATGATCTTTCCGGCCACGGCCTGCTTGGTGCAACACGCCATCGGCGCCAGCCGGGTCTGGGCCTACGACCTGTCGGCGGCTTGCTCTGGCTTTGTCTTCGCCGTGGCGACCGGCGCGCAGTTCATCGAAAGCGGCGCGCACCGCCGAGTGATGGTCATTGGTGCCGACAAGATGAGCAGCATACTCGACTTTGAAGACCGCGCGACTTGCGTGCTCTTTGGCGACGGAGCGGGCGGGGTGTTGCTGGAGCGCGGCGAGGATGGGGTCGGCATGATCGACTTTGAGTTATACGCCGACGGGGCCGCGGTCGAATGCCTGCACATCAAAGGCGGCGGCAGCCTGCATCCCCCTTCGCACGAGACCGTAGATCAGCGCATGCACTACATCCGCCAAGAGGGGCGCACGGTTTTCCGGTTTGCCGTGGAAAAAATGGCCGAGGTGTCGGTCAGCCTGCTGGAGCGCAATGGTCTCACGGGCGCAGACCTCAAGCTCTTCGTGCCGCATCAAGCCAACAAGCGCATCATCGACGCCGCGGCTCAGCGTATGGATCTCCCCCCGGAAAAAGTGATGATGAATATCGACCGCTACGCCAACACCACGGCCGCGACGATTCCCATTGCCTTGGCCGAAGCTGCTGATCAAGGTCGATTGGAGCGCGGCGACTTGGTGCTGATGACCGGCGTTGGCGGCGGCCTCACTTGGGGCAGCACCTTGTTTCGCTGGGGGCAGTAAGGTGGGCGGGTGCGCCTTTTTGTTTCCGGGACAGGGTTCGCAGGCCGTGGGCATGGGCCGCGACCTATACGAGCAGCACGAGTCGGTGCGGGCGCGCTTTGCCGAGGCCGACGAGGTGCTGGGTTTTGCGCTCAGTGCGCTTTGCTTTGAGGGGCCGGCCGAGCGACTGACGCAAACTAACGTCACGCAGCCGGCTGTCTTTGTCCACAGCGTCGCCGCCAACGAGTTGCTCGCCGCGGCTGGACTACAGCCTGTGGCCGTAGCCGGACACAGCCTTGGGGAATACTCGGCGCTGGTGGCGGCCGGCGTGTTCTCCTTTGCCGAGGCCCTGACGCTCGTGGGGACGCGCGGCCGGTTAATGTTGGAGGCCGGCAGCGAGTGGCCGGGGACGATGGGGGCAGTGATCGGTCTGGACGACGATCACGTCATGGCCTTGTGTCAACAGGTAGCCGATGTGGGGATCGTCGTAGCCGCCAATTTTAACGCTCCGGGCCAAGTCGTGGTGTCGGGTGAGCCGGCCGCGGTGGCACGGGTGAGCGAGTTGGCCACTCAAGCTGGCGCTAGGCGCGTCGTCGAATTGGCTGTCAGCGGGGCTTTTCACTCGCCGCTTATGGCGTCCGCGGCCGTGGAGATGGAGTCGCTGTTGCAGGCGGTGCCCTTTGCGCGGCCGTGCGTGCCGGTGCTGACTAATGTCTCGGCTGCACCTGTGGAAGATCCAGAAAAACTGCGGCTGCACCTGATCCATCAGATCACGGGTCCGGTTCGCTGGAGTGCGACAGTGCAGCGGCTGGCAGCTATGGGTATTAACCACGCTTTTGAAGTAGGGCCGGGGGCTGTGCTAAGGGGACTGGTGCGCCGCACTGCGCCCAAGCTCGCGGTCACACTGGCGGGTACCGTGGAAGAAATCGCCGCGGCACAAGGAGCGGAATAATATGGGATTCTTGGACGGGAAAGTCGCGTTGGTAACGGGTGGGTCGCGGGGCATTGGCCGGGCTATTGCCCTGCGCTTGGCGGAAGAGGGTGCGGACTTGGCGATTTGCGCCCGCAATGTTGCGGCGGCTGGCGAAGTGGCTGTGGCCATTGAAGCTCTGGGCCGCCGTTGCCTCGTGCGCCAGGCCGATGTCGCTGACGCCGAGCAGGCGGCCGAGTTGGTGGCGGCGACGATTGCGGAGTTGGGCAGGTTGGACGTGCTGGTCAACAACGCTGGCGTCACCCGCGACAATTTGCTGATGCGGATGAAGGACGAGGATTGGGACGAGGTGTTGACGATCAACCTCAAGGGTGCTTTTAACTGCGTCCGAGCGGCGGTGCGCCCCATGCTCAAGGCCCGTGGCGGACGGATCGTCAACATCACTTCGGTCGTGGGGCTGTTGGGCAATGCCGGCCAAGCCAACTACGCCGCGTCCAAGGCCGGGTTGATCGGCCTGACCAAGAGCTTGGCGCGGGAGTTGGCCTCGCGCGGGATCACCGCTAACGCCGTGGCCCCGGGGCTAGTGCCGGAAACGGGCATGACGGACAGCTTGACGGAACAGCAGCAGGAGCAGATGATTGCCACGGTACCGCTGGGCCGGGCGGGGACGCCGGAAGACGTAGCGCACGCCGTGGCGTTTCTAGCATCGGATCAAGCCGCCTATATCACCGGTCAGGTCTTGTCCGTAGATGGCGGCATGGCCATATAATTTAGGTATTAAAAATTTTGCTCATCGCCTATATTTAGGCTCTAATTTAAGACCGCACAGCGGTAAAACTGTTCACTCCTATCCCAAGAGGAACACACCATGGCTTCTATTGAAGAGCGCGTGAGAGATTTGGTCGTCGAGCAACTCGGCGTGAGCCAAGATCAAGTAAATCCCCAAGCATCGTTCATCGACGACTTAGGGGCCGACTCGCTCGACACTGTCGAGTTGGTTATGGCCTTTGAGGAAGAATTCGGGCTCGACATCCCAGACGAGGACGCCGAGAAAATTATGGTCGTAGGCGACGCAATTAAGTACCTAGAGGAGAATAGCAAGGCGTGAACGGCAATCCAGTGCAGAGGCGCAGAGCTGTCGTCACGGGCTTGGGGGTGTTAGCGCCCAATGGCAACGACCTGCCGACGTTCTGGGAGGCACTCATAGCCGGCCGCTCTGGGGTCGGGCCGATCACTAGGTTCGACACTTCCCAACACCGGACTACGATCGCCGCCGAGGTCAAGGGTTTCGACCCAGAAGCAATTCTGGACCGCAAGGATGTGCGCCGCAACGACGCCTTCACCCACTACGCGATCTGCGTGGCCCGGGAGGCGGCTAGCCGCGCTCGGCTCGACATGGAAGCGATTGACCCCGAGCGCGTGGGCGTCATCTGGGGCTCGGGCATCGGCGGAATCCAGACTCACGAAGAACAGCACACTATTCTGCTGGAAAAAGGCCCGAGGCGCATTAGCCCATTTTATGTGCCCATGATGATTTCCGATATGGCCCCGGGCATGATTTCCATGGACTTAGGAGCCAAAGGGCCTAACTACGGCACGGTGTCGGCTTGTTCGTCGGCTGCCCACGCGCTCGGCGAGTCGGCGCGCAAGATCCAGTACGGGGAAGCCGACGTGATGGTGACCGGCGGCTCAGAAGCAGCCGTCACCCCCATTTCCATGGCCGGCTTTTCCTCGGCCAAGGCCCTATCGACGCGCAACGACGAGCCCGAGCGGGCCAGTCGGCCCTTTGACGCCGAGCGCGATGGCTTCGTACTCGGCGAGGGGGCCGGAGCCGTCATCTTGGAGGAATTGGAGCACGCGCAAAGGCGCGGGGCCGAGATCTACGGCGAATTTCTTGGGCTTGGTTTTACTGCCGACGCCTATCACCAGACGGCGATGGCACCGGAGGCCGAAGGTGGGGCGCGGGCCATGCGCATCGCGCTGCAGGACGGGAGCTTAGACCCGAGCGACATCGGGTACGTCAATGCCCACGGTACCTCGACGCCCATGGGCGACCAGCAGGAGACTGCGGCGCTCAGGACAGTTTTCGCCGGCCAGACCAACAGCATGGCCGTAAGTTCGACCAAGTCGATGACTGGGCATCTGTTGGGCGCAGCCGGGGCCATCGAGAGCATCGCCTGCATCATGGCGCTCAAAAGCGGGGTCCTGCCGCCGACGATCAACTACGAAAACCCCGACCCCGACTGCGACCTCGACTACGTCCCCAACGAGGCGCGCCGCGTGCAGATCGACTACGCCCTCAACAATTCCTTTGGCTTTGGCGGCCACAACGTGGCGCTGGTGTTTGGTCGCTTCACCGGCTGACGCTCTTCCCCAGCATCCCCCGAGCACTCCCCGTGCAAACGAGGTTTTCAATCGGGTATTAGGCAGATGAGCTGGATTTCAACTTTGTGGAATCGCCGCAAGCCGGCAGGCGACCCAGAAAAGCTTGCCTTGAGTTCGCGGCGCACCCTCGAAAAGCTGTTGGGCTACCACTTTAAGGACAAGGATTTGTTGGTCAAAGCCCTCAAGCATCGATCGTATGTGTACTCAGAGGAGGGCCGCGACCGCATCGAGTCGAACGAGCGGCTCGAATTGCTCGGCGACGCTGTGTTGGAACTGTTGGTCACCGATTACCTCTTTCGCCGCTTTGAGGACAAGGGCGAGGGCGAGTTGACCCAGATGAAGTCGCAGTTAGTCAGCCGCACGGTGCTGGCGCGCCAAGCAGATCGCCTTGGGGTGGGGGACTTTGTGTTGCTGAGCGCGGACGAGCGCGAGGCCAACGGCGGACAGCGGCCGTCGATCCTCTGCGACGCCTTGGAGTCGTTGATTGGGGCGATCTATATCGACGGTGGCTTGGAGGCCGCCCGCGCCTTTGTCCGGCGCGCGGTGCTGGCGGATTTTCACCAAATAGTCCAACCAGATGCGAACTTCAAGAGCAAGTTACTTGAATACTCGCAGAGCAAGGGCAACGGTCACCCCCGCTACTCGCTTCGCTCAGAAGAGGGGCCTGACCACGACAAGATATTTAGCATCGAAGTGTGCATCACTGGCCAGTGCATGGGCCGGGGCCAAGGGCGGAGCAAGAAGGAGGCCCAACAGATGGCAGCCAAGGACGCCCTCGAGAGTTTGGGCTTGCTCTAATGGGCTTTGCTTGGCGCGTCGTCGATACGGGTGCGAACTGTGGCGTGTACAATATGGGCGTCGATCAAGTTCTCGCCGCTAACGCGGCTCAAGGCCCGGTACTGCGGTTCTACGGTTGGGACCCGCCGGCTGTCTCCTGCGGTTGGAACCAACAGCCCGAGTGCGAAACCGACGTAGAAGCCTGTCGTGCGCTGGGTATTGATGTGGTGCGCCGGCCCACAGGTGGGCGCGCGGTGCTGCACTGGGAGGAATTGACTTACAGCGTCGCCTGCGTCCCAGAGGAATTGGTCGAGGGCGGAGGGATAGAGGCTACTCACCGCAAGCTCGGCGCGTGTTTGGCCGAGGGGCTGCGGCTTTTCGGGGCCCCTGTCGAGTTGGAAAGGGCTGGTCGTTGCGTTGGCGGCTTGCGGTCAGGTCCTTGTTTTGGCAGCACGGCGCGCTGGGAACTCAAGTGCCAGCAGCGCAAGCTGGTCGGCAGCGCGCAGCGGCGCTATGGACGTCGCTTGTTGCAACACGGATCGATCTTGCTCGGCCGGGCGCACGAGCGCTTGCCGCAGCTTATGCGGATTGACGAGGGCGCACAGCAAAGATGGACCCGGCAGGTGCGAGCGCATAGCACGGATTTGCAGTCCTGTATGGGTCGGTCAATCGACCGGGCCGAGTTGGTCAATTGCTTGGTCGAGGGCTTTAGGAGTCAACTCGGCGCAAAAATGCGCTGGGGCGTGCTGGCTGCCGACGAGATGCGCCGGGCTGGTGCTTGGGAAAAGGACAGCGCATGATCGCGCAAGATCCCGTGCTAGAGGTTCGCGATTTGCGGACCTACTTCCACACGGAAGAGGGCGTCGCCCGCGCCGTCGATGGGGTGTCGTTTGCGGTGGGGCGGGGCCAGACGCTAGGGTTGGTCGGCGAAAGCGGCTGCGGCAAGAGCGTCAGCGCCTTCTCGATCATGCGCTTGGTACCCGATCCGCCGGGCCGCATTGAGGACGGACAGATCCTGCTCAGAGGGCGCGATTTGCTCGCGCTGGACGAGGAGGAGATGCGCCGCGTGCGCGGCGACGACATAGCGATGATTTTCCAAGAGCCGATGACGAGCCTCAACCCGGTGCTGACCTGCGGGTTTCAGATCGCCGAGGCCGTGGTTTTGCACCAGCAGGTCCCCATGCAGGAAGCGCGCACCCGAGCGATCGAGATGTTGCAGTTGGTGGGAATTCCAGCGCCCGAGCAGCGGATCGACGAATACCCCCATCAGCTATCGGGTGGGATGCGCCAGCGGGTAATGATCGCCATGGCGCTGTCGTGCAACCCAGACGTGTTGATTGCCGACGAGCCGACCACGGCCCTTGACGTGACGATTCAAGCGCAGATCCTCGCGCTGTTGGAGTCGCTGCAAGAATCTCTGCAAATGGCGATTGTGATGATTACTCACGACCTCGGCGTAATCGCCGAGACCGCAGACCAAGTAGCAGTCATGTACGCCGGCCAAATCGTCGAATACGCGGAGACGCAAGCGCTATTTACCCACCCGCGGCACCCTTATACGCGTGGCTTGCTGCGCTCGATCCCACGACTGGATGCCGAGCAGGAGCGATTGGACATCATCCCGGGCGTGGTGCCCGACGCCCGCGTCTTCCCACAGGGGTGTCGCTTTGCCCCGCGCTGCCCGCTGGCCGACGCCCACTGTCGGGCCGAAGCGCCGCCACTGGAGGAAATCGAGGCTGGGCACTGGGCAAGCTGTTGGAAGGCGAGGGACGCATGAGCCAAGCTGCGCCCTTGGTCGAGGTCAAGGGCCTCAAAAAATACTTTCCCGTGCGCGAGGGGTTTTGGGGCCGGGTGCAGGCCCACGTTAAGGCTGTTGACGGGGTTGATCTGGCGATTGGGCGCGGCGAGACCTTGGGCGTGGTCGGCGAGAGCGGCTGCGGCAAGACTACGCTGGGAAGGCTCATGCTGCGGCTAATTGAAGCTACGGCTGGGCAGGTGCGCTTTGCTGGGGTTGACCTATTGGAGTTGAGCAAAGAGAACATGCGGCGGCAGCGGCGGGACATGCAGATTATCTTCCAAGACCCGTATGCCTCGCTCAATCCGCGGATGACGGTGGGCGGCATCATCGGCGAGGCCCTGAAAGTCCACGGCCTTGCCGAGCGCGCCGAATTGGCCGAGCGGGTGGGGGAGTTGCTGGAGATGGTCGGGTTGCCGGTGGATTGCGCGCGGCGCTACCCGCACGAGTTTTCCGGCGGCCAGCGCCAGCGCATTGGCATTGCCCGCGCCTTGGCGGTGCGGCCGCAGTTTATCGTCGCTGACGAGCCAGTGTCTGCGCTGGACGTCTCGGTGCAGGCCCAGATCATCAATTTGCTGCAAGACCTACAGCGCGATTTGGGTCTAACGTATATGTTTATTGCTCACGACTTGAGCGTGGTGCGCCACATTTCGGATCGGGTAGCCGTGATGTACTTGGGGCGCGTAGTCGAGGTGGCGGCGCGCGATCAGCTCTACCGCCAGCCGTCCCATCCCTATACGCGCGCGCTGCTGGCGGCCGTGCCCGCGCCCGACCCGCGGACTAAGCGGCAGCGCGTCCTGTTGGAGGGCGACGCGCCCAATCCAGCGGCCGTACCCTCGGGATGCGCCTTTCACCCACGCTGTTCAGAGCGCGAGGAAATTTGCACTCGCGTCGTGCCGCACCTCGTCGATCTGGGCGGCGGCCATTGCACGGCCTGTCTGCTCCGCTATCCCGCGGAGTTGAAAAACCGATTGGCTACTGAGGCCAACGAAAAAAACGCAAGATAGCAGGAGAACTATAGCTTATGATGACTTTATTGCGCCAAAAGACGGTGCTCGTTCTGTGGTTTGTGATATTCGCCTTTATCGGCTTAATCGTCGTCGAATGGGGAGCCGACTACTCGGGCGCGGGCACCAACGCCGCTGGCGATGCGGTCGGTGTAGTCAATGGCGAGACCATTTCGCTACAGGAGTTTCAAGACGCGCTGCGGCGGATAGCGCGCCAGATGCCGCAGGAGCAGCGCGCCGATCAGGCCCTGCTCGTGCAGCAGGTGTGGGACTACTACGTCCGCGAGATTATTCTAAATCAAGAATACGAGCGCTTGGGATTTGAGGTGACCGATGGGGAAATTGCCTTTTACACGAGGAATAACCCCCCGCAGGCCGTGCGCGAATTTGAGGTTTTTCAAACCGACGGCGCGTTCGACATGGACAAGTACGCCCAGTTCATCGGCAATCCGGCCAATCTCAGCGACCCTAACAACCAAGCCTTAGTCCTGTGGATCGAGAGCACGATTGAGCGGCAATTGCTCGAGTACAGGCTACAGCGGATGCTGCGGGGCACTGCGCAGGTGAGTCCCAACGAAGCGCACCAGCACTTTGCCGAGGCCAACGAAAAAGTGCGCGTTGAATACGCATTTGCCCCCAGCGACGCTGCGGACGACGAGATTGAGGTCTCCGATGAAGATTTGGCCGCCTATTATGAAGAAAACGTGGCCGACTACGAGCATCCCGATCAGGTAAAGATAGAATACGTGTACTTCCCCAAAGTGGCTAGCGCTGAGGATTCGCTGGAGACCAAAAAAGAGATCGGCCGCCTGCGCCAAGAGATCGAGGCTGGTGAGGATTTTGCCGAGTTGGCTGGGGTGGTCTCCGACGATGAGGGATCCGCCGCCCGAGGTGGAGACCTCGGTTTTTTTGGTCGCGGCCAGATGGTTGCGCCCTTTGAGGAAGCCGCCTTCGCCTTGGCTCCCGGCGAACTTTCCGAGCCGGTGCAGACGCGCTATGGCTGGCATCTGATCAAGGTGGAAGAACGCTTGGAGGAAAGCGGTGGGGAGAAGGTACATGCCCGCCATATCCTACTCAGATACCAGCCCTCGCGCACGACTGAAGATAGCCTGCGCAGCCGGGCCGAGGTGTTCCAAGAGCAGGCCACAGCCGAAGGATTTGCGGCCACGCTGGCGGCTTCTGGCACTGAGGCGACGCCCACGAATTTCCTGCGCAAGAGCCAAGCTGTGCCGGGCATCAGCGCGAACACCACGTGGCTCGTCAACTGGTTTTTTGAACAGGAGCCCGGGGCCGTTAGTCAGGTCGTCGAGGACGACTTGGGATTGTGGGTGGCGCATCTAGTGGCCAAACGCCCTGAGGGCGTAGCGCCCTTGGACGAGCTAAAGGACCGCCTTGAGCCGTTGGTGCACGCGCGCAAAAAGGCCGAGCGCGCTGCCGCCCAGCTAGAGGCCGTGCGGCGAGAAGTAGGAGCCGGGGCCACCTTGGCCCAAGCGGCGCAAAACGCCGGGGTGGAGTTCCACGCTCCCGAGGCTTTTGCACGCACCGAATCGGTGGAGGGTCTAGGTCGTGCTAACGCGGTGATCGGCGCGGCCTTCCGCTTGGAAAAGGGCCGGCTCAGCGAAGTGATCGAGGTCGCCGAGGGCAGCAAGCGCGGGGCGTACTTGCTGAAGCTGTTGGAGAAGACGCCGGTGGATGAGGAGCAATTCGCCGCGCAGCGCGAGCAGGTCATCGCTCAACTGCAGGCGCAGCGCGAGCAGGAGGCCGTGCAGAACTGGTTTGCACACCTGTACGACACGGCCGAGATCGAAGACAACAGACATCGCTTTTTCACGTTTTAGATTGGAGAGGAATCATGTCAGCAGCACCGGGACAAACGCAAATCGGCTTTATCGGCTTGGGGATCATGGGCGCGCCCATGGCCAAGAACCTGCTCAAAGCCGGTTATCAACTTAGGGTCTATAACCGCAGCGACCGGCCGCGCGTTGACGAGGTGGTCGCGGCCGGTGGCGTGCGCGTTGGCTCGCCCAAGGAGGCGGCGACGGGTGCGGATGTCGTCATCAGTATCGTCACGGATACGCCCGATATGGAGGCCGTGCTGGTGGGCGAGGATGGCGCGATTCACGGGGCCAAAGAGGGCGCGGTCGTCATCGATATGAGCACGGTGTCGCCCAAAGTCACCCGCGAAGTAGCCGCGGCCTTGCAGGAGCGGGGCGTGGCCATGCTCGACGCGCCCGTCAGCGGTGGGGATGTGGGCGCGATCAATGGCACCCTGTCGATTATGGTCGGCGGCGACGAGGCCGTCTTTAACCAGTGCCTGCCGGTCTTTGAGGCGATGGGTACCAACATCAACTTGATTGGTTCCAACGGCGCTGGTCAGACGACTAAGCTCTGCAACCAGATCGCGGTTTCGGTCAACAACATGGCCATGGCCGAGGCCCTGATGTTAGCGGCGACCTCCGACTTGGATGTGCAAAAGGTCATCGACGCGATTAGCGGTGGGGCGGCTGGCTCTTGGCAGTTGAGCAATTTGGGCCCGCGCATTGCGGCTGGCGATTTTGATCCCGGCTTTATGGTCTATTTGCAGCAAAAGGATTTGCGGTTGGTGTTGCAGGCGGCCAATGATGTCAAGCTGGCTCTGCCGGCCGTGAGTATCGCCCACCAGTTTTTCAACATCGTCGAGCGCGCTGGTTGTGCCGAAGAGGGGACCCAGGCGCTGATCAAGGCCTACGAGGCCCAAGCCGACAGACAAGCGCGGGCCGAGTAATCCTCCGAGGTTGGCGTCGGTGCAACTTGAACTGAAAAAGGTTGGGGTCCTGCCCCGCGACCAGGATTTGGACTATCCAGTCGCCGAGGTGCGCGACCTATTTGATCCGCATGGGATCGCCGTGTGCTTTATCGAGGGGGATGAGCACCCGGGCGACTTGGATTTGGTCGTTGCGCTTGGCGGCGACGGTACGGTGCTCCGCGCCTTTGCGCGCTTCCCGCAGCGGCCGGTGCTGGCGATCAATTTCGGCACCGTTGGCTTTTTGACCGCTGGGGATCGCACGGATTTGGCACGCATCGTCCAGCTCTTAGTCGATGGCCAGTACTTCGTCAGCGAGCGCTTGGTGCTCTCTTGCCGCCATCCCTGCGGCGAGAGTCTGGTCTTCAACGAGGTGACCTTGCGGGCACATCACAAGATGCTCTCGACGGATGTATTCGTTGACGACGCCAAAATTCGCACCATTCGCGGCGACGGCGTGGTCGTCGGTACGCCGACGGGTAGCACTGGGCTGTTGCTGTCGATGGGCGCGCCGCTGGTTATGCCGGAAGTGCGCTGCATGTTGCTCGACGGCATCAACGAATACAACTTCACATCGCGGACTTTGATTCTACCGGCCGAGAAACGGGTGCGGCTGCGCGTCAGTTCCGAGACCGTAGATAGCCACATGGCGCTCATTGCCGATGGCCGCGAGATATGCAGCCTAGATCCCGAGCAGGAAGTGTACGTCAGTCAAGCGGAGCACACGGCGCGGTTGATATACCTCGACGATAATTATTTTTTTCACAACCTGTCGGAGAAGCTTTCTTGGTAGAGGAGATGCTATGCGCGTGGCGGTAATCGGCGCGGATCGCCCTTGGGGAGCGCTGCTAGCGGCTGAGTTGGGTGCGGAGTTTGAGGTGGTGGTGTTCGGCGCAGAAGAGACCAGCGACCTAGCTGGCTACCGGCAGGTCGATTTGCTTCAGCGCGAGGCATTAGACCCGGTGCTGGCAGGTGTGGAGGCCATCGTCCACGCGGCGGGAGGCGATCCGGCTGGCGATGACGAAGGGGCCGTGCTCGATACTGCGGCGCGGGGTACCTATGTGGCGCTGACGGCAGCTTGTGCTGTCGGTATTGAGAAAGCGGTGCTGTTGAGCAATCTCGATTTGCTGCGCGACTACCCAGAAGAATATCTGATTGATCCACAGTGGAATGCTTTGCCACGGGCCGAGGCCGGGTCGTTAGCGCCGCTTATGGCCGAATTAGTTGGCCGCGAAATTGCTCGCACCGGACAGATCGAAGTGCGCTGTTTGCGCCTCGGCGAATTGGATGCGGAGACCACGACCGACGACGCTGTGGAAGCGGTGCGCCAAGCTCTTACCGCCGAGCGCGAAGGGCACAACTGGTCGCTGGCGCACGTGGCGTCGAGCGGGCGCTTCGCTTAATGGGGTATCATGGCAACGGTGAACGAAGGCAAGGTGGTGTTGTTTGGGGCGGGTGGGCCGGTCGGCGCCTCGGCGATTGCCGCGCTCAAAGATCACTACACGTTGTGGGTGACTGATCTCCGGCCGATGACTGAGGTGGCGTCCGCGCCACCGCAAAATCCCCGAGCGCCGATCCCAGAGGTGTTGGGGCCGCCGCACGAAAATCGGGTCGTCGATATTACCGATTACGCGCAAGTGCTAGCCGCCTGCGAGGGCATGGATGCGGCGATCAATGTATCCGTCGTCCGGCCGCATCCCGTGCTGGCCTTCCAAGTCAACATGGTCGGCGCGTACAACGTGGCCAAAGCCAGCGTGGCCTGCGGCATAAAAAGGCTGATCCACACCGGGCCTTTTCACACCTCCTTAAACCACAACGCCGACTATTGGAACGACTTTCAGGTGGAAGCCGACATCCCGCTGCATCCAGGCGACGATCTCTACGCAGTGAGCAAGTATCTCGGTGGACACATTACGCGCGTGTTTGCCGAGCGCGAGGGCTTGGAGGTGCTCACCTTTGTCTATACGGATTTTCGGCCGAGGGAAATTCTGTCCGAGGAACATGGGCAGGGCGTGCATCCATACTCGACCTCGTGGGAGGATACCGGAGAGGCGTTCTTGTATGGGCTCCGGGCACCCGAGATGCCGTCGCCGTACGAAAATTTCTTTATCTGTGCACGGCTGCCGCACGACAAGTACCGGCCCGACAAGGCCAAGCGGCTCTTGGGGTGGGAGGCCAAGGACCGGTTTGAAGCGTTGTACACGCGGCCTCAGTAACTGATCCGGTAGATTAGACCGGCTTGATCGTCCGAGACTAGCAGTGAACCATCGGGCATCACGAGGACGTCAACAGGCCGGCCCCAGTTCGATTCTCCCTGTAGCCAACCTTCCGCAAACGGCTCGTAGCTGACCGCCCCGTCGGCGGCCAAACGCACTAGAGTGAGGCGGTAACCGATCTTGCGAGTGCGATTCCAAGAGCCGTGTTCGGCGATGAAGATCTGATTGCGGTATTCCGCCGGAAACATGTTGCCAGTGTAAAAGCGCATCCCAAGAGCCGCTACATGCGGGCCGAGTTCTTGGACTGGCGCGACGAACTCGCCGCAGCCACGCTGAGCGCCGAAAGCTGGATCGGCGATGCTAGTGCCGTGGCAGTAGGGATAGCCGAAGTGCTGCCCATCGGCGGTTACTCGGTTCAGTTCGTCTGGCGGCATGTCGTCGCCCATCCAGTCTCTGCCGTTTTCCGTGAACCACATTTCTCCTGTTTCTGGGTGCCAGTCGAAGCCGACGGTATTGCGCACGCCTCGGGACACGACCTCGAAGTCGCCCGTGGAAGGATCCAACCTGCCGATCGATGCGTACGGATCGGGGGAAGCGCAGATGTTGCACGGCGCGCCGACCGGCACGTACAGCAAACTGTCGGGGCCAAAGCGGATGAACTTCCAGCCGTGGGCGCGGTCTGTTGGGAAGGCGTCGTTGACGATCTCCGGTTGCGGCGGGTTGTCGAGGTGCGCTTCGATAGCGCGATAGCGCAGGATGCGGCTGATTTCGGCTACGTACAGGTCGCCGTCCTTGAAGGCGACGCCGTTGGGTCTGTTCAGACCGCTGGCGAGGATGATGACGCGCTCGGCCTTGTGGTCGCCGTCTTCGTCGCGCACTGCGTACACGCGACCACCGGACCGGGTGCCGACGAATAGGGTGCCATCTGGGCTGAGGCTCAGCGAGCGAGCGCCGAGTACCCCTTTGGCGTACACGCGGATGTGGAACCCTTCCGGCAATTCGATCTGCGTCAGGCGCGGGTCTTCGGGTGGTGGTGGGTCCACCGACTTGCCGATCCACCCAGGCAGCAACGGGTGAAACGGATCGATGCTATACGCCTCGATAAGCTGAGCGTCGGCTAGGTCAATTTGTCCGTCTTGACTGACATCGCCCAAGGATATATCGCCGTTGTTGGGCAGGGCGATGGAGGAATCTTCGCTGTACAGGACGGTTAGCAGTGCATCGGCCCAATCGACGCGACCGTTGTTGTCAAGGTCGCCTAGTAGCCTGCTCGCCGCTCCTTGATCTTGGGGAAAGCTGTCGAGTGATGCGACTACAATATCGACAGCCTCGGTCCCCACCCGAAGGGCCGGGTCCACATAGGGGATCAAGCCTTGGCCTGAGACGGTCAATCCATAGACCTGCGCCAAGTCTGATGGCTCTGTGCCTCCCAACTCCGTGCTTACCGGTCCCTCAGAGGCGACCCCAACGGCCCCGTCGAGCAGCACCATCGACCGAGTCAAGCGCACCTCATCGCCAACCAGCCGATACAGATACACTCCTGCCGCGACGCCTCGCCCCGACGCGTCCGTGCCATCCCACGTCGCCGTGTGAAAGCCCGCTGGCTGCTCCGCATCCACCAACGTCGCCAAGCGTTGCCCTAGGATGTTTAGCACTTCTAGCCGCACGCGAGTCGAAACCGGCAGTTGATAGGGAATGATTGTGGAAGGGTTGAATGGGTTGGGGTAATTCTGCCCTAGGTAAAATTGTTGCGGCAGCGCAGTCGTACTCAATGCCGCTAGAGGCAGGGCGAAATAGCCGGTTTCATCGGTGATAGCGCGGACCGAGTGGCGCAGATCGGTGGCGTCGAACAGCCGCACCTGCGCGTTGGCGATCGGTTGCCCCGCAGCCAGCCGCACCCGCCCCTCGACCAGTGGCTGGGCGCTGGCATTGACCACTAAGAGCAACCCCATGAGGTATCCTATTACTGATCTCATAACGCTCGTTTCTTTAAAAAATATACGAGTAACATGGGCAACTTCAACAGCAGCGCCGCAGTTAGCTCGGTGAAAGGGTGCGGTTTGCAGGTTCAAAGAGTCCGCCATTGAGCGGCGACGAAGCCTTGACAGGGGACGGAGGGGGCGATACCTTGACTGCAATAGGCTGCTTGTATGAAGAAGCATTGACTCCTAAAAAGTCATGGCCAATCTAACAAGGATCCTTTTTGTTTTACGGCGCTACGGAACAAAATCGTCCGCTTATGCACCAACAACGCCGAGTTGGGTTAATACTCCTAAGTTCCCAAGAAAGGAGGAGTTTTGGGAATAAGCGAAGGAGAACAATTACAGTCGCTAGATGACGAGGGTCACAAGAAACTATTCGGCTTAGATATCTATCTGACCCCAGTATTCACAATTTCCAGTATCACCATTGTCGTTTTTGTCACTGGGGCGCTCGTCTTCCAAGAAGCCGCAACGGAAGTTTTCAAAAATACCCGCGAGTGGCTGACTGTAAATCTCGATTGGTTTTTCCTGATTACCGCTAATTTTCTCCTGCTCTTTTGTCTGTATGTAGCCTTCTCGCCTCTCGGCAAGGTGCGCCTCGGAGGGGCCGATGCAAAACCCGAATACTCCAACGCAACTTGGTTTGCCATGCTCTTTGCCGCTGGCGTAGGTATCGGTCTGCTGTTTTACGGCGCGGCCGAGCCGATTTTCTACTTTCAGAGTCCACCGCTTGGCATCGCTGCCGGAACAGAAGAAGCCGCGGCCGTCGGCATCGCGGCAACCGTTTTTCACTGGGGGCTGCACGGTTGGGGAGCTTACGGCGTCGTGGGACTTGCTCTCGCGTACTTCGCCTACAATCGCGGATTGCCGCTCACCATTCGCTCGGCGTTCTATCCCTTGTTCGGCGACCGCATCTGGGGCTGGCCTGGTCATATCATCGATACGTTTGCCATCTTCGCCGGTCTGTTCGGCCTTGCCACCTCGCTTGGCTTGGGGGTTAAGCAGCTAACCTCGGGTCTGAACTATCTGTTCGATGTTCCCGCGAACAACACCACTATGGTGGTGCTGATTGTGGTGATTACGTCCATCGCGCTGACATCGGTGTTGGCGGGTATTAATGTTGGGATCAAGCGCCTTAGCCAGTTTAACATCATTCTCGCGTTGTTGTTGCTGCTAACGGTTATTGTGCTCGGGCCGACGCTCTACATTTTTCGTAGTATATTCGCTGCACTTGGCAGCTATCTCGCCAAAATTGTGCCGCTCAGTAATTGGGTCGGGCGCGAGGACGTGGATTTTCTGCATGGTTGGACGACATTCTACTTGGCTTGGTGGTTTGCTTGGGCACCTTTTGTCGGCACGTTTATCGCTCGCATTTCCAAGGGCCGCACTGTGCGCGAATTCGCGATTTTTGTCCTCATCCCGCCGCTGGTGTTATGCCTATTGTGGTTTGGCACCTTTGGCGGCACGGCCCTCCACCAGCACATCGTTGGGGGCTATACCGGTGTAACCGAGAATGTTGCGGCGTGGAAGCTGGAAATCGCATTGTTCAAGATGTTCGACCAACTCCCGCTGACCAAGTTGCTCTCATCGGTGGCGCTCCTGCTGACCATCGTATTTTTCGTTACCTCGTCGGATTCTGGCTCGTTGATTGTCGATACTATTGCAGCCGGTGGCAGAGTAGATGCTCCAGTAGCGCAGCGGGTCTTTTGGTGTACGATTGAGGGGTTAGTTGCTATCGCCCTCCTACTTGGCGGAGGGCTGAATTCGCTGCAGGCGGCTTCGCTCGCAACAGGCTTCCCATTTGCCTTGGTCCTCTTGGGAATGGCCGTCTGCGTCTGGATGGGGCTGCGCAGCGAAGTGCGTGCAGCGCACTGAATGCTGACGGAGTAAACGTTACAAAACGAATTCTTAGAATGAAGATATACACCCACTCTTAAATGAAGGAGGCCTACGATGAAATCTTTGCCTAGGCACTTTTTGGTGCTAGTCGCCGCGGCTTTGGTTTGGGCTGCGCCGGCGTGGACGCAAGCAACAGGTACTGTCGTCGTCACCGTAGTTGACGACGATAGCGGCCAGGCGCTGGAGACGGCCTTAGTCTATATCCCGGCCTTGGACCTAGGCGGGATGTCGGACGCACAGGGTCAGTTTACTATAGCCGACGTGCCAGTGGGCGAGCACCAATTGCGCGCCGAATTGATCGGCTACTCGTCGGCGACTGCCACGGTTGTGGTAGAGGCCGGGCAAACCGCGACCGTCGAGTTGCGGATAAAACCCTCTGCACTGCTCCTCGAAGAGCTGGCGGTGACCGGCACGGCTGTTAAGAACTCTCACGTTAGTTCGACCTATGCTGTTGCGGTGACTGGCCGGGACAAGATGGCCGAACAAGGATCGCCGCAGGCGGTTGATTTCTTCAAGAACTTGAGCGCCAGTCACGGAGTGATCGGCGAGCGCAGCAGTTGGTATAATGCCAACCAAGCCGCTACTCTTTCCGAGAGCATTGCCAACGTCAATCTGCGCGGTCTGGGAGCTTCGCGGACGCTGGTATTGATCAACAGCCGCCGCCAGACCTATGTCCCGGCGCGCTTGATCGGCGGGCGCTTCGTCGATGTGAATGCCATTCCCTCCATCGCCGTGGATCGGGTCGAGGTACTCAAAGAAGGGGCCTCGGCCATCTATGGGTCGGATGCGGTGGCAGGTGTCGCCAATTTTTTAACTCGCGCCGACTTTGAGGGTTTTGAGGTCTCGGGTGCGCACGAGTATATCGCTGGCGCGGGCGATTCCAACGTCGGCGCGATCTGGGGTGGGAAGATCGGCGCGGCTCATGCGGTTGTTGCTGGAGAATGGAGAGGGCGTCAGGCGCTACCGGCTTCCGAGAGGGACTACTTGTTGCAGCCGTGGCATGGCGGCGGGCAGCGCCTTGGATGGTCGAGCTTGGGCAATCCGGGGACCTTTGCGGTTGGCGCGCCAGCCCCGTGGACCGCTGCCATCCACGCCCCGCGTTGCGAGCAGTTTGGCGGCTTCCGGGAGTCTTGGACCTGCCGCTTTCGCTATCAGCAGTACGAGAATTTGATCGAGGACATGAGCCATATGCGCGCTTTTGCCGAGATCAACGGCGAGTTGGGCAATGGCACGGAGTATCACTTAGAGGGTCTGGTTGCCCAGGCTGAGATTCCCGAGTGGTACACCACGCCTTCGTATCCTCCCTTTCCCTTGACAGATACGAGCATCATGGAGGTCGCGCCCAACCATCCGGGCCGGGAGGCATTCTGTGCGGACTACGGTGCAGAGGAAGGCGATCTGTACTACAACGAATGCCAAGGCGGCGAGAACTGGTATTTCAATGGCCGTCCATTTGGCAACTCGGGTCCCGGGCGCATACTGGGCCGCGACTCTCGCACTTTGCGCGTGGCGGCTTCTGCCAATGGAGATCTAGGTCAAAATGCCCATTTTGATCTAGGTCTCTCCTATTCCCGCACCGAGGGCAACTACAATCTGCCGGGGGTGTACATCGAGCGGATATTCCTCGGCTTCCGCGGGTTTGGCGGGCCCGATTGTGGTGTTGGCGTGGAGGCGGATAACGAGTCTCTTGCAGGGATGAGGCTCGGCCCACTCAACGGCCAAGTGGCGGGTCAGGGCGATTGCCAGTACTACAATCCCTTTGGCAATGCCATCGAATTCGCGGATCAATACGGCGCGGAGTTTGCAAGCCAAGCGAATCCCGATTATCGCACCAACCTTGCCAACAGTCCCGAGTTGCGGCACTGGCTGGCAGATAATGAAGTCGATCTACAGAGCACCGCGGATCTGCTGGTCGCCGATGCGACGCTGAGCGGCACTTGGATTGAGGACGTCGCCAGTTACGCGGCCGGCTACCAGTTCCGTCTGCTCAATGCCAGCGGCGATCCCAACGACGAGGGCGATGTGACCATCAACCCCTGTCCGGTGGTGGGCGATGACGGGTGCTCTGCGGAGGACAGGTTCGGTCCCTATGCGTTCACCAATGTGAATCGGCCGTATGATGAATCGCAGACCGTGCATCGCTTCTTTGTCGAGGTTCCCCTGAGCTTGGGATCGCGCTTTGATACCCAGCTCGCGGCCAACTACGAGTTCCACGATGTGGCGAGCAGTTTTGATCCCAAGTTTGGCTGGCGCTATCAGCTAGTGGAATCGCCGACCCAATCCGTGTTTCTGCGCGGCTCGGTGCAGACGACGTTTCGCGCGCCATCGCTGGACGACGTAAATGAAAACCCGCTTTCGACGCTCGAGTGGATCAATGAGACGGGTGCCTATCAAACGGTGGACCGATTCGGCAGCAAAGACCTCAAACCCGAACAGGCTTTTACCTATAATGCGGGTTTCGTCTTAGTCACCGAGGAGGGCTTTGATGCGACGTTTGACTACTGGAGCTACGATTTCAAGGATGTCATCGGTGCCATGCCGCACGGGGCTATTACTGCTTTATATGCCGATGAAGCGAATAATGAGGCCCTGAAGCAGTTCATTGTCTGCCCGGACGGGATCGGCACTGGTACGTGTGCGGCCTCCGAACTGGAGCGGGTGCAAGTTGATATCGTCAATTGGCCAGGGGTCAAGACCTCGGGAATTGATTTGCATCTGGGCGGGAACACGGACGCCGGAGTTGGGGAAGTCTCGCTCAGCTTGGATGCTACATACACGCTGGAGTACCGGACGAAGGCTCTGGCGCTCGGCAACTTGGTGTTGCAAGAAGGGGCAGACGCGGCCGGCTACCTGAACTTTGGCAATCCCATTGCAACCTCGCTACCGAAGTTGAAGGGCCAAGTGTCCGCGGGCTATCACTGGGAAGGCTACCGTCTCGTGAGCTTTTTGAACTACATTTCGTCGTACGAGGACCGGGGATCGATGAATTCCGGGAATGATGCCGTTAAAGAAGTATTCGGTACCATTGACTCGTTCGTCACTTGGGATGTGAGCTTTCTGTGGGACTTGTCCGAGGGCGTCAATATCGCGCTGTCGGGGATGAACTTGCTCGACACGATGCCGCCGCTGGTGAACATTGAGCAGGCGTACGATGGCTTTACTCACGATCCCAAGGGACGGCGGTTGAAGTTGGCTGTGTCCTATAATTTTGGCGGTTGAAGCTGGGGGGCCGATTTGAAAAGCCCATGATTATATCCCGCATAATCGTCCATCAGCCCGCCGGTTTGTTGCGCATTCTGACCGACGCGGGCTTGGAAGGTCACTGTACCGGCGTTGCGGCTACAGTCGCCGAGGCCGACGTGGCCGCGGCGGCCTCCGTCCTCATGGATGCGGACCCCGTCAATCGCGAGCGGCTATGGCAGACGTTCAACGAAGTAGATGGGAGCGTGTCCGCCGATCTTCGCGCCTGTATCGATGTCGCATTGTGGGATCTTGTGGCCAAAGCCGCCGGCCAGCCGGTTCACAGGCATGTCAACGGCTTTCGCAACCGCATTCCGGTTTGCAGGAGGTCGGAGCGCAACTCGGCGGAAGAGATCGTCGCGGAAGCGCAGGAAGCGCAGCGTACTGGTTTCCGGGCTTACAAATTCGACGCCTTTTTGGACGAAGAATCGCTCGTTGACCTGGTAGGCGACATGCGCAGGGCCGTGGGACCGGATTTCTGTCTGTTGCTCGACGGCCGGACGCGGTTGGTTATTGACCAAGCGATACGGATCGGCCGGGCGCTCGACGCGGCGGACTTTTTCTGTTTTGACCGGCCGCGGCCCGATAGCGACATGTCCGGCGGCCGGCAGTTAGCTGCCGCGATAGATACTCCGACGAGCACCGGCGTGTCCAGTCCCATGGAAGCGGCGCAGGTTATGACGACTCAGGCGGCTGACCACGTTCGCACTGGGGTAACGCGGGCCGGCGGCATGACGGATGTGCTCAAAGCCGCTCGCTGCGTCGAAGCCTTCGGGGCCTACTGCCATTTGGACGGCTTGGGAATCTGCGATGGTTTCGCCCATCTGCATCTGGCGGGCGCGATTCGGAATGCGCCCTTTTTGGAGGTGGCCGAAAATGGAGCTTCTTCGCCATTCATCGGGAATCCGCTGCCGATATGCGATGGGTATATCGGGATTCCCGACGCGCCGGGACTAGGCATGGAGATCGACATGGGTGCTGTCAACGAGCACACCGAGGAACTGATTGAGATCTGAGGCCCTATGCAGATTCGAGATGTGAAATGTTACCTGTTGCAGGGCGAACCCGCGACGCGGCAGGAGAGTTGCGGGGCCAGAGGTAGCATCGCCCCGGTGCCGCCGGGTATATCCGGGCTGCTTACCCACGATCAAGGATTCGGTGCGGTCGATCCCGAGGGATTTACGTTTACCGGGGAAGAACCGGAGCCGACGTATCGCCTGATGATCCGGCTCGTGACGGATGGTGAACTGGATGCGTACGCCAATTACGCCACGGGGTACAATCCCCGGGAACTGGAATGGGAGGCCAAGGCTTTTCTGGCCCGGTATGCCCACATGCTCATCGGCGTGGATGCCTTTGACCGGGAATACATCTGGCAGCGGTTTTGGATGGCCCAGCGGTTTATGTACACGGGTAGGGGACTGCTCGACACCATCGACCGGATGTTGTGGGACTTGGCGAGTCGAAGTGCCCGCCTGCCGATCTACAAGCTGCTCGGAGCTTGCCGCGAAAGCGTACCCGCCTATTGCAACGTCGGTGGGCGGACCATTGACGACTTAGTGGCCCACGCGGTGAAACGGGTGGAAGAAGAGGGGTTTATCGGCTGCAAGGATCACTCGTATCGGGGGGTAAAAGGCAACGGAGAGATGGCCAGGAAGCTGCGGGAGACGCTGGGCGATGATATCCTGCTCTTTCACGATCCCGTCGAGTCGTACACGGTCGAGGAGGCTATAAAAATCGGCCGCATCCTAGAAAAGTATCACTACAGGTGGATCGAAGAGCCGCTGCAGGATTACGACATCATGGGTCTGAAGAAGCTGTGCGCCGCCCTCGATCTTCCGGTGCTGACCCTCGAATGGATCGGAGCCATCGGCGGACAGCCCTACAATACGGCACCGTACTTGGCGCTACAGGCTGCGGATATCGTCCGGCAGCGGGGTATTGGCATCACGGGTCAGGTCAAACAGGCCCAACTGGCCGAGAGCTTTGGCGTCGAAGTACACGGCGGCGATCCCCAGGTAATCCTGTCCATCGGAAACGACCCTGTCTTTGAGGCCATGGGCGTGCAGCCGCGTCCTCCCGAGGAGGAATTGGACTGCCGGGGTACAGTCGTCGTAGAGGATGGTGCCATGTCGATAGCTTGGAGCGACCGTCCCGCAGTGGAGCCGGACTGGGACGAGATGGCTCGGAGCGCCGTTTTGGTCATTTGACCGCGGAACGATCTTTACAGTAGTGCCTCGGCTAGCTCAGTAAAATTTCCTACCTCCACATCGGGCCGGTACGGCGTTTCTTCGTAGGGCAGGGCGTTGCGGTTGACGAAGGCTCCCCTCAGGCCGCAGGCTCGCGCTCCCATCACGTCGAATGAATTGGCCGAAACCATCATGCACTGTCCCACTTCTAGGTGCAGCGAGGCCGCGGCTCGGCGATACACCCCAGGGTGCGGCTTGAAGGCACCTACTTCCTCGACTGAGATAATGCGGTCGAAGTCCCAGCCAATGCGATTGGTCGCCAGATGGTTCAAAAAGTCCGACTCGCCGTTGGACAGAGCGACTAGGCGGTAGCGCCCCTTTAGCTTTTCGAAGGCTGCTCGCACATCGGCGAAGGGGTTGAGGTGTTGCCAGGCTGCCATGAGCCGGGGGACATCCCCTTCGGCCGCGTTTATTCCTTCTAAAGCCAAGACGTAAATCAAGGCCCGCCGCACCGTTTCCAGATAGCCGCTGTGGCCCAGCAGGAGGATGTTGTCCTGATATTGCTCTAGGCGCTGGCGCGCTCGCCATTGGTTCCACAGGTGCTCGGGCGGGACTGAAGATTCTTTATCGCGCAGGTAGGACGCGATAGCTGGAGTCAGGCTGCCGCCCAAGTCGAGGACGGTGCCGAACAGGTCGAAGGTGAGGGCTTGTACTGCTGGAAATTTGGTCATATTATTTGCCTCGCTGTGTTTGTTGCGTATGAAGCGATTGTGTAATTTAGTCTATCCGCGAGCGGTAGAACAAACATCGGACTAAAACGACTAGTAGCAATGTGTGGTATTGTTGGGCTGTACGTAAAAAAACGCGACTTGGCCGATCAACTCGGCGCGCTGTTCGCCGAGATGCTGATCTGCATGAGCGATCGCGGCCCCGACAGCGCGGGGTTGGCGCTCTATGGCAATGAGCCGCCGGAAGGCTTTATCAAAGTCACCTTGCGGCACGCTGCCGACGACTACGACTGGTCGGGGCTAGCCGATCAACTCGGCGCGCGCTTTGATTGCGAGGCCAGCCTGCGCGTCAACGCCAACTACGCGGTCATCGCAGTGCGCGCCGACGCCGATTCGCTGGGGCGAGAGTTGGCTGGCTCAGACCCGGGCCTGACGGTGATGAGCATCGGTCGCAGCATTGAGATTCTCAAGGAGATCGGCGCGCCTTCCGAGATCGTCGATCGCTTTGGCGTGCGCAAGATGCGCGGTACGCACATCATCGGTCACACGCGCATGGCCACCGAAAGCGCGGTGACTACCGACGGCTCGCATCCTTTTTCCACGGGCATGGACCTCTGCTTAGTACACAACGGCTCGCTGAGCAATCACAACCGGCTGCGCACGCGCCTGGAGCGCAGCGGGATCGAAATCCGCACGGAGAACGACTCAGAGGTGGCCGCTGGTTATCTGATGTGGCGGATGCAGCAGGGGGATACCTTGCAAGCGGCCCTGCAAGCGGCGCTCGACGATCTGGACGGTTTCTATACTTTTGCCATCGGCACGGTCGATGGCTTTGCGGTCTTGCGCGACCCGATCGCCTGCAAGCCGGCCGTGCTGGCCGAGACGGATGAGTACGTGGCGATGGCTAGCGAGTTCCAGGCGCTATCGAGCTTGCCGGGGATCGACGATGCGGAGGTATGGGAGCCCAAGCCGGCGCGAGTGTACACTTGGGGAGGAGCCGATTGATGGGCGCGGAGGTTTTCGACTTGGCGACTGGAGAGTTGCGCCAGCTCAACCAGCGTCTGCACGACCTGACTGACGAGGCGGCCAAGACGCCGTGGCGGATTCTGCATCCGCGAGGCGCGCACGCGGTGGCCGCTGGAGTCAATGCGCCCGTGGAAATCGATATCGAAGGCCACGTTGGTTACTATTGCGCTGGCATGAACCAGCGCGCCCACATCACCGTCCACGGGATGGTCGGGGTCGGGGTGGCCGAGAACATGATGTCGGGGCTGGTGAGAGTGAAAGGCCACGCCAGCCAATGCGCTGGGGCCACCGGGCACGGCGGCCTGCTGGTCATTGAGGGCGACGCGTCGAGCCGCTGTGGGATTTCGATGAAGGGGATCGATATTGTGGTTGGCGGCTCGGTCGGTCACAGCAGTTGCTTTATGGCCCAGGCTGGCAACCTAGTCGTCTGCGGCGATGCCGACGAGGCGTTGGGTGACTCGCTGTACGAGGCGCGGATTTTTGTCCGCGGCCGGGTCGCGGGCTTGGGGGCCGACTGCATTGAAAAGCCCATGCGCGACGAGCATTTGAGCGCGTTGGCCGAGTTGCTGGCGCGAGCGGATTTGCCCGAGGTGCGCCCGGAAGAGTTCCGCCGCTACGGGTCGGCGCGCCAGCTTTACAATTTCAAGGTAGATAACGCATCCCAGTACTAGACGACCTATGATGCAATCACACTATAACCCAGAGGGCCTGCGCGAATCGGCGACCTTTGGCCGCGACGTCATCTACGAGATCCAGCGCGCTGCGCAGACCGGGATCTACGATATCCGCGGTTGGGGAGCCAAGCGCCAGGTGCCCCATTTTGACGACTTGGTCTTTTTGGGCGCGAGCATGTCGCGCTACCCGCTGGAAGGATACCGCGAGCGCTGCGACACCGATGTGGTGTTAGGCACGCGCTACGCCAAAAATCCGATCCACCTCGACATCCCCGTCACCATCGCGGGGATGAGCTTTGGCTCGCTGTCGGCGCAGGCCAAAGAGGCGCTCGGCCGCGGTGCCAGCGAGGTAGGCACGAGCACCACGACCGGCGACGGCGGGATGACGCCGGAGGAGCGCGAGCAGTCACGGATTTTGGTCTATCAGCTTTTGCCCTCGCGCTATGGCATGAACCCCGACGACCTGCGGAAGGCCGACGCCATTGAGGTGGTACTCGGCCAAGGGGCCAAGCCCGGCGGCGGTGGAATGCTGTTGGGTCAGAAGATCAGCGACCGCGTCGCCCAGATGCGGACCTTGCCCAAGGACATTGACCAGCGCTCGGCCTGCCGCCATCCCGATTGGACCGGCCCGGACGACTTGGCGATCAAAATAGTCGAACTGCGCGAGATCACCGACTGGCAGGTGCCGATCTACGTCAAGATCGGCGCGACGCGGACCTACTACGACACGCTGCTAGCGATCAAGGCTGGTGCCGACGTGGTGGTGCTCGACGGGATGCAGGGCGGCACGGGAGCGACCCAGGAGGTGTTCATCGAGCACGTGGGGATTCCGACCCTGCCAGCCGTGCGCCAAGCCGTGGAAGCGCTCGACGAGTTGGATATGCACCGCAAGGTGCAGCTCGTTGTGTCTGGCGGCATCCGCAGCGGCGCGGATGTGGCCAAAGCCTTGGCGATGGGGGCGGATGCTTGTTCGATTGGCACGGCCGCGCTGATTGCATTGGGCGACAACAGCCCGCATTTGGACCCCGAGTACCGCAAAATTGGTTCGGCGGCTGGCTTTTACGACGACTTGCAGGACGGCCAAGACCCGGCTGGCATTTCGACCCAGACCGACGCATTGGCCGAGCGCCTCGACCCTGTGGCCGGAGGCCGACAACTCGCCAACTATCTGCGGGTAATGACCATGGAGTGCCAGACCATTGCCCGCGCCTGCGGCAAATCGCACGTGCACAATCTGGAGCCAGAGGACTTGGCGGCGCTGACTATTGAAGCGGCGGCCATGGCCAAGATCCCCTTGGCCGGGACGGATTGGATTCCTGGAAACACGCCAACTAAAGGAGCTTGTTGTGACTGAACGCACTGAAATCAAAGAACGCCTCGCCCAAGAGGGCATTGAATTCCTCCTAGTACAGTTCGTCGATATGACTGGCGCGCCCAAAGTGAAGATGGTGCCGGTGACGGCGCTCGACGATGCGCTTGACGAAGGCGCGGGTTTTGCTGGCGCGTCTATTTGGGGTTTGGGACAGGGGCCGCACTCGCACGATATGCTGGCGCAGATTGACCTCGATTCGTACGCGCGGCTGTCTTGGCAGCCGAACACCGTGCGCTTTGCCAGCAATCTCTTCGTCGATGGGGAGTCCTATCCCTACTGCTCGCGCACCAACCTCCAGCGGGTGCTCGCCGACGCCCGGCAACAGGGCTATGTATTCAACGTGGGCATGGAGCCGGAGCACTTCCTCCTCGCGCGCAATGACGATGGCTCGATCCGGCCCTGGGACCCGGACGGGGTGGACTCGCTGGCCAAGCCCTGCTACGACTTCCGCTCCATGTCGCCAGCCATGGCGTACTTGCAGGAGTTGACGCTGTCGCTCAACAGCATGGGCTGGGGCGTGTACCAGTGCGACCACGAGGATGCCAACGGCCAGTTCGAGGTCAACTTTGACTACGCCGACGCGCTGACGACTTCGGACCGCATCATTTTCTTTAAAATGGCTACTTCGCAGATTGCCAAGAAGTACGGTGCCATCGCCTCGCACATGCCAAAGCCATTTGCCGACCGCACTGGCAGCGGCTTGCACGCGCACTACCATCTGGCCGATGCCGAGTCAGGAGAAAATCTGTTCTTGGACGAGGGGGACGCGCGGGGCTTGGGTTGTTCAGAATTGGCCTATCACTTCCTCGGCGGCATTTTGCACCACGCGCGCGCCCTGTGCGCGGTCTCCAGCCCGACGGTGAACTGCTACAAGCGCCTACAGCTCGGCGCTGGAATCTATTCGAGCCGTTCGGGTTTTACCTGGACGCCGGCGTTTATTACGTATGGCGACAACAACCGCACGCAAATGATCCGCACGGCCGGCGAGGGGCATTTTGAAGACCGCACGATCAGCGCCGCGGCCAATCCCTATCTGGCGCTGGCCGCCTATCTGGTCGCCGGACTCGATGGCATTGAGCGCGGCTTGGAGCCGGGCGAGCCAAATCTGGGCAACATGTACGAGCGCCCCCTCGACGAGATTCAAGCGGCAGGGATACAGGTTTTGCCGCAATCGCTGGCCGAGGCGCTCGACGCGCTGGGCGCGGACGAAGTGGTGCAGAGCGCGTTAGGCCCCATCGCCGACGAGTTCCTCAAGATAAAAGCCGACGAGTGGGCCGAGTACGACAGCCAAGTCAGCCGCTGGGAGATCGACCGGTATTTGACGTCTGTTTGAGTTTGATGTACGCCCAATTTTAGGGAATTATATTGCTATTCCGACGAAAAATCGTTATTGTTGTGAAATGATTCACACATTTTCCGTATCTAACTACTACTCGGTCCGCGAGGAAGTAGTTCTCGACCTCCGCATTCCAGGTACTGCTCCCGACCTGCAGCGCTTTCGACGCAGTACGGCCAAGCCGGATATCCGGCTCCCCTCTGTCGTCGTGCTCATGGGACCCAATGGATCGGGCAAGACGACCCTGCTGGATGCGCTGCTTGCTACCGCCCGCATCGCCTCATCCGCATCTCCTGCTGAAGAGACCAGCCCGCTCACCTTTCTCCCTTTCTCTTCGACGGAAACCAGAGACAAACCGACGCGGTTTTGCGTGGAGATCGAAGCGGATTGGCTGGCACCGGACCAAGCCCGGCACCTGTTCCGCTACGAACTGGCCGTGAAACGCGGTGACGCCGGCGTCAAGGATACCTTCTTCCAGCGCGAAGTGCTGTCCTACTTTCCCAAGGGGCGTCCCCGCCGCCTTTTCGAGCGCGGTGCTCCGGAAGAGCCTATATACGTTTCCAGCGAACTAGGGCTCACTCCGAGGGATGACCGCCTCAAGGCGATTCGGGCGGACGCCTCGGTGATTGCCACGCTCGCCCTGCTCAATGTGCCTTTGGCGGCGCGTATCGCAGAATGGATGCGCGCTTTTTCTTTTTATTCCAACATCATTCACCGCGAGAAATTGCAGCTTCCGACCCAAACAATGGTGGACGCATTCGACGAGAGTGCTCCCCAGGTGAGAGCTTGGCTCTTGAAACACATCCAGTCCAGCGACTTGGGGATTCGAGACGTGCGTATTTTGGAGCAAGCCGAGAAGAAGGAAGTGTTCTTCGACCATCGCGGGCTCGACAGGCTGGTCCCTTTGCCCTTCGAGTCCAGCGGCACGAAACGACTGTTCCATCTGCTGCCTCAGCTATACCTCGCCCTCAACGATGGCATTCCCGTGGTCCTCGACGAGGTCGACGGTGACCTTCACGTGGATATGGCCGGCGAAATACTCGGCTGGTTCCGCTCCCAAGAGACCAATCCTTCCGGCGCACAGGTTTTCGTCTCCTCTCACAATGTCGGCCTGCTCGACAATCTGGAGAAGGAAGAGGTCTTCATTGTCGAGAAGGACCGCGATGGCGCGACCCGCGTGTACAGTGCCCAAGATGTGCGCGGTCTCCGCCGCGACGCCCGTCTCTATCCCAAGTACCGGGCGGGGGTGCTCGGCGGTGTTCCGAAAATCGGCTGAGGAGCGATGCGCCGCAGGTCGATCGAACCTAGGCGGGTCATTTTCATCGGGGTTGAGGGCAAGAGCGACCAGGCGTTCGCACGGTTCCTCGGCCATTGTTGTGAAGAAGCAGGTCTGCACCTGCATCTGGATGTGAAACCGGGGAGCGGCGGCGACTCTGTAGCTGTTGTCGAGGAAGCTGCCCGCTACTTGAGACGTTTCGGCAAGAGCAATATCCGCAATAGGC
This sequence comes from Candidatus Latescibacterota bacterium, assembly GCA_022827835.1. Classification (GTDB taxonomy): domain Bacteria; phylum Latescibacterota; class UBA2968; order UBA8231; family UBA8231. Next base: position 209,149 of record JAJEIO010000029.1, read on the forward strand.
TGGTGTTGTTGGACCGAGACCGAATTAAGCAAGACCTGCAGGCCGGACGCGACTCCCAGACGGTTGCATCCAGAGCGAAGCTAAAGATCATTTTTCAGGAGCCGAACCTAGAAGGGCTGCTGATCAGGTTGCATCAAGGACAAGAGAATCGGATAATTGCGGCAGACAACGCGATGGCGGAGCTCAGGAAGGTTTGGCCCGAGTATAGCAAGCAACTGACGGCGGACCAGTTGAGTCAGCGTTTCACTTTATCTGATGTGCAGCGGGCGGCCCAGCACGATAGTGAGTTGCAAAGGCTTCTCACAGTTATCGGTCTTTGATTTTTCTCGTTCTGCGAGAGGAGAGTCTCCCCCGTCATGTCCTACCGGTTGCTCAAATACGGCTTCGAGAAGGATTACTCCGAGCCGCGCATGTTCCGCTCGCCCGAGCGGCTGCGCGACAGCTATGAAGTGGTGATCATCGGCGGCGGCGGCCACGGGCTGGCTGCGGCGCACTATCTCGCCCACGAGCACGGCATTCGCGATGTGGCCGTGCTAGAGCAGCGCTACATCGGCCACGGCGGCACCGGCCGCAACACCGCAATCATCCGCTCGAATTACCTGACGGAAGAGGGCGCGCGCTTTTACCAGTTCAGCGTGGATCTGTATCGCGATTTGTCGCGGAAGCTCGACTACAACCTGTTCTACTCCGAGCGCGGCCACTTCACCTTGGCGCACACGCCAGCCGCGCTGCGCACCCAGCGCTGGCGCGCCGAGGTCAACAAGCACCTCGGCATCGATTCCGAGGTAGTAGGCCCGGAGTTCATCAAGAAGACCATCCCCGAGATCGACCTGAGTTGCGGCGGGCACCAGCCGCCTATCGTCGGCGCGCTCTACCACCCGCCGGGGGCCATCGCCCGTCACGACGCAGTGGCGTGGGCCTATGCGCGCGGGGCCGACAGCAAGGGCGTGGAAATCCACCAGCAGACCAGTGTCACTGACATTGAAGTCGAGGACGGGCGGGTCGCGGGCGTGCATACGGACCGGGGTTTTATTCAGACCCGCAAGGTGCTCAGCGCGGTGGCGGGCTGGACGCCGCAGATACAGCGGATGGTTGGCCTGCGCTCGCCGCTAGTGGTGCATCCGCTGCAGGCGTTTGTCACCGAGCCGTTCAAGCCGTGGCTCGACGCGATTGTCGTATCGGCTAGCTTGCACACGTACGTCAGCCAATCTTCGCGCGGTGAGTTGGTCGCTGGTGCGTCTTTGGACCCCTACGAGCTGACGTCTATGCGCTCGACGCTTGATTTTGCCGAGGGCTTGGCCGGCCACATGCTCGACCTCTTTCCCTGCTTGAGCGACGTCAAGGTGCTGCGCCAGTGGGCTGGGTTGTGCGACATGACCCCGGACTTTTCGCCGATCATGGGCACGACGCCGATTGCGGGTTTTTACATTGACGCGGGTTGGGGCACTTGGGGCTTTAAGGCCTCGCCGGTCTGCGGCTACACTATGGCCCACACCATTGCCCACGACGAGGACCATCCACTGATCCGCGCTTTTAATCTGTCGCGCTTTAGTTCGTTTGAGTTGGTTGGCGAGAAGGGAGCGGCGTCCGTTGGCCACTGATCGTAAATTGGGAATTACGAATTACGAATTACGAATTCTCAATTTTCAATTCCTAATTCTTAATTCCTAATTCCTAATTCCTAATTCCAAATGAAAATCCTCACCTGCCCAATCAACGGGCCGCGTCCACTCTCGGAATTCGTCTTTGGCGGCGAGGTGCGTCCTATGCCCGATCCTAAGAAAGCGGAGGACGCTGAGTGGGCCGACTACGTGTTCAACCGCAGCGGCGAGCCGAGCATCCAGCGCGAGTGGTGGTACCACAGCGCCAGCAGCACTTGGTTTATCGCCGAGCGCGACACAGCTAGCGACGAGATCGTTCGCACCTATTTGTGGGGCGAGGAGGACACAGCGTGAAACGCCGCCTGTCCGCACAGCCCGGGGAGTGGATCGACCGGACGCAGCCGCTTGAATTCTGCTTTGAAGGCGAGACGTTCAGCGGCTTTGCCGGGGATGTGATTGCCAGTGCGCTGTTGGCTAATGGCGTGCAGACGATGGGGCGCAGCTTCAAGTACCACCGGCCACGCGGGGTGTATAGCTTGGCCGGGCACGATGCCAATGCGCTGTTTACAGACGGCGAGCGCACGCATCTGCGCGGCGATAGCGAGCTGTTGGCTGCGGGCATGGACCTGCGGGCGGTCAACACCATCGGTGGGTTGAAGGGCGATTGGCTCAAGTGGCTGGAGATTTTGGGCCGCTTCATGCCAGTGGGTTTTTACTACAAGACATTTCACCGCCCCCGGTGGCTATTCCCTTTCCACGAGCGGATAATCCGCCAGATCGCGGGCTTGGGTCAAATCAACCGCGATCAAGCGGCCACGGCTAGCCCCAAAGAATACGCTTGGTGCGATGTGTTGGTTGTGGGTGGCGGTGCGGCTGGGTTGGAGGCGGCGAGGGCTGCGGGAGAAGCTGGTGCCCGCGTTTTGCTGGTCGAGGAACAGGCGCGTTTAGGGGGGAGTTGGGCGTGGCAGCACGGTGGGGACTGCGACGAGTTGGTCGAGGTGCTCGCTGGCCTGCCCCAGGTCGAGATCCGCTGCGGAACGACGGCCGGCGGCCACTACGCCGACGGATGGGTTGCCCTGTTCGATGCGGTGCGGATGACTAAGGTACGCGCCGAGGCTGTCGTCTATGCCAACGGCGCGATTGAGCAGCCGGCGGTCTTTGGGCACAACGACCTGCCGGGCGTGCTGCTCGGGTCGGCGGCCCAGCGTTTGGTGAAGTTGTACGCGGTCAAACCCTGCGACCGCATGGTGGTGCTAGCGGCCAATAGCGATGCGTATGGGTTGGCGCTGGACATGATTGACGCGGGGGTCGAGGTGGCGGCCATTGCTGATTTGCGTCCCGATGCGACTCCGTCGGACCTAGCCGAGAAAATCGCCGCCGCTGGGGTGCCGATCCACAGCGGTCATGCGATTTATGCGGCCATGCCGAATAGGCAGAAGAATGGCCTGCGCGGCGCAGTGGTGGCCCCGCTAGCCGCAGACGGCACCATAGATGCCCAGCGCGGTACTAAGATCGCCTGCGACGGTATTGCCGCGTCGGTCGGCTGGATGCCCAATGCCGCGCTGCCCAGCCAAGCGGGGGTGCAATTCGCGTACGACGAGGCGTTGGAGCAACTCGTGTCACAGTCATGTCCAGACGGGATCTTTGTCGCTGGGCGCGTTCGCGGGGTGTACGATCTAGACGCTCAGCGGGAAGATGGACGGGTCACTGGGCTTAAGGCCGCGCACTACGCTGGTCACGGCGACGGCGAGGTGGCCGCGCCCCCGCTGCTTGGGCGAGAAGCTCCCAGCCACAGCTATCCGATTTTCTCCCATCCGAGCAAAAAGAATTTCGTGGATTTCGACGAGGATTTGCACTTGGCGGATTTCGTCAATGCACACCAAGAGGGCTACGACAGCGTCGAATTGCTCAAGCGCTACAGCACTGTGGGAATGGGGCCGAGCCAAGGCAAGCTGTCCAACATGAACGCGATGCGGATCTTGGCCAAACTCAACGGCGACACCATTGCCGCGACTGGCTCGACGACCGCCCGTCCGTTCTACCAGCCGGTGCCGCTGGGACATTTAGCGGGTCGGCGATTCCACCCGATGCGCCGGACGGCGATCCACGATTGGCATTGCGAACACGGCGCGGTCTTTGCCCACGCTGGCGACTGGTATCGGCCCGAATACTATGCCCGCGACGACGCCAGCCGCGACGAGTGTATTGTGCAGGAGGCGCAGCAGGTGCGGGCTGGTCTGGGAATTATCGACGTGGGCACGCTGGGCAAGTTGCAGGTCAGCGGCCCGGACGCTGCCGAGCTACTGGAGCGCCTTTATACGGGCCGCTTCAAGAAGCAGGTGGTTGGCCGCTGCCGCTACGGCGTGGCGCTCGACGAAAGCGGGGTCGTGATTGAGGATGGGGTGATTGCGCGGTTGGGCGAAGATCGCTTCTATGCGACCACGACGAGCAGCGGCGCGGCGGCCTTTTATCGCGAGATGCTGCGCTGGGCCGCAATCTGGGGCTTGGACGTGACCTTGAGCAATGTCACGGGCCAACTGGCGGCGTTCAATTTGGCTGGTCCAGAAAGCCGCGACGCGCTGGCGGCATTGACGGACATCGACTTGCGGTCGGGGCCTTTCTCCTATCTGCGAGTGCGCGAGGGCGAGGTAGCTGGGGTGCGGGCAATAGTGATGCGAGTGGGTTTTGTCGGCGAACTGGGATACGAGATTCACGTGCCGGCTTGGGAGGGGGAGCACGTGTGGCGCACGTTGGTTGAGGCCGGTGCGCGGCCCTTTGGGGTGGAGGCGCAGCGCCTGTTGCGCTTGGAAAAAGGGCACCTGATCGTCGGCCACGACACGGATGCGCTGACGTATCCCCAAGAGGCGGGATTGGCGTGGGCCATTGGCAAGAACAAGCGCTTCTTCGTCGGCCAGCGCAGCCTGCGAATCTATGCTGCACGTCCAGTTCGGCGCACGCTCGTCGGCGTGCGGTGGCCCGCTGGTTTTGCTGGCAAGCTGCCCGAGGAGTGCAACTTGATCATGCGGGAGGGATGGATCGCTGGCCGTATAACCAGCATCGCCCCGGTCTCGACGCTGGGTTATCCGTTGGGATTGGCCTTTGTCGAAGCGGATATGGCCGCGCCCGGCACGCGGGTGGAAGTGCGCTTGGACGATGGTTCGACGAGTATGGCGGAGGTGACTGCGCTGCCCTTTTACGACCCCGAAGACGAGCGGCAGAAGCGGTGAGAGGCTAGATGCAAGCTGCGTCCACAAAAAGTAAAGGCCCTGTCGTTAGTCAGTACAACTAGCTCTCTCAAAATGCCTTCTTCGCACTCAGGCTCCAGTGCCCCTCTTGGTGATCCAGTCTGCGGGTGTATTCTACAGTGAGATAATCGAGTAGGGTCAGCGATAGGCCGAGCTCGTGGTGGAAGAGCGTAGGTGAGTCCTCGGCAAGATCCCAAACTCGGCCCGTGGCCCCGTGCAGTGCCCAGCCCAATCCCCAGCGCTGGGCGCGCCAGCCCAGCCCCAACCGCTCAAAGAGGCCGGTCCGCCAGCGCTGTTCCCAGAAAAATCCCGCGTAGTGCTGGCCTGTGTATGGGCGGTTGCGCAGGGTTTTAAATGCGCCAAAGGGGGCGACGATCACCAGACCAGCCTCTAGGGTCCCGTGGCGCTGAATCGGCACCTGACCAAAACCCGCGCCGGCTTGGAGTCGGTAGTTGGACTCGGCTGGCCAGAGCCTGCCCTGCGCTGGCTCGACGTGCCAGTCGAGCTGGGCATCTAGGCGGGCAAAACGGGCAAAGCTCCCCATCCACTCGTCGCTGTACTCGGCCGCGAGCCGGGTGCGATGCCACGCCTTGGGGTCGAGTCCCCCCAGGTCGAGCACCAGCTCCAGCGAGGTCATGCGACCCGTGCGGATCGGGGGATTACTCCTGTAGGTCAGATCCCGGCCGGCGCAGAGATGCTTATAGACATAACTGTCTTTGGACTGCGTGCGGCAGAAGCTGAAGTCTGTCTCCTTGCGCAAATTGCGGTGCTGCTCTCGATTGAACGCCAGTGTCAGGATGCTGTGCTGCTGCGCGAAGCGATACCCCGCCTCGGCGCGCCAGCGGGTGCGCCAGTAGAAGTCGAAGTAGTCGTCGAGACTGAGCAGAAAGGGATAGCTGTTGTCGGCGAGTGTATAGAGCGACGAAGGATAGCGCGGAACGGTGCCGCGCTGGTAGTACAGGCCCGTGAAGCTGCGGCCATCTGCACCCCAGATGCGCTTCGATCCCGCGCCGGCAAAAAAGCGCCCGTGCCCGGTGTTATAGCCCCCTTTGAGATAAATCCCAGTACGCTGGCCGAGTAGGTTGGCACCGCGCCAGCGCGCGCCGAAATGCAGCGCATCGACGCGGTTGGTCCACAGCTCCGGCGTGAGCTTGCCCCTAGCTGCTGCCGGGATTTCTACTACGTGCTGGCCGAAGAACGTCAGACTCGTGTCGAGGTGGACTCCGGTCGCCCCGGCGACGACATAGCGCAAGAGCGCGTCGTTGACCAAAGTTTTTTGTGCCAGCGGATCCTCCCCGATGACAGCGGGCACCTCCTCGCCCACCCGCTGTTCGTGAAGTCGGTAGAGTGCGGCGACCGCTTGCTCGGCCAGCGGCTCGAAGTCTTGTTGCAAGTCCGCAAAAGCCTGCGCTTCTCGGCGAGTCAAGGGCCACTCCGTTCGCCGTTTGTCTAGAAACTTGTCCCAGGTTGGCGAGTGCGGCTCGACCAAGAGCGCTTGTTCTACGGCGAACGCGTAATCGACCGACGGCGCGTCGAACTCATAGCCCCTGAACCGGGTCCAGCCGCGCAACCGCGCCTGCGGCGTGGGCGCGCCGCGCAGGCGACGGATGCGTTCGCCACCGGTTGTTGTGCCCAACCGCCCTTCGATCTCGTATTCGGTTTCCACTGGCAACCAAGCTCCATGCGCGAAGCGGGCAAAGTGCTGCTTGAGCCGGTAGCCAAGCCCGTTCTCGGTCGCGAAACCGGCCGGATGCAGCCGGCGATTTGGCCAAAGCTGCGCCTCCACTAGGGCATACTCGCCGTCTTGGACGACCAGCGCGCCCGTCCATCCGGGCAAGGCATTGGTTTTTGGCTGGATTGAGATGAAGTAGTGGCCGTCCTTGTGGCCGACCAGTTGGAAAGAGTAGTGCTCCAGTGCCTGTGGGTGCGTCGGCCCTGTGAAAATCTGTCCGTGGAGCGCGATTTCGTCGTCGTAGAGGTTGAACAGATACTTCGCCGCCGCAAAGACCTGCATTGAAGCGCTCACGTTGGCCGTGTGCTTTTTGGCTTTTAACTGTTCGCGCAGTCCTTGGTCCCGATCCCAATACAGTTCGGCTAGGCTCTCGCGGACCGCCGCGATGTACTGATTACTGTAGAGTACCTGCCGCGTATGCGCCTCGACCCGGTAGCGGTGCGCAAGCGGTGCCCATGCGCGTTTGCGGCGGATCACTTCGCGCATGATGCGCACCGCTGGGTCGTCGCCGTCGATAATCAGGCCCTCGATCTCAAGAGGTATCGGCTGCAAACGGAATTTTAGAGGGCCGGCCTCGGCCATCAGCAACTCAACGGGCGCGTATCCTATGTGCGTCGCCCTGAGCGTCACCGGCAATGCATCTACCACCAGCCGAAAGGCCCCCTTGCCATCGCCGATAGTCCCCCACGCTTGGCCTACCACCTCGATGTTGGCCCGCGGCAGGGCTTCTCCCGTCTCCGCATCGAGAACTACGCCCTGTACCACGACCTCGGCCTGAGAATCAGCCGCGCAGTATCCCAAAAGAAAGAAGGCAAACCAGACCATTACTATTGGCGGAAACATACGCTGGAATGACTAAACAGTATAGGCAAAGGTTCCAAAAGAGCACTCTCCGTTTGCCTCGCTCTCCCGCCCATCCTATCCTTAGCCAATGCCCATGCTCACCGCTGTGTTGCTCTGTTTTAGCTGCCGCGCCGATCCCCTAGCCCGACCCCAACTCCCGATGTATGGTAAGAGACCTTCGCTAAATGTCCACAGGGCCTTGGTAGCGTATCAGACGTTGTCGGGGCGGCGCTAGGAAAGGACTGGTCTTGCTCCGACAAATACCGGCTGTCTATCGCCAGAGCGTAGTGCGCCGCGACCAGACCACGGGCCGGGGTGCTACGGGGCGCGCTCTGATTACCGGCGGCCTCTTGGCGGCCCTCATCGCCATCGGCGTGCCCTATGGGGGCATGGTGATGCAAGGATCGCGGCTAGGGCTTTCGTCGGCGACGCCCGCGGCGTTTTTCTTGTTGTTCGTGCTGCTGCTGACTGTTCAGGTGGCACTGGGGGCTATGCGACGGGAGTGGGCATTTGGCCGCGGCGAGTTGCTGACGATCTTTGCGATGATGGCAGTGGCCACGGCCATTCCCACGCGCGGCGTAGTGGGGCTGCTGCTGCCGATGATCACCGGCACTTTCTACTACGCTACTCCAGAAAACCAGTGGGCCGAGTTGATCCACCCCCATTTGGCCGACTGGATGGTCGTCGCGGACATAGAGGCTATCAGGGACTTTTACGAGGGCGTGGGGCGCAATGCGTCGATTCCTTGGGATGCTTGGTTGGTGCCCTTGGGGCGCTGGTTGGCGTTCTATGCGGCGTTCTATCTGTCTCTGATATGTCTGATGAATATCCTGCGCCGCCAGTGGGTCGATAACGAGCGGCTGGCCTATCCCTTAGCGCAAGTGCCGCTGGCTATGATCCAAGGCGCGGAGGAAAGCCGACTCGCGCCCTTTTTCCGCCAGCGTCTCGTCTGGCTGGGCTTGGCCATTCCCTTTGTCCTCGGCAGTTTAGAGGCTCTGCATCACTATTTCCCCGCCATGCCTTCGCCCGTACTGGAGACGCGGCTGTCGCTGCTGCGGCAGATCGTGGTCTTGCGCCTCGACGTAAACTTCCTGATGCTCGGCTTCGCCTACCTCATCGGCGTCCAGCTTTCCTTTAGTCTTTGGGTTTTCTATCTGCTCCACGCCCTGCAAGAGGGCTTGTTGCACACTCTGCATTTGCAGCATACCGCCGAAGTGGGGACGTGGTCCGATGCGGGGATGGGGCACCAGATGATAGGGGCCTGCGCCGTGCTCGTCGTTTATGGCTTGTGGACGGCCCGCGCCCATCTGGCCGAGGTCGGTCGCCGCTTTTTGCGTCCTGGGCAAGACGAAGAGGAAATGGCGTCCTATCGCTTTTCCGTCGTCGGTTTGGTCTTGGGTACGGTGGGCATGGTGCTGTGGCTGTGGCAGAGCGGATTGCCGATGTGGATCGCCGCGCTGGTGGTGGTGGTTGCGCTGGGTCTTTTGGTTGCGCTGACGCGCATCATCGCCGAGGCTGGTACTCCCACTATTACTTCGGGCATGATTCCCGCTGGATTTACCATCGGTGCTGTGGGTGTGCCAGCCTTGGGTGCGCCGGGTGTGGTGGCGCTGGGCTACACCTTGGTCTGGGTCGGCGACCTGTTGGTTTTTATGACCGCTCCCTTGGCCAATAGCTTGCGCTTGGGCAGCGAGTTGGCGGGGGACCGCCGCCGGTTGCTGTGGGGCTTGGCTGCGGCCATGCTCATCAGCCTTGTGCTATCGACTTGGTACACGCTGCGCTTGGCCTATACGCACGGAGCCGTCAACCTACATCAGCAGTACTTTTCTACCTTTGCGGCTGAGCCATCCAAGTTCGCCGCGCAAAAACTACTCCATCCCACCGGCCCGGACGCCATTGGCTGGCTGTGGACCGGTGGCGGTGCGCTGTTGATGAGTGCGCTGATTGGTGCGCGCAACTACTGGGCTTGGTGGCCGCTGCATCCTTTGGGTTTTGCCGCGAGTATGGCCTGGGTTATGAACCATATCTGGTTCGCGATTTTTCTCGCTTGGTTCGTCAAGACCTTAGTGCTCCGCTTTGGGGGCGCGGCTCTTTACCACAAGACGGTGCCTTTTTTTCTCGGCATAGCCCTCGGCCAAGTCGTCACTGCGGGGATCTGGCTCATCGTCGATGGGTTCACGGGGGCGGTGGGCAATCGTCTGCCGGTGTATTAATTTTTGTTGAGGGGGAGTAAGAACATGAGTGTGAGGAACGGTATGAGACCGATACATCCGGGTGAGATATTGTGCGAGGAGCTTGAGATGAACTCTGAGCGATGGATTCGTATCTGACCGATGATCGGCTATAAGACGATGACCACAACGCGCAAAAGCCCCATCGCCCATCTCGTCGCCGACGCACCCGCTCCGGTGCAGGCCGCTTTGCACCATCCGGTTGATATGGTCAAGCTCGGGGCCAAAGGTCCGCGTTTGGTCGAGTGGGCTGAGCAGCACGCGCTTGCCCTGCCGGAGCGGATATACGACACGCGGCCCGTAGGAGCGGATGGGGTTTTGGCGCGGGTGGGCGCGGGCGAACTGATCTTGGAGTGTCGGCTCGAAGATGAGCTATGGGCGCGTCTGAACGCGGCGGTGGAAGCTGCGGAGGGTGGGGTCTATCGGGTGGAGCAGCAGTCGGTGACCTTGGTGGTGCAAGGGGATGATGCCGAGGGCATTTTGCTGCAAGCGTGCGCAGTGGATTTGGCTCGTGAGCCAGCAGGGCGGATGGTGTATACGCAGGTGGCCGGGGCGGCTTGCGCGGTGTTGCCGCACGGCGGGGAGTACCGTCTGTGGGTCGATTACAGCTTGGCGGCCTATCTGTGGGAAGCGCTCGCCGCTATTGCCGAGGATATTACTTGCGCCAAAACGCCGGACTGAACAGCACCAAGAGCGTAAAAACTTCCAGTCTCCCAATCAGCATAGCAAAGCAGAGGATCCACTTGGCGACCGAATTGATGTCGCCGTAGTGGTGGACGACTTCCCCTAGGCCCGGTCCTAAGTTGTTGATGCAGGCGGCTACCGCTGAAAAAGACGTGGTCAGATCCAAGTCGGTGGCGAGCACGGCGAGGAACATGAGCGTGAACGTCAGCACGTACACCGAGAAAAACCCCCACACCGCTTCCATCACCCGATCGGGAACAGCCCGCAGCCCCACCTTGATGGGGAGGACGGCGTTGGGGTGGATCAGGCGCGTGATCTCTCGGCTGCCCTGCTTTAGAATGAGCAGCAGGCGCATCACTTTAATGCCCCCTGCCGTCGAGCCGGCGCAGCCGCCAGTAAACGAGCCGAGGAACAACAAAAACGGCAGCACGCTGGGCCAGACCGAATGGTCTGCAATGCTAAATCCCGTGGTGGTGACAATGGACACGGTGGCGAAGAGGCCGTAGCGCAGGGACGCGAGCGCGTCGTACTCGTTGTGGGTAAAGAGGATCAGATAGGCGATTAGGGCGGTGATTAGCAAAATGACTAGGTAGGTGCGGCATTCAGGGTCGATGCGATACGGATGCAGGGACCGCTGGCGAAAGGCGTAAAAGTGCAGCGTGAAGTTGATGCCCGATAGCACGATAAAAAAGATGGCGACTAGTTCGATGGCTTGGCTGTTAAAAAAGCCGATGCTGGCGTCGTGGGTGGAAAAGCCGCCGATGGCAACCGTTGAAAAGCTGTGGGCGATGGCGTCGAACGGTTCCATGCCAGCCAGCCAATAGGCCAAGGCACAGGCCACGGTCAAACTCAAGTAGATGTACCAAAGGGCTTTGGCGGTCTGGGTGATCCTCGGCGTTAGCTTTGAATCCTTGATGGGGCCGGTGATCTCAGCGCGAAAAAGCTGCATGCCGCCGATGCCGAGCATGGGCAATACGGCAATGGCGAGGACGATGATACCCATGCCGCCCAACCACTGGAGTTGCTGGCGGTATAACAAGATGGAGCGGGGTAGGTCGTCTAGGCCTTGGATGACGGTGGCACCGGTCGTGGTCAAGCCGGAGAGGGACTCAAATACGGCGTCGGTAAAGCTCAGTTCAGGCTGGTCGGACAGCATCAGCGGGAAGGAGCCGTAAAAGCCCAAGACGGCCCAGAACAAGACTGTTACCAAAAAGCCGTCCCTGATCCGCAACTCGGCGCGCTGCTTGCGCGTGGGCAACCAACACGCAAGCCCGGTGACGAGCGTAATGGCAAAGGCCAACAGAAAGGCGGTTGCCGCTCCGTCGCGGTAGAGGAGGGATACGCCGGCGGGCACTAACATGCTAACGCTAAACAGCGTCAGCAGGACGCCTAGTACCCGAAATACAACTGCGGAGCGCATGCGTTCCCGTTCAATCCCCGAAAATTTTTCTCACTTCCTCGTGGACGTAGTGCCGGGCGAAGACCACGGCTTTGTCTCCGGGGTGGATGAGCGTATCTCCACGGGGGATGACCACACTATCGCCGTGGACGACAGCGCCGATGATCGAGTCCCTAGGCAGGCGGATGGAGATCAGGGGTTTTTGGGTGATCTTGCTGCCGCCGTGGGCGATGTACTCGACGGCTTCCACGTCGAGGCCAGGTAGGCCGGCGATGGAGGCGATGCGCTGGTGCCGCACGTAGCGCTGGACGGCGTTGACGGTCAGGAGCTGTTTGCTCAACACCGAATCTAGGCCGATGGCCGGAGTGATGGGCATGTAATCGACGTTGTTGACCAAGGCAATGGCGCGCGGCACTTCAAGGTGCCTGGCGACCAGCGTCGAGATGATGTTGACCTCGTCGTTGCCAGTAACGGCGATAAAGGCGTCCATGTCGGCGAGTCCCTCGACGGCCAACAGGTCGTAGTCCGTGCCGTCGCCTTGGATGACTAGCACGTTGGCGAGTTGGTCGGCGATTTGTCGGGACCGATCGGCGCGACTTTCGATGAGCCTGACGCGCATCTCTGAGGAAAGCTCTTGGGCGACGAATTGGCCGATGAGGCCGCCGCCGAGGATTGCAATATCCTCGATGCGATGGTCGGCTAGCCCGGTCAAGCTGACCACGGAGGGGATGAAGTCGGGATCGCTGATGACGAAAATCCGGTCTTCTGGCAGCAGCGTGGTGTTGCCGCGGGGGATCAAGGTCTGCTGTTTGCGCTGGATGGCGACGAGGCGCATGGGAATATCGGCAAACTGCCGGCCCAATTCGGTCAGAGGAGCGTGAAGCAGGGAGGACTGGTGGTCGAGACGCATGCCGAGCAAGACGAGCTTGCCCTCGGCAAACTCGACTAGATCGGTGGCACTGGACTGGCGGATGAGGCGGATGATGGCGTCGGCGGTTTCCTTTTCGGGGTGGATGAACTGATCGACGCCGAGCTCTTGAGGACTGAAAATAAAATCAGGCGCGGTGAATTCGGGATTGCGGATGCGGGCGATGGCCGATTGGACGCCTAGCTTCTTGGCCATTCTACAGGCGAGCAGGTTGACCTCGTCGTTGGTGGTCATGGCGGCGACGAGATCCACCTTCTCGATGCCGAGCCCGCGCAAGTCCTGCAAACTAGTGCCATTGCCCTCGGCGACGATGATGTCGAGCTGTTCGCTGACGCGCTTGACACGGCTGGGATCGGTGTCAATCTGGGTAATATCGTGCCCGTCTTGGCTCAGTTGCTTGCTCAACTGAAAGCCGATGGCTCCGGCACCTATGACCAAAATGTGCATGATTTTTCAGGCAAATTCCGCAGCGAAGTTATGGTCTAGAAGCTAAGGACGATGTGCTGCCAACGCTAACTCAGTCGATGTGGAAGACTTCGCGCAGATCCTTGGCAATAGGGCTGTCGTCCGGGTTGGAGGCCATGATGTCCTTCATGTAGGTCCACCACCGGCGGCAGTCCGGCGTTTCGGCGATGCGATTCCAGCGCTCTTCGTCCTCAATTTCCACATAGGCAAAAAGCTGGTGGGTGTCTGCGTCGAGGAAGATGGAGTAGTTGTGGACGCCGTGGTCTTTGAGGGTCTGCTCCAACTCGGGCCAGATGGGGTTGTGGCGCTTTTCGTATTCGGCGTGTTGGTCGGGATTGACCTGCATGACAAAGGCTTTGCGAATCACGGTTGTCTGCTCCTTTTCTTAAAGTTATGCCAAGTGTCTGGCATTTAGCCCGCTGAGTCAAATTAAGCGTATATTGCGGGGCCAAATCAGAAGTTGAAGATCATATTGCCCTCGACGCCGTAGGCCCCGTCGATGAAAAGCCACAGGCAGGCCGTGGTGAAGTCTCCGAGGATTAGTCCTAAAAAGAACGGCATTAGGGTGCGGTAGGTGCGCACCCCGCCGTAGCGCAGGATGGTCGCCTTGAGTAGCCAAGCCAAAAAGATGGACAGCCAGCCATAGTAAACAATGGTGAAGGTGGAGGCGATGGGAAAACCCAAAGGATGCAAGGGCCACCACGCGAAGCGGTGGCGCAAAAAGAGCAGGGCTGCCATGACAAAGCTCCCGCTGGCGGTGAAGCCAAGGCGCGGGGCAAACGACGGCTCGGGTGCGTTGTACACTGACGCCATATAGGTAAAGGGCCAGCGCGGCGCGCCGCTAAAATACCAGCCGTGCAGGTTGATGCCGCCATAAGTATAGGCGAGGGTCATGGTAAACCAGATCGAGCCGAGTAGCCCCACGGCGATGGCGGCGAACAAGGCCCAGGGCAGCCAGCGCGGTGCGGGCGAGTCGCCGGAGGTGAGCTTGAGGCTGTGCATGACCGCGTTCATCATGTTGGCCGCGGTCTCGCCCATCCATACCGTGCTCAAGCCCAAGCCGGTCATGTTGCCGAGGCCGAGGGTCTCGGGGCCAATGCCTCGGGTGATGAATGCCTGTGGGGCCATCGGCGTTTGGCAGCCGGGGATGCCAGCCTCGCAGACGATGCGCGACAGGCCGATAAAGACGATGAGTGCTCCTACCACTAGCAGTACTGCGGCGTACAGGGAGAGGCCGGTGAGTGTCAGCCAAGCGACCATGAACGCTACGCCGACGGCTAGGCCGCCAAAGGCCGTGCGCGGGGCCATGAGTTCGCCGGGGGCTGGCTCGCCTTTTAACGCTTGGCTCCACAGACGGCGCAGATGGCTGCGAGCGGTCCACATCACAAAGAGGGTCAGCACCAAGAGGCCGCCGGCCTGCTGATGGGAGACGGGGACCGAGCCACCGCCCGAGGTCCAAATATCGCCCCCGCCGATGACGAGGCCGATGCGAGCGAAGACGACTTTTTCCAGGGTGTAGAACAAAAAGAAAAACCAGATGCTGAACGAGACGCTGAGTGCCATCAGGTAGGCCAAGCCTAAGATAGGCAGATTGATCATCCAGGGCAGGCCGACGCTGCCTTGGAGCAGGGATAGGCGGCCATACAGGGCGATGGGCTGGAAGGCGTCGTGGTAGTAGTTGAGCGAGTTCCACGAGTGGATGATCAGCGGCACGGCAAAGCCCAGCCACAGCAAGCGGTTTTTGAACAAGCTGCCGAAGAGGGGCGCGGCATCCGCGTCTTCGAGCATAGTGAGGGGTAGGCGGGTGAGGGGAAAGACGAGCCGTTCGTTGGCGATCCACTGGCCTCTGAGCAACACGCCGAGGCAAAAAAGAACCCAGTAGAAGGCGAAGATAAAGCATATCCAGGCGAATAGTGGGCGGCTCCAAGCAGCCCACGGTATGGCGCTGCCTTGGGGCAGTCCCTCGTAGAACAGGCGCACGGCCTCGGCGTCGGTGGGGGCCAGCCAGGGGTGGATGTATTCGACGAAGAGCTCCTGCCAAGCATTCTCCGGCGTGGCGTAGTACGCGGCTCCGGTGATGACCGACAGGAAGCTGCCGGTGAAGCCGGTGGTAACTACGACTGCGCCGACCAGCATCATGGCGTACACGGCGATGAGTTCGGCGCGGGAAAAGGCCCACGCGCGGCCCAGCATCTTGAGCAGAGGCAGGGCCGCGGCTGTCAGCAGAAAGAGGAAAAGGACGGCGATGAGAGGGATGGCATTGCTGGTGATCTGCGATCCCTTGACGATGAGGATGCCCCAAGGACTTAGTACGCTGATCGCCCCCACGAGGAGTAAACCCGTGAGGACGGCGCGCAGGGAGAAGGCGGGTGGGGGGGTGGTGCGGGACGTGAGAAACCGCCTATTTGAGGCTGCGGATGAAGTAGAGCAGGCGCTTGAAAAAGTTTGGCCGGATGCCGGGGTTCTCAGTGCGTTGGGCCACCACGTGGTAGGCTTGGAGTTGGTGATTGTACATGGCGTGAGATCCGCCCCACAAGTACAGGCGGAAGGCGCGGAAAACCGCTTCGCCCCAGCGCTCAACCACGGTCTGGCGGTTGGCCTCAAAGCGGGAGGCCCAGTGCTTCAGAGTCAGGGCGTATTCGTGAGTCTCATCTACCACTTCCTCCACCTTGAAGCCGTGCATGAGGAACTCTTGCAGCAGGTCGGGTAGGCACAGGTACGTGTGAGTACCGGGGTAGATATAGCGACGCACGAAGTTGCTCACCTTGTATTTTTCGAGCGTGGCCGAGGCGTCTAGATAGATGCGCCCTCCGGGTTTGAGGCACTTCCACACTTGCGCGGCAAAGTCGCGGTAGTGTGGGATGTGCTCAATGACGCCGAAGATGACAATGGCGTCGTACGGCTCGGGCGGGTCGTGTTCGAGGAAATCTTCAAGGAGGATTTGACAGTTCGTCAGCCCTTGTTCGGCGATGAGGTCTTGGTGCAGCCGGTGCGAGTCCTCGGCAATGGTCAGGGCCGTGCTGTGGATGCCGCGCGGACCGGCGTAGCGGGTAACTGCGCCCCAGCCCGCGCCGATGTCGAGCAGGCGGTCACCCGGTTTTAGGTCTAGGGCTTGGGCCATAGTGGCAAACTTGTGCTCGGCGGCTTGTTCCAGCGTTTCGTCATCGTCGTGGAAGAGGCAGTGCGAGTAGAGATGGTACTGGCGATCGACGAAGGCCAAGTAGAAATCGTCGCCGAAGTTATAGTGGTGCGCGATGGCAGCGCGGTTGAGGCGGACGCGGTTGCTCCAGAGGAGTTGGAGATAGGCCCGCAGCAGGAAGCCGAGGCTGACATTGCCCTTCTTGGCATGTTGACGCAGATCTATGAAGGCGTGCACATCGCCCTCGATTTCGATCTGCCCCTCGACATAAGCGCGGCCGATGGCGTATTCGTCGAGTTGTTTGCTGAGCACTTCGTCGGAGTGGAAGACGACGCTAAAGGCCGGTTCGCCCGCCGGTCCCAAGCGCAAGGTCTCGCCTTGTGCAAAGGTGAATTGGCAAGGAATGGGGACGTCGGCGAGGGCCGCGTGGAGTAGGCGGGCAGCCGCGCATTGGGGCTGGGGGGGTGGAGCTTGCTCTTGTGGAGCTTGCTCTTGCTGTAATTGGGGCTGTGCGGTCATGATGGTTTTTCCTGGCGGCACAATTAGTTGCGCAAGGGGGACATTTAGTGCTGATGGGGTACAGATTATTAAACTTAGCCCAACTCGTCAAGAAGACGGGAAAAGGAGCGAGGTCATGCAGGTGATTGGATGGGGCAGGATGGTGTGGAGTATAGGTGCGGTTGTGTGGTTGGGTTGTGTGTCGGTTGAAGCGGAGCGTCCGACCGCGGCTGAAGCGTCGCCGACGGGCGACATCCCGCAGAGTGCGTGGCCAGAGGCTTGGTTCCGGCCGCCGGCCACGGCTTCGGCGGTGGAATTGCAGACCTTCCACCAGTCGCCCGTACTCGATGAATTGGTGGCCGCCGGTGAACTGCCGCCGGTCGCCGAGCGCCTGCCCGCCGACCCGGTGGTGGTCGAACCTTTTGGCGAAATTGGCCGCTACGGGGGCACGGCCCGGCTGTTTTTCGCGGGTGAGAGCCTGATTAACGTACCCGAGGGGGTGCTGCGTCCGGGGCCGCAAATGCGGTTGAATCTACCGAATTTTGCGGCAAAGGCCGAGTATCTCAACGGCGCGCGGACCTTGCGGATTACTCTGCGCCCCGGCCACAAGTGGTCCGACGGCCATCCCGTAACGGCGGACGACTACGCGTTCTGGTTCGATCACGTGCTGATGAACGAGGAACTCACTCCGGTGGTGGAGCCTCGATTCAAGGGCGCGCGGATCGAAAAGCACGACGCGCACAGTTTTAGTTATCACTTTCCCCAGCCGATGCCGCTGTTTGTCAACCATCTGGCCCACAATAGTTCGCGCTTGGTGATGCCGGCGCACTTTATGCGCCGCTACCACCCGGCGTTTACCGATCCCGCGCAGTTGGAGCGCGAGGCCGAAGAGCTGGGGCTGCAGGACTGGCTCACCTATTTCGGGGCGGTCAACAGCACGACCGATCTGATTCACTTCAACCGCCCCGTGCTGACGGCGTACGTGCTAGTCAGCCGGACTTCGACGCGCGCCCTGCTGCGCCGCAATCCCTACTATTTCAAGGTGGATCCCGCAGGCAACCAGTTGCCCTATATCGACTACCTGGAGGTGCAACGGGTCGATAGCCCTGAGATTATGGCGGCCAAAGCCTCGACCGGACAGGTTGACTTTGCCGGGCGGCAGTTTATGACGGCCGATATTCCGCTGTTTAAGCGCTTTGAGCAGTACAACGACTATTCCACATACGTCTGGCCGCGGCCGTACGGCTCGGACGTGGTGTTGCAGTTCAATTTGAATCATCCCGACGAGGGGCTGCGGCGGATTTTCCAAGACGTGCGCTTTCGGCGGGCGATGTCGCTGGCCATCAATCGGGAGGAAATTAATGACATCGTTTACTTTGGCTACGGGGTGCCTCGTCAATTGACGGTGGTGTCTGCGAGCCGCTACTTCGAGCCAGAATTTGCCACGGCGTGGGCGGGGTTTGACCCAGCGCGGGCCAATGCCATGTTCGACGAGATGGGACTTGTCGATCGCGACGGGGATGGAAGACGCGAGCGGCTCGACGGCGAGCCTTTGCAAATCACCTTGGAGTACATGATCGGCGAGACGCCCAAGCAAGTTACCTTGGACTTGGTCACGGCTCACTGGCGCGAGGTAGGGGTAAGCGTCAATCTCAAGCAGATCAGCGGCACGTTGCAGCGGATCCGCGCTAGGGCGGGCTTGATGGACATGACCATTTGGCACGCCGATCGCAACGCGGATATTCTCTTTCCCATTGAGCCTTATTGGTACGTGCCGACCAATGGCGGCTGGGAGCAGAGCCAGTGGTCTAAGTGGACGCGGTGGTACTTTTCCGACGGTGCGCTTGGGTGGGAGCCGCCGGCGCAGATCAAGGAACTGATTGGTTGGTGGGAGGTACTGCGCCGCACCACGGACGAGGACGAACGGATTGCGATGGGCAAGAAGATCCTCCGCAGCCAAGCCGAGAATCTGTGGGCACTTGGCGTCATTGGCTTGGGGCCGCATCCGGTCGTGGTCAGCCGCAAGCTGCGCAATGTGCCGCCCCAAGGCTATTGGGGTTGGGATTCGCGCTGGACGTGGCCGTATTACCCGGAGACTTGGTATCTGGAGGAGTAAGTTGAAAATTAGCCGCGAATGCTGCGCAAACAGTTGTCTTTTGCCGATCTCTATTTTTATTATATTATGCTGATATTTAGCAACTATTAAGAGCTGTTGAAAGGAGGTAAAGAGAGGCCGTTTTAGGCATTAGAAGCTCATTTTTCGTTTTTTAGCGAATGTTTAAACCACGAACCCATGAGGTGAATTGCATTATGAAGAAGATTTTGAGCATCGCGAGTATTTTGGCTCTAGGCATTATGTTGCAGGCCAGCGCGGTATCGGCTCATGTGCCGATTCCCGGCATTGACTCCGGTACGCTTTTCCAGTGGCCTGCTGGCCTAGAACCGACCTTGGATGGCGACCTCTCTGAATGGGATATCGTCCCCGAGGATTACTATGTCCCCTTTGATTCGCACTTTGAGTACTATCTCGGCCTAGGCCACGAAAACGACGAGAGCAATTTGTCGTTTCGGGTGGTAGGCTCTTGGAGTGCGGGGACCAACCGACTCTATCTTATGATGGAGCGCTTCGATAATCTCTGGGTCCGCACAGGCTTTGGCCAGACCGCGGCTGGCGACGATAGCTGGGAGATCATGATCGACGCCGACCACGGCGGCGACCGGCACTTTGCCCTTCCCGACGATTTTGAAGACGACGAAGAGCGCCAGCGCAACCAGGGTCGCTTCGCCCAGAACGCTCATTACGTCTGGCCCGAAATGCCCGACGCCAACCGAGCCGTGGGCTGGAAGTGGTTCTTCAACAGCCAATCCACTTGGCACGATAAGCCGCCGTGGGGCGATTACGGTTTCCAGCTAGATGGCGAAGTCAACTCGGGCGAGGCCACGGCGCGCATCGAGGTAATGACGATCGCGTGGGATGACTTCTACTGGATCGGTCCCGACGAGAGCCTAGTTCACACCTTCACCGAGGGCAATACCATCGGTTTGGGTTGGGTTGTTCACGACATAGACAACACTGCAGAGGACAATGGCGGAGCCAGCGCTGGCGGCTGGGGCATCAACCCCAACATCCAGATGTGGTTCGACTGCGTCAACTGCTCGGACTTCCTACTGGCCCCGATCGATCCGCGCGTGGATTTCAGCAGCGTTGAAACCGCGGTAGAAGAAGAAAGCTGGGGACGCATTAAGGCGGCCTATATCCAGTAGTTCGCTTCTCGTTCCCAACTATTAGCTCAGAAGGGGAGGTGTCTCGTGCATCTCCCCTTCTGATTTCTGCCTTCCCCTTGGGAGATGCAGTCATGGTCGCATTCAGATGCTTCTGCGCCGCGCTCTTGTTGGCCGCAAGTAGTATCCCGGTCGCGGGATTGACCGTCTATCGGCTAGGTGGTGAGGGTTTACCGCCGCCGCCCGAAGTGGCCAGCGGACAAGCCGATTTAGTCCAATTTAGCTGGGCCGAACTCGATCCCGACCTACAGGGAGTAAGCGAATCCCTGACGATTGCCCCCGACGCCATTTCCCCGTTGTTCTTCCCTGCGGATGTCAATATCGCACCGACGGTCAAGGATCGCGGTGGCTATCTACAGACCCAAGGTTTTCAGGCTTGGGTCGAAACCGATGATATAATTTTGATAAAAGACGGCGATCCCGCGACGGCCTATTACGAGGAGAAGGGATCCAATCAGGTGAACGTGGGAGATGACTTGCGGTTCGGCAAGGTTTTACTGTTCGATCTCGGCGGTTTGTTTGCGGTGGATCGAATCCGCTTTTTCACGCGTGCTGGTAACGAAGCCAATTACATCGAACTCTTCCACATCTGGACCAATACGCTGACGAATGAAGAAGCCGGGATCAGTAGCGTGGACCTCTGCACTGCTGGCAGGACGGACAACTGTTTGGGCTTCATCAACAGGGCACACCGCGACATTTACAATCGCAAGAACATGTATTTCAACGCGCTGTTGGAGGTCAAGGAAAACACCCGCTCGACCGTAGAAGTGGAACTCACCGGCGAGTACATCCGCCGCGTGGTGCTGTTCGTGCCGTCGCAGCTAACCCGGGACTGGGAGATCGCCGAGTTTGAAATTTTTGCGCCCGGCTATGTGCCCAACGCCTCGTATCTTTCCAACATCCTCGATCTCGGCAAAGAAGTCTCGCTAGGCGAGTTGCGTTGGTCGGGGACCAAGGACGCGGAGGCCACAGTCAACATCCGCAGCCGGAGCGGCAGCGATGTCGATCCCAACATATACTGGCGCTATACATTCCGGGGTGACGAGCAGGTCAGCTATGACGACAGGGGTAGGCCGCTGACTTTGCGCACGTACGGGCGGTTGGAAATTTCCGAGCGCGGCAAGATCACCCGCGATGCAGCAAATTGGGATTTCTGGTCGAAGACTTACGATTTTGGCGACAGTGTTGAGACGCGCTGGTCGGCGACCAAGCCCCGGAGCTTTGTCCAGTTTGAGTTGGACTTTCAATCGAACATTGCCGCGGGCAGCCGGATGAATTACGTGGAGTTCACTGCGTCCCCGCCGGCGGTTACGACGCTGGTGGGAGAAATCGATCCCTATCAGGTGGAGACGGCTCAAGTAACGCAGTTCACTTATGCTATCCGGCCTACCATCGGAGTCGATGATCCGGGATTCGATCATTTGGAAATTTCGGTCCAGGGCGGGCGGCTAGTGAGTATCGACGGCGTGCGGATCGGGGGCCAAGAGGTGGCTTTTGAGCGAGTCGAAGAAGGAACTGAGCGGCTGGTGGTAGGCGTACCGAGGTTAGACGTGGACCGCACTGAAGAGGTGATGGAGGTGGATTTCAGCGCCGAGATTTTTCGCTACGGAGCGACCTTTGCCGGTCGCGTGTTCGACAGCCAAACCCCACAGGAAATTTGGCAGCCGGTGCAGCCCGGCGACGCCACGGCGCTCAGGGATGGCAACAGCCTTTCGGTGCAGGCTGTCGCGCTAGGTTCGCGAGTCCTCGGCGTGCTCGATTTGGTCGGGGGCATTTTTACGCCCAATGGCGACGGCGTCAACGACGGGTTGGACATTGCCTATGATTTGCTCAAACTAGTGGCACCGGCTCCGGTGGTGGTGGAAGTGCGGGACTTGGCCGGCGGGTTAGTGCGCGAGGTGTACAATGGTCTCGATACGGCCGGTCGCCATAGGCGGCAATGGGATGGTTTGGATGAGCACGGGCAGCGGGTGGCACCCGGTGTTTATATTTGCCGCGTCGAGGTAGAGACTGAGGAGGGGCGGCGGCAGCGCGCAGGGGTCGTAGCGGTTGCTTATTGAGATCGGCTAATTCAGGAGATTGAGCTATGGTCAGCGGGAAGTGCGCACTCGCGCTAGGTTTGGGGCTTGGGTTGTGGGGGTTGGTTGGGGCGCAGAATCACGCCCTGCGGTCCGACCACGTGATCGTGAATACCCAACGCCACTGGGATAATTGGGCTTTTGTCGAGGGGACGCTGGATGTCTCCGCTAGCGGGGAGGTTGTTCCAGCTTTCGTGCCCAAAGACCACAACGCCGTAACGGATATTGTCCAGCACCTGCAGCGCCTCGCCGATAACGCGACTATCCTCGACGCGATCGAAGCCGGTTCCAACAAGGCGGCGGTCGCCAACCTCTTCGACGGCGACGAAACGACCTATTGGGAGCCAGACCCCGACAGCCCATTGCGGGACTGGTGGATCCAGGTCGATATGGGACGATTGATCAATGCCACGCGAGTCGGGTTGCAATTCGTGCCCGAGGGACAGGGCGATCCCTTTTTGCAGTTCGCGGTGCTGACGGCCGACAACGCCGATCAGGGCAACAAGATAGCGGGCAAGGTGCCCATGCACTTGGTGTACCGGACGCCAAGCGACAACAAAAACCAGCGCGAGTTCGAGTTCGACCTCAATCGAGGGGAGTTGATTGACCCCACGCCTGGCGTGGATTTTGCGGGCGATATGGTGCGCTTCGTGCAAGTCGTGGTCACCGAAAGCGATGGCACGCGTGCCGTCGAAGTGTCGGCGGAAGAATACGAGGCGTTAGCCAGCCGCGACAAGGGAGACGTGGTCTTCTACAAGCAAGTGGGAGTGGGGGAAGTAGAGGTCGAGGCGGCGATCTACGAGGCGATTGACTCGCAATTGCGCGGCCCAGTGCGCTATTATCGGCGGGAGCGACCGCGCTTGGCCGAGTTGGCCGTCTATGAGGTGGGCAGGAACATTTCGCAGGGGATGATCCTAGACCGCAACGGCAGTGCCGAAAGTTCTCACGATGGATCTGTGGGCAACCTGGTAGATGGGGAAGGCACCTATCTGACTTTCAATCTCAAAGCCTTTCAGACGGGAAACGTGGAATTCGGCGAGCGCTTTCTGGAGTTCGATCTAGGCGCTTCCTACTGGCTCGACACTGTGCAGCTATGGTACAGCCTCAGCGTTGCTGGCGGCCGGCTGGCTGGAGCCAGTTTTCACCGCTACGCAATCCAGACTTCGGACGGCACTCCCGCCCCAGGCGGCGGGCGGCTGTGGAGGGTGCCCGCACAGGTCCGCGGTTTGGGTACGGCGTATGAAGTCAATACTTTCCAGCCGACGCCGGCTCGCTTTGTGCGCATAGCCTATCCCTTTTCTAGCAGCGAGTCGGGCCGGGAGGGAAATAAAGCGCGCGTCCGAGAAGTGCAGATCTACGGCGAAGGGCACCATCCCGAGGTGGAACTGGAGTCGGGGTTGATTCCGTTGCAGGGGGCCAAGAACCTAGTGTCGATCGAATGGGAGGCGGACACGCCCCCGGGTACGTCTGTGCAAATCCAGACCCGCACTGGCAATGAGGTCTCCGAAGCGTACCGGTACTACGACAGCGGCGGCGCGGAAGTCTCGGAGGGCAAATACGCGAAGCTAGGTTTTTTCAAAAAGGGCCGAATCGACACTCTGCAGGTGGCCGGATCCGACTGGAGCAACTGGAGTGCGCCCTACGCGCGTTCCGGCGACCCGATTGCCTCGCCCAGCCCGCGCCAATACCTGACCTTGCGCGCCCGCTTGACGACCTCAGATCCCATGCACGCCGCCAGCCTGCACTCCATTCGTTTGAACTTTAATCCTCCGGTGGCGAAACAACTGCAAGGCGAACTGGATATTGGAATTTTTGAGCGCTTGGGCGCGCCGCAGGAGGTGTCACTATTCGTCAAGCCGACCTTCGCGTCGCAGGATTTGGGCTTTGACGAGATATTGGTGCGCACGCCGCCAGATATGTCGCTCGAATTCGGCGCGTTGCGCTTGGGCAGCGCGGCGCAGTGGGAAAGCGGCCAAGCCGAAGAACTGGCCGATGTGCAGGTGGTGGAGACTCGCTCCGATTCGCTCTGGTTGCGCCTCGACCAGTTGGTAAAGCAGGGCGGACAGGTTGATCTAGTTGAGGTGCAGTTTACGAC
Source organism: Candidatus Latescibacterota bacterium (assembly GCA_022827835.1). Classification (GTDB taxonomy): domain Bacteria; phylum Latescibacterota; class UBA2968; order UBA8231; family UBA8231. Next base: position 233,372 of record JAJEIO010000029.1, read on the forward strand.
GGCCCTGTTTTCCCCTGGGGCAGTGCTCCAAGCGGCGCTGGGCAATTCGTCGTTGGCCAACTCGTGGCAACAGGTTGACCCGGCGGACGTGACCGAACTGGCCCAGAGTCAGGGGCTGCAAATTCTCGCTTCGGTGCAGGACAACAACGTGCTCGGCGACCTAGGCATTCAGCCGGAGGTAGTGACGCCCAACGGCGACGGAGTCAACGACGCGCTAACTATTGATTTTACTGTGCGTCGGTTGAGTGGTACGCGTCCCGTCAACGTGCGGATTTACGACTTGGGCGGGCGGCTGGTGCGTCGCCTCGATACCCAAAAGCCCCTAGTGGCAGGGGAATACGTGCTCGACTGGGTAGTCGATGACGAGCAGGGGCAACTGGTGCCGCCCGGAATTTACATTTTGCGCATCGACGTCGATGCGGATTCGGATCGCGACGTGCGGCAAACGGGTGTGCAGCGCCTGCTGCATGTGGTGTATTGACCATATAGGAAGAGAGTCGGCTGTGTTGTATCCGCGTGCGAAGGCGCTGGTGCTGGTATTGTTGGCGGTGCAGAATCTAGGGGCGGAGCGCCGCGCGATTATCATGGGCGGCGAGGACGGTTTGGAGTGGGCGAGCGGCGGCGGGACTATCGCGGCTTTGATACAAACCAGTCCGACCGAGATTGAGGTTAGCAACACTCCAGGCAATGTGCTCGAATTTGATGCTGGCGACCGAGCGGGCTGGCTGTCGCCGCAACAGGCGGATGAGACCGTAAATATCGCCTTGGGTCTCCTCGACCGCGGCGGGCGTCTCGGCGCGCCGACTATTTTGTCGCAGGTCATAAAAGACCAGCTAATTTTTATGATCGACGACGATCCCACGACCGCCTTTGAGCGCAAGACGGCTCGTGGGGGAAGCCAGGTCAACTCGCTCGGAGTAATCATGGATTTCGATCTCGGCGCGCGGTTCGGCGTCGAGCGAATCCAGTTTTTCCCCCGCAACGCACACCCCGATTTTCTCGCCCCGGATTTCCCATTCCAGAACGATTTCCTGCGCGGCTTTGAACTGCTGCTCAACGACGGCAGCGAAGAAACGCAGGTGGCCAATCAGCCGGTGCTGACCACTGTCGAACTGGAGACGGAAAACGAAGAGCCGGTCGTCGAACTGACCATCCCGCCGCAATACGTCCGCTATATCCGCCTGAAATCGCAGACCACCGTGGGGTTTGAGGTTGCGGAATTCCGCGTGTTTGGCTCCGGGTTTGTGCCCCGCGCCGACTACCTTTCCAACATTTTCGATTTTGGCGAGGAATTGGCGCTGTGGGGACGCATCCGCTGGGAGGAGGAGCACTTCGGGTCCGAGCGCCTGTCGCGCTTGCTGATCAGTTCGCGCAGCGGCTGGGACGACACGCCATTGGAATTCACCCGCCAGCATCCAGACAGCGGGGAGGAGGTGCCGTGGCGGGAAGGCGCGGTTGCGACTACGGCGACAGGCGATGCGGTTGACTTGGACGCGATTGACGATGTTGAAGAAGCCCTCGACCTGTTCAACGCCCTGCCTATTGATGAGCGCAATCAGGTGGCGTTGACGCAGGACGAGTACGACGATTTGAGAAGTTCGGATAAGGGCGACGTGCGCGACGACTTAGTCGCTTGGAGCCGCTGGTCACCGCCGTATAAGCTAACTGCGGGCGCTGTAAACGCCGCCAACATCGGCGATGATGAGTTGGGCGTACCCATCCTGTCGCCCGGTCCGCGCCGCTATTTCCAGTTGAAGGCCGAGTTCACCAGCCAGGACTTGGAAGCCGCCCGCGCTCTGGGTGGGCTCGCCTTTACGGTATCCAACCCGCCACTGACGGAGCGGATCATCAGTGAGGTCGTCCCGCGCCAAGTTGAGCTGGGCGTGCCGGTGTCGTTCACGTATGCCGTCCTGCCGACCAAGATGCGTCAGGGCGTGGATTTGGGGTTCGATGTGTTTGAGATCGCCACGCCCGTGCGCTCTGAAGAGGTTGAGACTATCGAGGTAGTGCACGCCGACGGCCAGGTGCAAACGGCGGATTTTACTGGCGTGGACTTGACTAATCTGCCCGTGCAAGACGACAGCGGCCTCTTTGCCGTAGAGTCGGTGACTGAGCGACATTTGCGGGTGCGCTTTCCCGCAATCACGGAAAGCGATTTGGCCGCGGGCCGCGCGGCGCTGGTCAAAATCCGCTTCAAGTGCCGCGTGCTGAGGTTTGGCACGACCTTTACTGGAACGGCTTGGAACAGCGCTACCGACGATCTTGGCCAGCGGGTTATCGGCGGCAATGCGGCCGATTTGGGGGCGGCGGACGACGACCTAATACCCATTGGGGCCGCGGACTCGAACGACTTAGCGGTAAGAGTGCCGTTGGCGGGTGGCCGTCTGATGATTAATGTCGCAGCCCAACCGCGTGTCTTCAGTCCCAATGGAGATGGAATCAATGACGAAACGCGGATACACTGTGACTTGGTGCGGTTGGTCGATGCTGCGCCGCTTACGGTGCGTGTGTTCGATTTAGCCGGATACCGCGTCCGCACGCTCTTTGCGGGTGAGCAAGGCGGCGGGAGTTTTTCCGCGCAGTGGGACGGTACGAATGCTGCCGGGCAACAGATGCCTCCGGGTATCTACCTCTTCCGCGTCGATTTGGCCACCGATGCCAAGGAGGAAGGGGCCGTGGGTATCGTCGAGATGGTTTATTAGGTAACCCCTGATTTCCTTTGGGAGCTGGATGATGAATCATACTAAAGAAAACCCATCATACGTTGACCCCTTGGTTGACGAAGTGCGTAATGTGCGCAAGGCAATCTCTGAGATGTTTGACCATGATGTTGATAAATTATGTGATTATTTTCAGCACATTGAGCAACAGCATCAAGAGCGGGTCGTCAAGTTAGGACAGGGCCTTCTGGCGTCTGACGGGGAAGAAGTGAGGGAGGAATTTGATGGGCAGAACTAGGGGGATACCCGCGTGGCTGGTCCTCTTTGCACTGGTATTGCCGGCGACCGGGGCGACCGGCCAGTCGCTGGATCGTCGTTTCGGAACCCAGCGCGGTGCCCAACCCACCTTTGAGCCGCGCGGCCCGGGCGTCCTCTTCGATGCGCTCGACCCGGCGCTCAAGAAATGGTACGTGCCGCAAGAGCTATACGTCGATTATGGCTTTCGCCAGTGGGAGTACTCGAACTACGCCAGAGACCTGTACCAGCGCTACGTCAACACCAACCGCCAGGGCGGGCCGTTTTACGATTTGTACGGGAATTACCAGACTTGGGGCTGGCTGGTTTTTGACTGGAACCAGACGCAACCGGGTCAGTTTGGTTCGTCGATATACAAAGACCCTAGGTTCAATTCGTGGTTCAACGCCGTTACGGTCTCTGCTGATTCGCGCGATCAGTATTACTTGGCGATAACCATCGGCGAACGCATCCGCACCGCCCTGACCCCACTGACTTTTTCAAAGCCGCGTTTCAACGGCATCCAGATGGACTTCGCCGCGGACAAATACGAGGCGACGCTGTTGTTTTCCCGCGCCAGCGAGGCGATCCTCGGCACCACCCCTGCACTCCAGCCCAGCACCTCGACCAACGCGACCAATATGATGGGAGGACGGGCCACGGCGCAGGTGGGGGATTTTGTCAAGGTCGGCGCGACTATGGTCAATGCCCACCATTCGCAGACGCTGGCCGAGGCATTTGAACGCAATCCGTTCATCGGCACCTTGGGGGCCGGACAAGGCAGCGACCCGATTCGGGTCCTCGCTGTGGTGCTGAGCGACGATTCGCCGGAGGACGGCCAAGGCGGTGCCGCGTTGTTTGCCCACGACATCATCATTACCGCCGAGGATTTTGACACCAAGAAGCGCACGAAATTCCGCTTGCGGGAGGTGGTAGCTGATCCGACCAAATGGCCGGTGATTACCGGCGGCTTCCCACGAGAGGGTTTTTTGGCCGCCGATGGCGAAGAACAGATCGTCATCAACTACGACTTCACCGACTTGGCGTACATTGGCCCACGGCCGACTGAGATCGTCGATATCCAGTTCGATCTCGTGGTGGCCAACGACTACAAGATCCAGGTTTGGTCCGATCGCCAGATCGGGCGCGGCAGCTTGCCCAGCCCGCCGCTTACGGGTTTGGACTTGGCGCAAGCGGGTGCCGTGCTGTTCGATGTCCGCAGCGCCGCAGGCAATGTAACGGACAATTCAAATCAGCAGCGCGTCGTCTTTGACTACGGACTGCCATCGGCCAACATGGTGTTCGGATTTACCATGGAAGTGTTGCAGTTGATGGGCTTTGACGCCTATGCTGAGTACGACATTAATCGCGACTACACCCAGTATCCCAACCTCACGCTCGCCAACGCGGACCGCAACCTGCGCACCCACGCCCGCGACGCCGCAGCTTGGATGATCAACGTTTCCAAGCAAGCCTATCCGTTTTTCTTGTTCGGCGAGGCCTTCAGCATGGATCCCGACTACTCGACGACGGCGTATATCGTCGATTCGGGCGGCAACGTGTACTACGACGACGAACGCACCTCCATGTATGAGTTTGTCGATGATAACGACGACCAAGACCGCACGCCCGATTGGACCCGCTGGGGCCAAGGCGGCCCCGATGCGATTGTCTTCCCCGGCTGGGACGAAAACAACGACTTCGTCTCGGATTTCAACCAAAATGACAATATCTCGCTGAGCAATCGCATCCCGGACTACGAAGAGCCGTTTTTCCGCTACAACGTCGATCGGCCAGAATTCCTCTTTGGCATCGACCTCAACAACAACAACTGGATCGATCGGTTTGAAAACGACGACTTGCCCGACTACCCCTACCGCCGCAACCACCGGGGCTACAACATCTACGTTGGCCAACACCTGACGCCGGAGGCGCGATTGACGGTGGGGCGACTGCGCGAAGACGAGCTATCCTCCAACCGCCGCAGCCACGCGACCTACGGCGTTTTCACGTACGACCGCGACCACCCGCAATGGGGCCGCTTGCGGTTTTTCAATTTGCTGAAAAAGGTCGCCGACAATATCCCCGACGTTCGCCGCGAGCCGACGCTCTACCTGCAAACAATCTCGCTAGCCCTTGTCGAGGACATCCTGCCGGCCAGAGACACCTGGGTCAATGACAGCTACGTGCAATTCGATTACGAACCGCTCAAAAAGCTGAATGTGATCAACAAATTCAAATACAGCCTCTTCAGCCAGCGCGGTCAGGCGTTCAAAAGCGGCGATGCGCCCATCCTCAATGAAAGCACGCAGTTTGTGGGTTTGATCAATAAGGCGGATTACACCCGCAAAATTGGCCAGTTTGTGCTGCAACCCAAGGTGAAAAGCGAATATCTCAATCAGACGGCCTTTTTACAGGCCGATCCCGACCGCAAGGAGTGGATGGGGATTGGCATTTTGCAGGCGCGGCTGCCGGTGTTGAACAACTCCTTCCTCGAAAGCGGAGTGGAGTATTCGGTTTTCCGCGAGTTGGTCTTGGACGAAGACGCCTTGCTGGACGATGGTCCGACCCAAGACACGGGCGATTTCCGCAACTTGGTCTTGGCCGTGCAGTGGACGACCCTTGGACACTATCTCGGCTACAAGCTCACCACTCAGTTTGGCGTTAGCTATACCAAGCGGTGGGACGAGGCCGTGGTGTTGAGTGCCGAGGGCCTTGTGAAGCAGAGCGAGAGCCGCTCCTTTGGCACGAGCTTTATCTCGGTGTACGCTGGCGTAGAATGATGCGACGCGATCTAACAAGGTGGGCGGCGGTTTGCCTGCTGGTCGGACTAGTGCCGGCGGCTGCCCAGCCCGATTACGGCAATCGCTTGGGGACCAACGAGGAGGACCGGGTTTCTTATTACGCCTCCGGCCCACTCATGCAGCAGGAAGCGTTTGTCCCCGCGTTGAAGCGCTGGTACATGCCGCAGGAAATCGTCTCCGAATACCGTTGGCAGTGGGAGTACACCAATTACGCGCGGGATCCCTATCGGCGCTACTTTTCTCCCGGGCAGGAAGGCGACTATTTCTACGACCTGTACGGGCGCTATTTGACCAAGGGTTGGCTGGTGTACGACTGGCGGCAGCGACAGCCGACCAGTTCTGGGGGCTCGGGACTGCTCAAACCGTCTGGGCGCTACGACTCGTGGTTCAGCAACCTGCTCATTGCCACCGATACCAAGGGCCAGCACTATTTGGGGGTGACCATTGGCGACCTGATCAACACCACGCTAACGCCAATGACGTTCCGCAAAACGAGGTTCAACGGGGTGCAATTTGACTATGCTGCCGACCGCTTGGCCGCTACCGTGCTGATGTCGCGGATTAGTCTGCCGGTGCATCAGATCGCCCCGGGCGTGCGGGTTCCCATCGTCACCGAGAATTTTACTAACCTGCTCGGCCTCCGGGGCGAGTGGAAGGTCCTCGACGCCGTGCGCTTGGGCGCGACCTTTGTCAACGCCCACAACGACCGCTCGCAATCCGACCGCGGCGGCAACCCTTTCAAGGGCAAGCTGACTAACGGCCAACTGGAAAATCGCATCAACTGGATCATCGTCCGCATAACAGACGACTCGCCCGAGGACGGCGTGGGCGGCCCTACGGTTTTCGACCAAGATATTGAAGTGCATACCCAAATCGGCGGTCGCGACACCGTGCTGGTCGGCAGTCAGCTTGGCTTTTTGCCGCAGGTGGAGGGTGGCACCACGCGCAATGGCTTTCCCGTTGCCGAAGGAGTTGGCAGCGAGGGCGAGATTACCTATCGGTACAATTTCTCTTCGGAAGACTCGGCGGTGATGGCGCTGGAAGACATTATCGACGATGCCGACTTGGTCAACAACATCACCGCAGTGAAATTCCGCTTCTTGCTCAACAACGACTACCGGATCGATGTCACCTCGGATGTCCAAACCGACAATGAACCTTTGGGGGCTCAATCCAAGTTTTTAAACGTGGTGCGAGCGGACGGCAATGTCCAAGACAACTCCAATCAGCGGTGGGTTGTCTTCGACTACGGCCTGCCGACGGCGACCCAGGTCTTCGGCTTTAGCTTCGAGGTCAGCGATTGGGCGGGCTTTCGGATGTACGGCGAGTACAATGTCAACCACCAGTTCCGACAGTACCCCAATATCGCGCGGCAAACGCACCACAGCGCGTCCGGCGTATTGGGGGATGAGTCGGCCACGGGTTGGATGGTCAACGTCGCCAGAGAATTTTATCCCTTCTTCCTGTTCGGCGAGGCGTTCAGCATGGACGCCGAGTACAACACCACGTCGTTCCTCGTCGATCAGGGAGGGCGGATCAATTACAGCGACGACGAAGAGGCGCGGTCGGAATTTCTCTACGACTTGGTAGATGACAACGACGACAATGACATCCGCCTCGACCAGCGGCGCGACAAGGAGGGGTTGGCCGACGGAGCGGTGTTCCCTGGTCTCGACGAAAACAACGACTTTATTTCTGATTTCAACCAGAACAACACGCCAGTGCGTCCCAATTTCATGCCGGACTACGAGGAGCAGTTTCTGCGCCACTACGTCGATCGGCCGGAATTCGTCTTCGCCATCGACTTGAACAACAATGGTTGGGGCGAGCGCTTTGAAAACGACGACGAGCCGGATTATCCCTATAAGCGCGATCGGCGCGGGTACAACGCCTACTTAGGGGCGTGGCTGACGCCGGAGTTGAAGTGGATGGCGGGGCAAGAGCAAGTGCAGCGCTTATCGACCGGCGCAAAGAATCTGACTCGCTACGCTCTGTTGGCCTACGAGCGCAATTTTCCAACGGTGGGAAATGTTGCTTTTTACAACATGTTCAAGCTGGTGCAGGACGATATTGCCGACGATGTGGTCCAGTGGGTGACAGCGCGGCCCGAGCTAGGCCGGCCGCTGGATTCGCCGGGGTCGATGCAGCCGGTCATGGATCCGCTGGCAATGCGCGACGCCGTCGTCAATCGGCTGTGGGCTGGTTTCACCGGCAAGACCTACAAGGGCATCAATAGCGAGGGCAAGTTTATCCACGAGTTCATTCGGCAGCGCGACGCCAATGCCCGCGACCGCGCCGGCCGCAAGATCGCCCGCAACACGCGACGGTTGGGGCTGATCAACCGCATAGATTACCAGTTCTCGCTGGGCCGGTTGACGGTACAACCGCGTTTCAAGCACGAACTCTTCATGGACGACACGCCCTACAATATCGACCGCCTAACCACCGCCTCGACGGCCGACCGCCAAGATTGGAGCGGGATTTCTTCGCTCTTGCTGCGGCGTTCCTTTTTGAATCACGTGTCGCTGCAGTTGGGCGTCGAGCACCTGATCTTCCGCGATTTTATCCAAGATGAGACGGCCGGTGCTGGCTTGCGCGTCGGCGATACGACCGGGGATTTCAATGAAACTTCGCTCGCCGTGCAGTTTTCCATCGACAAGCCGTATCTGGGCTATACCCTGCAAACCCTGATGGGGATCAGGGTGAGCAGACGCTATCTGGAGCGCTTTGAACAGCCGAGCGCTCGGGAGACGGGTGCCCTCTCCTTCGTGACGGTATATGGCAGCATCCGCTAGTGCCTGCTGGCCGTCGGGTTTGATCCATTTCACCTCAAAAAATTGTGAGTTTACTAAGTCTATGAAAGCGTACCTGTCCTTGGTTTGCAGTGGGATTGTCCTAGCATTTATGGGTTGTGCAAAAGATGCCGAGGAATTAGAAGACCCAGTTTTGGCCGAAGTGGGGGATCGTCGGATAACAGCCTCTCAATTGATCGACTTTGAACAGCGCTTGCCTGAGCAGCTAAAGACGAAAAAGTCCGGCTTAGACGGCTACCGCGACTACCTACAGACGATTATCGACAAGGAGATTTTCCTGCAAGAAGCGATCAAAAGGGGACTCGACGAGGCACCGGAAGTGGCGCAGAAGCTACAGCGGGAAAAAGCCGAACGGGTGTTGAGCCTGTTGTTCGAGCGCGAATTCCTCGCCAAGGTCCACGTCGAAGAGCAGGAGTTGCGGGCGGCTTACGAAGCCGCGGACAAGGAGCGCGAGGTCAAGCTGCGTTTGATCATCGTCGATACGCAAGCAGAAGCCGAGGAGATCGGGCAAAGCCTTGCCGATGGCCGGGATTTCGCCGAACTGGCGCACAGCCGATCGCAGCACAAATCGACGGCACCGCAAGGTGGGGAACTGGACGGCTACCTGACCCCCAAGCGCATCCCGATCTACCTGCAAGAATACATAAACGCGCTTGCGGTCGGCGAGTACTCCGAACCGATTCGCCTGCCCAATGGCCAGTTCGGGATCTATCAAGTCATGCACGCCCGGCCCGTGAGTTTTGCCACGGCGAGCAACGAGCTGGAGGCCAAGCTGCGAGAGGAAAAGACGACCGAACTGATAGAGACATTCTTGGCGCAACTGCGGGACGATATTGACTTGCAGGCCAACGCCGAGACCTTGCAGCAGCTACAGCAGTGGGTTGCGGCTGAACGTAGGGATTACACCGGGGTAGAGCGCGCAGCGGTGCTCTTTCAATTTCGCGACGGTAGTATTACGGTGGAGGACTTTTGGGATTATGCGGAAGAGTTGAAGATGGGCTTTTCAGGCGACATTGATGAGTCTGTGCGCTGGTTCGCCGAGGACGTACTGTTGCCCCGCACCTTGTTTCTGCACGTGGCTTATGAAAGGGGGATTGACCGCGAAGAGCAGATCGTGGGCTGGTATGAGCGCCGCAAAGACGCGCTGTTGCTGTTGGCACTTAGGCAGACGGCGGTCAAGAACCAGATCGAGATCAAGCCGGAAGCGGTCAGGAAACTATACGACGAGCGGCCCGAGTTGTTCACTGCACCGGAGGAGGTCACGCTGCAGGAGATCATGGTGCAAACTCGGGAAGAGGCCGTGGAGATCAAAGAGCGAATCGAGGCGGGTGAGGATATGGGGGCGCTCGCCGACGAATACACCTTGCGGGCGGCGGGCAAGGGCGCGCAGGGCACATTTCACATCCACGCCTTTGAACAAGCCTTTTATCCAGAATTGATCGATGCTGTGCGCAGCGCCGAGGTAGGCAAGTTGTACGGCCCGCTAGTGGTGACGACACAGGCCGCCCAAGTGGTCGGCCTGGAGGCCATGCCTCGGGGCGGCGAATACTATTCGGTGTTTAAGGTGCTGAAGTCGAATTTCGGCAGCGCCCCCGAGCCTTTCGACACTGCGGAGAAGCGGGCGCGGGCGCTGTTGAAACGCGCCGAGGAGAGCCGTTTGGCGGATGCGTTTTTGATGGGGCTGCGGCGGGACTACGAAGATGGGGTTGTCGTTTACGAGGGCCGCCTCAAGACATTATTGCCCCAATAGCCGGAGCTATGTACGTTAGTAGAATCAAAGGAGAATTGCTATGACAGATAATATATCTTTCGACGATTTCGTAAACCAACAGATAGCCAAGGAAGAACCATCAATCGACTGGATCCAAGTACGCGATGACTGGAAAAAGCATCTCGATGAATTCTACCAGCTAGCCAAAGGATTTTTGCAGAAATACATTGATCAAGACAAGGTCCATATTACGTGGACCACGAAGCAGATCAATGAGGAATACATCGGTAGTTATGATGTAAAATCTCTTGAGGTCCAGATTGGTACCATCAAAGTTCGCTTCGATCCCATCGGTAGACTAGTTCTTGGTGTCAAAGGGCGTGTGGACATGCGCGGGCCCCATGGTACGGTCAAGTTTGTTCTTGTCCCGAAAAGAGATTCTTCCCCTACGGTCCTCGTCATCCAAGAGGCATCTAGCGAAGTAAAGGATGAACCGAAACCTGTTATCGAGAAGTTGGCTTGGAAAATACTTACGCCGCCTCCGAACATCAAATACATCGAACTTGAAGAGGAGTCCTTTCTTTCCGCAATAATGGAAGTTGCGAATGCCTAGAGCTCGGAGAGTCACGTTTTCTGGAGAACATCTCCCACTCGTTCAGATTGCCCAATATTATAGCGACATCGAAGCATCCGTAAGGAGCTACTTTTCTTTTGACAACCTCCGTTCAGATGATCGTTTCATCGGTTATACACCACTGGAAATAGAACGCGAAATGTACTCCGTTCTTGCAGAACATGGACAGAGTACATCCATGAGTATCTTAGCCTCTTTAGAGGCAGCTTTCCGTATGGACTTTTTGCAGCGTTGCTATAAAAGACAAAAAGACCCTCTATCAAGGTCCTTTAGAACATTATATCAGCAGAAGGGGCGACATGTGCCGCTAGGGGATATTTTTTTGCAGTGGACATCGTATTCGACTGTTCCCCAATCTATCATTTCAGACTTAGAGCAAGCCTTCAGATATAGACATTGGCTTGCACATGGCCGGTACTGGACACAAAAAATCGGCCGAGAGTATGACTATGACGATATCTATGCGCTTGCTGAGTCGATATATAACTCATTTCCGTTTGAAGAATGACCGGTAGTGCCTAGAAGCGGTCCCAAAACTAGCGTCGGGCCGCATCAAGGGTCGTTCAAGTGCCTTCGCGTGGAGCGTTTTTCATAGGGCGAGAGACTCTTGATCCAACGCTTTTCTTTTTACAAGGAACTGAATCCGGAGTTTTGGGATCACTTCTAGATGCCTTAAAGTCCTATCAAGTATCGGCCATCAATCTGTCCCCAGAAGAATTGGCAAAGGAATTCTCCCATGCTAAGAACATGTAGTGTCGATACATCTCCACTCTTTACTTTTACCGAATAGACCGGCTGACACTTACTCAAGGCGAGAGGATTTTTCATGCCTAACATAGAAGCCCTTTTGAGAGAAGAGACCAGTAAGATCGTCCGAAAAGAAGTGCAAGACCAAATGCGCGAACTCAAGAAAACAGTGAGCGAACAGAGCGCTGCACTCGCTCGCTTGGAAAAGAAAGTCGGTCTAGCAAAGACAAAGGCAAAAATCGCTACCCACTTGACCGCCGTCCCTGCCGGGCAGGGTGATGGCGACCGTGCGTTCGTCGCATCGGTCATTAAGGACTCTCTGAAGCATATGACGCGAGCTGTCCGGGTCATCAAGGATACACGGACGAGTGGGGGAAAGCCCCACGCCTTGAAGGGGGATGCTCCCGATAAGGTACAGGGAATTCTCGACAAGGTGGCGAATGCCGTCCAAGCCCAAAGCTCCCTTCTCAGGCAAGAGCTCGACCACTACCAGAACGGGCTGGAGTGGGACAAGTTGTGCGTGGTGATGTATGGACCCACTAATTCGGGTAAGAGCACCATCATCGAGGCCCTTTCGTGCGGTGATGGACAGACCATTGGGACGGGGGAAAAGGACTACACACTAAAATCCAGAGAGATCCAATTCGGACCACTTTTGCTGGTGGATACTCCGGGAATTGAGGGAGGCGAGGGAAAGTTGCGCCTTGGCACTCAGGCTGCCGTTCGCAAAGCGCATGTTGTCCTTGTCGTCACGGGAACGAGCAAGGGACCCGAGAAAGGCGTTCTGGACAAAGTTGCCGAAGATGCCCAGCGCACCGGGGAGATCTTGTCGATCCTCAACGTGCGGGGTCGTCCCACGGCCTACAAAAGCCGGACTAGCTTGGACACACGGAATACGCCCAAGGTAGAGGAGAGTATCCGGCTAGCGATGGCGCAAGTTTTTGCTGATCGGTACACCACGCACCTGAACCTCAACGCTTACCTCGCGTTTGTCGCCACTCACAGGGCGTCCAGATTCCCCTCGGAGCAGCATCAACGTGATCGAGAGCTCACCGCCGAGATATTCGGCTCCTTTGACAATGCGACTACGGTTTCGGATATCGGCCAGTTAGTTTCCAAACTCGATGAACTGATGCGCGAGGCGCAACCGCGCATCCTTTGGGGCAACGGCTTCAAGGCCATTACGGTGCTGGGAGACGTGAGTTCAAATTTCTCAAAGGCTGCCTCGTCGCTGGACGACGCGGCCAAACTCTGGAACAAGGCCATTCGAGATGCCAAAGCTAAATCGAGCTTAGCCATCAAGCGCTCACGAGCTAGGGCCGGACAGACGATTTCGTCTCGGTTGTCTCGCCTGTCTAATGAATTGAAGGCTACCTTCCAAGACGGAGTAGACAGTGGTCTTTCGTCGAGCACGTTAAAACGTAAATTCCGAAATGCCATCAAGAGTGCCGAACCCGATCTGCGAGACATCATCGACGAGGAACTCAACGCGCTCCGAGAGGATCTGAAAATTGAGATGAACCGACTTCACGAACGCATGAATATACGCCTCTTTGTCGCCGATTTCGATCTCCCGGATATGGATAAAATTCTCCGTGACACCTCCCTGTCTGTCGCGAGGGAAGTAGTTGACGTGATCCTGAGTGTCTTGGGCATAATACTCCTAGCTTTGACCAACACCATCGCCGCGATTGTCGCAGGGATCGTGGCAGCGCTGCGGAAGATTTGGGAATGGTTCGGTGGCGGCAAGCGCAAGCGAGAGCGAAAGGCGAGGACCGAGGCTGGTCGCTTAATCGACCGCGAGATGAATAAGGTTCGGAAAGAGTTGAAGGATAAGCTCGACGAAGGTTGGGACAAGCTAGATGCTCAAGTCTTGTTGCACATCAATAACGCGGAGCGACTGGTCTCGGCCTTCCAAGGTGCCTCCGACAGTCTGAAAGAAGAGGCCATCACTCTCGATATCGCCGCCACGCGGCTCGCCACCCGTTTCCTGCAGACTGACGACAGCATCCCGGAACGCGACTTGCTGATTCCGGTTCAGGGGGCCAAAGGTGATGGCATCGGTCTGCTTGTGCATGTGGGCAAACAGCCATGGGAGTTGCCACGGCTTTCAACACTTCCTAAGCTCCGTAGTTACCCCAATGCCAGTGCCGTTCGACGGGCAGGTAGCATGACGCGGGAGCAACGAGAGCGTGCCTACATAGTGGCCAAACGAATGAGGAATTCAGAGCGGAAGGGGAGAACTCATGGATAGTATGAACACGGACGGTTTCACGAATGCGAAGGAGCGGGCGAAGGAACGCTTAGATTCGCTACACCACGCTTGCAAGAAGTGCGAGGAGAGTCTTTCCGTTGATACACGAGATGTACAGGCCAAAGTCACTCGTGTGCGAGCCCGCCTTGATCAGGAGGTATTTGAGGTCGCGTTCTTCGGAGCGTTCAGTGACGGCAAGTCCACCATCATCGCCGCTCTGACCAGATCACTTGACATCCCCATCGCAGTGGAACCCACGACGGATAAAGTGGAACGCTACCGCCACGGCGACTGGATGTTCGTGGACACGCCCGGCACTTTCTCGGACAAGCTACTGCACGACGAAGTCTCCCGATCATACATCTCTGAGGCGGACTTAGTAGTATTCGTGGTGAATGCTGTCAATCCCCTCCCGAAGAGTCAGGAGGAACTCGTGCGGTGGCTCTTGGTGGATGTTGGTAAAGAGCCACACGTCATCTTCGCCATCAATCGCATGGATGAGGTCGCCGACTTGGAGGATGATGCCGACTTTGGGCACCACGTACAGGTGAAGCAACGGACCTTGCTGAAGACACTGCACGATATTTGCGGCAGGCCTTGCGAGCCCACCGTGGTCGCCATCTCAGCCGATCCTTACGAGCAGGGACTCGAGGACTGGCTGGACAATCCCGAAGAGTATAAGAACCTGTCAAGGATCCAGAGCCTAATCGTTGCTATTAAGGAGCATCTCGACGTAGCTGCAGAACAGATCCAAGCTAACGCTGGCATGGCATCTGTGCAGGATGGCATTGATACTACCCTTGAAAGGATTGAGAAGCTCAATGAGGATCTTCGGCCCGCCCACGAGATGCTGGCACAACGAGTGACGGAACTCGCTCAGGAACGCGATAGGCTTGAGCAACTGGTAAGCGAGGCTCACTTAGGCATCTGCGAAGACGTCGAGTCTATGCGTCGTGATCTCCTGGGAGGTCTAGACGCCTGCGTAGACCAACGTGCTCTCAAGAACCTGATCGAACAAGATATCGGCGAAGACGGCAAGATATTGGAAAGGAAGATCACCAACATCGTGAAGCGCTGGGGGCAGACCCTGACGGGACAAGCCAATCCCATCTTCGAACAGATCAGTGCGAGCATGGAGGAAAATGACAGCCTATTCGGTGACCTCATAAAGCGTGGCGGGCCGGAACTCGCCAAAGCACTCCAGAAGGTTTTCGGCGGAAGTCCTCGTCAGATCGCCGATGGTATCCTGCGCCTCCGGAACACACTGAAGATCCCCCTAAAGTTCAAGCCCGGAGGGGCCGTGAGGCTAGCCAAGTTCCTCAAGAACGTCGCTTGGCTGACTCCCCTTATAGAGGGGGTACCGATCTTGATAGACTTCTACCGAGAGCGGAGACAGGCATCCGAGGTCGCCAAGCTCAAGGAAGTTATCAATCAAGGGCTGGAAGAATTCTTTGAGACCTTCACCTGCGACGAGTTCGAGCGGCAGGCCTGCCCAGGGCTGGCCGAGATACGGCAGATGGCCAAGGAGCAAGAGACTAACCTTCTCCAAACAAAGAAGAAGCTCCAGGCCATCAGCGATGCGGCCCTCGATTTTCGGAATCTGAGCATCATGGATGGAAATAAAACGCCCTGAACCGGATGACATCCTGCAACCCCCTTTATTCATTACGTTTCGTTTCTGAGGAGGACAAATCGTGAAAATCACCGATGTCGAAGTCATTCATTTTCTCACCAAACACCGTGGTCGGAGTGCTGGGTCGCGCTGGGGCTATGGCGTGTGGATTGACGACGAGGAGGTGGAAGGTACTAGTGCGATCACTAGGATTTCCACCGACGAGGGCGTCACAGGGCACATGCTGGGCGGCAATAAGGCGACTATGGAAGGTGCCATCAAAAATCTCCTAGTCGGCGAGGATCCTCTCAACCGCGAGAAGTTATGGCATTGGATGGATCAGATGTCCACGTTTGGGCACAGCCTCGCCGAACACGAACTCGGCATTGTCGATTGTGCGCTGTGGGATTTGGCCGGGCAAAAAGCCGGTATGCCCGTGTACCAACTTTTGGGCGGCACCCGCGATAAGGTCGAAGCATACGCCAGCACGTACCCGAACTTGGGTGGCCCCGAAGTGTATGAGGAACTGGCGCGAGAGTGCGTAGCGCGCGGTTATAAAGCCTTCAAGGTACATGCCAACATCTGCTGGAATCCGCACACGCGGGAACCAGCGCCGCAACTGCCGGGGTTTCCCAAGGAGGATGTGGAGATTTGTCGCGCCGTGCGCGAGGCCGTGGGCGACGATATCGTGCTGATGCTCGATCCGTTCGGCGTCTATACCTTGGAGGAATCGCTGTGGGTCTCACGGGAATTGGAAGAATTGAACTACTACTGGTTGGAACACCCGATGGTCGAGACACGGGTGGAATCCTATCGCCGCTTGACGCAGCAGACCTCCATCGCCATTTGTTCCCCCGAGCACGTCAAGGGCGGTCCCTTTGCTCGGGCCGAGTGGCTGTTGCAGGGAGCCTGCGACATGTTGCGCATTGATGTGAATTACGGCGGCATCACCGGCTGCTGGAAGCTCATTAATTTGTGCCAGCTCTACGGCGTGCAATGTGAAATACACGGGGTTGGTGCCCCGCATGTGCATTTGGCTGCGGCCACTCCCGAAGCCACTTGCCGCTATTACGAACGCGGTCTGTTGCGCCCTGGGCGGGATTACGACGAGAGCCCGCCGCATCTTGGACAGATTACCGATCCTATGGACGACGAAGGGTGCGTACACGTATCGCAGGAACCGGGATTGGGGATAGCCTACAACTGGGATTATATCGATGACAACCGGATTTGATCGGAGGAATCGACAGATGCAAAAGTGCAGTGCGATCCTAACCGTTGGCGTGCTGTGGGCACTGTCCGCGGCCGCACTGGAACGGCCGGATACCACCTTCAAAATTTTTCAGTTCCCCGCCGATCAAATCCCCCGCGTTGATGGGGATGTATCCGATTGGGGCATGGTTCCTGCTGACTACGCCATCGGCATCGATCAATTGAAAGACACTGTACACGACAGCCCGATTGATACCACCGATCTAGACGTCACCGTGCGCGTCGGCTGGGTAAAGGGGCTAAACCGACTCTACTTCCTCTACGAAGCCTATGACGACTACTGGGATTTCAGCCACCGCGATCTGCACAACGACATTTTGGAGATCGTCGTCGATGGGGATTTGTCCGGTGGGCCTTTGATCCCCCAACTGCGCGAGGACAAGGAGACCAACGGGCTGGAGGGCCTCGACGGCCACTTCAAATTCCACGGCGTCCACGCCCAGAACTACCACGTCTTGACCCCGGCTGATAGCAAGCCCTGGACTATGGTCTGGGGTGCCAATCAGTGGATTTACGAGTTGCCTTGGGCCAATGCAGCGGCGCGCTACGATTTTGCGCCGGGCGACAGCGGGCACTACACGCTCGAATTTTGGATCACTCCTTTCGACTACGCCCCGGCCGACGGGCCGGAGCGCGCCGTGGAGTCGAAGCTCGAAGAGGACGCCTTGATCGGCCTGAGCTGGTGCATTCTCGACTACGACGATAGCGAGGTCAAACAGCAGGAGTTCGAGGGCTTTTGGAACCTATCCCACAAGACCACCATGTACGGCAACGCCTCCGATCTGGTCGGCTTCCGGCTGATGCCGCTGGAAAAAGCCTTGCGCGATCCGGTCGAGGCGCAATGGGAATTTACCGTCCTCGATATGGAACGCCGCTTGGTCGCGTTCAAGGATTTGTCCTACGGGGATATCCGCTCATGGCGCTGGGATTTCGGCGACGGTAACACCTCGACCGAGCAACACCCCATCCACCAGTACGCAGAGCCTGGGACGACCTATACAGTCACGCTTTACGTCGAAGGCCCCGAGGGGAAGGCACGGATGTCGAAGGTGTGGGACGTGATCGTCCGCTAAAACGGTCGAACTGAGAGTCCTATGGGGCGACTCTGGCATTGGGGAGGGATCGTCTTTGTACTGGCGTTGAGCCTGCGTTTGGTGCATGCGTTCCAGATGTCGGCCAGTCCTCTTTTTACTATGCCGGCGGTGGACGCGGCTACGTACTCCGAACAGGCGGCCAGCCTAGCCGAAGGCAATTGGTTGGGACGCGGCCAAGACCCATTCTGGCAACCTCCGCTCTACCCTTATTTCCTCGGCGTAATCAAGCTCGCATTTCCCGAATCCTTTTACTACGCATCCCGTTTTGCGCAGGCGCTAATCGGCAGCCTTACCTGTGTGTTGCTGTACTTGGTTGGGCGGCGATTTTTTGGGGCAGGCATTGGTTTTATCGGCGGCCTCATTGCGGCGATGTACGGGCCGCTGATCTATTTTGATGCCCGGCTCTTGCCGGCTGGTCTTGCTACTCTTTTTACCCTTGTCAGTCTTTGGCTGTTGATGCGCGCGGTTGAGCGGCCGACGAGACCCATTTTTATAGTCGCGGGTTTTGCGCTGGGACTCGCTTCGCTTACTGCGGCGATTCTCGCGTCCTTGATCCCGGGTGTGGCCATTTGGCTGTTCTATTGGTTGCGGAAAAAGGCTGCGTTGGCAGTCGTTGCTTTTCTATTGGGGGCGATACTGGCAATCGCTCCGGTGACGCTGAGAAATTACATCATCGGTGGGGATTTCGTGCCGATCTCCTATAATGGGGGGGTGAATTTCTACCTAGGGAACAACGCGAACGCCGAGCAGACGCTCGCACTGCGTCCGGGATGGGAGTGGGAGGAACTGGTTGCTCTGCCGCTGCGGGAAGGGATTACGCTCCCTTCCGCTAAGTCCCTGTTCTTTTACAGGCAGGCCCTTGAGTACATACAGAATGCGCCCTTCGATTACATGGGATTGCTGGCGGCAAAAACTGCCCAATTTTGGCGAGGTGATGAAATAGAGCGCAATCAGGAAATGTACTATTGGCGCAAGTATTCAAGCGTTCTCTCGGGGACCTTGTGGAAATGGGGGGTGGCTTTTCCCTTTGGCTTGGTAAGCCCGCTCGCGTTGCTGGGCCTGATCGTGTACATCCGACGGCAGGGTCTTACGCTACCGGTACTTTTCGTCCTCGGCTATAGTTTCGCGGTGATCTCCTTTTTTGTCGCGGCGCGCTACCGCTTGCCGATAGTTCCGCTGCTGATTCTGTTTGCTGTGTACGGGGGAAGCTGGCTGTATGCGAGATGGCGGCAAAAACCTTTCCAACAGGCAGTGTTGCCGACGGCTGTTCTCGCCCTTTTGGTGCTGTTGGTGAATTGGGATTTGCCGCCGATGGATGGGCGGGGCAAGGCGGCCACGCACAACGATTTGGGCAATGCCTACTTGCAACAAGGTCGCTACGATCTGGCGCTGCTAAAATACGAACAGGCCACGCGGCTCGACTCGACGTATTGGCAGGCTTGGTTTAACCTCGGTTCGCTGCGGGCGCTGCGCGGCGATTTGCGCGGCGCGCTGCCCATCCTCCTGAACGTGTTGGAGCACGAGCGGGAGCGCGCTGGCGTGTGGAGCAATGTGGCCGGCGTCTATGTGGGGTTGGGACAATATCAGCAGGCGGCCGAGGTTCTCGAACAGGCTGTGGTGGCGGCACCGCGCGAGGATATATACGCGGCGTTGGAGAGAGTGTACGCAATGATGGGGAAGCCGAGGCGTGGTGAACGCGACGAATAGAGTATGGTTTTTGCGCTTGGCTACCTTGGCGGTCGGCGTGGTCTTGGTGGTGGTGGCCGAGGGCTTGCTGCGGCTCGTGCCGGGATTGGGGTCGTCGCCGTTGGTAGTGACTTTGGCCGAGGATGAGGCGACCGGCGAATCGCTGCACGCGACGAGTCGGTTTTATGCACAGCGATTTTTTGCGCAATACAAGGGTCGGTTGGCCGCTGCGGGGCAGATGGGCGAGCACTTCTTTGTGGAACCCGCGCCTGCTAACCGCTATCGCGTCGTGTTTGTCGGCGCTTCTACGGTGCAGGGTTTTCCCCATCCGCGTCGCTTGGCCGCAGCGTCCTTTTTACAGGAGATGCTGGCGGATGTGTGGCCGGAGCGGGAGGTGGAGGTCGTCAACTTAGGTATCACGTCTATTGCCAGCTTTGCGGTGGCGCAGGTGGTGGAAGATGCGTTGGTGCTGTCGCCGGATCTGGTCGTCGTCTATACTGGGCACAATGAGTTTTACGGGTTGTACGGGGCGGGGCGGTATCAGCGGCTGAAGTACTTTTTGCGGCAACTGCATTTGACGCATCTGGTGGATGGATTGCTAGGGGGCATTGGGACTGGGGACGAGCCGACGGAGTTGATAAAGATGGCGGCTGCGCGCGGCGAGGTACCGTTGCACGATCCCGGTCGTGCGACAGCGGAGCAAAATTTGCGCGACAATTTGCGGCGCGTGAGTCGGCTCTGCGAACGAGCGCAGGTGCCCTTGGTGCTGTGTACTATCGTGGCGAATGACGCGGGATTTGCGCCGGTTGGTTCGACGGAGAGTGGAGAGGTGTGGAAGGCACAGGTAGAGCAAGCGGCGCAGGTACTGACGCGGGGTTACGTTGCGCCGGAGGATGCTGAGGGGGCGCTACAGCAATTGGAGCAAGCGGCAGTTCTTTCGAGCGAACACGCTTGGTTGTGGTATTTGCAAGGCCGGGCGTTGGAGCGGTTGGGGCGGGATGCCCAAGCGCAGCGGGCCTTTCGCAAGGCGCGGGATTTGGACACCATGCCATGGCGTGCTCCCACGGCGCACAATGCGGTGATTCGCGCAGTCGCCAAAGAGCATGGGACTGTGTTGGCGGATGTGGAGGCTGCGTTTGCAGATGCTGCGCCCGTGCAGGGCGTGGGTTGGGAGTGGATGGTGGATCACGTTCACTTTTCTGTTGCCGGACAGGCTTTGTTGGCGCGGACTGTTCTTCACAGCGTCGCCGAATTACAGAACATTGACTTGGGATTGCTGCGGAGCGCGGAGGCGTATCGGCGCGCTTTGGGCGACCTGCCGGTGGAGCGCGTGGTCGCGTACAACAAGATGGGGGCGATGCTCGCGCAAGCGCCCTTGCACCAGTACAATGGGCACAATGCGCGCTATCTCAAGCAACTGGCGGCCATGGAGGGGCAGCGGTTGTCGCCGGGGGAACGGCGCGGTGTTGAGCAGTGGACTCAGAAGCAGCAGGGGCTGTTGGTGCTGGCGGTGGCGGATCAGCTTTTTACCGAGCGGGATTTTGCGCGGGCGCAGGTTCACTACGCGGCTGCGCGGCGCGAGGTGCCGTTTACGCGGCGCGGTTTGTGGGCGGCGGTGCAGTGGGGGTGGTGCATCAAGATGCAGGGGATAGCGCTTACCGACGAGCAGCGGGACGAGGTGCGGGCAGCGCTGAAACAGGCGGGATTCCTCGCGCACGATCCGGCCGTGGGTGCGTCCTTCGTCGATTTTGTCAAGGGACAGCTCTATCATTTGCTTGAAGAACGCGATCCGGCTTTGCTGCATTTGGAGCGCGCTTTTTTGGCCGAGGATTTTCGCCGCCGCTATGCGTTGAGTTTGTTTCAGGCGTTGGCGGCAGAATTGGTTTGGGCTGGGCGGGTGGAGGATGCGCGGGAATATGCGCGCTTGGTGGGGGGAGAGGTTGGACAGGAGGCGCATTTTTTGCGGATCGTGGAAGAGCAACTTGACGATTGACGCACCGTCTCCTTTTTTGGCGTCCTGTTAATTTTGCCAAGAAGTGCGCCCCGTGCAAAAGAAAATCCCCATTCATTACCTCGCCCATCTCAGCGATCGCTACCTCGTTGAATTGGCCGGGTCCGGCCTGAGTTGGCGGTCTATGCTGCTCGGTTTGGGGCTGGTCGTCGCCATCAGCATTGGCAGCCCCTATTCGATATGGATGGTAGGCTCGTCGGAAATGACGTGGTCGTACTTTCCCATTGCCGTGGGCGCGCCGCTGTTTTTCTTGGTCCTAGGGAACGCGCTGTTCAAACGCGCCCTTAGCTCGACCGAGCTGATCACCATCATCATCATGGGGCTGGTCGCCAGTGGTATGCCCATCTTCATGGTCGGCCTGATCCTCAGCATCATCTCCAAGCCCTATTACGGCGCGCTCCCCACCAACCAGTGGGCTGAATACGTCCATCCCTATCTGCCGGATTGGGCCGTCCCTGATCCAGCGCACGACGCCATGCGCTTTTTCTACGAGGGCCTGCCGAGCAAAGACTTGGCTATTCCGTGGGGAGCGTGGGCCGAGCCGCTGCTGTGGTGGTTGCTGTTGGTGCTGGCCATATACTTCGTCGGCCTGTGCTCGGTGGTGGTGCTGCGCCGGCATTGGATGGAGCGCGAGCGGCTGACCTTCCCCCTGACCGAGGTGGCCTTGATGCTGACTGAAGAGGCCCCGGGATCGGCGCTGCCACCTGCGCTCAAAACCCGGGTGTTCTGGATCGGCTTTGCCATTCCGTTCGGCCTGATCGCCTTTAACATTCCCAGCTACTTTTATCCTGGCTTGGCGCAAGTGCCCGTCTTTCAGGGATGGGCCTTTTCTCTCATTCCCCAAGCACCGGCCATCAACCTAGTGATGTACTTCCCCGTCTTGGGGTTTATGTATCTGGCTCCGCTGGCCATTTCCTTCAGCGTCTGGTTCTTCCATCTGCTCTACTTGGTGCAACTGGGCCTGATTACTGAAACGGGGCTTTTCAATTTGCGCGCCGACCCGTTTGTGTACAGCGGGACTCCCTTGTCGTGGCAGTCTTGGGGGGCCTTTGTGGCGATGGTGGGGTGGAGCTTGTGGATGGCGCGGAGTCATCTCGCGGCCGTGTGGCGCACCGCGTTGGGACGCGCCGGGCGGATCGACGACAGCGACGAGATGATTTCCTATCGGGTCGCCGTGGGTGGCGGGTTGGCCGGGCTGTGTTTTATCCTCGGCTGGCTGTGGCGCAGCGGCTTGGACCTGCACTTGGCGGCCCTCTATATGGCGGCCGCGCTGACGATCTTTTTGGGCATTACGCGGCTGGTGGTGCAAGCGGGTCTGCACTATTTGACGACGCCTATGAGCGCTCAGGGTATGGTGGTGGCTGCGGCTGGCTCGGCCTTGGGACCGCAGAACTTGGTCGCACTGGCGCTGACTTTTGCGTGGTCCAGCGATGTGCAATCCACCTTTATGCCGTCGGCAGCCAACGCGCTCAAGCTGCACGATTACTACACGCATCGACGCAGCGGGGGGCTGGCCTTGGCTATTGGTTTGGCAGTAGTGGTCAGCTTTGTCGCAACTACCAGCTTTATGATCTACCTGTGCTACGACTACGGGGCGAGCAATCTGCGCTCGTGGTTTTTCAATGCCTCTGGCGGTGCGGGCGGCCGGGCGTTCGACTGGGTCGCCGAGCAAACGCGCAATCCTGCGTCCGTCGATTGGGACAAGCTCGGTTTGGCTGGTAGTGGAGTGGTGGGCTATTTGGTGTTGGCGTTTTTGCACTATCGAATCGCGTGGTGGCCCTTGCACCCGGTGGGGTTAGCCGTAGCCTCGACTTGGATGGTCAGGCGGATTGTGTTCTCGGTCTTTTTGGCGTGGGCGTGCAAGGCGTTGATCTTGCGCTTTGGCGGTGTGACGCTCTACCAACGGCTCAAGCCGCTGTTTATCGGGTTAGTGGTGGGGTTTTTCTGCGGGGTTTTTCTGTCGTTTGTGCTCGACTGGGGCTGGTTTAAGGGCGCGGGGCATCCGATTCTGCATGGGTGAGTGGATTGCCGTATATTGAGGTCGCCACTACGAGAAAGGTATTCGCCGATGAGCATTTCCCATTCCCTGCACGTGATTGCTGAGGATGTGCAGTTCTACCGCGATCACGGTTATTTCGTCTATCAATATCCGCTCTTTCCCGCTGAAAAGTTTCAGCGCTTGCAATCCTTCTTCGCCGGCTTATTGGCCGATTTGCCTGCGGGTAAACGACCCGAAGCTATGGACGTGCCGCACTTTGCCCATCCAGAGCTTTTTGAGTGGCTGCTCGCCGACGAGGTGCTCGATTTTGTCGAGGCGTTTATCGGCCCGGATATTGTCTTGTGGTCGAGCCATTTTATCAGCAAGCCGCCCGGCGACGGCAAGCGCGTGCCTTGGCACGAGGACTCGGCGTATTGGAATGAGCGGCTCAGCGAACACGAGGTCCTGACCGTGTGGCTGGCCATCGACGACTCGACGCGAGAAAACGGCTGTATGCGGGTGGTGGCCGATTCGCACCGACACGGCTTTTCCGACTACGTGGAGGTCGATCACAACACCCACGTCTTTGGGCGCGAGATCGTGGCCGAGCAGGTTGATCAGTCGCGGGTCGTCGATCTGGAACTCCGCGAGGGCCAGTGCCACATCCATCACTCCAAAATGATTCACGGCTCCAATCCCAACACTAGCGCCAAGCGGCGCTGCGGCTACACCATGCGCTACATGCCAGCGACTGTGAAGGTGCGGAGTACAGGGCCGCACGCGGCACACGCGGTGTATCTGGCGCGGGGCCGGGATCGGGCTGGCAACGAGTACGGCGAGCCGTGGGTGCCGTTTGCGCCGGGCATTCGCTAGGGATGGACGTCATTGATCGTCAGGAGTGTTACGACCTGACGCGCGAGAGGCGGGTAGAATAAAATTTACTCTAGTCCGACACTCTTCCGGAGTGCTTGATTGATCCTAGTCTGCCAACCGGGGCCACCGGCCTTAAAAGCGGCTAGTACGTCGGGGTCTAGCCGGATGGTGGTGGAAACTTTGGTCGCGGCTGCCTTGGGTCGGCCTCGCTGAACCGGGACTTGGGCGAATTTTGCCTGCCATTCCGGGGTGGCGAGATTCGGCAGGTCGTCATCGGAATCGAGGTCCATATACGGCTTGTTCTCGTTCATTGGCTTTCCTCATGCTGATGATCCGGCGTATATTACCGCGTTGCGTCCATGCAAGAATCACCATGCGGTTGGCGAGAAATCCGATCGTGATGTATCGAGGCTCCCCATAGTCCTTGCGATTATCCTCAACGGTCAGCGTCGCCCCGGCAAAAACGTCTGAGGCGTGGGCCATATCTAAGCCACGGAGCTGCAGGGTGGTATCGCGTTTGGCCGGATCGAATTCAAATTCCATTTATTTTATGTTACTACAAAAAAGCCATAACGTCAACTTATGCAGACCAGTAATACCATTCAGGTATCCGCAAGACAATGGCCGCTGGAGATACTTGCCAATTGATGGCTCGGAGTGCAGTTTTGCTGATAACAGAGAGGAGTAAACCATGAAAAATTACGCAATTGTCTCACTGCTGCTTTTAGCCGCTTTGTGCGCCAATGCTGAAGAGTATTGGCCCCAGTGGCGCGGTCCCAACCACAACGGCGTTAGCGAGGCCGTGAACTTGCCTACGACTTGGAGTGCGAGCGAGAATGTGGTCTGGAGCAAGAAGCTGCCCTCTTGGAGCGGGAGTACGCCGGTGGTGTGGGGCGAGCGGGTCTTTTTGACGTCGCCCAATTCGGGCGAGGAGATTCAGGGCGGTGAAAAACTGCTTTTGGGCTGCTTGTCAACGGCTGATGGCAGCGTGTTGTGGCAGCGCACGCTCGCCGAGGGCAATGCCTATTGGCGCAAGCACAACAACACCTCGCCTTCGCCGGTCACCGACGGCGAGCGCGTGCTGGCCGTTACGGGCACGGGGATGATCCGGGCCTTTGACATGGATGGAGAAGAGCTGTGGCACTACGACTTGCAAGCCGAGCACGGCTCTTTCGGCCTGATGTGGGGCTACGCCTCATCGCCGTTGCTCTACGACGGCAAGCTCTTCGTCGAGGTCCTACACGGAATGAATACGGACGATCCTTCCTACCTGATCGCCTTTGATGCGGCTACTGGCGCGGTTGCGTGGAGGCAGGAGCGACCAACCGACGCGCCGGGGGAGTCGCCGGATGCCTATACTACGCCTGTGGTCCTCGAGCACAACGGCCAGACGCAAATCGTCGTCTCCGGCGGCGACTACATCACCGGCCACGATCCGGCTACCGGCGAAGAGGTGTGGCGGGCAGGCGGCTTGAATCCGGGCAAGGAGCGGAATTACCGGGTGGTTGGGTCGCCAGTTGCGGTTGCCGGGATGGTGTACGCGACGAGTCGCCGCAACCCGGTGCTAGCGTTCCGCGCCGGTGGCACGGGGGACATTAGCGAGAGTCACTTGGCGTGGGAGTGGACGGGAGCGGGCGGGCCAGATGTGCCTTCGGCTGTTACCGATGGTAGCTATTTCTACATGGTCGATGATCGCGGGCGGGCTACCTGCCTCGATGCCAAGACGGGCGCGGTGGTGTGGGGGCCGGAACGCACGGCCCAGGGGACGGTTAGCGCCTCGCTGGTGCTGGCCGATGGCAAGCTCTACGTGGTCAATGAAAATGCGGTGACGACCGTGCTGCAGGCTGGACCAGAGTACAAGGTGCTGGCGACGAACGAACTCGACGGCGGCTATACGCTGTCGTCGCTGGCCATTGCCGGGGGGCGGATTTTCCTGCGGACGGAGTCGCACCTGTACTGCATCGGCCAGTAGGGGCGGTTTGCAAACCGCCCCCTACGTCTATTCGGCCTTGAGGGCCGCCAGCAGGGGGCGGCGCAGGGCCGAGTGACTGGCGACAGAACACGCCAATAGGCCAGCAGCGAAGACCAAACCGAGTGAGACGCCCAGCGAGGCCCAAGGCAAGGGGGTAGGATCGAAAAGGCGGGGGGCCACGGCGATAAGGGCGGCGACGCTGCCTATTCCTTCGCCCGCTAGCAGGAGAAAGCCGTGTTCGTAGAGCAGCATTGCCCCTAGGCGGGCGCGGCGAAAGCCACAGGCGCTCAAGGCCGCCAACTCGCCACTGCGCTCGAGGACGTTGCGCAAGATGAGGATCCCCAAACCCAGAGTACCCAAGAGCAGCCCGAGCAAGCCCAGCGTCTGAAAGGTTGCCAGATACGTGTTTTCGACGGCGCGGTAGCCTCGAAGGCGCTCGGCGCTCAAGGTGGCGTCGAGGCCGTAGGCCGCTAGTTCCCTTTCGAGCGCGGCGGCGACGGCGGCTGGTTGTTCCGTTTCGACTAGAAAGTAGCCGTAGCCTTCGCGTTCGGGAAAGTGCGCGGCGAAGCGATCTTCGGCAATGAGCAACTCGCTCTGGAACAGGCTACCGTCCAACAGCCCAACCAACCGCACGGTCAAACCCTCCGCAATTGGGATGTCGTCTCCCAGACGCTTGTGCAAAATCCACTGCGCTGAATTAAAGTCGCCGATAGCCGGGATGACGCCCGGCTCCAAATCGCGCTGAAGCAATCGCCAAGGATTGGCGCGCTCGTCTGGCGTTAGGGGGAGCGTCTGCCGGAAGGGCAAGCCGCCGCGTTGGACGAATTCGTCCGGTGCTCCGAGGACGCGCGGAGTTTGGGGTATGTAGAGGTTGAGACAGCTCACATCGTCGCCGGGCAGGACGCGGAAGGGGAAAAAGCGCGCGTCTTCCAAGTCTGTTGAGAACCCCAACTCAAAGCGTCCATCCGCACTATTGAGGTCTTGGTGCAGGGGAATCTCTGCCTCGGCGACGAGGGAGAAACCACCCGTGCCCGGATCGTCTGACCACTCGACTTGTCGGTGGACCCCAGCGGCGACGATGACAAAGGTGGCGCAGGCGACGAGGGATGTGCAGAGGGTGCTGCGGCTGGGCTTGCGGGTGCTGTTGAGGAGGCCCAGGCCGAGGCTGGAACTGAGGCGGCTCGCTGTTGGAGCGCGCAACCATACTGCGAACAGGGCTAATAGCGCCAACAGGGCCGAGGTGCCGCTGCCTAAGAAAAGCGCGGCGGCCGTGGCTGCGTCGGCCATACCGGCGAGAACGCTCAATGTGAGGGCTATTATCAAACCGAGAGCGGCGAGGACGGCGCTGCGACGGCGCGGGAGACGCAGGGCCGTGTCGATGGTACCAGCAAGCAGGGCGCGGACGGGCATCCGGTGGAAGCGCTGCACAGTGCGCCACAGCGCCAGCGAGACCAGTATCAAGGTGGATAGATAGCCTACTCCTAAGCTCAGCCAGCTAACGTGAAGTTGGAGGAAGGGTGTACCGATAGCCTCCAACCACAAAGTGTGCAAGCCGACCAGCATTAGATAGGCGTAGAGGGGAGCGCCGACTAAGCCGAGTAGTCCACCCAGCGCGGCTAAGGCAATGCCCTCGCCCAAGAAGCGTCGGCCCACCGCGGCGAGCGGGTAGCCGGTGGCGAGCAGCAGCCCTGCTTCGCGCGCGCGTTGTTCGAGGCCGAACTTGCACAGCAGAACCACCAGTAATGCGGCCGCGGCGATGAGGAAGAGGCTGAAGCCGATAAAGAGGCCGCTGAAGTCCGTGGCCCCGGTTGATGCTAACAGGGCCTCTTGGCGGACAGGGCGCAAGGAGAAGCCAGCCGCCGTCGGAGACAGGCGCGATAGCAGGTCTTGGCGCAGGCTTTGGTAGTGAGTGGGCGAGGACGGATAGAAGCGGATGGAAGTCAGCGCGCCGTGGCGGCTGCCCCACAGGCGCTGGCCTGTTTGGATGGCGACGAAGGCTTTGGGCGCGGCTCCGTACTGGTCCCAGTAGGCTTCGTCCTGCGGGCGGATTTGCCCCATGTCGATGGGGAAGGGTGCGTCCCAGGCAGTTATATCGTCTTCTTCCTGCAACCCCGGATAGGCAGGCGTCAGGGCCGGATCAATGGCCAAGCCGCGCATCTGCACAATCCCTTGGAGGTGGAAGCGGGCTTGCTCGGTGCGGAGTTCATGGCGCGGGCCGACTACGTAATAGGTCAGGGAGATCGAATCACTGGGAGCTGCGGCCAGTTCTTGAGCCGTCCAAGCATCTAGGTAGAGAGCGTCGGCGGCGAGGGGTGGCGCGGGCCGTCCGTCTGCAAGGTAGAGGCCGGTGGGATCGTCGAGGGCGGTAACGGTTGAGTAGGGGACTTGGCGACCGTTGCTTTCAATGGCGTTGGCCAGATAGGTCGAGAAGGTTGCGGTTTTGAGTTGTAGGGAGGTAGCGCTGGCCAAGGCGGCAGCGCGGGTCGAGTCGTCGAGGACGAAGCGAGTGCTGGTGAGTTCGATGTAGTTGGAGTGCAGCGCGAGGTCCAGCTTGCGGTCGGCGAGAGTCAGGTGCTGGGCGAGAGCATGTTGCAGGTCTTGGTGTTGACTGTTGGGCGCGGCGATGAGCAGGGCGTTGACGCGATCCTGTTGGTCGAGCGCGCGCTGGAGGGCTTGGAGGTCGAGGTAGGCGTTGAGCGGCAGGTGCTGATGCGGTCGCAGGCCGAAGCGTCCCGCCCCACTGTCGGGCAAGACGCCGGTGAGCACCACGCGCAGGATGGTGACGAGATCGTCGGTGGCGCGGCGGCCGAAGAGGGATTCGCGGTAGGTTGGACTGGGGCGCTCCAGCGAAAGTAGAACCGCGTCGCCTAGTTCAAGACCGAGGGCGCGTTGCAGCGAGGCACTGACGACGAGCGAGGGAAACGGCTGGCCGGGCGTTGGCTTCGACGGCTCGGCTGAGCTCGCCGAACGCCTGAGCTCAGCCGAAGGTTTGAGCGCATCGCGCAAGGCGGAGCCGCCCTCGGGAAAGAGCGCGGCGAAGCGGGTGTCGATGCCTTGGATTTGCACGCCAGTGGCGAGCGCTTGGGTTGCGGCGTGGCGGGCGCTGCCGTTGAGGAGGATGACAGGTGCGTGGCCTCCAGGCAGTTTGGTGGTCAAGTCGCTGCTGAAGAAGTGCGCGGCGAGCAGTGCGTAGTCGATCTGGCCTAGGCGCTCTAAAGCCAAGTCGCGCAGACTGCCGCGCATGGAGTCGCCGACTAGGAGGGCACCGGTCAGAGCGGTTGTGGCGACCGCGGTCCCCAGTAGCAGCCCTAGGTGAACCCGCCAGTAGTAGATCAGGCTTCGACGCACGTCCCCTCGCGCAAGAGCAGGCGGCGGTCGCAGCGCGCGGCTAGCTCGAGGTCGTGGGTTGCGATGACGAGGGCGGCTTGTTCGGCGCGGTGGAGCGCGAAGAGCAGGTCGGCGACGGTGGTGGCCGTCTGGCGGTCGAGGCTGCCGGTAGGCTCGTCGCAGAGCAAGAGACCGGGTTGGTTGATCAAGGCGCGTGCCACAGCCACGCGTTGGCACTCGCCGCCGGAAAGCTCAGCGGGGCGGTGGTGCAGGCGTTCTGCTAGACCGACGGCGGTTAAAAGGTCGCGGGCGCGCTCGCGCCGGTCGGCTTGGGGCTTCGACGGCTCGGCTGAGCTCGCCGAACGCCTGAGCTCAGCCGAAGGAAAGGCGAGAGTGGGGATTAGGGCGTTTTCGAGGGCCGAGTACTGGGGCAGCAGGTGGTGGTTTTGGAAGACGAAGCCGATGTGCTGGTTGCGGAAGCGGGCGAGTTGCGGTTCGGGAAGGGCTAGTGGGTCTTGGCCGCTGATGGCGATTTGGCCGGAGGTTGGAGGTTCGAGGGTGCCGAGCAGGTGCAGCAAGGTACTCTTGCCCGAGCCGGATGGACCGATAAGTGCTAGGGACTGGCCCTCCTCGGCACGCAGCGAGACGCCGCGCAGCACTTCGACGATCTGGTCGCCGAGGGCGAAGTGCTTGCAGACGTCGGCTGCGGCGAGGGCTGGGGTTGCGTTCATGGGACTTCGGCGGGCTCAGTCGAGTCGTGCGCCGCCAGTTTGCGGGACTTCGGCGAGCTCAGTCGAGTCGTGATAAAGTCCGGGATGGGGATGGCGCGGATGGCCTCGCCCGGATTGCAGACACAGCAGACGACCTTGAGGCGGCCTTGGGCTATGTGTTCGCCGTCGCAGTGGAAGTCGAAGCGAAAGCTGAGGGACTTCTCGCCTTGCTTTTCGAGATGTACATGGATGTCGAGGACGTCTTCAAAGGAGACGGGGCGGAAGTACTCGCATTCGGCGGTGAGGCGAGGCCAGCTAATGATGTCGCCGTCGCGTTGGCTGTGGACGCTCAGGCCCAGGCTGCGCCAGAAGGCGTGCTCGGCGGCTTCCATGAAGACGAAGAAGCGCGCAAAGTGGACGATGCCAGCCTGATCGGTGTCGGCCCACTCGACGCGGCGGCGGGTGCGGAATTCGACGGACACGTCAGTTGCCGGGGCGGAAGAATGTGACTAGGTAGCCGCCCATAGCGGCCAAGACGATGCCGAGGACAAAGGGCCAGCGCACGGCCGCCCAGCCGCCAGCGGGCGGATGCACGAGCACGGCGACGACCGCGTTGACGATGGGAGCACCGGCAAAGACGATGGACATGACCACGGCTGGCGTCCCCTTGGCCCCGAAGGCGAGGAGGACGCCCAACGCGCCGATAGCTCCGGCGATGCCGGCGGCGGTGGACCAGAAGACGCCCTTGGCCGGGTAGATCCAGGTCGCGCCATTGTAGGCTAGGACGATCAGCGAGCCGAAGACCGCGGTGAGCAGGTAGGCCAAGCCGACGAAGAGGAAGGCTTTGTAGCGGCCGTTTACCGGGTCGGCCATGGCGATCTGGCCGGTGTGCAGCAGGACGCCGTAGAGGCCCCAACAAGAGACGGTGAGAAGAGCGAAGACGAGCCAAGTCATGGGATAATCCTTTCGCTTGCGCGTTCGCCCATAATGTGGCTAGGAGACTCGCTGCTGTCGAGTGGTCACGCGATCTCGATGAGGTTCTCAAAGTGCACCCCACAATCGCAGAGCGATACGGGAATGTTGAATCGCGTCTCTAGTTCGTCGATGAGGTGTCGGACAGGCGTGGTCAATGCGCTGGGGTGGCGTGCGCCGGTGACGTCGGGGTCGAGGTGGTCGCAGAAGGTCAGGGCCAACTGGGTGGGACCGTTGAGTAGGACGGCTGTTTCCAAATGTGGCCAGGAGATCCCCGAGGCTTTGCGCCGCCGTCTCCCGGTTGTCACGCCGTATTCGGCGATGTCCCGGCGGTCTTCCTCCACCTCCGCCAGTTGCAGTGGTAGGGGACCAGTGCCGACGCGGCTAGGCAGTGCTTTGACCACCAAGCAGACTTCTTCGATGTGACGCCAGTTGAGTCCGACGTCGTCGGCAAAGGCGGCGGTAGTGCAGTTGTCCGAGGTGCAGTCGGGATAGTCATCGCTTAAGGCTAGCGACAGGTGGGTGCCTTGGCTGCCCTCGACGACGATGATTTCACCGCGCAGGCAACTCTCGTTGAGCTCACGGGCGACGTCGGTGGTGTAATCTGCGAGGACGTGCTCGTCGCGGGCTTGGCGCGCTTTGCGCAGGGCGAATTCGGCGCGGGCGACGCCGCTGCCGCTGGCGGTGGTGCCGTGTTCCTGTAGGAAGCTGTCAGCCGCTTCGCGTTGGCGGTACTCGGGCAGGATCAGTGGGCAGCGGTAATCGACGCGAGTCCGCTCGCGCAGCCTATAGCTCGGGTCTAGTTGGTCTAGTTCGGCGAAGAACTGCTCGGGATCGACGGCGACGCCGCTGCCGACGCGCAATTGCGTATCGGGGTGGAGAAAGCCGCAGGGTAGCTGCCGAGTGCGTATTTCGCTGCCGTCGGCAAAGAGGATGCTGTGCCCGGCGTTGGTGCCGATTCCGGCTCGGACACTGTAGGCGGCTTGGTGTTTTTGTGCTAGGAAAGCGGCGACCTTGCCTTTACCCGAATCGCCCCAGAAGGCGTCAACGACGATGATGGCGCTCATAGTGAACCTCCATTTAAAGAGACTGGCTTTTTCATCGGCGATTAGACTCCTTCATTTTGGTGTTCCGTTCCAATGGGTGCTTATATAGCGAGCCACGCCGTCCTCTTCATTGGTGGCAATGATCCCGGTGGCTTGTTCCTTGAGGGCGGGGATGGCATTGGCCACGGCTAGAGCCTCGTCAGCCGCCTCGAACATGTCCAAGTCGTTTAGTTGGTCGCCAAAGACGACTAGACGACAATCTTCCAGTCCTTGCAAGCGCTTGATACTCAGGATGCCCTGCTCTTTGGTGGCGCGAGCATCGTGAATGGTCAGCCAGTGCCATCCTGGTGAATACTGATTCTCATAGCAATGAGTCTGGACCCGTTTGGCGTGTCGATGGTTAATCGCCTCATCCAATTTCTCCAGCTCCGGTCCTGGGCCGATAACGGTGAGACAGACCACTTGGTCGTCGAGGCCGCTTTGCAAGTCGGCTAAATAACGCAGGCGCGGATCTTGGTGAAGCTGCCTATTCTGCAAGTACCAAGCCATGCCGTCGTTGGTGATATCGCGATAGTAGAGACGGTCGGCAGTGCCGTCGTAGGTCGAGATGAAGGGGATGTAACCAGCGTCGGTTATTTGTTGCCACAACTCGGACAAAATGTCGCGGTGCAGGGCGCGGACCAGGTAGTGCTGCCCGCTGGCCAGATCGGAGACAAAGGCACCGTTGAATTCGACTACCGGCAAGCGCAGAGGTAAATCGGCCAGCACGTGGCGCATGGAGGCTATGCTGCGGGCGCTCGCCACGGTGAAGAGCAAACCCTGATCTAACAGCGTGTTGAGGGTATCCTTGCTGTACTGAGATAGCGAAGTATCGTTGCACAGCAGAGTGCCGTCCAAATCGGAGACGTATAGGGGAGAGTTGGTGGTTCCCAAGGGATTTCTCAAGAGTGAATTGGTTGACACTCCTAACGATAAGCGAAATGGTAGAATAATAAAAATTTATATATTTTATTCTTAGGATAATTAATATAAATGTAAGGATTCCGAATGGATCTCTACCAACTGCGCAGTTTCTACGAAGTCGTCCGCGAGCAGAGCTTTACGCGGGCGGCCGACAAACTCTTTCTGACGCAGCCGGCCATCAGCCTGCAGATCAAGGCATTGGAGAACGAACTAGACGAGATCCTACTTGAGCGCAATCGGCGGCAGCTCCGTCTGACGCCAGCCGGCGAGATTCTCTTTGCTCATGCGAAGGCGGTTCTCTCGCGGCTGGAGCAGGCACGCGATGATATTGCGGCGCTCAGGCAGGTCTTGCGTGGGCGGCTGGCAATCGGGACTAGCGATACCAACTGCACCTATATTTTGCCCAACGTGCTCGCCGAGTTTCGCGCCCGCTATCCGGCGGTCGAGGTGGACATCCGCAATCGAATGTCGCCGGAGGTGAGCAACCTAGTGCTCAACGACGAAGTGGATTTTGGATTGGCGACCTTGCCGGTCAAGCACCGCGACTTGGTCAGCGGGTCGCTTTTTGAGCGGCGGGATGTGCTTATTTGCCCCCCGGACCACGCACTGGGCAAAAGGCGCAGGATAAGGCTCAAACAGCTTGCCGAATATCCGTTTCTGGTCTTGGAACGCGGGAGTACTAGTCGGCAGTTGCTCGACGAGGTTTTCCAACGGCAGGGCTTGGCGTTGCAGGTCGAAATGACGCTCGGTGGGATCGAGATTATCAAGCGCTACGTGGAGATCGGGTTGGGTATTGCGCTGGTGCCGGAGGTGGCGGTGGAAGCAGAAGTCGCCGCAGGGAAAGTACGCGCTATACAGGTCAATGGATTGGCCAAACGCCAGATTGGCCTAATCGAGCACCGGGGGCGACGGCGTTCGCAGGCGACGGAGGCTTTCTTGGCGCTCTTGCGCGAATTTGTCGCCGGCGGGAAGATTTGACGCGCAAAACCCCGACATCCCAACGAATCCGGCAGCTATGACCCCGTTCAAAATAACCTTCAAATAGCAAACCACGGTCGCACCGCCACTCCGTTGCGCCGGTACGCGCGGTCGCCGCCGTAGATCAGCGAAGCATTCGCAATATCCTGTCCGGCGGTGCGGCTCCACCATGTAAGGGCGGTAAAAGCATCCGAGCTGATCGTTTGTCCAGACTTGATCTCAATTGGGTAGAGCGCCGAGCCCTGTTCCACCAGTAGATCAACCTCGTGGCCGGTGCGGTCGCGCCAAAAATACAGCGGTGGCTTCTGGCGGTGGTGGTGGAAGGCTTTGGCCGCTTCGGCGATTTGGTAATTTTCAAAAAGAGGGCCGCGCAATGGATGGGTGGGCAGTACTTGGGGGTCTTTTATGCCTAGCAAATAACAGGCAAGGCCGGTGTCGTAGAAGTACAGCTTGGGACTTTTGATCATCCGCTTGTTGAAGTTGCGGTAGTGAGGCGGCAGCAGAAAGACGACAAAACTGGTCTTCAAAACGGATATCCAACGCTGTGCCGTATCTACGGCGATGCCGCAATCGTTGGCCAGTGCAGCACAATTGAGTATCTGCCCGACTCGACCGGCGCACAAAGCCAAAAAGCGTTCAAAGGCATCCATGTTGCCGATATTGACCAGCGAACGCACATCGCGTTCGAGATAGGTTTGCACGTAGTCGGGGAGCCATATTGCGGGCGGGATGCGCTGGTCGTGAATCCGCGGATAGAAGCCGGTGTAGAGGGTCTGCCATAGCTGGAGCTGGGTCTTGCGACCGGCGAATAACGCCGCGGGGGTTTCGGGCACCGGCTGGACTTGGCCTTCGAGCTCGGCACGCGAAAGCGGCAACAGGTGCAGAACGGCGCAACGGCCCGCCAAGGTCTGCACAATGCGATCCATGAGCAGGAAATTCTGCGAACCGGTCAGCACAAATCGGCCCGTGCTGCCGTCCGCGTCAACTATGCTCTGGATATAGGAAAACAACTCGGGTGCTCGCTGGGCTTCGTCCAAAATGGCTGGGCCGTCGAGTTGGTCGAGGAATCCTCGGGGGTCCTCTAAGGCAAAGATGCGTTGGTCGGGGTCTTCCAAGGAGTAGTACCTATGCTGGGGGAAGGTCGCTCTGGCTAAGGTCGTCTTGCCGGACTGGCGCGGGCCGGTGAGGGTGAGCACCGGGTACAAGCGGGCATCGCGCAAAAGATACTGTTGTAGGGTTCGCCTAATCATACTGGCGAATTTACGATTGAATCGTAAATCTGTCAAAATACCAGCCCTGACCACTGGTCAGGACCACATCACCCTATATAGTTATTGACGATCTTCTTTCTACAGATACTGTTCGTACACGGCGAGCGTCCCCTCGGCCATGGCGTCGGCGTTGAAGCGACTGTGGACCGCCTCTTGGCCGGTTTGTCCGAGCTGGAGTCGCTGCTTTTCGTCGCATAGCAAGGCGGCCAGTTCGTTGGCTAGGGTCTTCGAGGAATGGGGTGCGACGAGGAGACCACCGCCGGTGGCTGCGATCAATTCGGGGAATGCGCCGTGGTCGGGCTGGATGACCGGAATGCCGTTGGCTAAGGCTTCGAGGATCGACAGACCCTTGGGGTCGGCGTAAACCGAGGGTACGGAGAAGACGTGGAGTGAGGAGAGGAAGCGGATTTTTTCGCGGCGATCGACTTCGCCGTGGTAGGTGAACGAATCGGCTAGCCCCCAGCGGCGGATTTTTTGCACCTGCTCGGCGAAGTAGGGCTTGTCGTAAGTGCTGAGGTAGCCAGCGGCTTCGAGGCGCAGGGAAGCAAACTCGGGCTGTTCTTTTAACTGTTGGAAGGCATCGACGAGCAGGTGAAAGCCCTTTTCCGGGCAGATGCGGGCGAGGTAGCCGATTTTGTAGGGGTTATCGACGGACGGCGGCTCTTGCCCGTGTCCGGTCAGATTGAGGCCGAGTGGCACCACGTGGATTTTTGTGCGCGGTATCTGTAAGTACTCGGCCATGTGATCTTGGTAATACGCACACGGAGCGATGAAGGCGTCGATGTCTTGGGCGCGCTGGCGCAGGATGTCTCGGGCTTGGGTCTTCGAGGGTTCGGGCAGGCCGTCTAAGAACAGGTCTTCGCCTTGGAGGGCGCAGAGGATGGGGACGCCGAGTTGTGCTTTTAATTGCCGGGCCATGCCGACGAACATGGCGTTGGTTAGCTGGATGAGGTCGGGCTTGAAGTCGCGCTGGAGCCAAGCGACGAGG
Source organism: Candidatus Latescibacterota bacterium (assembly GCA_022827835.1). Lineage (GTDB taxonomy): Bacteria > Latescibacterota > UBA2968 > UBA8231 > UBA8231. The sequence goes on from JAJEIO010000029.1 coordinate 270,042, forward strand.
CGGGTGAGTTCCTTTTGTTGATTGCCCTCCTCGCCGGCGAGGATCGAGACGGTGAGCGGTCCTAGGTCGCGGGCGTTGGTAGAGGAGCCAAAGCGCGCGAGGGTGCGGATCAGGAACGGCGAGTCGAGGACGCGGTCGAAGAGGCGGTGCGTGCGGCGAAAAAACGACCACTGCTGTTGCAGGAAGATGCTGACGCCGCCGTAGAAGACGCGGTCCAGCGAGACGTTTTCCTCGTCCGTGCGCAGCGGTGTATAGGTTGGGATCAGGGCGACATCGGCGTCGCGGCGCGAGAGGGCGGCAGCGAGCGCGTTGTCGTGGATGCAGCTACCGCAGTACATACTGGCGGCACCGGCCGTGATGTAGGCGACGCGCATCGCTAGAAGAATTTATCGACGGTGCTTTTGGCCGGTGGCTTGGTCAGCAGCGAGCCGACGATCATGGCCACGGCAGAAGCGGCTAGGATCACCACCACGGGCATTACCCCGGTCATGCCGACGGTATAGCCGGGGATTTTCCACCCCTGAAAGAAGAAATAGCACCACAGTGCGGCCACGGTAAGCACGGAGGCAAAGGCGCCGTACTTGGTGCTGCGCCTCCAGAACAGGGCGGCGACCACCACCGGAAAGAGCGCTGCGAAGCCGGTGAAGGACCAGACGGCGAGGGTGAAGATGCTGCGGGCCGAGACCAGCGAGAGCACGTAGGTAACGGCGAAGATGGCGATCACGAAGAGGCGGCCCCACAGGACTTGGGCCTTTTCGCTCAACTCGTCGCCTTTGCGGTAGTGGCGGACGACATCTTGGGTGAACATGTTGCTGATGGAGAGCACCTGCGAGTCGAGCGACGACATGATGGCGGCAAAGACCCCGGCGGCGAGCAGGCCAGCCAAGGCACCAGGGGCGTGTAGGTCGATCATCTTGACCAGCACGGAGTTGGCGGCTGCGCCCTTGAGGCCGGGGAAGTCAATGCTGCCGAAGATCCCCAGGAGCACGCTGGGGATCCAGACGATGGCGATGCACAGCGGATAGAACATCAGCGGCCAACGAAAGGTGCGGGCGCTTTTAGCGGTGAGCCAGTGGGTGAAGAGGTGGGGGAACATACCGACCGACAGCGGGATGCAGGTGTAGGTTAAAAGTTTGATCGGGCTGATATTGTCTCCTTTTATCAGCAACTCGGGGTGCGCGGCCGCGACTTGCGCCAGCGCACTGTCTAGCCCACCCAGCTTATCGACGATGACGAAGAAGGTCACGCCGCCGAGGATCATAAAAACCAGTGTTTGGAAGGCGTTGGCCCAGGCGGTGCCACGCATGCCACCGAAGCTGACGTAGGCCAGTACCACCAAGCAGACCAGCAGGCCGCCGGCCCACTGGGGGATCTGCCCCTTGGTGACTTGGGCGAGGGTGATACCGCCGCCCATGACGCCGATGAGCAGGTAGGGAATCAGCAGCGCGATCATGACGACGAAGAGCAGCAGGCCCAAGCCGTCGGAGTCCCAGCGGCGGCGGAAGTACTGGACTTGTGTGAGGAGGTTGTGGCGCTTGCCGAGTGCCCAGACGCGGGTGCCGATGAAGAAGAAGACCGTGGGGATGATCAGGGCCGCGCCCGAAGGCATCAGGGCAAAGACACCGATACCCGTGTGGTAGGCTTCGCCGGAGGCCCCCAAAATGGCGAACGCGGTCATGTTGGTGCCAAACAGCGACATCAGCAGCAGGAAGGGGCCGATGGAGCGGCTGGCGACGAAGTAGTCCTCGCCGGTGCCGCGAAAGAAGCGGTTGGAGAGGACGCCGATGCAGAGTACTAGGCCGAGGTAGCATAAGATGATGATCGTGGTCATGCCGATTGCTCCTCGTCCTCTGCGTCCAACTCGGACGGCCAAGCGTAGTTGACTAGCAAGACCATCAGCCCGGTAGCGGCCAAGCAGAAGCCGATATGGTAGAGCAAGCCGATGGGCAGCCCCAAGACGATGCGCGGATCGTCCCAGAGCCAGAGGTCGTTGTGCAGGAGATAGAGGACCAGAATCCCCAAGTAGAGGAGCCGGCGGACGGTGGTGTTCACGGTGTTGCTCCTGAAGGTTGTGGGGTTAAAGGGACGGCCTCGGGCATCGGACAGACCTCGCTCATCGGCCCGAAAATAGGCTCGACGTGCTCGCTGAAGAGGTTGCCGCTGAGGACGTCGATGACCCCCTGTTTGCATTCGGGATGGCGCTTGAGGAATTCGGCGAAGCTGAAGTCCTTGGAATAGAAGGCGTACACCATTTTGCGCACTGCTTCCATGCCGCGCACTAGCTCCGGGCCGAAACCGCCCAACTGCTCGGCAGAAAAGTCTTCTTTGGCAAAGGCCTCGGCAATGGCGTCAGCGGCCATCTCACCGGATTTGAGGGCTAGGTACACACCCGAGGAGTACATTGGGTCGAGAAAGCAGAACGCATCGCCGACCAGCACCCAGCCTTCGCCGGCGATGCGGCTGGCGCGATAGGAAAAGTCCTTGGTGGTTTTGACCGGAAAGAGTTGCTCGGCGTGTTGCAGGCGCTCCTGCATGGGGCGGCACTTGGCCAACTCTTGGTCGAAAATGGTCTGCGCGTCTTCTCGGCGGCCTTGGACCAAGTAGGAGATCGCGCCGACCACACCGACACTGACCTTGTCGTCGGGCAGGGGGATGTACCAGAACCAGGAATCCCGGTTTTCGGTGTGGAGGATCAAGGTCGCGCCTTCGTCAATGCCTTCGTCGCGCTGGCCGCCGCGATAGTGAGTGTAGATCGAAGCCTTCTTCAGTTCAGGCTCGGGCTGGGTCATCTTGAGCTTGCGGCCGATTAGCGCACTTTGGCCGGTGGCATCGACGATGACTTGTGCGGCAAAATCGCGGGTTTGGCCATCGGCGAGTTTGGCGCGCACGCCGGTGGCGCGGTCTCCATCGAATAGGACTTCGAGGACTCGGGCAGCCTGATGTACTTGAGCGCCTTTGGCGCGGGCGTTGTCGAGGAGCATCTCGTCGAATGGGCCGCGCAAGACCTGCCAAGTTATTGCGCTTTCGTGGGGGTTGGTGTCGGAAAAGTAAAAGGGCGTTGAGCCGCGACCCGACTTGCCGAAAAACTGCACGCTGTGCTTGCGGGGGAAGGCGCTGTCTCTGAGCTGGTCGAGCACGCCGAGCCGTTTGAACGTCCAGTAGGTCTCCGGCATCAGGGACTCGCCGATGGTGAAGCGAGGAAACTGCTCCCGCTCGAAGAGCCGGACTTGGCGGCCGGTTGCGGCGACGAGGGCGGCTACGGTGCTGCCAGCGGGGCCGCCGCCGATGACGATGACGTCGCTCACGGGTTGCTCCTGTGATCGGTGAAGCGCTGGGCTTTGAGTTCAAAGCGCGGCAGAGTGTTCGGTGCGGCGATTTGGATGGCGGCGCGCAGGCCCAGTCGGTGGGCGAGGGCGCGTTCTACTTGGTCGGCCGTGTCGTTGGCATTGCCGTTGAGTTCTAGGCGAACTTCTAACTCGTCCAGTGCTTTGCGCCGGTGGATGTCAACGGCGAATTCGGTGACTGCGGGAAACTGGCGCACGACGTTTTCAATGGCGCTGGGATAGACGACCACGCCGCGGATGAGCAAGGCGTCGTCGAGGCGGCCGATGACGCCGCCTTGGAGTCGCTGGAAGGTGCGGCCGCAAGCGCAGGGCGCGCGATTGAGGGCGACGCGGTCGCCGGTGCGGTAGCGGATAACCGGCATGCCCGTGCGGCCGAGATTGGTGATGACCAACTCGCCCTCGTCGGCGGGTGCGCCGCTTTGCGGATCGACGATCTCGCAGATGAACTCGCCCTCGTTGAGGTGCAAGCCAGCCTGTTCGCGGCAGTCAAAACCCCAAGCGCCGACCTCAGTGGCTCCGGCGTGGTCGGAGCAGTGGGCACCCCAAGTGCGCTCGAGCTGGGCGCGGGTAGCGGGGAGGTTTGCGCCTGGCTCACCCGCGTGGATGGTGGTGTGTACGCTGCTGGCGGCGAGGTCGAGGCCGCGCTCGCGGGCGACTTCTCCTAAGTGCAAGGCATACGTTGGTGTACAGACGAGGACGGTGATTTCGTTTTCGAGGATGGCGTCTAGGCGCTGTGCCGAAGACATGCCGCCGCCGGGGACGATCAGCGCGCCGATGTGGCTGGCTCCTTGGTGCCCGCTCCAGAAGCCGATGAAGGGGCCAAAGGAAAAGGCGAAAAAGATGCGGTCGCGGTCGCTGACGCCCGCAGCGCGATAGACTTGGGCCAAGCAGCGGCCCCACCAGTCCCAGCTTTCAGCGGTGTCGAGCCAGCGCAGGCGCTGGCCGGTGGTGCCGGAGGTTTGGTGGATGCGAGTGTAGTGCTCGGGCGGATAGGTGAGGTTCGTGCCATAGGGAGGGTGTGCGACTTGGTCGGCAGACAGTTCGGCGCGGGTGGTGAAGGGGAGGCGGGCCAAGACTTCGGCGAGCTCAGTCGAGTCGTCGTCGAGCGCGGCGATGTCCTCAGCCTGCGTGATACCAGCCGCGTTGAGCTTTTGGCGGTAAAATGCGTTCGTCGCCAGCACTTGGCCCAGCAGGGCGTGCAGACGTTGAAGCTGGTGCTCGGCCAGCGCGTCGCGGCTGAGGCGTTCGCAGGCACTCACAGCGAATAACCTAGGGTCGCTTTGAAGGAGAAAGGAGCGGCAGGAATGACCGAGTAGGCACCGAAGCCTCGGGTCTCGTATTCGCTGCCGGTCGCGTTTTTGAGGTTTATCCGCAGCAGCCCCGGGCCTTGCCGGTAGGTCAGCCCGCAGTCGAGCGTCAGTGCGCCGTCGATCTCATAGACATTGTCCTCGGCAACGAACTGGTTGCCGACGTAGCGGATGCCGGCGGCCAAGGTGAGATTTTCGCCCAAGTCGCGGGCGGCCCACAACGTCGCTAGGTGCTCGGGCGCGAAGGCTGGCACATTGCCCGTGCGGTCGAAGATGCGGGGGACGAAGCCTTCGGCAGTGGGGACCATTACGGATTCGTTGAAGCGCGTTAGCTCGGCGTCCAAAAAGGCGTAGGTGCCTTGGGCATACCAGCCTTGGGCTAGACGCGCTGCTAGTTCCAACTCTAAGCCCCGGGTGCGCTGGTCGCCGAGTTGCTGGGTGACTCCGTTGTCGTCGGGGATGGCGATGTGCTCTTTGTCGAGGTTAAAGGCGGCGAGGTTGGCGGTGAGGTTGCCGTCGAGCAGCGTGGCCTTGGCTCCGATTTCGTACTGGGTGCTTTCCTCGGGGTCGCGGTCGCCAACTACTTGAGAGGAAGGCGGGGCAAAGGCGCGGCCCGCATTGGCGTAGAGCGAGAAGGTTTGAGTCGGAGCGAAAATCGCGCCGATCATCGGGCTTACTTGCCGGTATTCGCGCTTGGTGGCGGTGAGGTCGTCCTCGTAGTCGATCCGGTCGAAGCGGCCCCCGAGCAAAAGCTCAAAATGAGGGCTGAAAATTATGCGATCGACAAAGTAGGGTGCCAGTGTTTGCGCGGTGGCTTGGGCTGCGGTTGCTTGGTCAGGTAGGGGAACCACGAGGGAATCGGTCCCGGCTTCCGCTGGCATGAAGGGGGCCAGACTCGGTGGCAACGTCGAGTCGAGGGTGAACAGATTGACGAACGAAAGCAATGCCACGTCGAGGGTGAAGTCGTCCGTAAGGCGGGCGATCTCTAAGCCGAAGAGAAGCTGGTGTTCAATGCCGCCAGTTTGTAGTTCTAGCAGGCCCTCGAGTTGGTTGCCGACGATCCGCTGCTGGTCGTCGAGGTCTAGCAACGTGCGGGCGAGGTCCAGGGAACCGGCCGCGTTGGGAAAGGCTCCGTTGAAGAGGGTGCCCTGCGAGGGCCAGTCGAGGCTGGTGTAGTAGAGTTTGTTGCGCAAAGTGAAATTAGACGCTAAATGCCATTCGTAATCAGCGCGCAAGCGCAGGATGGTCTGCTCGGAAAGGTCGAAGGGCGACTGGTATGAGCGGGTGCGCGGTACATCGGGCAGTGAGCCGCCGACGATGGGCAGCCCCGAGTCGGAGCGATGTTCGCTCGTCAAGTACTCAAAGTCGAGATGCAGCGTCGAGCGCTCGCCGAGGTTCAGCCGCAGCGTTGGGTTTACGGCGAGAATCGAGCTGTTTTTGTCGTCGCGGTAGCCCTCCGCGTCCTGCCACAGGGCGTTGAGACGCAGGGCGAGGTTTTGGTCGGGCAGGGCGCGGCCGGCGTCGAGGGTAGCGCGGTAAGTGGAGAAGCTCCCTAATGAGGCGTTGACGCGGGCGAAGTCGCCGGCCGAGACTGGTCGTTTGCGGACGAGGTTGATGGTGCCCGACAGCGGGTTGCCGCCGTAGAGGAAGGCACCGGGGCCTTTGAGGGCTTCGACGCGGTCAACATTGTAGAGCTGGTAGAAGGTCGCTTCGGGTTCGGGGGCTCCGTCGGAGAGCACTAAGCCGTTGGCGAGCGAGTCGAAGCCGCGCAAATAGAACAGGTCGTGAACACCGAAGTTGGTGTGGACGCCGACGCCGCTAACATTGGCCAGCGCGTCGCTGAGAGTTGCGCCGTCTTGGGTCTCGATTAGAGGCTGGGGGACGATCCCGACGCTCAAGGGGGTCTTGTTCAGGGGCAGTGGCATTTTGGTGGCGATGGCGTTGGCACGGGGGATGGCCAGCCGCGAGCCGGTGACGATGGTCTCATCGACGACGTGGAGTGAGTCGTCGGCGCTTTGGGCATGGACAAGGGTTGTCGGCACCGCCAAGGCAAAAATTAACAGGGTGCCACGGATATTTCTCATTGAGTTGCTCCTACTATGTTTATGCGGACGATTTCTTTATTGTCGCGGAGGTAGATCCCACCGTCAACGAGCGAGGGAATGGTCTCACATCCGCTGCGGCGGAAGACTAGGGTGTTGGCCTTTTCAACGAAGCCTTCGGGCGTGGCTTGGGCTATGCCGAGATTGCAGCGTTCGCCCAAGATGACGAGGTGGCCGTCGGCGACGATCAGGGTACCCGTGCCATAGCCCCGGGTCTTCCACTTTTCCTCGCCAGTCTCGGCGTCGAGGCATTTGAGGACCGAGCCATCGAAACCGTAGAGATACCCTTGATAGTAGATGGAGGTGGCAGAGTGGTTTTGCATGTTATTATTGCGCCAGACCTCCACCACTTCATAGCCCTTGTCTGTAGCTGTGACTTCCACCACCGAGCCGCCCATACCGTAGCTGGAGGAGATAAAGAAGCGATTAGGCGGGATAAAAACCGGGGTAGCAGCGTTGGGAGATTGGCTGGTTATCCAGGGATATTGCCACAGCACCCGGCCTTTCTGCGGCGCGACCGCGATCAGCCCGTAGGCGGTAAAAAATACCGCTTGGCGCGTTTGGCCGATGGTGGCGATGATGGGAGAGGAATAGCCCCTCTCGTCGCTGCCAGCAGTCCAGGCGACCTCGCCGCTAGTTTTGTCAAAGGCGATCAGCGAATGGCCTCTCTTACTGCCCGCTTCGATTAAGACGCGGTCTCCTTCGACTAGCGGCGACGCTGCAAAGCCCTGACCGGGCCTCACGCTGTCGAATTCGAGCACTATATCGCGGCTCCATCGTTGGGTACCAAACTGGCTGTCGAGCGCGAGGAGTTTGCCATGGGCGCTGAAGACATAGACCATCTTGCCGTCAACCGTGGGGGTGGCACGCGGACTGCCGCCGCCTCGCCATCCCGAGGGATCGTTGCCGATGGTGCGGGTGCGCCATATCACTTCGCCATTGCGGGCGTCGAGGCAGACTGCGTATTCGTATCCACTGTGGATGTACATTGTATAGAGGCGATCCCCGACTACGGACAGGCCGGAAGATCCCTGCCCGGCATGGACGCGCCAGGACTCTTTAAAAGATGGAGCTTTGCCGAATAGACCCGTCTCCGGCGAGATGCCGTTGCGGTGAGGACCGAGCCATTGCGGCCAGTCCGTCCATTGCCAGTGCGACCAATCTTGGGCCAAGGTCGGCAGGGCACCTAAGACGATGGAGAACAGGGCGGTGTGCGCGGTGCTCATTGGGCTGTCCCCACCACGTCTATGCGGACGATTTCCTTATCATCGCGGAGGTAGAGTCGGCCATCGGCCAGCGCGGGAGCTGTCCAGCATTTGCTGCGGAAGACCCAAGTGTTGGCCTTTTCGACGAAGCCTTCGGGCGTGGCTTCGGCTAGGCCAAGATTGCCTTTTTCACCCAAGAGGATGAGGTGGCCATCGGCGAAGATTAAGGTGCCCTTGCCGTAGCCTCGGGTCTTCCACTTTTCGGTGCCGGTCTCGGCATCGAGACATTTGAGGATCGAGCCGTCAAAGCCGTAGAGGTGCCCTTGGTAGTAGATGGAGGTGGCGAAGTGATTTTCCATCTCTTTGTTGCGCCAGATCTCCTTCGCACTATAGCCGCGGTCTGTGGCGGAGACCTCCACTACACTGGCCCCCGTGCCATAGCCGGAGGAGATAAAGAAGCGGTTGGGCGGGATGAAAACCGGGGTCGCGGCGTTGACGTTGTGCCTAGTCGTCCAGGGGTGTTTCCACAGCACTTGGCCGTGTTGTGGCGCGACCGCGATCAGCCCGCTGCCGGTGAAAAACACCGCTTGGTGCGTTTGGCCGATGGTGGTGGTGATAGGAGAGGAGTAGCCCAGCTTGTCGCTGCCGGTTTTCCAGGCGATGTCGCCGCTGGTTTTGTCAAAGGCTATCAGCGAATGACCGCCCGTTCCGCCGGCTTCGATTAGGACTAGGTCTCCTGCGACTAGGGGCGACGGGCAAAAGCCCCAGCGGGGCTTCTTGCTGCCGAACTCGCGCACTAGGTCGTGGCTCCATTTTGGGGAGCCGGTCTGGCTGTCGAGCGCGTAGAGTTTGCCATAGGCGCTAGAGACATAGACCATCCCGTCGTCCACGGTAGGGGTGGCGCGCGGACCGTCGCCACCTTGCCGTTCCATTAACATACCGTCGGTGCGGGTGCGCCACAGCACTTCGCCATTGCTGGCGTCGAGGCAGACCGCGTATTCATCGCCGCTGTGGATGTACATCGTATAGATGCGATTGCCGACGACGGACAGGCCGGAAAAGCCCTTGCCGCCTTGGACGCGCCAAGACTCTGTAAAAGACGGCTCGCCGTCGAACAGGCCGGTTTCCGGCGAGATGCCGTTGCGGTCGGGGCCGAGCCATTGCGGCCAGCCCGTGGATTGCCAACGCGACCAATCTTGGGCCAAGGTTGGCAAGGCGTATAAGACGAGGGCTAACAGGGCGTTGCGCGCGATACTCATTGGGTCGCTCCTTGTACATTGAGGCAGACGATCTCGCTTTCGTCGCGCATATAGAGGCGGCCATTGGCCAGCGAAGGAATGGTCCAGCAGCGGCTGTCGAAAGCGGGGTAGCTGGCCTTTTCGACAAAGCCTTCGGGCGTGGCTTCGGCTATGCCGAGATTGCCTTGTTCGCCCAAGATGATGAGGTGGCCGTCGGCGATGAGCAGGGTGCCCTTGCCGTAGCCTCGGGTCTTCCACTTTTCTTCGCCGGTCGCGGCGTCGAGGCACTTGAGGATTGAGCCGCCAAAGCCGTAGAGATGGTTCTCGTAGAGGACCGAGGTGCCGAACTCGTTTTCCATCTTTTTGTTTTGCCAGACCTGCTCGACGGCGAGGCTGTCGCCGTTGCCCTTGATTTGCAAGACCGTGCCGCCGTTGCCGTTGACGGTGGAGAAAAAAATTCGGTCGGGCGCGATGAAAACGGGCGTCGCCGCGCTGACGTCGTAGCGGGTTTTCCAAGGGTAGCGCCAGTAAACGCGGCCGTCTTCCGGTGCTAGGCCGGTAAGCGAATAGGCCGTGAAATAGGCGAGTTGGCGGGTGCCGGCCGCAGTGAAGGCGATGGGCGATGAATAGCTCATCTTTTCGTGGAGGGCGGTCCAAACGGTTGCGCCGGTGGCTTTGTCGAGGGCTACGGCGGTGACCGGGGTTGTGCGGTCGATGGCCATATCGACGACGAAGTTGCCGTCGTGGCCGCCGGCTTCGACTAGGAGCAGGTCGCCTTCGACTAATGGGGAGGTACTAAATCCCCACCTCGGCACTTCGCTGCTGAACTCGGCGACTAAGTCCTTTTCCCAGATCGGCGTGCCAGTCGCGGCTGCGAGCGCGAAAAGCTTGCCGGTGGCACCGAGTACATAGACGATTTCGCCATCGACGGTGGGCGTCGAGCGCGGGCCGTCGCCGCCTTGGGTTTCCTTGTAGTAAGGACCGGTGCGGTGACGCCAGAGTTCCACGCCGGTCTCGGCGTCGAGGCAGATGGCGAACTCGTCGTCGCCTTGGGCGAACATGGTGAAGGCCCGGCCGTCGGCGATGGAGATGCTAGAGAAGCCATTGCCGAGCGGGACGCGCCACGCTTCCGCAAAAGGCTGCTCGGCGGTGAAGAGACCAGTTTCGCTGGAGATGCCGTTGCGCTGGGGGCCGAGCCACTGGGGCCAGTCGGCCGCTTGTGCAGCGGCGCTCAGGAACAGTAGAAATGCGATTGCGCTTTTCAATGGTGCCTCCTACTCAGGTATAGCGTGCGTTGCGGTATTGGGTTTGGTAAAAGTCGGGCAGAAGCTGATCGACGCGCATGAGGCCCTCGTCGGTCAATACGACCGAGTTCGCGTCGAATTGGAGCATGCCCTCGTCGCGCAGGCCGCTGAGTGCCGTGGCGAAGTGGGTGACGATATCGGTACCGAATTTGGTGCGAAAATACGCGGTGTCCAGCGCGCCTAATTTGAGTTGCAGGATCACCTCGCGGGTGAGTTGCTCTTCGCGGTTGGTGGCAAAGGCGCGGTGGATGGGGAGGTCGCCGCGGTCGATGGCGGCGAGGTACTCGTCCCATTGCGGCGCGTTCTGATAGTGGACGCCACTCAGGTGCGAGAAGGAGGCGACGCCGGTGCCGATCATGTCTTGGCCGGTCCACACGGCGTCGCGGTACACGAAGCGGGCGTCGGGCGTTTTCTTCATGGTGTAGGCGCTCGAACGCACGTACCCGGCGGCGGCTAGTTGCTCGAAGGCGTAGGCGTGCCAAGCGCGCTTGGTCTTCCAGTCGGCCAAGGCCAGCGGCTCGCCGTCGCCAGCGAGCAGATCCTTGGAATAGACCGTGTTATAGGGTAGCTCCATCTGATAGACGGTGACGCTGTCGGGGTCGAATTCGATGGTTTTTTGCACGGTCTGCCGCCAGCTCGGCCACGTCTCGCCGACCATGCCGGCGATTAGATCGACGTTGACCTGATCGAAGTCGAGCGCGTGGATCCAGGGCATGACTTGGTAGATTTCCTTGCTGACGTGAGCGCGGCCGTTGTGGCGCAGGATCTCGTCGTCGAGGTTTTCTATTCCCAGGCTGAGGCGGGTGACGCCGATGGCGCGGATAGCTTCTAATTTGGCTTGAGTTAGGGTGCCCGGCTCGCACTCGAAGGCGATTTCGTCGGCGTGGTCCCAGGGCATGGCGTCTTTGAGGCGCTGGACTAAAGAGCGCAGGTGGCGCGAGCTGATGTAGGAGGGTGTGCCGCCGCCAAAGTAGATAAAGTGCAGTGGCCGGTCTTTGACTGCTGGCTGCTGGGCGTAGTGTTCCACTTCGCGGGCGAGGGCGTCTAAGTAGGTTTGGATCTGCTGGCTGTTTTTGTCCGTATAGACGCGGAAGTAGCAGAATTTGCAGCGTTTGCGGCAGAAGGGGATGTGGAGGTAGAGGCCGAGTTTGGTGTCGGGATGCGGATGGTCGGCGAGTGCGCGGTGCACCTGCGGGACATCTTCCTCACTCCAGAATGAATAGGCCGGGTAGTTGGAGACAAAGACGCTGCCGACCTCGGTTTCGGTGCGGTCGCTGCGGGTGGTTGCTGGGTCGCTGCTGGGTTGGGACTTTTGGGTCGAAATGTTAGGTACAGTTTCATCACTCATGGTTTGACTTCTTTTCCAAAACAATACAACACGCCGTCGGTAGCTCCGATGACGAGATGATCGGCGGCGATGGCCGGCGAAGCCGCGATGGCCGCGCCCGTTTCAAAGCGCCAGACTTCTGCGCCCGATGCGAGCGCGAGGGCGATGAGCGCACGGGCACCTGCATAAATATAATCACCGGCGATGACCGGCGAGGAATCCACCCGCGCTCCCGCTGCAAAAGTCCACAAGGGTTGGCCGGTTTGCGGGTCAAGGGCGTGTACGAGCTTGTCTCGGCCGCCGATGACGACTGCTTGGTCGGTGACGGCTGGCGACGAGTAAAACGGGAATTTCCGCACTGCGTGGGCGTAGCGCCAGCGGATTGCTCCTGTGTCTAAATTGATGCCGAGTACTTCGTTGCCAAAGGTGCCTAGATATGCGCGACCCGCGTGGATAGCTGCGCTAGAGGCCACGTATCCGCCGAGCTCAAGCTGCTGGTGCTGCGTGCCGTCGGCGCGATTCAAAAGCCGCAAGTATCCGTCGCAACCGGCTACGGCGACACGGTTTTTATATAACGCCGGTGTACTGTGAATATATCCCTCTGTGGCGATTTTCCAAATCAGGGTTCCGGTGGTTGCGTCGAGGCAGTACAGGTGCTGGTCATAGCTGCCGAAGTAGAGACGGTCGTCGGTATGGTTGGCCGAAGAGATGATGCCAGCGTCGGCGGCGAAAGTCCAGCGGCGCTGACCGCTGTGGATAGCGACGGCGTGGAAGGTGCCGGCTTCGTCGCCGAAGTACACGGTACTGTCGGCGATGGTGGGGGAGGACTTGATTTCGTCGTCGGCTTGGTACTGCCATACTAGCGCGCCGGTGTGCAAGTCGAGTGCGTAGAGCTGGCCGTCGAGCGAGCCGACGTACACTGTGCCTTCGTGGATGGCGGCGGTGGATTCGATGGCGTCTTGGGTGGGGTAGGCCCACAGCAGCGTTAAGGGTGGATCGAGATCGGAGGTGGCGACGCCGGTGAGTTGGGGGTTGCCGCGGAAGGTGTTCCAAGTGTCGGCGGCGGCTGTGGTGACTAGGAGTAAGGTTAAGAAGTAGAGTGGCATATTTTGTTGGTTGAGAGATTATGAACGAAAGTAAAGAAGAGGGCGAAAAATTGCTAATTTGGTGGAAGACGCCAGCCTTGACAGAGTTTGCGCAAACGCGGAAACTCCGACAGCAACACCCGCAATCTGATGTCCTTGATTCACTACACGATCTTGCTGATGGACTAGGTCGATAGTTGACCGCATTCAGACAGGGATAAGGGTAGTAGGCTGCAATGGCGGATAAGGAAGACTCAGGACTCGCGATTCTCCGGGCCATAGCCCAGATAATCGAATATTACCCTCGGTGCGTCCGCCTGATTTGGGATGCGGCCAAGCTGTCTGTCATCCTCGCTGTCGGAATGAGCATGCTCAGTGCTGTGGTCCCGGCAGCGCAGGTCTGGATCACCAAGATTGTCATCGACAACGTAGTCAGCGCCGTGAGTAATGGGGATGGAGCCGCAGTGGACTGGATCGAGCTGCTGATACCGGTTGCTGGTGTTTTCAGCGTTTGGATTCTGGGATCTCTATGTGGAGCGGCCGCGAATGGGCTACAGGCAAAAGTCGGGTATCTTGTCCGCCAGCACAGCCAGTATTTGATCCTGAGGAAGGCGGCTCGGCTCGACCTTGCCTTCTTCGAGAACCCGGCCTTTTTCGATGAAATGGAGAAGGCTAGGAGCGAAAGTAGCTATCGCGCCTACAACCTCGCCGTCTTGTCCCTAGTAATCGTCTCCTCATTGACCGGCCTTGCAGCCATGTTGGCAGTGCTGCTCGCAGTGCATTGGGCCGCGCCAATAATACTGCTTATCACTGCGGCACCACAGGTGATCGTCGGCGGTCATTACGCTGGAAAGCGCTTCGCATTGGTCGGAGCAATGGCCAGTAATCGGCGCATGGCAGAATACATGTCGCGGCTACTCGGCTCTCGCGAGGCAGTCAAGGAGATCCGCATCTTCGCACTGCACGAGGAATTGCTGAGACGATTCCACAATTTTTGGGGCTTATTCGGCAAGGAAACATTTCGCCTCCGATTCGCCGAGGAACGATTCGGTTTTCTCCTAGGATTGATTACGATGATAGGGACGGCATCCATCTGGGCTTACGCTGTCGTGCGAGCCGTGGGTGGCCATATCAGCGTGGGCACCGTGGCCCTTGCGTTCCAGGCTGCTGAGCAGGGACGGTCTGGGTTCTCTAGGCTGTTCAGGGATCTTGGGGTGTTCTACGAACATACGATTTTCGCCGGGATTCTCTTTCGGTTCCTCGATCTCGACCCTCGCTCAGTTGAAGGGGCGCTGGCACCACCGCCCGCGTCGCCTGCACCAGTTCCCGACCGTCTAACTCAGAGCATTGAGTTCCGGAATGTCTCCTTCCGCTATCCAGGCTCCGACAAGTATGTGGTAAAGAACGTCTCTTTTACTATCAGGGCGCGCGAATCGGTAGCTATTGTCGGGGAGAACGGAGCGGGTAAGACGACCGTCGTCAAGCTTTTGGCGCGGTTCTACGATCCTACGGAAGGCGCTATTTACTTGGGTGGACGAGATCTCCGGGAATACGATCTGGCAAGCCTGCGCCGCCAAATCGGGGTGATCTTCCAGGATTTCGTTCGCTACGATCTCTCAGCCAAGGAGAACGTCGGCTTTGGTCAAGTGGACCTGTTGGACGACGATGACCGGATCGAACGCGCGGCATGCGAGGGTGGTGCCTCGGACCTGATCAAGGGGCTGCCGAAAGGATACGACACGATCCTGGGAAAGGAATTCGACGAGGGGGTTGATTTGTCTGGTGGGGAGTGGCAGAAGATCGCGCTGAGTCGTGCGTTTATGAAAGAGGCTGAGGTTCTCATCTTGGACGAGCCTACAGCCGCCCTCGATGCGTTCGCTGAACGCGATGTTTTTTCGCGCTTTGCCGAGCTTACCTCAGACCGAACGGCGATCTTCATCTCCCACCGCTTCTCTACCGTCCGCATGGCCGATTACATCCTTGTTCTGCAGCAGGGAGAGCTTGTCGAGCAGGGGAGCCATGAGCAACTATTGGCCGAGGACGGGAGGTACGCGCAGATGTTTAATACTCAGGCGAAGCAGTATCGGTAGGGGCGAAGTTTGGAGGTAGAAGACGGAGCAATTACTGAATTATATGTAGGCCGTGTACATTGCCTCCTTCTGCATCAAACCGACTCTTTATAATGGGAAAAAATCTATTGTCAGATCTTTCATAGTAACGAAAAATAACATATGCGATTACATCTGCTAACTGTATCAGTCTAGATGCCTTTGAATCCAAAAATAAAGGAACCTCAGCGAGGTTTCTTAGCACCCCCCAACTATGACCAATCGTTCTGAAATTAGTAGCCAATGCCTGTAACGACGATTCATAAGTTGATTTGTCAAAAATAATAATTCCTCTCTGTGTGTCGTTGTTCCTATAAAGTCTCATTAGGTACAAATCGAAACGATTAGATAATTGTTCAAAAGCTGTTTCAACTGGATCTGCAGGTGATATAGAGGATTTCTTGATTACGCTGGCAAATATCCGATTAGATATGTGTGAATTAGCGAGCACCTGTAAAATATCTTCAATAGCCTTGAATCTTGTCTCTCGGGGGTGACGCCTCCATATACCCTTACCATTTAGAATTGGATTACCGTGAAGTTCAATTTCGTCTGGATTGGCTGGATCAAATCTGGCTGCTATCTTATCAAGCTCATTGGAAATCCAGAAACTTTGCCGTTCAAAGACAGAGACACCTGCTAGGACCAAATAGTTTTGGTTAGGATCCTTTGGCGAACCAGACTCGTCAGCGTACAATAAGTGCATGATTTTTCCCTAAACAAAAAAAGACAGTCAAGGGAAGACCAAGCTTCCACGGTCCAATGGGGTCAGACCTCTCGACTGTCAAGTATATTTTATTAGATTGCTGAATTCAAGTCAAGTCTTCGAAATAATAAAGCAGGATGTTGATTGTGACTAAAGTCACCTTAGAATTGCCGGATGAAGTGTTCTCCGCTTTGCGTCGTTCGCCAGAGGAGTTCGTCGCTGAACTGCGCCTAGCCGGGGCTATTCACTGGTATGAACGAGGGGTAATCTCGCAAGAAAAGGCCGCCCATATAGCCGGTCTGGATCGCACCGACTTCCTCATGGCTGTAGCCCGTGAGCAAGTGGATGTCTTTGCGGTGGATCTCGACTCATTGAAAAGCGAACTAGATCGTGGCTGAAAAACCAGCCATCGATGTTTTCCTTCTCATTTCTCCTCTATCAAAACGCCATCTCATAAAGCCGCAGGAAGTCCGCTTCTTGCAAAGGAAGCGGGTTGAATGTACCGGTCCACTGCCCAGCGGCTTCTTGGGCCATGACAGGTAGGTCACTTGTGGTGACCTGACAATCGGCGAGTCGGCGCGGTAGTCCTGCTATAGCACACAATTCTTCGATATAGGCGGCGAGCGAGAGGGCGCTGCCGTTGAGTTGGATGTCTGCGCACAGTTCGCCGTATAGATCGTCCACTATTTGGCCATTCAAGCGGATCACGTGTGGCAGCATCAGGGCTACGGCGCGGCCGTGGGAGAGTGGGTAGTGGGCGGTGAGGGGGTTAGCGGTGGCGTGGGCGGCACCGAGCATGGAGTTTTCGATGGCAGTGCCGGCTAGGTGGGCACCTAAGAGCATGGCGTCGGCGGCGTTTTGGGGATCGGTGACGGCTGCTTCGTAGTGGGGCGCTAGTAGCTGCCAGGCTTGGCGGGCGAACATTTGCGAGAGGGGCGTGCGGCGGGTAGAAACGTAGCTTTCGACGGCATGGGCGAGGGCGTCGATACCGGCGTCAGCGCGGACGCGCTGGGGGACGCTGGTCAGCACGTTTGGGTCGAGGATGGCGATGTGGAAGCGCGCTTTGCGGTCGCCGCAGGCCATTTTGGCATTGGTGTCGGCGCAGGTAATAAGGGCGTAGGATTGGGCCTCGCTGCCCGTTCCGGCTGTGGTGGGGATGCCGATGGAGGGCAGCATGGGTTGGGTGGCTTTGCCGTAACCTTGGTAGGACTGCATTTGGCCGCCGTTGGTCAATAGGAAATTGATGCCCTTGGCGCAGTCCATGGCGCTGCCGCCGCCCAAGGCGACGATTAGGTCGATGGGGCCGTGGGTGCGGGCGTGGTGGACGCCAGCGGCTACGTGCTCGGTCGTGGGGTTTTCCGCTACGGCGGAAAAAGTGGTTGTCGTTAGGCCGGCGTTTTGTAGCGCGTGATGGGCTTGTTCGGCGAGGCCAACTTGGATGAGGCCGGGGTCGGTTACTAGTAGGGCGCGGCGGCCGGCCAATGCGCTGGCGAGGTCGCCTAGCTGGCCGAGGGTTCCGGCACCAAAGACTACGTGGATAGACGGATCAAAGTCGAAGGGAGTCATCCGGCCCTGCGCTGCAAGGCGCGTTGCTGGTAGAGGAAGTCGAAGAGGTTGCCCTCGTGCGGCTGGTCCCAGGCGATCTCGTGGGTGGGGATCGGGCCGAGGTTGAGGCGTTCGATGTGGGGCGCGGCGAGCAGTTGGCGCGTTAGGTCCTCGTCCTCGGTGAGGGCGGTAGCTACCAGCGTTGGGCCGATGCGTGTGACCATTTCTTCTTGTGGGACTTCTACTACCGAGGCGAACGGAAAGAGATATTCGGTGTTGGCGAGCGGATGTTGCCAGTCGGAGGCGTGGATCAAGGTTGGGTTGAGGAAGGTGCAGCCGCCAGTCTCGGCGACGCGTTCGCCTTGGCCTCTGGCCGTGTCTTGGGCGTCGTCGCCGAGTTGGCCGTCGATTAGGGCTGAGATCTGGTGCGCTACGGCGGGGTTGGAGAAGGCGGCGATTTGGGCTTGGGGGTCGTCGAGGGGGCGGGCCTGGATTTGGCTTAGGCGTTCGCCGAGGGCGGTGGCGATTGCGCGACCGTGGGCGGGCACCCAGACGCCGGAGGCGTTGAGGCAGGAGCGGCCTCCGTTGGAAGCGATTGAGGCGACCATGAGGTCGAGGTAGTGCTCCCATTGGTCGATTTTGTCCGCGCCGATGATGATCTTGCTGCGTCCTGGTCCGTGTAGTTGGACGCGAGGGTCGTCACGCCAAGGGGCGACGGTAGGACCGCCGCCGAATAGCAGCGAGCGATTGCAGCGGAGCAGGATTTCGGTGCTGCCGCCGTGGTCGGTCGGGTAATAGTTCAGGGCTTGGGGTGGGCAGCCGGCCGCGATCAGGGATTGGGCGATGCGGTAGGGCGTCCACGGTTCTTCGCGG
This sequence comes from Candidatus Latescibacterota bacterium, assembly GCA_022827835.1. Classification (GTDB taxonomy): domain Bacteria; phylum Latescibacterota; class UBA2968; order UBA8231; family UBA8231. Next base: position 288,186 of record JAJEIO010000029.1, read on the forward strand.
CCTGGCTTGAGCACCAGCGGGATTTTGAGCGGGATGGCTGGTAGCCACAGTGCGTGGACGCCGGGCGAGTTGCTGGGTAGGATGCAGCCGAGGGCTTGGGCGTGGGACGAGAAATGAAGCGGACTTGGGCCGTCGTCGAGGACGGTTAGGTCTAAGCCTCGGGTCAGGCCGCTGAGCACGGCGGGCATTTCGACGCCGACGCGGTGGATTTTGTCCATGTTGGCGCGGGCCAGCGACTGCGGTAGGCCGGTGGTGGCCGAGACTTGCGCGACGTAGTCGTCTGGGGTTTGGCTATCATCGCCTAAAGGCAGTTCGGCATGCAGAAAGAGGTCGGCGGCCCGCTGGCAGATGGCGACTAGTTCGGCGACGGAGAGGGCTTGTAGTGCTTGGTGATTGCGCTCTTGGGCGGCTAAGTCGCGGGCGATTAGGCCTCGGTTGGCTTGGCTGACTTGGGCCAGGGGTTGGCCGGTGGCGATGTGGGCGACGGCGAGGCGGTCGAGGCTGGTGTAGGGCTGGCCGGCGCGGAGGATGGGTAGATGCATGGGTTTGGGCTTTGGGTTGGAGTGAGATGTTGCGATCTATATTTGTAATCTGCACTAGTTTGGGGCGTTGGGAAAGGCGTATGAGGACGATCCACAGATCACATTGAAATAGCCGCTGCCGGAGAGATCTGTAGGCACGGTTGAGAAGTGTGCTTACCGCGACTTCGTTGGTCTCAAGAGTTACTCAACCGTTTCCGCGATTCGTCGATGACGGCTAAGTGCTCTTGCCAATCTGGTTCCCGTTCGGGGCCTTCCAGCGCGTCGCAGGCGCGGAAGAACTCTTCAAGATCGGCTGGGGATTTGAAGGGGTGGGATCGCTGCTGTTCTTCGAGCCGTCGGTAGGCGGCGGCTCTGAGCCACGCGCTCAAAGTCATTCCCTCGCTCCGTGCCTGACGGACGAAGCGGTCACGGTCTTCGTCGGGGATCACTAGCTGAACTCTGGCCACCTTCACCTGCTCCTTTTCTATAAGCATATGTATAGGACGATATACATGCCTATGCTGGAGATCAACCTTATCGAGTGGAAAATGTAGCCGAAATATCAGATACATTTCCTCGCTGTCGAAGAGTTTGTGATTTGCCCGCCTTGATAGATGATATGTGCGCTTGATGGTCTTCTTGCGAAAATTCGTCTATTCCATTATATATTATATAGACAAAAATTCACATAAAACGCGATTTTTTGCAGTTCTACTATACATCATATCACCATGCGCTCAGAGATTTCCATACCTAAGGGACGCCGCAGACTGTCCGACGTTATTCGGGCATCCGGCGACATCATTCATATTGCCGATGTTGAAGATGCCCTTGGCGTTAGCCGTTCCGACGCCGCTAAGCTACTCTCCCGTTGGAGAAGACAGGGCTGGCTGCGGCGCGTTGGCCCGGGTGCCTACGCACCAGTTGGCCTTGACTCCCTTGCCAGCGAGCAGGTTCTCGATGATCCCTGGGTGCTGGTGCCTGCGCTCTTCAAGCCGGCCTACATCGGCGGCCGGACTGCCGCCGAACACTGGGACCTGACGGAGCAGATCTTCCGCGATATTGTTGTGATGACAGCGCGGGTCGTGCGTGCTAAAAGCCAACAACATCATGGCGCACACTTTACCCTAAAGCATGTCCGGCAGGATATGATCTTCGGTACGAAGACCGTCTGGCGCGGAAGAACCCAGATCGCCGTATCGGACGTTCATCGCACCATCATCGACATGCTCAATAATCCGGACCTCGGAGCCGGCATCCAGCATGTTACCGACTGTCTTGAGACCTATTTCGACCGCAAGGACAGGGATGACGACAAGCTAATTGCCTATGCAGATCGGCTCGGTAACGGTGCCGTATTCAAGCGTCTGGGCTTTCTGGTAGAATGCGGATCCGGCACTACCACCCTTATTGAGGCGTGCCGGGCGCGTCTGACCCAAGGCAACGCCAAACTTGACCCAGGGCTTTCATGTCGCCGTCTCATATCCCGATGGCGTCTTCTCATGCCTGAGAGCTGGCCCAAGGTCGCGTCCGCATGATCGGCCGCCGCATCGTTGGGGGGCTATCTGGCACGCCCAGTTTATCTCGGTGGGGTCTAGGCATGGCGTGGCTATTGCTCATGTAGCATCGACCGTATATATTCCGAAATTGAGACGAGTTTGCGGAGATAAGACTTCAGCGTAGTACTCATCTCGACCTTGGCATGTGCCGAAAATCAATCGCGCTTGTGGCCCCTAGACAGGCTATTGCGACACTAACGGGAGGAGACGAAAATGAGCAATAAAGTCGATCCGATCGAACAAATCGAGAAGGTGAGTACAATAATAGTAAATGGCCGAGCCAGACAAGTCACAGTAGACGAGCTGTCGTTCGACGAATTGGTGGATTTGGCGTTTGATGATCCGGCACGTGGCCCACAGATCGTGTTTACGATCACATTTCGGAAAGCAGGTGGTCGGATCGAAGAGGGCGAACTCGACGAGGGACAAAGGTTGAAGTTACGGGACGGGACCGTGGTTAATGTTACGCGAACTGATCAGTCGTAATCCCGACATACAGAGACTCGTCGACGATGGGTACGAAGTAGAAATACGGGCAGGATATCTCGTCCTGCGCCGTATTCCTTACGTGTCAAGCCGGTGCGAGGTACGATACGGAGAGTTAGTCACCCCCATTACAATTAATGGGCATGAAGTGGGGCCTCCACAAGATCACACAGTGTATTTTCGTGGCGAATACCCATGCGATGAAGTTGGAAGTCAGATTGAAGCTATTAGGAATAGTAGTAATCGCATAGAATTAGCGGATGGCTTGTGGGTAGATCACTATTTTTCCGCAAAGCCTTACGGACGAGACTACAGGGACTTTCACGACAAGATGACCCACTATGCTCAGATTTTGGGTCGATATGCTCGGAAGATAGATCCGGGAGCAACAGCACGGTCTGGTCTGCTCACGTTGGCAGAAGATCCCAATGATCCTTTTGTGTACATGGAAACAGCGTCAAGTCGATCCGGAATAACGAGAATGAATGAGATGCTTGCAAAGGACAAAATCGGGATCGTTGGGCTAGGAGGTACCGGATCATATATTATGGACTATGTAAGCAAAACACGAGTAGCGGAGATTCATCTGTTCGATGGCGACCAATTTCAGCAACACAATGCATTTCGTGCGCCTGGAGCGGCGACCACGGAAGAAATTTCCGATAAACGGAACAAGGCGGAATTTTATGCAGTAAAATACAGTGTAATGAGAAAGGGAATTGTCGCGCATCCAAAGCATATACAGCAAAACGATATAGACAAGCTAGTATGTTTGGACTTTGTTTTTGTATCAATAGATGACAATTCAACAAAGCAGTGGTTGTTGCCCTTACTAGAGGAGAGGGAGGTTCCTTTCATTGATGTAGGAATGGGAATTGAGAAGACTGATGAGAAGCTCCTGGGTATTATACGTACGAGCCTAAGTACACCGACAAACGGGCTTTATGCTCCCCAAAAGAAAAAAACATACGCTGACTTAGGTCAGCATGATGTCGGAGAGTACGAGCGGAATGTACAAATTGTCGAGCTAAACGCTTTAAATGCTGCTCTTGCTGTTATAAAATGGAAGAAATGGAGAGGCTTGTATCTTGATCTAGAAGGAGAGATACAAAGTACCTATACGCTGGATGGCAATCATTTGGTGAACAGTGGTGAAAAGGCAATCGCTCCGATATCATGAACATGCGTCATGAATTTGTTGAGTACATACCGGAGGAGATGAGTGAAGGGATCTTGTATATCTCAATTCCGTATGGGACCGTGGTTCACAAGTGTGCATGTGGGTGCGGAGAAGAAGTCGTGACACCTTTAGGTCCTGCAGAGTGGAAGTTTACATACAATGGTAAAACGATATCTCTGCATCCGTCGATAGGCAACTGGAGTTTTGCTTGTAGATCACACTACTGGATAAGCGAGAGTGAAGTCCAGTGGGCCAGAGCATTCTCAATGGAAGAGGTATTGGAAGCCCGGAAGAAGACGAAACAGCTCCGAAAGCGGATGTACGGTCCGGTCTCGGAAGCGAAGAGAGATACTACACAGGAGACGACGAGGAAAAATCGTTTCGTTGCAATGTTGGTAAAGTTGTGGAAAAGAATGTGGAAGAGGTAGTTGAGTAGCTGCCGGGTAGTCAGGAGCTATAAATGGACGAAATAGATCAGACAGAGGCGGATTTGGTGTCGGACTCTACAGACGAGTTGTGTGAAGCGATCATCATCGCACGGGATCGGTTACGCGAGCACGAAGAATATATAGGGGAAAGGGAGACACGGACCCGTGTACTAATTATTGACGAGATTCTTAAGGGACTAGGCTGGGACGTTACAGATCCAAGGCTAGTTAAGATGGAACTTGAAAACAACGGTAGCGAATTTGATTACGTTCTAATTGGAGAAGGAGGAGAATACCTCGGGGTGGTGGAGGCCAAGCGGTCAAAGGATGGGTTAAGAGATCCTTATCGCAGACAAGCCTCGGGATATGCAGTCGAATTAGGTGTAAGATTTGTAATCTTGACGAATGGATGGCGCTGGGAAGCATGGAAGGTGGACCAGGCAATAGCTCGAAAGAACGCTATGATTGTAGAGACAAACATCACTACTGGCGATACTACAAAGATCGCCAGTGATATGATGAGTATTCATCGTCGGTGTCTATTAGCAGAGTAAAGTTAGTGGCTACTTTGATATACTTGTTCATCCGATTTCCAACACAGCAGCCCCTCGCACACAAGGGATGTGGCCGCCTGTGAGTTCGCCATAAATATCTCTCAGGTTTTCTCGCAGTTCTTCTTGGGTTTCGCCTTGGGTCCAATAGTCGGGGTAGCGCTCTAGATAGCCAAGCCACATATCGCCATCCTGCCAGTAGATGTATTTTTGATAATCCATTGCGTACCTCTCTCGATATGATCTTATCGCAGAACTTACACCTCAGTACACCCCCACCACCACCGACTCCTGCAGCTCCGTCAGCAGCCGCAAATCTTTAACCCCATCCCAAGGATAGGCGTCGATAGGCGCAGCACGCTCAGCCTCGTCGCGCTCAAGAAATCGGGGCATGAAAAATTCCTTGGTCAGGGTGGTGAGCATGACTTGGCCGGTCTCGCCGTAGCCGACCTTGCGCGAGGGATTTTTGGGATCAACCAGCTCGATGACGGCGCGTGGTTGCGGCGGGTAGTAGGTGATGGCGTATTCGTCGGCTGGGTCAAAGGGCTTGGGACAGGCCAGGCCCATTAGGGTATTGCCGTACGTGGGGACAAAGGCGAGGCCGGGCACCAACTCCTCGCGGGCGAAGCGGTGGAACTGGGCGTTCATTTCCGTGCCGCCGCAGAAGATGCCCTTAATGCCGAGCTTGGGCAGGGAGACTTTTTCGCAGAGGGCTTCGAGGAGGCGGGGCGTGGTGAAGACGCACTGCACGTTGTCGTGGGCCTTGAGGATTTTGAGCGCCTGCTCGATGACGTGGGCTTTGTAGGCTTCCAAGTCGCGCATCTTGCCGGCGCGGATGAGTTCGTTGACCCAGCGCGGGTCGAGATCCACCATAAAGCACAAGCCGCCGCGAAGCTGAGCAAGATACTCGATGGCCAAGCGCAGGCGGCGCGGCCCCGAAGGCCCCAACATCAGCCAGTCGGCTCCCTTGGGAAAACCCTCCTCGGACAGGCTCTCGCTGTAGAGCGCGTAGTCGGTGTGGAAGTCTCGGATGTTGATGCGGTATTTGGGCAAGCCGGTCGAGCCACCAGTCTCGAAGACGTAGATCGGCTCGGCGGCATAGGCTTTGGGCACCCACTGGCGCACTGGGCCGCCGCGCAGCCACTCGTCCTCAAAGTGGCCGAGCAGGGCCAAGTCGTCGTAGGAGTGGATTTGCTCACGCGGGTCGAAGTCGAGTTGTTGCGCGTAGGAGAGCCAGAACGGGCAGCCGGTCTCGGGGCTGAAGTGCCACTCGACGATGGCGCGGACGTGAGCGTCGAGGTCGTCGCGGGCTGCGGCGATTTTGTCTGGTGAGATGCTCATTGGCTTTCTTCCGCGATGGCGAAGAGGGTGTTGCGCGAGGCGATGTAGAGGACGCCGTCGCGGGCGACTGGAGTGGTGTACACGGCGCTGCCCAGATTGGTCTCGTGGAGTAATTCGAGCGTTTTGCTGGCCTTGAGCACATCGACGTCGCCGTCCTCGTCGCCGATATAGACCTTGCCGTCGGCGACAAAGGGCGAGCCCCAGATTGCGGCGAAGGTGTCGTGGGTCCAGTGGTGGGTGCCGGTTTTGGCGTCGAGGCAATAGACGAAGCCGCTCAGGTCAGCGGCGTAGAGCAGGCCGTCGGCAATGGCGACAGTGGAGATGGTGCGGTTGTAGTTTTTGTCGCCGAAGTGCCAGATTGCGCCCGTCTCGGTGATGTCGCCGGTGCCGCTGGCGTCAATGGCCCACAGGTGGCCCTCGCCTTCGCCGTGCTCGGGGTCTTGGCCGACACCGAGATAGACTATGCCGTCGTGGAAGACGGGCGTGGAGACGAGGTTGTTGCGGGTGCCGCGGCCGCCCAATTCCCACACTGAGTCTTTGGGGTTGCAGTCGAATTTCCAGATGAGTTCGCCGGTGTCGGGGGCGAGGGCATAGACCCAGCCGTCGCCGCCGGGGAAGATCACCTGCTTGCGGCCACCGGCCTCGCCGTAAGCGGGGTTGGCCCACTGGCCGTGCAGAATCTGGTCGCCGGGCAGGTCGCTGTCCCAGAGGAGGTCGCCGGTCTGCAGGTCGAGGGCGATGAAGCTGGGGGCAAAGGGGGCCGGGATGTGGATGTGGCCCTCATCGACGCCGTTGCTGGTTAGGGCGAAGAGGCGGCCGTCCACACCTATGGGCGAGCTGGTGGCGAGGTTGTGGGGGAATACGTCCAACTCGGCGATCATGTCGAATTTCCAGATCAGATCCGCGTTGGTGGGCGCAGTGGCGGTCTCGTCGGCGATGGGGCCGTCGTTCTCGCCGTCGCGGAAGCCCTCGGTGTCGAGGCAGACTACTTCGGCGCGGTTGGAGACGTAGTAGAGGCGGTCGCCTTCGACATAAGGGGTGGAGCAGACGCCCTGCTGCGGCCAGTCGTTGACGCGGCCGGCCGGTAGCTTGGGATGGGCGATTTGCCAGAGGAAGGTGCCGTCCTCTAAGGAGAAGGCCATCACCACGCCGCGGTCGCCTTTGTGGTTGGGATCGCGCTCGGCCTGGTTGTTGGTGCCGACGAAAATTTTGTCGCCGGCGATCAGGGGCCCGGCGTAGGTCTGCGAGCCGAGCGTGGCGCTCCATTTGACGTTTGTGCCGGTCTCGACGTCCCAAGTGGTGGGCAGGTTTTGCTCGTCCGAGACTTGGTTGCGCCCCGGCGAGCCGCCCCACATGGCGGTTTGGGCACTGGCGGAGGCGGCTAGGGCGAGGATGAGACTGCAAATAGTTAGAGTCATTACCAAACTTTCAGGTTGTCGTAGTAGATTTCAGCGGGAGAATAGCCGTAGATGCCGGGGCTGCCGCTGCGGTTGGGCAGGGGATCGACTGCTTGGATGCTCCACGTGGCTGGCTCTGGCTCGTCGCGGGGCCAGACTTTGCCGCGGATATGGGCTGTGTCGCCTTCGATTTCCACCTGCATCTTCATGGTGTACCAAACGCCGGTTTCCCAGGTGAAGGGCACGGTTTTGGCCATGCGTAGTTCGGCGGCCCAAGTGCGGATCTGCAACTGTTGATGATAGCCCATCATGTCGAGGGTGTAGCGATTTGCGATCAGGCCCATGTCGGGGACGGCGCGGCGCTTTTTGGTGCCGAGCAGGTCGGCTTGGATGGTGTAGCCGGTCATGGCGGGTGCGCCGATATAGGTGTTGGCGCGGTGCAGGCCGCGGGCCGCGGGCGGTTTGACCAGCACCTTGTTGCCTGCCATTTCGCGCACCTTGAATTTGGTGCCTGTGCCGACCCAAGCTGGTGAGGCGTCAATGGTGAAACCCTCGAAGTCTTCGCTGTAGGTCGGCGGCGGGAGTACGGCGATGCGCGCCTCGGTGGTCAATTCGCCAGCACTGGCGACGATTTTGCCGCCGCTGGGTGCGTCCGCGAGGACGAGCGTATTGCCGTCGAGTTGGCCGACTGGACCGGTGAGTGTCCATGCGGTTTCGACCGGGCCGATGAGGCGACCGTGTGCGTCGAAGGCTTGGGCGCGGAACGATACGCTGGCCCCAGGTTGGGCTGCTACTTCGGCGGGGATGATTTGCAGGTGCGTCGGTGTTGCGTCTGGGGCAGCTTGCTCGCGTGGGTAGTTGGCTGCGGTCGCGGAGACTTTGAACTGCGCGGCTGGGTCGCCGAGGCAGTAAACGCCCGCTTCGGTGGAAAGGTAGATGCGACCGTAGGCTACGGCGGGCGAGCCGAATAGTTCGGCTGGGCGTCCGTCGGGCATTGCAATCTCGGCGAGGTCGAGCGTCTCGGCCGCGTCGGAGCCAGGGGCGACGATGGCAAAGCGGCCGTTGACTTCTGGCGCGTAGAGTCGGCCGTCGGCCAGCACGGGCGATCCCTTGCCAACGGTGCCGATGTTGTGGATCCAGTGGACTTGGCCCGTCTCGGCGTCGAGCGCGTGGATGTTGGCCGAGTTGTCGGTGATGTACAAGCGGCCATCGTAGAAGACCGGGCTGGTGTAGCCGGCGAAGACGCCGTCGTAGCGCCAGACCTCGTTGCCGGTGGCGTCGATGCAGACGACGCGGCCGAGGGCCGTGTTGTCGAGGTTTTCCTCGCCGTGGGCTGCGTACACTTTGTCGCCAGCGACGACGACCGAAGAGTTGATGCCGCGCCGACTGAGCTCAAAGCCCCATACGCTTTCACCAGTGCGGATTTTTATGGCATAGATGGAGCCGTCGGCATTGCCGCCGATGAGCAGGCGGACGCCGTTGATGGTGGCGACGACGGGCACGGAGTAGGTGGTGTCGAGCGGCCGGCCCCCCGGCGTGGCGATCCAGACGACTTCGCCGCTGCGTTTGTCAAAGGCGAAGTAGCGGTGGCGGCCCGGCGTGTGACTGCCCCAATTGGAACTGAGATAGCTGATGATGACGAGGTCTTCATCGACGACGGGCGTGTGGACGCGGCCGCCATAGCCGGAGATGCGCCCGAATTCCTCGGTCAGCGACCGCGACCATACTACTTTGCCGTCGTGGTCGAAGCAAAGGAATAGTCCACTGACGGTATGGGCATAGATGTAGCCGGTCTCTGGATCGCCGGCGAGGCTGGCCCAGCCGACGCGGTTGAAGGGGATGGTGGTGTGGAAGATGTTGTAGGCGTGTTCCCAGAGCAGGGTGCCGTCTTGGGCGTCAAAGGCGGCGACGACGCCCTTATGTTCGATACCTTCACCGCGGCGACCGATGACAAAGACTCGTCCGTCGAGGACGATAGGGGTCGAGCGGCCGGTGAAGTCGGCGTGCCAGATAGGCGACCAGGATGCGACGAGGTCGGTCTCTTGGGAGACGCCGTTTTGCGCTGGGCCGCGCCAAGAGGGCCAGTCGGCTGAATAGGCGCTGGAAGCGGCGAGTAGGAGGCCGAGAAAGGCGCAGGGAAGTTGTAGGCGGAGGTTGGACACGGTTAGTCCTTGGTAGGGAGGGAGCAGGGGTTGAACATTTAAGTACATAAAGAGTGTGGCCAATTCTTGTCAATCGGCGGCTTGATGTGCAATTTGTCCAAGTCCATTCACAATCGGGAGGAGCTATGAGCAATCAGAAAGAGTACACCGTCCGCGCGACCCACTGTAGCCATCAAGCGTCGCTCGACGAAATTTACGACAGATTGGTGGCAATCACCGCGCCGTTGAGCCGGTCGTGGGCCAAGATCGAAAAGGCGCGGCGGATCGGCATCAAGATCAATATGCAGATGCGCACCAATAATATCCGCCGGATCGGCGGGCGGCGGCAGGAGCTGGTAGATGACGATGTGATGCGGGCGGTGCTGCGGCTTTTGCGGGAGCGTAGCGACGCGGAGATTTTCGCGCTCGACACCAGTGCTGCGCCGCCAGGTGAGCGTCCGGGCGAGGATTTCAATGCTAGGCCAATCTTGGAGGAATTTGGCGTTGGATACGTCGAGGCCGGCGACCCGCCCTTTGAGCGTTACAAAGTGCCCGGCGGTGGGATCATGTTTTCCGAGTACCAGCTTTCTGCCGCCTTGGGCGAGGCCGACGCCTTCGTCTCGCTCGCCAAGATGAAAAACCACGGTTTTATGGGCATTACCCTGTGCCTGAAAAACCTCTTCGGCTTGCCGCCGATCCCGCCGCACGGTCGCTTGCGCACGTACTTTCACCACGTTATCCGCCTCTCGTATGTCCTGCCCGATTTGGGGCTGATTGCCCAGCCTTGCCTCAACATCATCGACGGGCTGACCGGTCAGGCGCGCATGGAGTGGGGCGGCGAGGGCCGGATTGCCGACTGTTTGGTCGCTGGCGATCACGTTATTGCCACTGACGCCTGCGGCTCGTACCTGATGGGCACCGATCCCCGGCTCGATTGGCCGACGCCACCTTTCCGCCGCGACCGTAGCCCGGTGGCAGTGGCGGCCGAGCACGGCTTTGGGACGGTGGACTTGGACGAGATCGACTTTGCCATGGAAGGACTGACGCCGCCGGTGGCCGAGTTCGACTCGGCAGAAGCTGATCCGCCGGAGCAGATCGCGCGGCTGCGGCAGACGGCCAGCGAGCAAGCGCTTTTTTACCGCGACAACCAAGAGCGGATTTTGGAAGCTCACGCTGACAAGTACGTCTTTTTGCAAGACGGTGAGGTGATTTGGAGTGGGCTCAAGCCCGAGAAAGCGGGAGCCGTGCAGAACGTCGCCGCAGGCAAGAAGGATCAGGCGGTTTGGCTCAAGCTAGCCGATCCAGCAGAGCGCGAGGGCGAGCGGATGGAGGTGTACGAGAAGATATTGGCGGCTTGAAGGGACGGGTAGTCCTTCATACGCCGCTTAATGACCACCCAACTAGGAGCCACTATCCATGACCGAAGTAGAGCGATATCTGTTTGATCTCCAGGGTTATATGATCGCCGAAGACGTGTTAGATGCACAAGCCGTCGCCGAGTTGAACCGGCTGATTGACGCTCAAGAGATGGACGCGGATGTCGAGCAGGCGCAAGGGCGGCTGCACACCGGCGGGTTTTTGACGTGGGGCCAGCCCTTTGTCGATTTGCTCGATCACGAGCGCATTATGCCACTGCTCAAGGTGATCTTAGGCGACGGCTTCCGGCTTGATCACTACTATGCGATCTACTTGGAGGCCGGTGCCGAGCGGCTCGGGTTGCACGGAGGCAACACGCCCTACGACCCGCCGGAGTACTATCACTTTCGCAATGGACAGATGTATAATGGGTTGACGGTGGTGTCTTGGAACTTGGCTGATACCGGACCGGCGCACGGCGGTTTTTGCTGCATTCCGGGCAGCCACAAGGTCAACTATCCCTGTCCACAGGAAATCCGCGAGGCCCATGCCGAGTCAGGGTGCGTGGTGGTGCCGGAGGCGAAGGCTGGGTCGGTGGTGATTTTTACCGAGGCACTCACGCACGGCACCGCGCCGTGGCAGGCTGCACACCAGCGGCGCTCGCTGCTGTTCAAATACAGCCCAGGACAGCAGTCGTGGTCCAAAGGCCACATCAAGCCGCCGGACGGTGTTGCCTTGACCGAGCGGCAGGCGCTGCTTTTTGAGCCGCCGTACTTCCATGCTCGGGCCTCGCTTTTTGCAGAGGCGCAAGCATAAAGCGACTGGAGACTTGAGTATGGAAGCGCTGTTTCGCCCCTTTGCGTTTGGTGCTGATGAACGGGCCGAACTCGACCGCGATGGGCACTTCGCGCTGCCGGGTATCCTGACCGACGCGGCTTGCGCCCAGTTGATCGCAGCGTTGGCGCGCATCCAATCGCTGCCACGCGATGACGAGGAATATATCCCCTCGCGCTTTGCCGCTGAATTCGACGCCTATTTGGAGAGCTTGATTGGGCATCCGCAACTGCTGGACTTGGTGCGCCGCGTGCTGGGGCCGGAGATCCGCTACGATCACTGCGTGGCGTTGAATCGCGAAGGGGGCAATCCGGGGAGCAATTGGCACAGCCACGAGTACGCTGACGACGATCCGGCGCTAGGTTTTGTGCGGGTGTTTTTTTACGTCAATGGCTTTGCAGCCGACGATGGCGGGTTGAAGGTAGTGCCGGGGAGCCATTTGTATCGGGATCCGGGTATTAACGCGGAGTCGGATGCTGCGTTGGCGCAAGGGTGGATGGCGGGGAAGGAGCATCCGGTTAGCGGCCAATCGCTCGCGATTGAGGAGTTGTCGGTGCCGCAGGGGACGGTGGTGTTGATGTGGACGCATGCGGCGCATGGGGTCACTCCGCGCAAGGAAGACAGTGACACGCGGTGGTGCGTAGTGTATGCGTATCGCAATCCGGGGCGGGAGTCGCGTGCGCGGTGGCTTAGTCCGAGCTTTGAAAAGAAGCAGATCAAAGGCGCAGAAGGATTGATGAGTTTGTACTAGAGAGGAAAAAGATGAAAATCACAGAAATTCGGACGTTTTTGGTAGGGCGGTTTTTGCTGGTACGGGTCTATACGGACGAGGGAATCGTCGGCAATGGAGAGGCCGGATTGTGGGCGCATCACGGGGTGGTGAAAGAGGCGCTGGGGGAGTTGAGTGATTACTACGTGGGCAAGGATCCGCTCCGCATAGAGCATCACTATCAGGTGGTGTCGCGGTCGGCGCACTTCATGGGGGCGGCGATGAGTGCGGCGATGAGTGCGATCGACATGGCGCTGTGGGATATTATGGGGAAGGTGTTGGGGGTGCCGGTGTATCAGTTGCTGGGCGGCAAGTGCCGCGACAAGGTGAAGTTGTTTGAGAATATCGGCGGGGATACGGCTGCGGAAGTGCGGGAGAGCGCGCAGGCGCGAGTGGAGCAGGGGTTTACGTCGCTGCGGATGACGCCGTTTGTCCGCGGATTTGAGCAGCGCACTGGCACGGCCAACATTTCGACGGCCGTGGAATTGGTGGCCGCGGCGCGGGAGGCGATTGGGGACGAGGTGGATTTGGGGTTGGAAATCCATCGGAATTTGCGGCCGGAGGAGGCGATTGCCTTGGCGACCGAGTTGGAGCCGTTCAAGATACTGTACTACGAAGACCCCTTGGCTCCGCAGAGTTTGGAGGCGTTGGAATACATCGCCCGGCACATCAACATCCCCATCGCCACGGGCGAGCGGTGCTACAACATTTTTCAGTTCAAGGACCTGATTGACCGCAAGGTGGTCAGCCTGATTCGGCCGGACGTGTCGTTGGCGGGCGGATTCACGCAGGTGAAGAAAATTGCCGCGCTGGCGGAGGCAGCTTTCGTGGGCATTTTTCCTCATCTGATGGGCAGTCCGGTCAACAACGCGGCTTTTGCACAGTTAGCCGCGGCCATTCCCAACTACACGCACACCGAGCATAACGCCCTCAACGGGCCGATGGCCGAGATCGTCGATGAGCAGCTACAAGTCGAGGGCGGCTATCGGCTGCTGACAGATCGGCCGGGGATTGGGGTTGAAATAGTCGAGGATGCGCTGGCGAAATACCCGTACGAGCGCTGGGCGATTAAGGGCAGTTTTCATGCCGACGGGTCAGTGGCGCATTAATCACTACGACGCGGGAGAATGTGATGATCGATCATGCCTTGCGCGACCAGCTAAAAAATGTCCACGCCTATGCGCTGACTATTTATCAGCGCGATGACCTGTACGCACTCGACTTGGATGGGTTTGTGCGCAATATAGTGTGGGCTGCTGACAGGGGGGTGCGGGTTTTTGTGGTGGCTGGCGGGACTGGTGAAAACGACGCGTTGGCTCCGCCTGAGCGCTTAGCGCTGGCCGAGTGTGCGCTGGCGACGGTGGGGGAGCGGGCGCTGGTGGTGCCGACTTTGCCCGGCAACTTGGGTGAGGCCGCGGATCTGGCCCCGCGCTACGAGGCGTTGGGATTGCGCGTGGCGCTGGCCATGGCACCCTACACGCGCCACCAATTGCCCGAAGATCCCGAAGGCGTGTATGAATACTACGAGGCGCTGGGGACGCGGTCGGGGCTAGCGCTGATGCCCTACAATACGCAGGGCTGGTCGGCCGAACTTTTTGAGCGGCTGGCCGAGGTGCCGCAGATCGCCGCGATTAAAGATCCCTGCGTTGAGCCGCACAACCTCTTCCGCGCCATCAAGCGGCTCGGCGACCGCTTCGTCTGGATCGGCAACAAGCGCCACGATCCGGGCGTGTTGCACTTCCGCTTTCAGGCTGGGATCGAGGGATTTACCGCTGGTTTTGTCAACTTCGCCCCGCAGCTAGAACTGGCGCTTTTCGCTGCCGCGCAACAACAGGATTGGCCGCAGATGATTGAGTTGCAGGAGCAGTTGGCCCCCTTGGAGCGGTTGCGCTCGCGCTTTGACGACGCCGGTATGATCAAGGCGACGATGGAATTGATGGGGTTGGCTGGGGGTGCGGTGCGCCCACCTCGGATTAACGTGCCGTCGGCGGGGCGCGAGGCGATCAAACGGGAGTTGCAGTGCTTGGGGATTTTGGACGCGTAGGTAATGCAGTGCAGCGGCCATTCGCTAGGTTCTGGTAAGCCACTGACAGCCTGAAGCAGTCAGCTTTCACGGGGCACGCACGCTCTTACTTCAGGCCACGTTACGCCCCGTAGGCCCGCTTCGGGCCTTGGTGCTCAACCGGAGTTGAGACGTATGCAGGACAACCCGCAACCGGCTCTTGCGGAGCAGCTAGCTTTTGCAGCTTTGCTGATGCTCTCGTGGTTGACCACGCAACAGGTTTTACCCAGCGCACGGTTTGGCACTGGAACCCCCTACCTATTCTCTTGTCAAAGAGCATGTCCTACAAAGGAGAAGGTGCCGACCCTGTTAGACCGCGTAAAATTAATTCTTCCTATAGCAATCATCCAGTTATAGGAAAAATTTATGGTAGATTGGCACTTGCCCAAGGACCACCAACGCCTCGTGCGTTGCCAGCCCGTCGCAATCGCCACACCTATCCCCCTGCACGGCTCAAGCCGTCAGTCCCACGGTGATTTCTTATGGACGATCCCGCCGTGCGAAAGCAAATGTTGCCCTTGCTCCCCATTACCTTGTTGGGAGTGGCCGTCGATCTGTGGTTGCGTCCGACGCTCGATTTGCGCCTGACGCAGTGGGCGTGGTGGGGGCTATCGGTGGCGTTTTCGCTGGTGATGTGGCAGGGTCTTTTTGTGCTCAGCAGCCGGTTGCGCCCGCGCTGGCAAGCTGTGTTTGTCATTGTCGTCGGCTTGGTAGTCTCCGTGCTGGCCCTGATATGGCTTGGCTTCCACGAGATATTCTACTGCTGGCCGACGGCCTACGCGCTCGTGCATTCGGCGGGCCATCCACGCGAGGCTTGGGGGTATATACTCAATGAGGCCGATTGGGGGGACGCGGTCGTCTGGGTGGCCATTGTGGCCGTTATCGTGGGCTGGTGGTGCTACAAGCTGCGCCCGAGTCGTCGGTTAGACTTCGGCGAGCTCAGTCGAGTCGCGCACGGTAGAGTTTTCCGGCCTCAGTATTGGGGCCGCATTTTGGCCGCGCTGTGCTTGGCCGGGTTGGTGGCTTTTGGCGCGGTGCATCGCCACGCGAGCATCATGGTGCCGGATGCAGCGGCCGCGAAACTGGCTGTTGACCTTGCCGTCCACTCGTTCATTGGCGGTGTACACGGGCGCTTGTTGCAGGCGAGCCGTCCGGCTGCTGCTGCTATCTACAGCGGCGCACCTGTGGATGCCAGTGCGCCCAATCTCATCGTGGTGCTCGGGGAAAGCGTCGCGCTTAGCCGCATGGAGCTCTACGGATACGAGCGGGAAACTACGCCTCGGCTGGCGGCATTGCGCAAGGCGCGGCCAGCGGATTGGGTGCAAATGGAAAGGGCCGTGTCCAATGCCACGGCGACCAAGGTGGCGCTGCCGGCCATGCTAACCGGGCTTTTCCCGTCGCGCACGCCCGTGGAGCAGCATACCTTCCCGCTGCTATGGCACTACGCCCACGCCGCCGGCTATCAAACGGCGCTGATCTCGGCGCAGAGCTACGCGTGGAATAATCTCGAAGGTTTTTTCGTCGATGACGCGCTGGATCACGTGTTTACGCTCGAGCGCTCGAATGCTGAGATCGTCAACTCCGAAGGCATGGACGACCGCCGGATGATGGCGGAGACTCTCGCAACCATCGACCGCTTTGCCGCACGCGGCCCGTTTGTGGTAGCTCTGCAATTCAATTGCACGCATTATCCGGGGTACTCGCCGCCGGATTGGCAGCCGTGGCCGGATGCGAGCTACGACAATGCGGTGGCCTATATGGACCACTTGCTCGGACGGCTGTTTGACCACCTCGCCGCAGAGGGCCTAGCGGCGAATACGATGGTGCTCTTTGTGGCCGACCACGGCGAAGACCTCGACGGCGTCCACAAACTCCATCGCACGGATTCGTATTACCAGACTGCGATTGCCGTCCCGTTTTTTGCCGTCGTACCCGAGCTGCATCGGCAGAGGCTAGGCGCGAGTTGGGGGCAGTGGCAAGAGAACGCGCAGATGCGAGTCGCACTGACTGACTTGGTGCCGACCGCGCTGGACCTTCTCGGGCTGTCCGCGGATTCATTAGTGGGCGCGTGGCAGGAGCGACTGGACGGTCGCTCGCTCCTGCGTCCGCTCGCTCCCGACCGTCTGATCGTGGTGGTCAACACGGACGAGCACGTGCAGTGGTCGCGCAAAGGCTATGCGGTCGTGGCCGACGATTGGAAGTACATCAACTACAGTTGGCGCGGCTCCATGCTGTTCGATTTGGCGACCGACGCGCTGGAGCAGCGCGATTTGCTGGCGGGGGGCGAGTCTGCGCTGAGCCGAAGCGGGCAGCGGCATTTGCGCCGCGTGCGTGCTTTGGTTGCCGAGACACCGACGCTGGCCGACATCCACGTGGAGTATTGAAGTTTGCGGCGCTTCATTCCCAATGCATTTGCCGACCACCTCGAATCCCGCCCTGGGACGCTGAGATTAGCGGGGCGCACGGGCATTACGTGGCGCGGCTTTTGGACCGGGGTCTTTCTGAGCTTCTTTTTGGCCATTGGTGCGCCGTATGCCAATACAGCTATGCACGCGACCTTCATGGCGTGGGATTTTAATACTCCGGGTGCAATTTTTCTGTTTTTGGTTCTCATCGGTCTGCTGAACGTCCTTTTCAAGGTGGCGGCGCGGAATGGGGTCTGGGCGCTGGGGATAGCTGTGGTGGCGCTGGTCGCCTATCTGGCGTACTACCTGCCGCAGGAGCAGTTTGACGTGCTCGATCCGGGCTGGTGGTTGGCTTCTTTTTTGGTGGTCTCGGCTCTGCTCAACCTCGGCGTGGTCCTGCGCGGCGGCTCGCTGGCGCTCAACCGCGCCGATCTGGTGCTGGTGTACGTCATGCTGTTGATGGTCTCGGCCCTGTGTACTATGGGCATGAGCCAGCAGCTACTACCGATCATCGCTGCGTTTTTCTACTACGCGACGCCGCAGAACCAATGGGAGGAAAAGCTGCGGGCGCTCTTTCCCGAGTACGCCATTTTGGTCGATGATGGCGAGGACAACCGCGCCTTTTTCGAGGGGGGCGATATTCCCTATGGGGCTTGGGTCGAGCCACTTGTGTGGTGGGCGGTGTTTCTCAGTGCGCTCTACGTGGTGATGGTCTCGCTGGCGGTGATTTTGCGGCGGCAGTGGATGGATCGCGAGCGGCTGGCCTACCCGATTACTCAAGTCGGGCGGGCGATGGTGCAGGGGGAGGGCAAGGGGTTGCTCAACCGCTTTTTTACCAGCCGGGCGATGTGGTACGGCTGCGCCATCCCCCTATTTTTCGGGTCGCTCAAGGCGCTGCACCACTACGAGCCGGCGCTACCCGCCTTTAATTTGAGTTGGAACGCACCCTACGTGGGTAGTCAGGTGCTGCAATTGCGGGTCATCTTCGCGCTCATTGGCTTTTCCTATTTGATCAACACCAGCATCTCCGCTGGGCTGTGGGTGTTCCAACTGATCGCTAAGGCCGAGTCCGAGGCCCTAATCCTGATGGGGGTCATCTCGAAGCAGAAGTTCGTCTATGGGATTGCTGGACAGCCCTATCTGGCGTATCAAGGCGGCGGTGCGCTGATTGCGATGGTGCTGGTCGGGCTGTGGGTGGGACGGGAGCACATTGGTGGGGTGTTCCGCAAGGCATTTGGGGGCGGGCGCGACGTGGATGACGGTGACGAGATTACCACCTATCGCAGTGCGGTCTGCGGCTTGCTAATTGGCTTTGGGGTTATGGTGGGATGGTTGTGGCTGATGGGGGTGCATTTATGGGTGGCGGCGGTGTTTATAGGGTTGGCACTGTTGATTTTTATTGGGATCAGTCGGGTGGTCGCCGAGGCTGGGTTGGCGGCGGTGCGCTCGCCGATGATTGCGCCGGATTTGATGATCCAAGGGCTGGGGGCCAATCTGGTCGGCACCAGCGGGGTATTCAATCTGTCGCTGGCCTACATCTGGTGCGCCGACATCCGCATCTTCGTCATGGCGCTGCTGGTCAATGGGCTGAAGCTGATCGAGGACTTGGACCGCCGGAGTCGTCGGCTGGTGCTGTGGGGGGTATATCTGGCGATCTTGATCGGCGCGGTCGGCTCGTGCTGGATGGTGTTGCAAATGGCCTACCGCCACGGAGGGATCAACTTGGTGGGGTGGCTTTTCAAGGGTGGACCTTCGACTGTGTATAACTACGCAGTGCGCGGGCTGGAACCGGCCGGCGTCGCTTGGGATGGGTTGGGTTTTTTTGCTGGGGGTGGTGCTGTGATGCTCCTGCTGATGTGGGCGCGGCAGCATCTGCTTTGGTGGCCTTTGCACCCGCTGGGCTTTGCGGTGGCGGCCAATCACTTAATGGACAAGATATGGTTCAGCGTCTTCATTGCTTGGTCAATCAAGCTATTAGTATTGCGCTTTGGCGGACCAGCTATCTATGCGACGAGCGTGCGCTTCTTCTTAGGGCTGATTATGGGTGAGACGCTGTGCAATGGCCTGTGGGTTGTCATCGATTACTTTACCGGCAAGACCGGCAATATAGTGTTTATCATTGGTTAGAGGAGAGATACTGTGATTGACCAAGCGCTTATTTTGGCCGCCGGACACGGCTCGCGCCTACGCGACCACGTTCCGGTAACACACAAAGCTCTAGTGCAAATAGAAGGAGAGCCGCTGTTGGTGCGCACCTGCCGGATGCTGGAGCAAAGCGGCCTGCAGGAGATTGTCGTGGTCACGGGGCATTGCGGCGCGGATGTGTGTGCGGCGTTGAACGGGGCGAGTGGTTTGGGGATTGGGCTGCGGTTTGTCGAGAATGCGCAATGGAAGCTGTCCAATGGGATTTCGGTGTTGGCGGCGACCGGGATGCTCGCGGAGAAATTCCTGCTCCTGATGGCTGATCATCTCTTCGATCCGGAGATGATTGCCGCGATGCGCGGCGTCAGCTTGGGTTCTGGAGAGGTGGTGTTAGCGGTGGATCGCAAACTGGATGCGATTTACGACATGGACGATGCGACGAAGGTGCGGCTAGAAGGTGAGCACATCGCGGCGATTGGCAAGGAGCTGACGGATTTCAATGCCGTTGATACTGGGCTGTTTGCTTGCAGCGATGCGTTGGTGGCGCGTCTCAGTGAGGTGGAAGCGCGTCGGGGCGATTGCAGTTTGACCGATGGGATGCGGATGCTAATAGGGCAAGGTCGGTTGCGCGCTTTGGATATTGGCGCGGCTTGGTGGCAGGATGTGGATACGCCTGGGGCGTTGACGCACGGGAGGCGGCTGCTGCGGGAGCACGGGGGCTAGAGCAACTCTTCCTTGCTTTGTTTGCGTTTATTTTTGCGGCGGTACAGCACGTAAAAGGGGTACGAGGCGACGAGCGCGGCGGCGAGGACTACGGCGGCGACCCAGCCGAACATGCTGCCGATTGCGCCGATGATGATGATGGGGCCGATGTAGGCGTGAGCGGCGCTGCTGCACAGGAGCAGGAGCGCGAGACTAATTATCGAGAAATAATAGGGCATCTTGGGGTATCCTCTGGGCTTGGGTCATCATGCCGCGCAGGGGTTTGCCTTGGTAGGTGGCGCGGTCTGGGTTGTAGTATTCCCACGCGATTTCGCCGGCTGGTGTGACTTCTATCAGGCGGCCGCGTTGCGATTCCGTGATGAGGGTGTTGCCGTTGGGCAGCCGCTGTTGGGCACCACGGATCCAACTGTCGAAAATCTGCTCGGTGCTGGTGCCCTTGTACTCCCAGTAAATTTCGTGCGTAAATAGATCGATTTCCAGGATGCGGCTTTGGCCGAAGGGGTGGCCGCGCAGGCCCTGATTGTCGAAGAGGAGCAGGCGGCCGTTGGGCAGGAAGTCTGGGTCGTGCTGTTGTTTCCAGATTCCCTCTCCGTACCAGATCACTTGTTGCTCGATGGGATCGACGATGATGAGGGCGTTGGGGTTGCGCAGGGAGATGAGTAGGTCGCCGGCTTTGGCTCGCGGGATGTGAGCGGCTGTGGCCCAATCCGGCGGGATTAGGCGAATGGCGTTGGTGTGGGTGACTTCGCTGTGGCGGGTGGTCTGCCAGCGGTCGAATACGCTGCGATACGGCGAGTTTTTCAGGGCGCGGAAGATGGAAAAGTGCCGCTTTTCTTGGCCGGTTACTCCGTCGATGACCACGGCGAAATCTTCGATGTACGGGGGTTGGATGTTGCCGATGGGTGTGGTGCCGATTTCTTGGACGAGGGTGTAGATGTTGCCTTGGTCGTCGAAGTCGAAGTCGTGGTGGGCGGTGCCGGTGTATTTCCAGATGACCTGTGAGTTTTTGTCGAGTTTGACGAGGCCGTAGCCGTAGGGGTAGTGGTTGACGTAGTCGTGGTTGGCGAGGAGGTCGCCGTTGGGGTACAGATGGGTGCGGTGCCAGTGCAGCATGTCGGGTTGCTGCGGGAAGGCGGCGAAGTCGTCTTCGTCAAAGGCGTCGGCAAAGTCGCATTGCCACTGGTGGACGATGTTGCCGAGCGAGTCCATGAGCACGGCGGCGGTGGCGTTTTTGGATACGAGGGTCAGGCCGGGCTGCATGGCGTCGGCGTTGTGGATGATGGCTCCGGATGGCTCGCTGGCGTCTTCAAACCACATGGTGCTGGTGAATTGGTTTTTGGTGTCGGTGAGGTCTTCGTAGAGATAGGCGAGGTGGCCGTAGGCGTTGACGGCGTGGATGCGAATGTCGGGAGCGGGAGAGAGGTGGAAGATTGCCGATACGATGCCGTAGATGAAGGCGAGGAATAGGAGGCAGCAGATGAGGGTGGCGATGTAGAGTTTGTGGAGGAGGGATGACATGGGCTAGCTCTGGTTGGTGCTGACGAGGACGGTGGAGGGGTCAATGCCGCAGCGCTTAAGCACTAAACATGCGCTCTTGTGCATAAACTCTGATCTGCGCCTATCGGTAATTAACCATAGCTCATTTCTGATTTTTCTTTTGAGGCGAATTCTCTTGCCTTCTAGGTCAACAGGTTCATTATGTGAAAAGTCAAGGATTAAATTATTCGTGCGGATTGGGCATATCTCCGCAGAAAGTTTGCCAATTTCAAGCAAATGCTCCGCAACGTTGGCCAATAGATCGGTCCAATGCTTGAGCGGTTTTGTACTCAAGTCCGGAAACTTGATTTTGGCGTTTGTCGGAGGTTTCTGACCTTTTTCTACTTTTAATGACGTAAGCGGTATCCAATCGCCGTTATTGGACGACTCAGCGACCTTCTTTCCTCTACTTGGCTCGGATATCGTAGATGCCGATTCGGCGTGTGCAGGTTCTCCTATCATTACTGGCGTCGCCGCTTCCTGTGGCTCGCCGCTCGCCAGATTCGGTCGCCATAGCCCCAAAGCCTGCAACGCACAAGCGTAGGGCTCGTCTCGCGTCAGTTGGAAATTCATCAGGATTCGATCTTTCATTGGGGCCTGCTTAAATACTTCTAACATCCGCCAATGATCGCCGTTCGTAAGGGTCATGTAGGGAATGCCAGCCGAGTTTGCGTAGTTGAGTGCCTGCATCGTTTCCTTATCATCCAGCGGCTTCCCCAGCGCCTTGGCCTCAATCACGGCTATCGGTCGTCCATTTCCCATCAGCACGTAATCAGCCCAATCTCGACCTATGCGGTATTCAAGTTCGACGGAATTGGGGTCTCCAACATCCCATCCCAGCGTATGAAGCACAGGATCGATGAGTACCTGCCGCGTCCGCGTCTCGTTGCCCTCTAAATATGCACGATGCGCCTGAATGCGCTCTCGCAGCGTTTCGATGGTTTCTTTTAGATCGTCTAAGGCCATTGGGGTAGCTCCTCTGCGGATGGGCGTTGCGCCGGTATCCGTCCGTTGTTTCTTATGCATAAACTATGGAAACTGATTTTAATCACACGCGGCTGATGCGTTTTTTCGGCTGGCTGGTTCATGCGCATCCGAATTTTTGGATTGACGTGGGCAAGCTGGAGACGCAGGTGCTCAAGGGCCGGTTGGCACGGCGGACGGTGGACGCGCCCATTTACATCACGGGCTTGGCGCGCGCTGGCACGACCCTGCTGCTGAACATATTGGCGTCTCATCCGCGCCTTACCTCGTTCAAATACTGCGATTACTATGGCGCATTTACGCCGTTTTGGGCTGACCATATCTTCCGCGCTGTCGGGTTGGGCGCGGCGCGCAAACAAGAGCGGGCACATGCCGACGGCATGATGGTCAACGCATACAGTCCTGAAGCCATGGAAGAAATCCTGTGGATGCAGTTTTTCGCTTACCTGCACGATCCCGCCGAGAACAATGTGGTTGAACGGCAGACCAACCACCCGGAATTTGAGGCTGTTTACGCGGCGACCTTGGCGAAGCTGCTGCTGTGCCGCGACGCGGATCGCATTGTCTCCAAAAACAACTACAATATCACGCGGATCGCGTATCTGGCCAAGCTATACGAGGACGCTCGCTTTGTCATCGCCGTGCGCCATCCGGTCGCGCACATCGCGTCCATGGTGCGTCAGCACCAGCGCAACTTGGCCCATTTCTCATCCCCGGATCATCGCCAGTACCTGCGCAACGCCGGCCATTTCGAGTTTGGCCACGAGCGTATTCCCATTACCATCGACGCGGAGAAGACGCGGCATATCCAAACGCTGTGGGGCGAAGGGCGCGATGCCGAAGGGTGGGCTGAATACTGGAATGCGATATACGCTTGGACCTACGAGGAGGTGCTGCAGCACGAGGAGCTTAAGACGCGCTGTTTGGTGGTGCCGTTTGAGCACTTGTGCGCGGCAGCCGAGCAGAAAATTACGGACATTGTGGCGTTTTGCAACTTGGACGCCGACGAGGAGTGGGTGAAGGGCTGGGGAGAGCAGGTCGCGTATCAGCCCCAATACGAAGAGGCGTTTAGCACCGTCGAGCGCGACGCTATCATGCAGATATGCGGCGCGACGGCGAAGAATTATGGGCTATAGCTACAGTCATCCCAAACCGATATGAGGTTACAATGAATCGACGTGAAAATCGTCCACTGGACGGACAAATCGCCGTCGTCACGGGCGGTGCCCAAGGCTTAGGGCTGGGAATCACCCGGCAGTTAGCTGGCGACGGGGCTAGCGTGGTCATTGCCGATCGGCAGGAGGATAAGGCGCGCGAGGAGGCCGCGAAGCTGCAAGGCGAGGACCTCGCAGTGCGGGCTGTGGCACTCGATATAACCGATAGTGCTGCGGTGACTTCCTTTTTCGCCGGGCTAGTCGCTGAAGAAGGGCGGGTGGATATCCTGATCAACAACGCCGGCACTGGTCAGCAGGTAGCCCCAATAGTCGAGCTGGAAGACGCCGAGTGGCACCGGGTGATGGACGTGACCCTAACCGGAGCTTTTTACTGCTGCCGCGCTGTCGGACGCATCATGGAAGAACAGGAGGCCGGTTGCATTGTCAACATCTCCTCGATCAACGGCCAGAATCCGGCCGCTTTGGTGGCCGCGTACAACATCGCTAAGGCCGGTATCATCAGCCTCACCCGGACCTTGGCTCTGGAGTTGGCCGCGTACGGCGTGCGGGTCAACGCCGTGTGCCCAGGGCCGGTGTACACGGAATTCAATCAGCGCAACATGGCCCAACGCCGCGTCACCTTGGGGATTTCCGAAGAAGAAATGATCGAGCGCATTCGCATGGCCATCCCTTTGGGACGCTGGGGCGAGCCAGAGGATATTGCCCAAGGCGTGGCCTTCTTGTGCAGCCCGGCCGCGTCTTGGATCACCGGCGAGGTGCTCCGCGTCAGCGGCGGCATGGAAGGCGTGTCGGCCACGCCGCCGAAAAGGCCGCGTCAGTAGAGGTGTTCGCTATGACTACAGCTAATTCGACACAGTGGACGGCCTATCTGCTGCCCTTGCCGCACGAGATTCGCATTGCCGACAGCGTCCGCTGTAAGCCGAGCGAAGTGGGCATTGCGCTGCGAGATCAAGCCGGACCAATTGAGCGGCAGGGTGCCGCCGAACTGGAAGCACTGTTTGTTGAAAAGGGACAAGCAAAGCCAAACGGTGGGGCCTTTACCATCGACATTGGCGTGGCCCCGGCAAATAGTGCGGCTATTGAGCGACTCCAGAGCTTGAAGAATAAGGCACAGGCGTACCTCATTGAGCCACGGGGACGAGACGGTTTGGTGATGACGGGTTTAGACGAGCGCGGCGTGTACTACGCCTGCCAGACCCTGATCCAATTGCTCAAACCCGAAATGAGCCAAGAGCAGGTGCATATCCCCTTGGCTGAGGTGCTCGACTGGCCCGATATGGATGAGCGCGGCTTGTGGAATTTTCCCGAGCCTGCGACCTGGATCCCGTGGCTGGCCACGCTCAAATTGAACTACGGCAAGATGGCCTCGACGCAATTGCATCCCATTGAACGCGGTCAGCGCAATCGGGCCACTATTGACCAAGAACAGTTCGAGGCGGCGCGGCAGCGGGCTTTCAATTATCTGCCCTATATCCTGCACCTCAACTTCCTGCACGAGTGCGGCCTTTTTAGGGCCTATCCCGAACTAGCTGGCAAGGGAGACGGTGCTCTGACCGGGCGCTATTTTGCCCATAAGACGGGCAATCAGCATCGGGCTCCCTGCGCTTCGCAGCCGCTGTTGGTGCAAATTCTACAAGAGTGGATGGAGGATATCGCCGAGCAGGGGGCCGAGGAAATAAGCTGCTGGTTGAGCGAACGGCCGGGGCAGTGCGGCTGTCTTGAATGCACGGCGGTGGGGCAGTTTGTGCTGGAATCGCGGGCTTTTGTCGCGGCTTGGCGGCAGGCCCAAGAGCGCTATCCCAATTTGCAGATACGCATCTTTTTATCGACCACTACCACCGTGCGCAACTATCGGGTGCTGGACGAGTTGCCTCCAGAGGTGAAAATCGAGCGGGCTTGTGCCACTGAGTTGGAGAGGGTGCTGCACCGGCCGCGCGATTTGATGGCCAATCCGCTGCTAGATCACTATGCTGCCGAGGGGCGCTGGATCGCCAGTTACGATGTGCCCATTGCGGCTAACGGCAAGGTCGATACGCCCGAGTTCAAGGTGCCGCAACGCTCGGCTCACCGCATGCGGGATTACATCGGTCAACTGGTGCGGCGCGGCTATAGCGGAGCGTACGCCATGATGGCTTGGGGTGGGCCAGAGCGCCAGATTTGCAGCTTCAATATCCACGCCTTGGCCGAGTGGGCTTGGAATATGCAAGGTCGCGACGAAGCGGAATTTGCCTTGGCGTGGGCACGGCGAGAAGGCTATGCCCAGCCAGAGGCCGTGGCTGAGTGGGCTGTCTTGATGGGGCCGGTGGAATTCGACGTGTACGATTCCGATTTCCCGATATGCTATTCATGGGGCAAGGCCGCGGAGATGGTGCGGCAGCGGCAGCGGCCCTATTTGGGCGAGGGGATGTTCCGCTATTACCTCAGTGCCGAGGACTTCGACGCCAAAGTTGCGATCTGCGACCGGGCTTTGGAAATTGTCGAGGGCCTTGGGGAAGCGGAACTGGCCCACGAGACGCGGGTGGTGCGGTCCTATGTGGAATTGGCGCGCGGCGTCTATTGGGTCGCCGAACAGATGGCCACGCTCGGCTTAGGGGATATGGAGAATCAAGCGCTGGTGCGCGGCAGTCTCGATCAGTTACAAAAGGCGGGTCAGGACAATGTCCAGGCCATTCGGGATTGGCGCACCGGCTTGGGCAGTGAGCCATGGCACTACCGGGTACATGATGCTATTAAAGGCACGGAGACGACCGTGGCGGGGATCGTCCAATGTGTCGCCGATCGCTACTTGTATTGATAGAGATTAGGTATGAGTGATCGGATAAGTCGGTTATCTACTCTTGTAAGTCTCCTGCCGCGTTTGCTAGCGTTTATTTGGCGAACTAGCCCGTTCCTCACCTCTGTTGCCATGCTGCTGGCGATCGGTAATGCCGCAGTCGTTCCTTCCCAGATTTGGCTTACTAAGGTCATAATCGACCAGATCGCCGAAAATGTATCTTCAGCTATAGAAGGCAGCTATGCGCTGACCAACTTTGTTCTTCCAGTCGCTGGCATCTTTGGCGTTTGGGTACTCGGCATAATTACCCAATCTCTTGCCGTGCATGTCCGGATGCTTCTTGGCCAGCAGAGTCACCACCGGGCGCGAATGCAGGTGTTTGCCAAGATGGCGGCGTTAGACCCAGCGCTCCTTGAAACTCCTGCTGTTCACGACTCATTCAACAATGCACAGGAGGAAGCTGGGCGGGCGCACGACACAGCTTTCTTTGTGTTTGGTTGGATTTCTGATCTGCTGTCCTTGGTTGCAATAATCGGCCTGCTCGCACATATACATCCTGGGGCGGTTGTGGTGATCATCCTCACTGCTGCTCCTGGAGCAATTGCACAGGCTCGCTTTGCCGCCCGGCACTACAACATATTTCGCGAACGGTCTGAACTACGTCGTCGGATCCAGTACCTTGGCGATCTCTTATCGAACGCGCCAGGACTCCGTGAACTAAGGCTCTTTGGGCTAATAAAATATCTGCTAGACCAGTATCACCGATTGTGGAAAGTACAACATGCTGATGACCGAAACCATCGGCTTCGTCTAGCGCGGGCCGATCTGCTTTATGGGTTCTTGTCCGTTGCTGGCACTTTGGCAATTTGGTGTTACGCAATCTTCCGTGGTCTCATGGGTATGATCACCATCGGCGATGTTAGCTTGGCCTTCCAAGCTGCCGAGCAAGGACGCTCCCGTTTCGGCAGTGCTTTTAGGAGCGGTGCCCAGGGTTTTGAGCGCCTATTATATGCGTCGAATCTTTTCGAGTTCTTGGATCGGGAATGGGAAGATGCTGAAGGAAAACTTCGGTCCCCAAGAACGAAAGGTGTTGTCATTCCTAAACCCATCCAAAAAGGGATCGAATTCCGCGACGTATCGTTCCGCTATCCAGGGTCTGATGAGTACGTGCTGCGCAATGTTTCCTACCATCTTCCCGCTGGGCATACGACGGCTATCGTCGGTCCTAATGGAGCTGGAAAGACGACACTAATTAAGCTATTGGTTCGACTATATGATCCAATCGAGGGGACGATTTTGGTGGATGGAATAGACTTGCGCGAGATCGAACCCGAGTCGTGGTGGCGTCATGTGAGTGTCATCTTCCAAGACTTCCAGCGCTACAATCTATCTGCACGGGAAAACATTGGATTTGGCGAATTGGAGCACTTGCATGACGACGATAAACTCATGCAAGCAGCGCGCCTTGCTGGAGCGGAGACGCTGATACAACAGTTTCCGAGAGGGCTTGACACCATGTTTGGCCGCATGTTCTCCGACGGGATCGAAATTTCCGGCGGAGAGTGGCAGCGCATTGCTCTTGGCAGAGCGTTTGTTCGGGACGCACAAGTAATTGTATTGGACGAGCCGACGGCGGCGCTCGATGCTTTCACTGAGAGGGAAATATACGAAGGATTCGCGCGAGCGATTGTCGGCAAAACAGGGTTGTTGATCTCACACCGATTTTCCACTGTTCGCATGGCGGATAGCATTCTCGTCCTAGAAGAGGGGCAACTCGTCGAACATGGAACGCACGAGCAACTCGTTTCGACAAACGGCCTCTATGCCGAGATGTTCACAACTCAAGCAAGTCAATACAGGTAGCAGGGACTCACCGATCCGTTTGCAAATACTAACGGATTCGGACCTGTGTATCCGCTTGAGATGCTACACACCAACTGCAGTTTTAGCGCTGCCAATAGTACGACACTTTGAGTTGCAGCGAGCGGCTGGCTTGTTGCAATCCTCCCTCCGTATCCCAGACCTGATTGTACACGAGGAACAGATCGCTGCCGGGCAGGTAGCGGTAGTTGAACAGGAAATTGCCGCCCACTAGCTCTTGGGCGCTGTTCCACTGCAAGAAGCCGCGCACGAACATGTCGGGCGAGAAGGAATAGAGGAAGCGGTGTCCGAATAGGTGGGTGTTGAAGGTGCCGTTGGGCAGGTTGATGTGGTTGAACTCGTAGGTGCCTTCTAGTTCTAAGCGGGCATTGTAGCGCCAGATGGTCTCGGTGGAAACGCGCTGGCGGGTGCCGTTGAAGAAATCGCCGTATTCGCACGAAGCGCGGCCCGAGAGGCGGCGGCTCGAATTGGCGAAGAGATTGAACTCGTAGCTGCCAAATTCGTACGTGCCTGGGGGAATTTCTTGGTCATCGCGTATCTCAAAAGCCTCGTCCAAAAGCTCGTAGCGCTGACGATAGCGCGCCCCGAACCAGTCGCCGATTTCCAAATTGACAAAAGCGGAAAATTGAAAATCGCGGCTCTGCAAGGTATTGCCCCGATCCATCAGGTAGGTAAAGCGCGGCCCGATTGAGAACATGCGGATCCAGCCGATGTCCGGGCGGGGTCGGTAGCGCCCACTGCCTTTGAAGCGGCGGATGTCGGTGCGCGGCACAAAGCCCACCTCGGGCGCAAAGTCCTCTTCCACGTCCAGATAGTTCAGGCGAGTCTCAAAGCGGCCTTGGCGATAGTCCAACTCCAGCAGGCCGGCCCGGTCGCGGCCTCCCACTTGGGGTGTCCAAGTCTTGGCGGCAAAGCCGCGCAGGTTGAGGGCGGCTTGCAATAGCGACAGGGTGAAGTCCACGCCACCAGTGCGGTTGTAGTTGGCCTCGGAGCCGGGTTGTTTGTCGATGGCGATAAAGCCGAGGTTGGAGCGGCCCAGCATGTCGCGCTTGATGCGCAGTACCGTGAAGTCGGTTTGGGCTATGTGTAGGGTGTCGGGGATATTCAATCGCAGGGTATCGACGATGGCGTCCTCACTTAGCTCCGCTTGGTCCTCGTCTAGCAGGTCGCCGTCTGCGGTGACAAATCGGTCCTCTTCCTCGTCATCGACAAAGGTCATGGCTTGGGTGGTCATGCGCAGGGCACCAATTTGGTAGGGACCGGCCCGTCCGGTGAGTTTACCTCCGGCCAATACGGGCAGGTTGTGGCCCTCTTCAATGCCAATGCGACGGCTGTAGAACAGCAGGGTGGGTGGTCGGCCGCCGAAGCCCTGTCTTTCGACGCGTTCGCCGAATTCAAAAATTCCGGCTCCTTCGAGAAAGAAGTCGCGCTTTTCGGGGAAGAACAGGCTGAAGCGGGTGAGGTTGATCTGCTCTTGGTCGGCTTCCACTTGGGCGAAGTCGGTTTTGTAGGACAGGTCCAAGGTCAGTGAAGGCGTGAGGCCGTATTTGAAATCTAGGCCTGGGTCTAAGTCGTATTCGGTAGAGCCATCAGCGGTGAAATCGCGTTGGGTACCGCTCAGGAAGAAGGGGACGACCGCTAGGGGTGGGCGGCTCTGCAACCGGCCCAAACCTGTCAGGACGGCCAGGCGCGAGGTGCGGTAGCGGCCCATAAAACCATAGGATTGGGGTGGGGGAACGAGAAATACTTCCTCGTTTTTGCGGCGAATGGCGCGGCCGATGTTAATGCCCCACACGGCTTGGTCGCTGTCGGGATAGCGCACTTGATCGAAGGGAATGGCCACTTCGGCGCTCCAACCCAAACTGTCGATGCGGGTGCGGCTCTGCCAGACGCTGTCCCAGGCTTGGTTGCGGGTGCGGCCCTCATCAGTGAGTAGCAAGTCTTGTCGCGCGCCCAAGGGATTGGTGCTGAAGTAAAAGCCGCCTCGGCGGTCGTTATAGGGATCGAGGATAATCTGGATATTGTCGTTTTCGTCCAACTCGGAGTCGCGCCGCATTTGGTTGGCCACTAGGCGGTCGGCTTCGCTGTCGAAACAGCGCAGGGCAAAGTACAGATAGTCGTCGTCAAAGAGAATGCGGACTTGAGTCTGCTCGGTGGGCAGGGCACCTTCGACGGGTTCACGCTGGAAAAAGTCGGTTATGGGCGGGGCTTGGTGCCAGACTGAATCGTCGAGGTGACCGTCGATGTTAGGGGGTGTGGGCGTGCGAGTGGCTTGGACGACGGGGGTTTCCCGGGCTTGACTTGGCACGGCGAGTAGCACTAGGACGACGGCGCTTTTGGCAATGGACGGTAGAAGGTTCAAGATATAGGCTCAGGGCTTCTTATTTGAGCGAATGAAGCTCAATTTTCGCAGCCTCTCTGTCAAGGACGACACGCTCGGCGCTTCGTTGACACTCTATCTTGAGCAAGCTACCTTCCTCCGCCTCTTCAGCCGCAGCATTTCACAACGGAGACTGTGATGACCAAACTCCCGCGTCTGATTTTCAATACCGACGGCAACTGGATGCTCTTCTACCTACCCGGTCGCAATCCCGACGATGTCACCCATCAGCTCGACGAACTGGTCCCGGCCGGCGTTGACGCGCTCGCCGGACTTATTGGGATTGACGATTATGTCGTCTGGCGCGGCAGTCCGCATTCAGCCATGTGGGGAGACGACACAGAAGTCTGGGATCCCGATCCCGACGTGGATGCCGATGGCAAGCCGATCCGCAAGATGACGTCCGGTGGCTTTGAACTCAACCGCCTTGAACAGCTTTACAACTGCATGGACGCGGTCATTGCCGACGGTCGCGAACTGATGAAGATCTATATCAACGGTTGTCGGCGGCACGGCATCGCGGCGATTGCGTCGATGCGCATGAACGATGCTCACACTTCCGACGAGGCGCGCGAGTGGCAGGTGCGCAGCCGCCACAAAAAGTCGCGGCCCGATTTGCTGATCGGCTCCCCGACCCCGACGCGCGCGGGCGGTGCCGACCGCTGGAATTTTTGCTGGCAATGGGACTACGAGCAGAAGGAGGTGCGCAACCGCTTTTTAGGGCTCGTCGATGAGACCTTGGAGCGCTACGACTTCGACGGCATTGAACTCGACTGGATGCGCGGGCCGCCTTACTTCCGGCTTGGGCGCTTGCTTGACAACCTCGACACCCTCACCGAGTTCATGCGCCAAGCTCACGCCATAGTGCGCCGCCACAGCGAGCAGAAGGGGAAGGCGATTTCGCTGCTGACGCGGGTGCCCCCTTGTCTTGCCGAGGCGCGGGGCATTGGCATTGACGCGCAGGCTTGGCTCCGCGAGCCGGTGGCGGACTTGTTCGTGCTTTCTTCGGCCTCGTACTGCCCGGCCCGCATCGACATTGCTGAGGCCGTCGCCTGCGCCGAGGAGAGTGGGGTGCCGATCTACGTGGGCTTTGACGGGGCTACTCATCTGACCTCGCCGCACGAGGGATACGAACGCGGCGTACCCGCGGTCCTGCGAGGTGTGGCGCTGAATGGATACGAACAGGGGGCCGCTGGCGTTTACATTTTCAACTACGACTACCGGCACCACCGCGCTTCGCCCTTTGAGGAGGAGGAGTACAACGAAGACCACCTCAATCTCCTCACTGACCTGACCGATCCCGAGCGGCTGGCGCGGCGCGACCGCAGCTATTCGGTGTCCGATTCTGCCTTGGGGGGTGTCGTCCATCACACGCCTGGGGACCACTATCCGCAGGTGCCCCGCGCCTTGAGTATGCCGGCGCGCGCGACCGGCGGTCCCGGGTACGAGATGACCCTCATCATTGAAGACGACATTGAGGCCGGCCTCGCCGACGGCCGCATCCTCGGCACTGAGTTGCGCCTGCACCTCACGGATTACGAAGCCTGCATGGACCGCATTTTCTGTCGGGTTAATGGTCGCGACGTTTCGCTCGTTGGTGCGGCAAAGCTGGAAAACGAGCTCGGTACTTGGCTTGTCGTGAAAGATCCTCCCATCCAGCGCGGCGAGAACCTCGTCCTCATAGGACTCGACGGTTTGCAGACACCCGATCCGTGGCCGACGCTGCACCAGTGCGAGGTGATGGTGTTGGGGTGTGACAGCACTTAGGTATGTAACAACTTACGGCGCGAACTGGTACTCCACGGGCAACTGCGCGACGTCCGTGATGCTTGAATCTGTGTGGTAGTAGATGTTCACGCGCCCGGTGCCGCAGTCGCCAAACTCGTCGCAGGTGAGTGTGCCGATGATCCCCTGAAAGCCGGTTGTTGCTCTGATCTCCTCGCGCAGGGCGACGCGGTCTATGTATAACTTTCCGTCTTCCTCTACGGCAACGGATTCGACGGCGCTGAGCAGTAGCGTCGTGGCGTCGTAGGCGTGGAAAAAGAAGTTGGCGTCGGTAGCAGCTTGGTACTCGGCCGACAGCGCATTCACGTCCTTGCCGGTCACTTGGTTGACGTTGCTGCCGAAATGCGAGTCGTGCCCCGAGAGATAGACCCCTTCCGATTCCGGCTGCCCGAGAAATTCCTGCGTGCTCGTAGCAGAACCGGCGATGAGCGTTACCTCTTCCAATCCGTCAAACGCCTTCGCTTGGCTGACGAGATGATACCCTTCGGCGGCAAAGAGCGGCAGGAAGATGCCGTCCGGTTCGGCAGCCGCAAAATCCGCGAGCGCGGTGCTCATGTCCGTGTCGCCCTTGCTGACCGTGGCGATGGCGACGACTTCGCCGCCGAGCATACTGAAGGCGTTGGCGAAGGCCGTGGCGAGACCGTGCGTGACTGAGTCGCCGTCGTGAATGGTAGCCATTCGCCGTAAGTCCAACTTGAGATAGGCGAAGTGGGCGACTGCTTGGGCCTGATAGAGACCGTTGCTGTAAACGCGAAAGTAGCCGGGATGGTAGTCTGGTCCTGGGTTGCCCGCGAGGTCCGACGTGAGATCGGGCGACGCGTTCGCTGGCGAGATCGTACTCAGACCCGCAGCGCTGAGCACGGGCGAGGCACCTACAGACGCCTCGGAACATGCCGGGCCGATGACGCCTACCACTTGCGGGTCGGCAGCGATTTGACGCGCACCCTCGCTGCCGCCATCGCTTGAACACATGGTGTCTACCGGCTGTCCAAGCGAGACTGTGCGACCGTGAATGGGGCCGTAATCCTCGATAGCTAACTCGATAGCCTTCTGGATTGACTCGGAAATATTCTGCAAGCTCGTGAGCGGCAGCATGATGCGCACTTGCACGGCCGCGCCTGTGTCAACTTCGACCGCGCCGAGCGGTCCCGCCTCAAAGCCGAGCGGTTTGTCCTCGCCGCATCCTGCCGCGAGCGCCGCGAGGAATGCGACGTGGAATACTCTGTTAGCCATTGATGTATATCTCCTGATTGTGTTGGCCAGCGGCGTAAGGTATCACGGTCTATCTTTGGCTGCAATTCCGCCGTAGATTTTGGATGACCTGATTCGACGTACCTATTACATTAAATGTGAAAAGGTGGGGTATCGTTCCTGAGCTGAGTGTATGCAAGAGACTTCGTATGACTTCCCATTAGAAAGGGTATAAGGGTATAATGACAAACGCGATGAAACCATTCGATTCTTCCAATGAACAGCTTTCTCCGTCCACACAGCCGATAGCGATCGTGGGTATGGCGTGCCGGTTCCCCGGCGCGGAGGACCTTGCGGCGTTCTGGCGTCTGCTCGCAGCCGGCGAGAACGCCGTGACAGAGGGCGTTCCTGGCTCTGGGGTCGGGCGCGTTGGCGAGCTATTCCCGGACCCCGAGATTCAGAGCGAGGCCTGCCGGTTTGGTGGTTACCTCGACAGGATCGACCTGTTTGACGCCGCCTTCTTCCGGATTTCCCCGGTCGAGGCGGACCTGCTGGATCCACAGCAGAGGTTGATGCTGGAGACGAGTTGGCGGGCCTTGGAGGACGCGGGGATGGATCCCGACCGCCTGAGAGGCAGCCGCACCGGAGTGTATGCCGGGATCAGCAATCACGATTACCGCAGTCTGATCATGGCTGGCAGGGAGATCACTGAGCCGGCCGCCAGCCTCTATGCGGTCAGCGGGACCTCCTTCAACACGGCGATCGGGCGGGTTGCTTTCGCGCTGGATCTGGAGGGACCGGCGATGGCGCTGGACACTGCCTGCTCGTCATCGCTGGTGGCCATACACCAGGCGGTATCTGCTCTGCAGCGGGGGGAAGCGGATCTCGCCCTCGCCGGGGGCGTTCACCTGATCTTGTCGGGACGGCTTTCGGAGCTGCGCGGGAAGGCTGGGATGCTGGCACCGGATGGGCGATGCAAGACCTTTGACGCTGCGGCAAACGGGTACGTGCGGGGCGAAGGCTGTGGAATCGTAGTCCTCAAGCACCTGCGTCAGGCCGAGGCGGACGGCGACCGCATCTGGGGGGTGATCCGCGGCTCGGCGGTCAACCAGGATGGGGCGACCCCCGGGCTGACAGTGCCGAGTGCGGCCGCGCAGGAGGTGGTGATCGGGGATGCATTGTCTCGTGCGGGGGTCCTGTCTACGGATGTGGACTACCTCGAAGCGCACGGCACGGGAACGGAGGTGGGAGACCCAATCGAATTGGAGGCCGCGGCGGCCGCTTACGGCAAAGGACGCGAGATAGATCACCCCCTGCTGATCGGCTCGGTGAAGACGAACATCGGGCACCTCGAGTCCGCGGCCGGGGTCGCTGCGCTGATCAAGGTGGTGCTGGCGATGCAGCGGGGAGTGATTCCCAAGCACCTTCACTTCCACGAGCCGAACCCGCAGATGGACTGGGACCAGCTGCCGCTGCGAGTCACCTCTGAGCAGACGACTTGGCCGCTCCATGCCGACCGCCCCCCGACCGCGGGCGTGAGCGGGTTTGGGTGGTCGGGCACGAATGCGCACATCGTGGTAGAGGGGTACGGAACTCCCGATGGTGATTCCGCCGCGGGCGGTGAGGGGCACTCACCCGAGGGTTCTGGTCTGCAGGTTGCGGTTTCTCTTCCCGAGACGCTCGCCGGCCTGCCGCCAGCGGAGGGAGAGCCCGGTCCGCGGGAAACCCGGTTCCTGCCGTTGTCGGGTAGATCGGATCAGGCGCTCAGGGATTTGGCAGGGCGGTACCTGTCGTGGCTCGACGAGCGCGCCGGGGAGCTTTCTTCGCAGACGGTGCTTGCGGACATGGCCTGGACCGCCGGCGTCGGACGCAGTCACTTCGCGCACCGGGCCGGTGTGGTGTTCGGCGATGTCGAGTCCCTGCGCGAGGGGCTGAGTGCGCTGGCCGCGTCCGGGGTCGGCCCAGCCCCCCAGGCACCCTCCAAGGTGGCGTTCGTGTTCACTGGGCAGGGTAGCCATTGGGTCGGCATGGGCGAGAAGCTGTACCGCAGCGAGCCGGTGGTGCGGGCGGTGCTGGATCGCTGCGACGCCGCGCTGCGAAAAGATCGCGGTGTCTCGCTGCTCGATGTGATGTTTGGCCGAGCCGGTGATTTGTCGGATCAGGAGTGGACGCAGCCGGCCATTTTTGCGCTGGAGTGCGCGCTGACGGCGCTGTGGGAGAGCGTGGGTGTTCGTCCCAGCGCAGTGCTTGGACACAGTCTTGGGGAACTGGCGGCGGCGCAAGCGGCGGGGGTGTTTGGCTTGGAGGAAGGGGTGCGGTTTGCCGCGGCGAGAGGCGAACTGACGGCCAAGCTGCCGCAAGGGGCTATGGCGGCGATTTTTGCGGACGTTCCGCAAGTAGAAGCGGCGATTGATGAGTTGAACGCTGCGTCCACGGGGGTGGGGCTGAGCATTGCGGCCTACAATGGGGCGCATCAGGTCGTGAGCGGGCCGGAGGAAGAAGTGGCGGCGATTGAGGAGCGCTTCCTCGCGGAGGACATTCGGGTCAACCGCTTGCACACCAACAATGCCTTCCACAGTCCGTTGGTGGAGCCGATGTTAGACGGGTTGGAAGCTGTAGTCGCAGAGATGGAGATTGCGCCTCCGTCGCTGACGCTGGTGAGCAATGTGACGGGGCGGGTGTTGGGGGCGGATGAACGGCTGGATGGTGCGTACTGGTGCAAGCACACGCGGGAGCCGGTGGCGTTTGCTCCGAGCATGGAGACGCTGGTGGAGTTGGGTATTGATCTGATCATTGAGGTTGGGCCGCACGCAGTGCTGGGTTCGATGGCGACCTTGGCGTGGCCGAGCTCGGGCGATGGCAGCGGGCCGCCAGTTGCGCTGTCGAGCTTGTTGCGCCCCTCGTCCAGGGTGTCGCAGGAAGAAGCGGATCGCGCGTTTAGCGAGGCGGTTGCGGGAGCATATGAGGCGGGTCTTGCGCTGTCCTTTGCCGGGCTGTTCGCTGGGGAGACCCGACGCCGGGTGGCACTGCCGGATTATCCGTTCCAGCGTCGGCGTCACTGGATTGAGGCACCGAAGCGGCGGCGGACGAACACTGGCCACCCGTTGCTCGGCGACCGGCACGAATCCGCCAGCGGGGAGATCACCTTTGAGACGGAAGTGTTTCCCGCGGATCCGGAGTGGCTGAACGATCATCGGGTGTTCGGCCGGCTCGTGGTGCCGGGGGCGCTCTACGGAGCCATGGCGACATTGGCATCCGCGGCCGCGGCTGGCTCGCTGGCAGTGGAGGACATGCAACTGCACAATCCGCTGATCTTTTCGGAGGAGGAAGACGGGAGCGGCGAAGAAGGCCGGAAGGTGCAGGTTTTGCTCGACCGTGCCGAGGAGGGGGCGTCGCGCCGAGTGCAGATCCTCAGCAGAGGAGAGGATGGGGAGGAATGGACGCTGCACGCCGAGGCTCAGATTGCGGCGGATTCCCGTGGCCCGGAGGCCGAACCGCGTTTGGATATAGAAAGTCTCAAGGCCAGCCTGTCACCAGTGGATGTGCCGGCTTTCTACCGCGCCAAGGCCGAGGTGGGGATTGATCTCGGTCCGCGATTCCGCACGCTGGCCGCGGTTTGGTCCCGGCCAGGCGAGGCGTTGGGCGAGGTGTCGTTCCCAGAAGCGCTTGGGCCGAGCGAACTCGATGTACATCCGCTGCTGCTAGACGGTTGTTTTCAGGTTCTGGCTGCGGCGCGCAATTCGGGCAAAATCGAAGGCGGAATCACTTATCTGCCGTTCGCTTGGGAACGGCTGTGGCTGCAGGACCGGCTGCCGGATCGGCTGATTTGCCACGTGCGTCTGAGGGAGGATCCAAGAGGGGAAGAAGCGGACGAGCCGTCGGAGGTTTTGGCCGGAGATCTGGGCATTTACGATTCGAACGGGGGTCTGGTCGGTGAGTTGAGCGGATACGCAGTGAAGCGGGCGACCCGGGAGGCGATGCTCTCGGCAGTGGAAGGGCTGGACGAACTCCTGTACGAGGTGGTGTGGCGGGACGGCGTCCTTGCGCCGGGAATGCCGTCCGCCGATTTCCTGCCAAGCCCGTCAGACATGGTCCCCCGCTCGGAACCTTTCTCCCGCTACCTAACCGCCGAAGGAGTAAGTGTCGAAGAAGAGGCCGCCCTGCAAGCCGACTTGGAGCGGCTGGCGTGGTCCTATGCGCTCTCGACCCTGGAAAAGCTGGGTTGGCAGCGCCGGACGGGCGACGCCGTGGACTCCGAGGGCTTGCGGCAGGACCTGGAGGTTTTACCGATCCACTCGCAGTTGTTCCGCCGGATTCTCGAAATACTGGCTAGGTCGGGCGTGCTGGAGGTAGCGGGCGAGGGCTTCGTGGTGGCGGTCGGGGCGGAAGATTCGCTGCCGGAAACAATGCCGCAAGATCCCGAGGAGTATGCCACCGGCATGAGCGGACGTTACTCGCACGGTACGAACGAGATCGGGCTCTTCCGGCGATGCGCCGGGGCGCTGGCGGAGGTGCTGCGCGGCCGTGAGGATCCGCTGTCGCTGCTGTTCGGCGACGCGGAACCGCAGGCTGCCGACCTGTATCGGAGGGCACCGGTGTGGAAAGCCGCGAACCAGATGTTGGGAGAGGTGGTGCAGAATATCGCGGCCGGGTTGCCCGACGGACGGCGGCTCAGGGTGCTAGAGGTTGGTGCGGGCATTGGGTCGGCGACCGAGTGCATCCTGCCCGGGCTTCCGGCCGGCCGGTTCGACTACACGTACACCGACATCTCCGCGGGCTTCTTCGCGGACGCGGAGGGGCGTTTCAGCCAAGAGGATGTGCCGATCGAATACCGCGTCTTGGATATCGAGAAGGATCCGGAGGCTCAGGGCTTTGAATCCCACGGTTATGATCTGGTGATTGCCGCCAACGTGCTGCATGCGACGCAGTATCTCGACGAGACGCTGATGCACTGCCGGGAGTTGCTGGCACCGGCGGGACAGCTCGTGGCGCTGGAGAACCAGCGTGGCAGAGGTTGGATGGATCTGATTTTCGGACAACTGGACGGCTGGTGGCGATTTGCCGATAGCTATCGCTCGGACCACGCCTTGGCGGGGCCCGACGTGTGGCGGCAAGCGCTCGGCGATGTGGGTTTCGGCGATGTCCAAATCCTCGGAGTCGATGAGTCCGAGTCGGCCGGGTTGCCCGACCGGGGCGTGATCGTGGCGCAGGGACCGGTGGAGGTGGTCCTGCCGCCGGCCGCATGGGTTCTCGCAGCGGATCGGGGCGGCGTGGCGACGGCGCTGGCGGACCAACTCGCGGCGCGGAATCAGACGGTCGTGCTGGCGGGCGGGGAACCGCCGGGGAACGGAGGATCCGCGCACGACGCGACCGGAATCGTCAGAAGAGCCGTGGAGATGGATCGGCGCGAGTCGTGGCAGGCCCTTCTGGAGGAGCTGCCCGGCGATGTGCCGCTCGGCGGTATCGTGCATCTTGCGGCGCTGGACGGTCGCGGGGCGCGGGCGACTGCGGAGGAAATGGGAGAGGATGCGAGACGAGCGGCGGCGAGCGCGCTGGCGCTGACGCAGGGCGTGATCGATGCCGATCTGACCCCCGCGAAGGGAGTGTGGTTCGTCACGCGGGGCGCGCAGGTTCTGGAGCGGGAGCGCGCAGGGCAGCTTGCCGGCGCGACGTTGTGGGGTTTCGGCAGGGTGGTGGTTAGGGAAGCAGCGCAGATGAATCCGAAGATGATCGATCTCGACCCCGAGAGGACGGAGCTACCGACTGACTTCTCAGAGGAACTGCTGTTTCCCGACCCGGAGACGCAAATCGCGTACCGGGCCGGGCACCGTCGGGTGGCCCGCCTAATTCGGGCCTCGGCGCACCTCGCCTTGCCGGAGGGGTCGGACTGGCTGTTGGCACCAGGTGCCGGCGGCTCCCTAGGAGAGCTTCAAGTCAAGCCGTTGCCAGCGCGTTCCTTGGAGCCGAAGGAAGTTCGCGTCGCGGTCGAAGCCCGCGGGCTGAACTTCCTCGATGTGTTTCGGGGCATGGGCCTAGTCGATGGAGGCCTGATGGGCGAGGAAATGTGCGGCCGGATCGTCGAGGTCGGTTCCGAGACCTCCACCGTCTCCGTGGGCGACCGCGTGGTCGGCCTGGCATTCGGCACATTCGGACCGGAAGTGGTGACGAAGGAGGAACTGGTGGCGCTCGCGCCTGCGGGGATTCCGGTCGCTGCCCTCGCCACAATGCCCACCGTGTTCGTGACCTCCGCGCTGTCCTTTGATCTTGCAGGGCTGAAGGCTGGCGAACGGGTGCTCATTCACGCGGCCGCGGGCGGCGTCGGGCTCGCGGCCGTCCAGTTGGCGCAGGCCGCTGGCGCAGAGGTTTTTGCCACCGCGAGCGCGCCCAAACAGGCGTATCTCCGATCGCTCGGCGTGAAACACATTTTTGACAGCCGCACGACGAACTTCGGCAGGGAGATCCTCGAAGCCACGGACGGCGCGGGTGTGGACGTGGTGCTGAACAGCCTTACAGGAGAGGGCTTCATCGAAGCGAGTCTGTCCTGCCTCAGACACGGCGGTCGATTCGTGGAACTGGCCCGGCGCGACATCCTGAGCGAGGAGGAAATGGCGGCTGCGCGGCCGGACGTGGGCTACTCCATCTTGGAGTTGGATGTCCTGAAGGAGCAGGACCCGGCGCGACCGGGAGTGGCGCTCCGGAACGTGATGGAACAACTGGGGGCCGGAGAGTTGAAGCCCTTGATCCATAGCAGGTGGCCACTGGCCGAGGCGGGAGCCGCGATGGAATTCATGCGCGACGCCCGGCACATTGGCAAGATCGTACTTACCGCACCATCGCTCGTGGATGGTCGGCTGCGGCAGGACCGGACCTACTTGGTGACTGGTGGCTTGGGCGGGATCGGGTGCGCCTTGGCCGGTTGGCTGGCAGAGCGGGGAGCGGGGG
This sequence comes from Candidatus Latescibacterota bacterium, assembly GCA_022827835.1. Classification (GTDB taxonomy): domain Bacteria; phylum Latescibacterota; class UBA2968; order UBA8231; family UBA8231. The sequence goes on from JAJEIO010000029.1 coordinate 328,728, forward strand.
CGATCGTATTGAACGGTCGGCGGGCTCCGGACGCGGAGGCCGAGGAAGTGATCGGCGCGCTCAAGGAACGCGGAGTCACGGTGCAGGTGGAGCTGGCCGATGTGACGGATGCCGACGCGGTGGACGGAATGCTCGAGCGGATTAAAGGGAAGTTGCCGCCGCTTGGAGGCGTGATCCACAGCGTGGGCGTGCTGGCGGATGCTTCACTGGCCAATCAGGACTGGGAGCGGTTCAAGCAGGTTTTGTGGCCGAAGGTCCTTGGTGCTTGGCATCTGCACCGGGCGACTGCCGACTGCGATTTGGACCTCTTCGTCCTGTTCTCGAGCGTGGCCGGGATTTTGGGCAATCCGGGCCAAGCGAACCACGCGGCGGCCAACGCGTTCCTCGATCAACTCGCCGCCCACCGGCGCGCGCTGGGGCTTCCCGGACAGGCCATCGCTTGGGGAGCATGGTCCGGACTCGGTGAGGCCGAGGAGCAGCGGGAGCGGATTGCCCGGCGGCGGGAGGCCGCCGGTACCGGCTGGTTCAGCCCGGAACAGGGCCTCAGCGCGTTCGACCGGCTGCTGCGCGAGGATCCCACGACCGCGGTAGTGCTGGCGGCGGACTGGTCCGTATTCGGAGAGGCCATTGAGGGCCGTCCATCCCTGTTTGAAGACTTGCTGCCAGCGGCTGAGGATGCCTCGGCGGACTCTCTAGGCACGTCGGAAGATCTGCTTTCCCAACTGGGGGCCGCACCGGCGGAGGCGCGCGAGGAACTGCTTGTTTCCTTCTTGCAGCAGGAAGTGCAGGCGGTGTTGAGACTGCCGACGGCACCCGAGCCCGCGGTGGGCTTCTTCGATTTGGGGATCGACTCGCTGATGGCGGTGGAACTGCGGAATCGGCTGAATCGGGCGTTCTCTGGGGAGTACGTGGCATCGAATACCGTGGTGTTCGACTACCCTGACATCGCCAGCCTCGCCCGTCACTTGGCTGGTGAGCTCGGGGACGTCAGCAGCGCGCCGGCCGTCGAGGTGCAGCCGGAGCAGCCGCCGGCGGTGCAGCGCGAGGATGACGGTATCGCCATCGTCGGCATGGCGTGCCGCTTCCCCGGCGCGCCGGATCTCTCGGCGTTCTGGCATCAGCTCGAAGCCGGCGCGGATGCGGTGACCGACGGACGCTGGAACTCTGGTTCCGGGAGTGCCGAAGCGCTTTCCGGCGAGTACGCCCCGTACCGCCGGGGCGGGTTTGTGGAAGGGATCGATCAATTCGACGGGAGGTTCTTTCGGATTGCCCCGATCGAGGCGCGAGGCATGGACCCGCAACAGCGGCTCCTCCTGGAAACGAGCTGGCAGGCTCTGGAGGATGCGGGGATCGAGGCGGACGGATTGAGGGGCAGCCGCACCGGGGTGTATGCCGGTGTCGCCACCAGCGAGTACCGGGACCTGATGACGGCCGGAGAGTGTGACGTCAGCTACCTGGGTACCGCGGGGAGCATGACGGTTGGGCGAGTTTCCTTCGTGCTGGGTCTGGAGGGGCCGACGATGCCGGTGGAACTGAACTGTGCTTCCTCACTGGTCGCAGTACATCAGGCGGTGACAGCTTTGCGGCAGGGCGAAGTGGACCTGGCCTTGGTTGGAGGGGTGAACGCGGTTCTGTCCCCCGGGCTGACTAGGGAGATGGCGGAGTTGGGGATGCTGTCGCCCGAGGGTCGGTGCAAGACCTTCGATGCCTCTGCGGATGGCTTCGTGCGGGGCGAAGGCTGCGGGATGGTCGTCCTCAGACGGCTGGGGGAGGCCGAGGCGGATGGCGACCGCATCTGGGGGTTGATCCGCGGATCGGCCGTCAACCAGAACGGAGCGACCGCAGGTCCGACCGTGCCGAACGGTCCGGCGCAGGAGCGAGTGATCGAGCAGGCGCTGTCGCGGGCGGGAGTTCCGCCCTCTGAAGTGGACTACCTGGAAGCACACGGGGCCGGGTCCGCGCTGGGGGATCCGATTGAGGTGCAGGCCGCCGCGGCGGTTTACGGTCGGGGACGCGAAGCGGACCGCCCCCTGCTGATCGGCTCCGTGAAGACCAACATCGGGCATCTGGAGACGGCTGCCGGAGTTGCCGGCCTGATCAAGACGGTGCTGGCGATGAAGCGGGGGCTGATTCCGCGGCAACTGCACTTCCGGGACCCGAACCCGCACCTGGACTGGGAGCGGCTCCCTGTGCGGGTGACTGCCGAGGACACGGACTGGCCTCTTCGTCCCGACCGGCCGCCGAGGGCCGCGATCAGCGCCTTCGGGGTATCGGGGACGAACGCCCACGTTGTGGTGGAAGGGTACGAAGCAACCAGCGGGGCCGCCCTGCCGGCGGGCTCGGCGCAACCCATAGTCGTTTCTCTACCTGAGCCGGTGGCGGATCTGCCGCTGTCGGAGGAAGGATTCACGGGACGCGGGATGCGGTTCCTGCCGCTGTCGGGGAAGGAGGACGGTGCCCTTCGGGACCTTGCGCGGCAGTATTCTAACTGGCTCGACGAGCGCAGCGCGGAGCTTTCTTCCGAAGGGACCGCCGAAACCATGCTTGCCGACATGGCGTGGACGGCCGGCGTGGGTCGGAGTCATTTCGACTACCGAGCCGGCGTGGTGTTCGGCGATGTCGCGTCGCTGCGGGATGGGCTGAAGATGATCGCGGAGGCGGATGAGCGGCCGCAGCCAGAGGCGGCGACCAAGGTGGCATTTGCATACACCGGAGAGAGCAGCCAATGGGTCGGCATGGGGCAGGCGCTGTACGAATGCGAGCCGGTGGTGCGGGCGGTTCTCGACCGCTGCGACGCGATACTACGGGAAAAACGGGGGGCGTCGCTGTTGGACGTAATGTTTGGCCGGGCCGATTCGGCGGGAGCTTTGGACGACCCGGCGTGGATGCAGCCGGCCATGTACGCACTGGAGTGCGCGCTGACGGCGCTGTGGGCGAGCGTGGGGATTCGGCCGAGTGCGGTAGTCGGGCAGGGCCTCGGGGAGCTGGCGGCAGCGCAGGCCGCGGGGGTGTTTGATTTGGCGGAAGGGTTGCGGCTTGCAGTGGCGCGGGGTGCGGAGGAGGATCTGGAAGGCATTGAGGTTGCGCCACCGGCGCTCACCTTCGTTAGTAGTGTGACAGGGCAGGTGGTGGAATCGGATGACGCGCTCGACGGGGCGTACTGGCAGCGGCAGGCGCGTGAGTCGGTAGCGCTCGACCGCTGCGTGGAGACGCTGGCCGAGCTAGGTGTGCAGGTTGTCGTGGAGATTGGCCCAGACGCGGTGATGGGTCCGCTGGTGGCTTCGGCTTGGCCGGAGTCGGCCGACGGTGCTGGGATGCCGGTCGTGTTGTCGAGCCTAGGGACCTCGCAGGAGAACGACGGATTCGTAGCGGCGGTTGCAGGCGCGTACGAGGCGGGACTGGCGGTTTCCTTTGCGGGGTTGTTCGCTGGGGAGACGCGGTGTCGGATTTCGCTGCCGAGTTATCCGTTCCAGCGCCGACGCCACTGGATCGAAACGCGGTCCGCTTCTTGAGTACAGTGGATTGACGCAACGTGCCTCTCTTGCTATTTTGACCATTGTTTTAAGCCATCAACCATTGCGAAAGGATTGCGAACATGGCCTCAACAGTAGAACGTCTCAGAACGCTCATCGCCGAAAACCTCGAAGTAGATGGGCAGCCAATAAATCTGCCCGATGATCTGAATGCCAGTCTCCTTGAGGCCGGTGTATCCTCTATGGAGCTCGTTGCGTTCGGGAGAGTGGTCTCTCGGGAGTTCAACGTTGCGTTTTCTCCCGAAGACTGTGCGAATATTAACAGCGTCCAGGGCTTGATCGAGCATATCGATTCTCACGCTGGCTGAACGCCCTAAGGGTCGTCCGCTGATTCTGCGAAGCGATGGCTTTCAGCGCTGCCGCTTCTGCCGGATTAGTGGACGACCCTTGCCATATAATGCCTGCTTCCGTTGCCGAGTGCTGGTGGCGTCCGTTTAGAACAGTTGACCGCGCTACGGTCCTACACGTCGATCTGACGCCTCATACGGCCCGCGAGGCGGAGGCTTGGGCATGGCTCGATGAGGAAGAACAGGCGCGTTGGCAACGCTACCAGCACGACGGTCCGCGTCGCCGATTTGCATTGTGCCGTGCAGCACTCCGCGCCGTGCTCTGTAGGCAACTCGATTGCCGCAATGAGCAGCTTGCGTTTAGTGCCTCTGATCACGGAAAGCCGTATGCGGTGGTGCAAGGAGAGGCTGCTTCCGTCAGCTTCAACGTCAGTCATAGCGGCGCGCATGGTTTGATCGCGTTTGCAGCGGCTGGACGGCTAGGGGTAGATGTGGAGGAACGCAACTCGCCGCGCGATCTTGATGGACTAATCAGTAGCGTGCTGGGGCCGGATGAACAAGCCGAGTTGGCATTGGCGAGTGGATGTCGCAAGTTGCGCTTGTTCTTCAATTTTTGGACCATTAAAGAAGCACTGATCAAGGCGCTTGGCTTGGGGCTTTCTTTGGATATGTCCCGCTTTGAGATCCCATTGGCCATGCGCCACGGCGAGGCGACGAGCATATTTCAGTTTCCGCAGATGCCGACCGTTAGATGGCGGCTGGAAGATCTTGGTAACGAGCATTTCGCAGCCGCTATCGCTCACGAATTAGCCCCGGATTCCAATTGACCACGACTTCAGAACCCGTCTGGGAAATCCCCGAGCCGCTTTCCACTAGCGAAGTTCGCGTGGACGATGGCACTGTCATCGCGTTGCGCCGTCATGGAAATCCGGCGGGGCCGCGGCTCGTGCTGAGTCACGGCAGCGGTCTAGCGATTGATCTCTATTATCCCTTTTGGTCGCTGCTGACCGACGATTTCGATCTGATCATCTACGATCTCAGAAATCATGGTTGGAATACTGTTGGTACCCTGCAAAAGCACAATATGCCAACATTAATTCAGGACCACGACTGTATTCTTGCAGCAATTGACCATCACTACGGGAAGAAACCGAAAATTGGCGTATTTCATTCGGTTGCGGCGCTGATAACGCTTTTATCACCTACCAAAGGCAGTGAGTTTGCAGCGTACGTTCTGTTTGATCCCCCCTTGTGCAAGCCCGACGACAATTACGAAGAATTCGATGCGGCCGTTGCGCGCACGGCCGCCATGACGCGACGCCGCACAGCTCAGTTCCAGACCAGGGAAGAGTTTGCAGATTTTCTTCCCTATCTACCAGTCTTCCAGCGTGCCGTGCCCGGGGTTTGCGATCTGGTGGCAAAGACAACGCTGCGCGAATGTGCTAGCGGGGAGGGGTATGAGTTGCGGTGTCCGCGTGAATACGAAGCGCAGCTCGTAGATTACGCTCGCACTTTTGCTGTTTTGGTGGATTTTGAAACACTTCGTTGTCCAATAAAGGTCCTCGGCGCTGATCCTACCTTGCCGTATTCCTATTTGCCGACGCTCGATCTTAGTCACATTTTGACCGTAGATTACGATTTCCTACCTGAAGCGACGCACCTGCTGCAAATAGAGCAACCAGCAGAATGCGTCGCGGCCCTGCGCGAATTTATCGAGCCGCTGGCTTGACCCCCATTTTCCTACCGCGCCACTTGCACCGTGACGATGTCCAAGCCGTGATACTTCTGGTGCCGCACCGACGAAGCGTAATGGCGCAACAGGCGAAACGATAGCTCTCGTTCATCAAAGGTCTCGGTCTGTTCGTCTAGGTACGCCAGACGGTCTTCTAGGTTCTCCTCGTCGAAGACCGCGAGAAATTCCATTTCTACAGTTCCCCCCTCGGGCCGCGCGACGACGATCAAGCGCGGGGCCTCGCCCGCCGGGTATGCGTCGCCCGGCTGCAACAAACTCGACAGGGTCTCTTCGCCCGCGGAGCGCAACCGCTCAATCGCAGCAGCGTCCCAACCCATCTTGGCGGCAATCTCTTGGAGGAAGGCATCGATACGGGGAAGGTCGGCGATATCCAATCGGACTTCTAGGCGTCGGCTGCGCGGACTGGTCAGTTCGAGGAACGCGGTGAGCACAAGCGCCGTCGCCGTGCCGATGGTTATGCCGTTGCCGAGCAATGCACCCCAAGGACTAGGCAGCAGGTCCGCGAGAATGTTCTGATGCTGCATACCAAGGCCGATGGAGAACGCCAGTCCTACTACGATAGCTTTTTGTGGGTCGAGGCCGGCCCGTGCGAGGGTCTGTACCCCCTCGACGAAAAGCATGCCAATAGCGACTAACAAGAACCCCCCCATGACCGGGCTAGGAATAGAGATTAGGACGCTCGTTATCTTGGGAAAGAACGCCAGCAGCACGAGGAGACCCCCTACGGCATAGCCGGCACTGCGTGCAGAGACTCCGGTGAGGTTGATGAGTGAGACGGTAGAAGACGAATAGGAGGTCGTGGGTGGCGTCCCAGTAAGGCCCGCCAACAGAACGCCCACCCCGTTGGCGTAGGTTGAGCCTTGGATCAGGCGAAAGTCTGTCGTCCGTGGCCGCCGCCGCGACACCTGTTGAATGACCACACCGTCGCCAATGCCTTTGATCACTTGCACGAGGGTGACAATCAGGAACATCGGCAGCAGAGCCCAGAACCCCGCGCTCGGCGTCAGGTCCAGCCCTGGGAATCCACTGTTGGGGATTCCAACCCAAGAAGCCGTGCCCAAGCGCTCAAAGTTGTACAGTCCGAACGGTATCGCAGCCACGCAGCCGGCGGCGATTCCAAGCAGCAGGGACCACGGCCGCCAAGTTCGGGGACCGCGCAGCATCAACATCGTGGCAGCAACCAGCGTCACCATTGCTACGCACGGCCCCGCCGCCAGTGAAGCTCCCTCGGGCACTTCTTGCAACCGGTCGAAAGCAATGGGGAGGATCATCGCCGCAATTAGCATGAGCACCGTGCCGGAGACAACGGGCGTAATGATGCGGCGCAGCAATGGCAGCCACGCCGCCAATGCTAAGTAAAAAAACGACGACAGGACTATGAGACTCGCCAACATAGCTGGCCCGCCCTCCTCAATGGCTAGGACTGAGATGGCGATGAAGTTGGGCGTGGCTCCCATAATGAGCACGTGGCCGCCGCCCAGCCGTCCGGTCTTGGCCGCTTGTAGCGCAGTGGCTATCCCGCTGATTATCAGTGCCGCGAAAACGGCCCACGACAGATAGCTTTCGTCTTGGCCAGCCGCTAGGGCGGTGATGGCGACGATCAATACCGTCGGCGCTATCCCTATTATGATACCTTGGACCCCGACCCCTAGGGCCACGGGTAGGGGACAGCGTTCGTCTGGTTCGTAGCGGATGTTTGCGTTTGCGCGGGCTGATGACAAAAGAGGCTCAGCTTTCCGTCGGGATCACGGCACGAACTGGTACACTACTGGCAACTGCGCGGTGTCCGTGATGCTCGTGTCCGTGTGGTGGTAGATGTTGATGCGTCCGGTGCCGCAGTCGCCGAAATCGTCGCAGGAGAGTGTGCCGATGAGGCCCTGAAAGCCGGATATCGTGCTGAGTTCCGCGCGTAGTGCGGCGCGGTTTATGTACAGTTTGCCGTCTTGCTCTACCGCAACGGATTTGATGGCGCTGAGTAGCAGCGTCGTGGCGTCGTAGGCGAATGCCCAGTATGGAGAAGTAGGCGACTCGCCGTATGTGGCTTCATACGCGGCGAGTATTTCATCCGCATTCTTGCCGGTCGCCGCATTGACGTTTGCGCCGTGGTCCGACTCTGGCCCGGCAAAGTACATGCCCTCCGACTGCGGCGTGCCGAGGAACTCGGACACGAAGAGAGCCGCGCCCGTAATGAGTGTCGCATCTTCCAAGCCGTCGAACGCCCGCGCCTGCTCGGCGAAGGGCGTACCTTCCTCTTCGAAGAGCGGGAAGAAGATGCCGTCCGGTTCGGCCGCGGCGAATTCCGCGAGAACGTCCGTCATGTCCGTGTCGCCCTTGTCGATGCGGGCGGTGGCCGAGATCTCGCCGCCGAGTGCGCCAAACGCATTGCCAAACGCGCTGACGAGGGCTGTGGTGTATGGATCGCCGTCGTCAACGGCCACCATGCGCCGCAGACCCAATTCATTGTAAGCGAAGTCGGCGACTGCGTTGGCCTGATAGAGGTCGTTGTTGGAAGTGCGGAAATAGCCGGGGTGGTAGTTGGGATTGGCATTGCCGGCGAGGTCGGACGTGAGCAGCGGCGACGTGTTGGACGGCGAGATCATCACTAGTCCGGCCTCGCTGATCACCGGAGAGGCCGCCACGGCTGCGGCTGAGCACGATGTGCCGATGACGCCTAGCACCTGCGGGTCGGCGCTGATCTGCTCGGCACCTGCGCGTCCGCCATCCGGCGAGCACATGCTGTCCATAGATTCGCCGAGTTCGACGGCGCGACCGTGAATGTCGCCGAAGTCGCGCACGGCCAACTCGACGCTGTTGCGCAACGCCCCGCCTAGCGACGCCGCGCCAGTGATCGAGAGCAATGAGCGGATCTGCACGGCCTCGCCCGCGCCGAGCGGGTAGAACCGCGACTCGGCCCGCCCGGCGACGGGGGCACTGGTCCGAGTTATGCTGCTGATTCTGCGCTTGGCGGCCGCCTCGGTCGGCTGGTTAGCGGAAACGGGATCGCGGTCGGAACATGCGCCTAGGGTCAAGGCGCAGGTGAAGAGGAAAAACAGAGCGGATTGCATGGGGTCTCCTTTATAGGGTTGGGCAAATGCCTTGGTTAATGGTAGCGAGGCTCACAGAGCGAACCGATAAACTGTTCATCTCACTCTGGATAGATGCCCAAAAATTCGCGGGCCGGGTGGTGCGGCTCCGTGGCCGAGCGGGCATCGGGATCGTTGACTACCGCAGTAGTGGGCGGTACTACGGGGCGTCCGTGGGCTAGGGGATCGTCGGTATCTTGCATCCATTGGTCGAGGCGCTGGCGCAGATCCTCTAAGTGCTCTTGGCAATTGGGGTCTGCGGCCAAGTTGTGGGTTTCGTGCGGGTCGAAGACTAAGTCGTAGAGCCGTTCGCGCTCTAGGGGGCGTTGCCGCCAGCCTTGGTCAATAAAATAGTCTTTGGTCAAGCTGTCGTCGCAATTGGGCATGACTGGATGTTGGCGCTGGTCGAAGCGGCGGATGTACTTGAAGCGCGGCGTGCGGATGCAGCGCTGGGGTTCGTAGTAGGTGTGGTAGTTTACTTCGGCGAAAATTTCGCTGCGGATTTCTTGGGCTTGGCCGTTTACCAGCGGCAGGAGCGAAGTGCCCTGCACGTGATCGGGCGATGCGATTCCGGCTAGGGCGCAGACCGTTGGATAGATATCGACTTGGCTGACTAAGGCATTGACCACTTGGCCGTTGCTGAAGCCGCCCGGGCCGCGCAGCACCAGCATGACGCCAATGCCGTGGTCGGTGAGGTTGCACTTCATGGTGGGGAAGGCAATGCCGTGGTCTGTGGTGCAAATGACGAGGGTATTGTCGGCCAAGCCGTTGTCTTGCAGGGCGGCGAAGACACGGCCCATTTTGGCGTCGAGGGTGCGGGCCGCGTCGATGTACTCGGCCACGTCTTGGCGCGTCTCAGGGGTATCGGGAAAAGGCGCGGGTGGTCGCACGTAGCGCGGATCGGTGGGATCTTCACCTTGGGGCTGGGGCGCAAAACCGCGTCGCTGGCGATGGGTTTCGCTAAAGCCCACATCCAGATAAAAGGGGGCTTGATGATCTTCGGCTAAGAAGGCGGCGGCCCGGTCTTCGGTTTGGGCAGCGGGAGCCTCTTGGGGCAGCAGGCGGGTGAAGCCGCCGTCGTCGATGTCCGCTACCACGTGCTGGAAGCCGGCCATGGCCGTGGTGTAGCCAGCTTTTTGCAGGGTATGGGTCAGCAGCCGTTCGGGGTAGGGCAAGGTCCAGCCTCGGTTGACCAAGCCTGTCATGCCGCAGGAATGGGCCCACTGGCCGGTGAGCAAGCAGGCGCGGCTGGGCGAGCAGGTGGGGTTGGCGCAAAAGGCTTGGCGGAAGAGGACGCCTTCCTCGGCTAACTGCTGGATATGGGGCGTGGGTATGGCGTGGCCGTAGGGTTGGACGTAGCGGCCGGTGTCGTGCGAGTGGATATAGACGATATTGGGAGCTGGCATAGGAACCTGCGGTCGATAGTGCGAAGCGAAATGGGCATCCGTCTAGGGGTATCACTTTATTTTTTAATGAAAAAAATAGATACCGTCATCAACCGCAATGAGGCTTGTGGACAGGAGCCAAATTTCGTATCTCGCTTCCGAGTGCCCGAATGGGTACTCTAGGTGAATCGGAGAAGATTCTATCAATATCCCTCGGGCATTGATCACATACTAAAAGGAGGTCCACTGTGACTGATAACAGGGAAGTTATGCTGCAGAATTACACCCGGCGCGAATTTCGCCAAGGTCTTGAGGCCGGGAAATTCGAGGCCGCGGTCATCCCCACCGGCAGCATCGAGCAGCACCTTGAACACCTGCCCTTTGATCATGATATCGCCTCGTCAACTTGGGTAGCACAACAAGCGGCCCTGCACATGTACCCAAAGGTGATCGTGGCCGTACCCATGGCCGTAGGCATTTCCGAGCACCACATGAAGCACAAGGGCAGTCTCACGGCCAAACCGGGCTCGTGGCTGGCCGTACTCTTTGACGCGGTGGAATGTTTTGCTCGCCACGGCATTGAGAACATCCTAATCCTCAACGGGCACGGCGGCAATGTGCGACCCGTGAATAGCATACTCCGTCAGTGGCGTCTGTTTTTCGAGTCCACAGCTCCGGGGGTGAATCTGCACTTCCATCCCTATTGGAACTTTATCCCGCGAGCGCTCATCGACGAGCACATGGTCACCAAGAGCGCGCCGGGACACGCCACGGAATTCGAAACCTCGTTGGCCATGCACATGTTCCCGGAGAAAATCCGTCATGACGCCATGCAGGACCAAGAGGACAAAACGCCCTTGGAGGCCGATGCGGAAAAGGGAAGGATTTTGTCCGAAGAAGCCGTCAAGCGGACCGTGGAATACCTCGAAGCGATGATGGAAGGGAAAACCCTACTCGATGTGGAGGAGCGATACTAGCAGCTCGTAGAGCCACAATTTAAATGTGGGGCCCGCGCTCTTGGATGACGCGGCATGGTATTAATCTCTCGAAAGGCTGTCCAGCAGCGTGTCCGGCAGGGCTTTTGCCAAGCGGTCGGGGAAGACTTTGACTCGGTCTTCATAGCGCTGGCGCAGATCGGCGATCCACGCGTCAAAACGCTCTTTTTCCAGCGCCTTCCTCAAGGCGACCTCGGTCCTCCGGCGGGCCTGTTCAAAGGATTCTCGTCGGAACATTGCTCCGTTTTCCTCGTAGAATCGCCGGACATCTGCCTCGTCAATGGCGATTTGGTCGATGACTTCCCGTTGTCTTATACCCCTGACCAATAACTCCTGTCTGGTTTTCTCGACCCACTTTACCACCTCGGGATCTTCCGGCAGGCCGAGGCGCTCGGCGGCTGCTACAAAGAGCGCGGGCTTTTGCAAAAAGCGACGTCCGAGCAAGCCGATAAAGACGCTGTCCAGCAAGGCCCGAGGCGCTCTGATCCTGTGCTGGCGCAATACCGCCATGTAATCCGCCAGAGAAATGGCCCCACCCTCATAAGTGAAGAGAGGTACGCGTTTTTCTTCGTCGGTGAACTGCAACCTTCCGTTCTCTCCCAAGGTTGCGCCTTTATCCTTCAGCAGAGTCGTCCCTGCAGAGACCCGTTGCCAGTTGAATTCGCGTGCCAGAGTGTCTGCTTGCTCCTCTTCGAGGGCCCGTTGCTTCTCTTCCTGCAACTGCGTCCTTATGGCCTCCCGGTGAGTTTGCAGATCTGTGGGCCGGTCTTCTAAAAAGCGGATCAGGTGATAGTTGCGGCCCCGGCGCAGAGGGGACGAGACTTGGCCGGTGCCAAGTGTGTCGAATACCTCCACGGGAATCCCCAAGAGCCGTTCGGCAGTAGCGCGGGTGACAAATCCCAACTCGCCTTCCCGCAGGGCCGACCAAGTGTCGAGTGAATACTTTCTGGCCAACTCGCCGAAATCGCTTCCGGCTTCGAACTGGGCGCGGATCTGCTGTGCTTGCTCCCGAGTCCGCACCAAAATGGCAGTGGTCCGGCGCTCCCGCGCCATATCTTGCCGATCGAAGAATTGGCGGATCTCCTCCTCGGATACTTGTATCTGGGGCAGGATCTCCTTGTCCCGATAGAGGGAGAGGAGGTGTTCGCTCCTTTTCTCGTCGAGTGTTTTGAGCAAATCGGGGTCCTGATCCAAGCCTTTTTCATAGGCCTCAAGGAGCGCGATTTCCCGATCGACCAAAGTCTGTAGGTACTCTTCCCGAGCCCGCTGTCCTGCTTCATCACTGATCAGACTCGGCGCGAGACGGCGCACGAAGTGGCGAAGTTCCTCGGCGGTAATTTCCTCGGTACCAACTATGGCCACGGTCGCTCCCTCGTGGTCTTGGGCGCAGGCCGTCAGCAGAACCGTCATCAGTGCGAGCCGTGCTCGGGGCGAGACCCAGCGCGCCGGCGCAACAGCCAGTCCCATTTTCGCTTCCTCGATTCAGAGTAGCCAGACAGGTGGCGCAGGAAAAGTAGGATGGGCAAATAGGTGTATCAAGATATTAGTTGAATCCTAAGATGGGAGTAAATATATTGAATGAAAAGGTCGAAACGAGATGAGATTATTTTCTTTTATTTTAGTGCTGAGCTTGGCGGCCCTGTTAGGGGCAGCGCCAGCCACGGCCGATGCACCGGATTACTTCGCCATCCACATTCCAGCCGGAATTGCCCAACAAATGGAGATTGATGGGGAATTTTTCGATTGGTATTGGTTCCCCAGTTACGCCATCATTACTCGGGATGCGCTGCTCAGCCGCGATGGCCCGGACGGGCTCGACTTGAATGACTACGACATCACCATCTGTGTGGGGTGGACGGGTGTCGATGAAGGCAATCAGCTCTGGGTCGCGCTCTATACGTTCGACGACTTCTACGATCGCGACATGCCGCGCGGTAGCCGCACGGTTGGCGACGACGGCTGGACCTTCGCGCTGGACCCCGATCACAGTGGTGGTGCAATTGATCCGGACGGGGTGTACAGCAATGGTCAGGAGTGGACGTTGCAGGCGGCTGGCGATGCCGATGTGTTCGCCCTACAGGGCTTCAGCGACAGCTACTCCCAGTTCTGGGCCAACCAGCCGCCCCACCTCGTCTTCGCCACTGGGCCGGCCAGTGACAAGCCGTGGAGCCACGGCGATGAAGATGTGACCATTCACTACGAGTGGCGCATGACCTTGTTCTCTTTCTTTGATGCGGCCGTATCGACCGGCGAAGGCGGAGCCGAGACCAGCACGGTCATGGATCTGACTGAGAACGCGAAGATTCGCCTCATGTTCCAGGGCAACGACTGGGACGGCGGCGACAGTCGGGACGGGGTCTGGGCTACTTCGAACGAGAGCGAAGCGACTGGCAACGGGGATTCCATGAACAGCTTCACCCTCATCGTTGACCCCGATGTTGAGGCCGCTGCCCCCACCGCGGTCGAGTCAACTGCCTGGGCCCGCATAAAGTCCAGTTTCGCAGACTAACCGCTCATCTGTATTTATCCTTGGAAATAAATGGGGGGCATCCGCAGGTCGGATGCCCCCATTCAGTTTCTTATCGCTCGTTCAAGTGGTTTGTCTAAAAGCGACCCTTGAGCTGTCCCCAGGATTGGTCTTCAACTGCCGTAGAAGCGGATTCCGGAAAAAAGCCAGAGCCCAAGACAAAATCTTGGCCGAGAGCGGAATAGGGGATGGCGTAGCTCACTTTAGGCGAGCCGGTGTCTCCTTCTATCGCTGGATTGGGCCAAAGATACTCGACGTAGCCGCCTCCCTCAGCCGCCACGGCGATGAGTTCTTGAACCATTTTGACTCCGTTGGCGTCTTCGAGGTCAATCAAGTTTTGGCCCTCGAGGCTTGGATTCGCTCCGTGCAGGATGAAGAGGCCTTCAGTGGTAAAAAGAAAGAGGTAGATGGATCCCTGCTTCCAAGGTCCTTCGGTTCTGAATTCCTGCAAGATATTCAGGTACTCGGGCAGGGTGGAGGCTTTATCGCCGTATGCCTTCGCTGCGAGTACAAAGGCCTTCAGGGTTTCCTGGTCCACCACATCACCAGCCGTTACCTCCGGGTCTTGGGCGACGGCGGAATGTGCAGCGGGCAAGAGGCTGGCCAGCGCCAGCATGAGTACTGCTGTTAGACGCTTCATGGCGATCTCCTTTTTTGGGTGGGAATGTGTAATGATATGGAATAAGATATGCCTGACCCCGAAAAAAATCTATCAGACAAGCCCACCTGCAAAGACGTGTTCTGCATAATGCTAAAAGTCACTTTTGAGTTGTCCCCAGGACCGTCTTTCCACCGCTGTAGCGGCTCCCGTATATATCCCGGCACCGACGACAATCTCCCTGCCAGTTTTCGTGGTAAAGGATTTGGCATAACTCACCTTGGGCGAGCCGGTGTCTTCGTCTCCTGTTACCGACGGATCGTTGTAATAGTATTCGACGTAGCCGCCCCCTGCTCTAGCTACCTTGATGAGTTCTTGGACGATCTTGAGCCCGTTGATGTCCTCAGAGTCGAGCACGGTCCGAGCTTCCAGTGTCCGATCCGCTCCATGAAAAATTACGTATCCGTTCGTGGTAAAGATGAACAGGTAGATGGAGCCATGCCGCCAATCGCCTTCTTTTGCTCTGAAAACGTTCAGGATGTCCCTGTAGCGCTCGGCTCCATGCTCCTGCAATGCGGCTACATAGGCCTGAAGCGCTCCCGTTACAAAAGCCTGGAGGCTTTCGAGGTCTGTAACGTCGGCGGCCGTCACCTCTGGACGCGGAATGAGCGAGAGGTCGTACACGGGCGGAGGAACATGTGATACATCCTGATAATATCCTCCAATCAGGACGTTCGTGTTGCCGTATGCCTGGCCGGAAAATTGGGTGGCATAAGCGATCTTGGGGGTGTCTTCGTCGCCTTCCTGCGCTGGATCGTCCCAGTAATATTCAACGTGGCCGCCTGTCTCCGAGGCGGCGATAAGATCCTGCACGACTGTGTTCCCGCGATCGTCTTCGAGCGCAAGGAGGTTCTTGTCTCCTGCATGCTCATCGTTGGCGTGGAACAAGACGGTCCCTTCATCGCTCAGTAGAATGAGGTACAGGTTCCCGTGCCTCCAGTCCCCTTCTTCCCTGAGGCCGGCGATAAACGGCGTCAGCAGTTCTGTCCCCTCGTTTATCTCCTCAATGCGCGCTCTCGCGCCTTCCACGAAGGCTTTTAGCGTTTCCGCGTCCACGACCTCGCTGGCGGTGACCGCCGGAGATTGGGCCGCGGCGGGATGCGCGGTGGGCAAGAGGCTAACTAGCCCGAGAATGAGTACTACTGTCATGTGCTTCATGACGGTTCTCCTTTCTTTTTTCTACTACAGATTTGAGAAGTGGATTTTGAGTTGTCCCTAAGAGCGGCCTTCAATCGGCCGTGGCGGGATCTAGGTAAATGCCGGCACAAACGATAAAAAGTTGGTCCCTGTCTGGCAGGTGGAAGCCTTCGGCGTAGCTCAGTTTGGGCGAGCCGAAGGCTTCGTCTCCTGCCACCGTCGGATCATTGTAGTGATACTCGACATAGCCGCCTTCTGCGGTGACTGCATCTATGAGCCGTCTTACGACTTTGACGCCATAGCTATCTTCGAAGTCCAGCGCGATTCTGCCCTCTCGGGATGGATCGGCTCCGTGAAAGAGCACGTAACCGTCGCTGCTCATGATAAAGATGTAGATGGAACCGGATTTCCAATCGCCCCCCTCCGTCCTGAAGGCATTCTTTACGTGTGAGAGCTGACCGTAGTCGTCAAGCATAGTCTCTCGATAGATTTGGGCCGCCGCCTTTACAAAGGTCTTCAGGGTTTCCCGATCCACCACCTCACTGGCCGTTACTGCGGGGCGCGCCATCTCCGGGATTGCAGTGACCACCTTGGACATATCCTGATAATAGCCTCCGATCAAGACGAGGGTCTGGCCAGATAAACCAGAGGTGTATTCGACCGCGTAGCTTACCTTGGGATTGGCGTCCCCTTCTACCGCTGGATCGTCCCAATAGTATTCGACAAAGTCGCCGCCCTGGCCGGCCGCGGCGATGAGTTCTTGCACGACTTTCTTGCCCTTGTCGTCTTCGACATCAATCAGGTATTCGTTGTCTATTGCGGCATCGCCCCCGTGCAGGAGAACGGCACCGTTTTTGATCAGTATCACGAGGAACGTGGAGCCGGATTTCCAATCCCCCTCGGCTCTGAAGATGGCCCGCAGTTTTGCGGTTTCGGTAAGAGTTCTGATGCCTTCTAGGTATTCTTTTCCTCCTTCTACAAAAGCTTTTAAGGTTTCCCGGTCCACCACCTCACTGGCCGTTACCTTAGGGCGCTCTGGGTCTTGGGCCGCGGCGGGCGAGAGGCTGGCTAGCCCCAGTGTGAGTACTGCGATCAGACGCTTCATAATGGTTTCCTCTCTACTGGAAATATAATTGATATTCAGAATAAGATACGCCCGATCTTAGAATAAATCTATCAGACATGCTCCTTCTGTCGTCTTGCATTTGCAACAAACAAAGAAGCCGTCTGAAAATCCCGTAGCCCTCGTGCTCAAGGCTTATCGGGGATCTCCAGACGGCTTCTTAGGCTAACGCTTCCTACCGAACGTTCGGCTACTTGAGGTAGAGCAGCCGCTGCGTCTGTACCCCGCCGGGATAGCTCAGGCGGGTGATATAGACCCCCGACGACAGGGAGACACCTTGCTGGTCGCGGGCATCCCACTGGACTTGGTAGGAGCCGGCGGCTTGGAACTGATCCACCAACGTGCGCACCGGCTGACCTAGCACATTGTAGATTACTAACTGCACTGGGCCGGGGCTGGACAAGTGGTAGGCAATCTGGGTGGCGCTGTTGAAGGGGTTGGGCACATTGGGTGCCAGACCGCTGGTTGCAGCCACGGCCTTGGCTGCGGTTAGTTGTTCGACGTGTACGACCCTCATGCCGCCACCCAGCGTCAATTCCAAAACTTGGCGTCGATCTCGATTGAGGGGAATGCTGTACCACTGGCCGACGATTTCGCCAGCAGCGTTGCGGGCGCGAGCCCGATAGTAGCCACTCACCCTACGGGTGCTGGAGATGGTCAAGGACACTTGGCCACTGGCATCGGTGAACGCGTTCCAGGCGTAGTTGGACCGGCGGCCGGCGATGGCGCGAGAAAACTCGACGGCCAATCCCTCGACGGCGTCGCCCAAGACCGTGGCCTCCACCTCCGTACGGGTAACAGTCCTCAGGGCACGGTCGGGGTCGCCAGTATAGAACCCGGCACCTAAGACATATTCCCGACCTTGGAACGTGAACAGCTCCGCATAACTCACCTTGGGCGAGCCGGTGTCTTCGTCTCCTGTCACCGCCGGATCGTCGTAGTAATATTCGAGGAAGCCGCCGCCCGCCCTCGCCAGCTTGATGAGTTCTTGGGTGACCTTGATTCCGTTGTCATCCTCGAAGTCAATCGCATCTCTCAGCTCTCGCGCCCGGTCGGCACCGTGGAAAATTACATGGCCCTCTGTGGTAAAAAGAAAGAAGTAAATGGAGCCCTGCCTCCAAGGCCCTCCTTCTTCTCTGAAGATGTCCTGATGTGGCAGGAGCTCATCGATTCCGAATTGTTCTAGGGCATTGGCATAACTGTCCTTCGTCCCCTGTACAAAGGCCCTGAGGGTTTCGCGATCCACCACGTCGGCGGCCGTGACCGCGGGGGGGTGGAGGATCGACGGATCGAAGGTCGCCGCAACGGCCTGCGGAGGGGTCTGGTAATAACCGCCGATCAGGACCACCGAGGTAGCCGTTGTTCCGGAGATATAGCTGGTGGCGTAGGCGATCTTTGCGGTTTCTTCGTCCCCCTCCTGCTCTGGATCATCCCAGTAATACTCGACGTGGGCTCCACCCATCTCGGCTGCTGCCAAAAGGGCTTGGACGACTTTGTTCCCGCGGGCGTCTTCTGTCTCGTACAGGCTCTTGCCGTTCACAGATGGGTGATCGGCGTGAAAGATCACCGTGCCGTTCGGCAACATGAGGATGAGGTACGTGTTGCCGTGCTTCCAGTCACCCTCGGTACTGATAGCGATAGTATATGGCGCGAAATCGTTGGGATCGGTAAAGGTCTCCGACCACGCTCTTGCACCTTCGACAAAGGCTTGCAGTGTTTCTGCGTCCACCACTTCGCTGGCGGTTGTCTCCGGCGATTGGGCTATGGCGGGATGCGCGACGGGCAAGATGTAGGCTAGCCCGAGAATGGTTACTGCGGTCAAGCATTTCATAATGGCCTCCGCTCTATTGAGGATGTGAACGATATAGGGTTAAGATATGCCCGAGCCGACAAAAAATCTATCAGATAAATCCACCGTATCCGCCGCTTCACCGCCCTGCAAAAGCGGGTGCCAGCATACATCACGGTCGATTCTGACTGGCCACGTATTGAGATAGCAGGGTGAGGTTGTGGTTGAAGGTGCGGCAGGAGATGACCTCGGCGACGATGGGTGCGTGGCGGTCTTCGGGGTTTCGCAGACGACCTTCTTCTAACCAGCGGCCCTCTGCGTCGAGGGCGTCGATAATAGCTTGGATCCGTTCCGCAGCGACCGGGCGCACTTGGGCGCGTTCGGTTAGGAGGGTGTCGCGGCCTTCTTTGAGGATGCGCTGGTACAGGCTTTCAATGCGGTCCGTGCGGTTGCCCACCTTAAAGGCATAGTGCGTCGGCAGGTCTGCATCGCTGTAGGTAAGCGCGTATTCTCTGGTAAAGTAGAGCGGCCGGTTGGTCTTCAATTCGTAGAATCGGGCCATGCGCCCATCGGGCAATTGCGCTGCTTTAGCCCAGGCCAAGGCGCGGGGAATGGGTGCGAGAAAGCGCGGCTCGCCGTATGCGAGATAGAGTTCCAACAGGATTTGCATTACGCCAAAACTTTCGCCGCCGGTGATGGCGGGCGGTTCAAATCTGCGCGCCCAAGCTGGCTCCATCGCCAAGTTGTACTGCTGCGCCCAAGCTGGCTGCGGATCGGGCATCTGGGCTAGGATAATGAAGTCACCGCCTTGTTCGGCTGCGCGTCGCCAGCGCTCGTCGCCGTAGATTTTGTGCGCTTCGATCATGGTCTCAATGACGTCGGCGATGGCGTTGTCGTTAAAGGTGTAGTACGCGAGGTAGCGCTGTTTGGGATACTGGCGGGACCAACTTGCTGGATAGCGCGCCTGCTGGACGGGGAATTGGCTGGGATCGGCCCATTCGCTGTAGCGCTGGGGCCAAGCGCCGTTGGGATATTGGGCTTTGAGCAGAGATTCCAGTCCGTAGAGGACGGCGCGGTGTACGTCCGCAGCGGCAAAATCGAGGCGTTGATCGACCTGCATGAGCAAGCGCAGGGCGCTTTGCGTATTGTCGTCGTCTAGGGTGGTGCGGTTGCGACGCTCGCCGGTTGTGCGGTCGCCCTGTTCGACATCGCGCCGATAGTGCCAGTTTTTGCTCGCCTCTGGGTCAAAGTCGATTCGGTAATCCCAACCGCCCGACGCCAGTTGTCCCCAGACTAGAGCTTGCGCCGCCTCGACCGCGCCGTTGAGGAAGAGGGTATCGCCGGTGGCGTCGTAGGCTTGGAGGAAGGCCATGCCGACCGACGGGGTGCCCGGGGGCTGGACCCAGATGGTGGTCGGCGATGCGATACCTTCTCCTTCGCGCCGGGTAAAATCGCTTTGGTAGAGCCAGAGATAACCGCCGTTGGTGGCCACTTGGCCGCGAAAATAGCGCGTCGCTTTGGCCATGGTTTCCACGGCGGCTCGGTGCAAAACCTCGTCGCTGTGGAGCGGCGCGCTGCATAGCACTAGGAGGAATAGCGAGGCGATTTTGTGCATTCCATTGCCTTTGCGATTTGTCAGTTTGATATATCTAAATTATCGAAAAAAACTTCCAGTAGTTAAAATTATTGACAAGCTAATGAGGCCAAACGTAGCTTAACCCCGATAATAGGGCCAACCTTCCCATCCGCCGAAAGAGGGGTGCAAAATGACTACCGATCAATCTCCGGCGCAGGAGACCTACCGCGCCACAGATTTTGCCGATTCCAAGCCCGAACTCGCCGCTCCCGGAGCCACACCCGAGCGGTTGGAACACTTGCGGGAGCATGGTTTCGTCATCATCACCGATTTTGTCGATAACCCGTGGATCCCCGTGCTCCGCGAGGCTGGCCGCCGCGTCACCGAAGCGTGTGCGCCCGAGCACGGCTACAGCAAGATCGACTGCTCAAAGGGCTACGTGCATCGCGCGGGCGGCAATGAGCCGTGGGCGATTCGGGGCCTCATCCATCCCGCCTTTGAGGAGCCTTGCTTTGCTGAGTTCCACGGCTCGGACGATTTCCTCAATTTCGTCGCCTCGTGGTGCGACGGGCTTGGGCCTGAAGATATGTCGCTGAGTGGTCTGCTGCTGTGGTGCAATCCCCGGCGGCACGAGAATGGGCCTAGTTGGCACCGCGACGTGACGTGGTGGGGCGAGGGCAAGCCCTATTTTTCGCAGCGGGACAACCGAGGGGAAAGCCCGGAGGATTATTCCGAGGAAGTCGAAAAAGTTCGCTGGGCAGAAATCCGCGCCAATAACGCTAAGTCGCTCTCCGAGCGGAACGGCGTGAGCATGTTCCTAGCGTTGGTGGACGACGAGTGCCACGAACTCATCCCCGGCAGCCACGAGCGCTGGCGCACGCCGTTTGAGCACGATGTACTCTTGCCGCAATCCATGAAGGACCAAGGGGTGCCGTACACGCCTAGTTGGAACAGGAAAGATCCGTTGCCGGGCCAAGTGTCGATTCGGCTCAAGCCTGGGGAAGCCCTCATTCGCAATGGGGTGACGATCCACACCGGGCACACCGTTCCCGAGCGCGAGCGCAACACCTTGTCCATCGGCTGGTCGAAGTGGTCGGGTCCGTTTACTGGGGAGCCGGCGGTGGCGGACGCGCGCAGTGCGTGGCAACTCGACCCGGCGGTGCGCGAGGCGTTGCCGCACGAGTGGATGCAGACCGCGTGGGATCGTTGGGCTGAGACCCAGAAGTTGGGGGATACGCTCGAAGATCGGTACGCGGGGTTTGATGTTCAGCGCATCAAGGCGGGGGAAGTCGTGGGTTGGCGCAGCGAGTTGGAGCGTCAAGCGGCTGCCGCTGGCGAGGCGTGGGAGCGGTTTCAGACGGTGGCGTGAGGTGTGATCCGACGAATTATTGCGAAGCGGCCTTGGCTAGCTCCGTCTTGCGTTCGACGAATGCCTGCGGTGGGGGAGCGAGGATTGCGCGTTTGCGCTCGTCCACGCCTTCCCATTGGTCGGCGTCCGTTGGGCTGAAAAAATTATCTGGGCCGGAATAGGTCTCCCCGCGTTCCATGTATTTGTAAAAGAGCGTGGTTCGCGTGCTCGGTGCCGTCCACGGCAGGGTGACGTGACACAGGGCCTCGGTGAAGATAATGGCAGTGCCAGCGCGGGCCGGCACGCGCGTGACCATTGGATGCACGCCTTTGGACAAATCGATCCACGCTTCCGGGACGGGATAATGTCCCTTGTGCGAGCCCGCCAAACAGCCGAATCCACCCCCGTTACAAACGGTATCCTCCAGTTCGTACGCCACGGTGACCAGACCGTTGGAGAACGTCCCGCTTGCGGGATCGCGCGCAAAGTAATGCGTGACTAGCTCATGTGGTCGCTTGGGATTTAGCAAGCGTCCGTTGCCGCCGTGGATGATGCCCCCGGCGAGATTTTTGTTGAAGGTACCGTGCGTGTGGACGTTGATATGGTCGATGCGGAAGGGCGGAAGCTCTCCGGGTCGTTGGCCGCCGTAGATCTCTGCTAGGATTTCCGAAATTACCGGGACGTCCAGTAAATCGACGAAAGCCTGGGACCAGAAGCCGCCGCGATCCGCGTGCTGCGAGTGGAGCTCTGGGCCTTTTGCATCGACCGTGGCCCTGAGGTCTGCGACCTGTTCGGGGGTGATTGCATCCTCCACCGTGAGGAAGCCCCACGTGTCAAAAGCGAAGCGCTGTTCCTCATCCATTTTGGATTGATCCCCTCAGTACGCGACGATAATGGTTTTTAGGACCTGCTCGCCATCGATGCCAGCACCCTCGGTGTCGGTGTCGATCCGCAAGCGAGCGTAATACACTCCAGGTGGCACCAAGGCTCCCGCGTCGTCTCTGCCGTCCCAGCCGATGGCATAGGAGCCGGTGCTCAAATCCCGCTGCTCCACTAACCGGCGCACCTGACGGCCCGCCAGATCGAAAACTTCTACTTCCGCCGGGCTATCGTCGCCCACCCGCACCACCTTGAAGGTGAACTGAGCTTGGTCGTTGACGCCGTCGCCATTGGGCGTGAAGGCTCGGGGTATCACTTCCGCTTCTGTTAGCAGCGAGGTACTCTGCACCGCACCGACCAGCGTCGTAGTGTTGCCCTCGATGTTGGCCAGCGCGTTGCCAGCATCGACGCGTTGCCAGTTGCCCTCGCCCTCGCCGCTATTTTTTAACAGCGCCCGCATCACCGCGCCCGTTGAAAACAACGCCGTGGCGAAATCGAGCCGTAGCACTTCTACGCCTGAGCGCGGTCCCACCGATGGGAAGGCCAGTTGCAGACTGTCCGCGCTCGTTTGCATCACCTCCACGTCGGCCATGGCCAGACTGGACAAATCGGCGCTGGGATCAAAGGCGTCTTCGGCACCGGCATATAGTCCCACGAAGCGCAGGGGCATATCGGACGGTGCCACCAGCAGCAACTGGTCGAAGCCCGGATCCCGGCTCCCGAAGTCTGGACGTACATAGAACGAAAACATTTGCTCCTGACCCAGTTGGTCCACCTGAAACGGCGAGATCTCACCGGTGAGGCCCTGCGCGACGGGATTGGTAAAGTTGAGCCGAATTGAGCGCAAGGTCGGACTGACCTTTGGATCGTCCGACAGCAAGGTCGCCCGCAAAGTCAGAAACTCGCGCGGGCTGGGCGAAGTCACCAGCGAACCGGTCGGGTCTTCGTACGGCTGGCTCCACGGCTCCCAGTCGGAACCAGCGGTTTCTTCGGCGACGATTTCGCCGCGGAAGATCGACAGCAGCTTGTCGTAGTCTTCTTTGGATACTTCCGTGCCGTCTTTTTTGAAGTAATGCAGGGTTTCACTCAACTCGTTGCCAGTACGGGTCTGGATCAGCACGCTCGTGCCGGGTGGCGCGTCGGCATCCCACTCGACGGAGAGCAGATTGCGGCTGCCTCCCAAACGAATCAGATCGGAGGTCAGCGTTACTTCGGGCAGGAAACCTCGTCCATATAGCTGTAGCTCTGCTGGCTGCCCAGTGGCTCCGCCTTTGCCCGTAGAACTGGTACTTTCGAACTGCTTCCAGACGAAGCGAAAGAAACGGGCTTTGAGCCGCGCGAAATTGTTGCCTTCGTAGAAGCCGAAGCCCAAGGCCGAAATCCCACCGCCGCCGCGCTGCTCGCGATCGACCGCGGTATTCCACTTGATGCTGCCGTCGGCGGCCAGCGTGCCGTCCGAAAAATCCAGCCGATAATTGGAGAACCTAGATCCGCCATAGGCCATCCTGAAGGCGTCAATCCAGTAAAAAGCACCCAAATCGAAAAGTACCTGCCCTTCGGGCGATTTGAGCGATCCCCGACCGTAGGTGTAGATAAACTGCACTTTGCTTTCGATCTGCCCGTCAATCAAGCTATTGATTGATGCCGTCTGGGAAGCCGTGCCAAAACCGCCCCTGTCCAACGCTCCGGTGAGGATCTCGTCGCCTTCGGCCCACACTTCCAACTCGGCTAGCCGTGGACGCTCGATCCGGTAATGGCGCACCGAGCCTTGTTGTTCGGGCTCAAGTTGGCGGTGTACCTCTTGGGACACTAGGGTCTCGCGCCCGTTCGCATGGAGCTTAAAGTAATCGACCTCGCCCCGCTCGTCGGCCGCGAGTTGATCGTATTCGGCCTGAGTGACTTCTCGACCCCGACCGAAATTGCTGCCAGTCACCACCACCTGCACGAAGCGAATGCCGACCCCCTCGAACTCGCGCTCCAATCTCATGTCAATCTCAAAGAGCCGCTGTTCCTTGTTGGGCTTGAGGGTCCGCCACATGGTGGTGTATTCGAGAGAGGGCCCACGACTACCCGTGGGCTTGTTGCCCTGGGACACCAGCACGTCGAACTGCAAGAAGGGATCGCCCAATGCCTCGTCGACAAATTTCAGCACGATGCTCTTGGCGATTACTAGCCGCCCCAGATCGACGGTAAACCACCACTGGCCAGCTAGTTCGCCCTCACCTGTGGGCGGGTCGGGCTGCCAGTACGTTCCCAAATCGCCGTCGAAAAGATTGACCACGTCCGCCTGATTGCCAGCGGTTCCAGCTTGGATGCCGTCTCGGACAGTAATTTCTTCAGGGGCCTTTTTTATGCCATCGGGTGGGCGGGCTTGCAGATAAGCGGCAATGTCCCGTACCGCGTTGATGTCGCGGTGCAACTGGTGCGGCGTCAAGGCGCCACTGGACGAAATTTCCACGACCCCTTTGGGAAAGGTCCAATTGCGCCAGTGCGCTGCGCTGTTGATCACTACTTGGTCGGACGTCACTCGGTGACCCGCCCCCTGACCATACGCTGCCGTACAGCAAACCACCGACCAGGCCGCCCAACGTATGTACCGCAGAATCCGTTCCATATCTCGTATCACTCGCTAGGTGTTCAGATCAATAAACCAGCGAAACTACTCGTTCCTCCGATTTTATCCCCCCGTCGCTGTCCACTTCTAGGCGCAGGATATAGAGGCCCGGCGGCAGTAACTTGGCTTGGGCGTCGCGGCCGTCCCAAGTTACTGCAAAACGGCCGCTGGTCGCGGTGCCGTGGTATAGCTCGCTGATGCGCCGCCCCGAAAGGTCGTACAGATCAATAGCTACCGGTACAGCACCCAGATTGAGCAATTCGTATTGAATTTTTAGCTGATCGTTGACGCCGTCTCCATTTGGAGTGAATGACCGCGAGGTCAAGCGCAGGTCATTGACCGCCTTTTTGTCGATATTTATTAGACCGACACGCAAGGTATTGCTCTCGACCAATTGATCGGCATCCCCTGCCGTGACCTCCTGATGCACCTCGTGGGGTTGCTCGCTATCGAAAATCCGCGCCGCGAATACTGTGCCGAACTGGAAGACCTGGGCTTGGAAATCCACTTCCAGCAATTCGTTGGTGCGCTGTAGGTCCATGCGGGGAATTCGCAACTCAAATTCATTCTCTTCCACTCGAACCTCGGTGAAATCCACTGGCAAGCCTTCCAGTCGGACTTGATCAATGCTGGCGACCCGAGCTGGCGTTTTGATCTCAATGCTGTCAAAACCCAGATCAGTGCCGGTTAATCGCGGCAGGATCTTGTAGGTGAACTGCGTTACTGCACCCGCCGGCACCTCCACCGGGACGATCTCGGCTAGGGCTTGGGATGCCACCGGCGGGTTGGACACTTCAAATTGCAGGTAATGCAGCCACCCGCCCGCTTCCGCGGTAGAGGAGAACTGGACGGCAAACTGGACGAATTGCCGCGGCTTGTTGCCGGCGAGGTCACCGCTGCTGAGGGCCAGATCGTACGGAGGGCTCCAAGTTTGCCAGTTTTCGGTGTCTGGCGTGATTCCGGCTCGCTCCCCTTTGTCCAGTCTGTTGTATGTGGACAAAACCAAGGCTTTGCCATCGCTATAGCGCGTAGTCTCGTCGCCACGGAAGGTTTTGCGCCAGTAGGTGTTGGGATCGGAATCGTCGCCGCTGCGCATAGTCAGATCAATCGCCGCACCTTCGTCCTCCTGCGCAGACCAGTTGAGTCGGCCCAAGCTGACGGGTTGGCCTAGGTCGATCACATTGGAGACGTAGGTGGCCTGCGGTGCAAAACCGGAACCGTAAATTTCAAATTCGGCGATTTCCCAAGCCCCGCGGATGTTGGCCGGTGCTTCGAATAGGATGTTGCGGATAGGCCGATCGGGCATTTCGATGACGATATCGGAGCGGGTGTTCTCGGAGGCGTTGAGGACTACCTCAAAGTCTTTCCGCGCACCTGGCGGTCGCCTTGCCCACTTCTCACCCACTAGGTATTCCCGGGTTCCGTCCTTGAGCGGGTCGCCGTCGTTGATGCCGACTATAAAGGTCTGGATAAAGCGATCTACAAGGTGCTTTTCGCGGGGATAGAAGCGCACCCGGTCGATGTTGAATAACCCGCCGAGATCGAATACCAGCACCTTGTTTTCTATTGCGCCGTAGTCTCCGCCCCAATCGCCGTCGCCGAGAAAGTGGGTGGTGGGATCGCCGTCGAACATCGGCGCGTCGCGGGCGGGAAAATCGGCCCAGCCGACGATCGAGCGCAGCGTTTCGATCTTCCCGCCCCGTTCGTCTAGCAACGGTGTTAGGTTGACTGCGGGGTCTAATTGCTCGGGCGCGAGGGTCGTGCTGATCTCCGTCAGCAGGGTACTGCCGTGCTGCTTGGCGTCGATATCGGCCCATTCTAGCTGGATGAAGTCGAAAGGCGCGTCTCGCTCGGGCGGCGGCAGGTCGGAGCCGCCGATGCGGTAGATGGTCAGCGCATGACTCACGTCGGTCAGCGTGGCGCAAAATACCAAGGCTATCAGCGGCAATACCAGACTTCGGCTCATCTGAACGATCCCCTTCGGGCGGTGTGAGTAATCTTCGACAGGCTTACTTATGGGATATATAGAAAAAGGGGGGGAAGGGCAACTGCTAACCGCAAGTCCGCACAGCGAGTTCGGGCGGCCACCACACAGTCACATTGAGGTATCAACGTACACCTTGTTCCACGGGCAAAATACCATACTGGCGCAGCGTATCCTCCAAGGTCGGCCGGCGGAGGCGAATGCGATCGTCGCTCAACAGATAAGAGAATACGTAGCCAAGCCCAAGCATTAGGATGCCAATCAGGAAGCAATAGATGAATGCCCGATCGGGATACTGATCCTTGAGATACCCCACGTACAGCGGCCCGCAAATCCCCGCCGCTGCCCAGGCTGTCAAAATGGTGCCGTAGATCGTCGACATCTTTTGCGGACCAAAAACATCGAGCACGAAAGAGGGCATGGTGGCAAAGCCGCCGCCAAAGCACAAGAGGATATAGCAAACGAGGACCGAAAAGACATAGGGATTGCGCTCGGTCATCAAAATGCCAAAGACAACCATCTGACTGGCGAGCAGAATTCTAAAAACTCTGACGCGCCCCAGCCGATCCGAGAGCAAGCCCCAAAACAGCCGCCCCACGCCATTGCACAGCGAACTGACGGCGATCAGCGTCGCTCCATACTCGGCTAGCGTCGCCGGTTCGACGGTTGGATCGGCTAGGCCCCAGACTTCTTGGAGGAGTTCCGACTGAAAGCTGATGACGGAGATGCCAGCGGCGATGTTGAAGAAGAAGACGATCCACATGAGGGCGAATTCAGAGGAGCGCAGGTACGGCGACGCCGAGTCGGACTCGTCGGCGGGCATTTGTTCGGCAACCGCTGTAGCGACAGCAGCGGGGGGATTGCTCAAGAGCAAGCTGCAGGGGATCAGGACACAGGCGAAGATCACCCCGAGGCCCAGGAAGACTTGGGACAGATCGCCTGCTAGGTGGGATACGAGTAGGGGTGCCAAGCCCTTGCTCAACAGAAAGGCACCCACCCCGAACCCCATCACGACGATTCCGGTCGCCAAGCCCTTTTTGTCCGGGAACCACTTGGCGACCGTGGCCACGGGCGTGACGTAGCCCAGCCCGATGCCCGCGCCTCCGATGACGCCGTACCCCACGTAGAACAGCGCGAGCATGTCCCATTGCAACGCCAGACTCGCCAGTATGTAGCCGACCGAGAACATGACGCTGCCGGTCACGGCCAAGCGCCGCGGTCCGACCTTCGGCAGCAGCGCGCCCGCCCAAGCCGCCGAGGTGCCGAGCGAAAGGATCGTCAGGCTGAAAGCCCAAGCCGTCTCCGTGAACGTCCAACCCAATTGCCGCACCAAGAGCGTTTGGAAGAAACTCCACGCGTACACCGTCCCAAAACAGACCTGTAGGACCGTGCAGAACAGCGCCATAAGCGAGCGCGGAATCTGTACCCGTTGTCGTGCCATTTTTTCTAGACCTCAATCGCTAGGCGATTGCATCGAGCGACCTCACCCCACCTCTGCGCTAATCTGCGTTCATCTGCGGATACGTTATTGGGAATCGAACCTACTCCACACTTTCGGGCGAGCGCTGGCCTTTGTCGGCAACGTAGAGGAAGAGTCGGGCTAGGTGTCCAGCTTCGTCGTCGCGCTCCAGCAGGTTGTCGTCGGTGGGCTTCTCATCGCGCGCCACACCCACAGCGTAGCCCAAGAGCGCGCCCATTGGTTTAGCCGCCAGATTGACCAACCAGATGGCGGCAAAGACGCCGACGACGAGGATGATGGAGAAGAGGTACACCTGCTGGCCGATTGCGCGTTGAATTTTTAGCGCAATCAAACCAGTGTCCATACCCACGTGTACCGTCCCGGCAACGCCGGCGAGAATCGGGCTGCCTACTTCGACGAAATCGCCCATCCCAGGCAAGCTGCGCTCCACTGTCTCCATGTTAAACGGATCGCTGGCGCGAATTTCTACGGGAATGCCCGGCACAAAGGTGTGGGCGAGGAACTCGCCGGATTCGTCGGTGATGTAGATGTACTTGATGCCTTGAATTTCAACGAACTGGTCGATGAGCGACTGCAGCGCCGACAAGTCGCGATTGAGGAGAATATCGACGCTGGAATCGGCGATGGTTTTGGCAATGTCGCGGCTGTTGCTCTCGTATTCGGCCGACAGGTGCGTATCGACTGTATAGACGCACAGAATGGAGGTCGATAGGCCGATCAAGCCAAATAGGGCAAAGACGCCGAACAGCGTTTTCTTAAATAGCTTTTGGACTTTTATCACCATCATGCAAACCTCGCGCGCCAATCGTCGAGTGGAACAAAACGGCCTTCATCGACCACTGTGTAGTACACTCGCTGGAGACCTTGGCGGCGGTCGGGTCCAAAGGAGACCTGTTCGCCAATGCCGAGGTCGAAGTCCGCGACGGAGAACACCGCGTCTTCGAGTTGGTTGCGCTGCGGCTCGGCCCCGAGACGGTGCAAAATTTCGACCAGCAACTTGGCGTTGAGAAAGCCTTCGAGACTGACGAAGCTGTGGTCAAAGGGCGTATAGGGGTCTTTTAACAACTCCGCAGGCGGCTGTGGGGCGTAGCGAGTCATCAAGTCGCGGTACTCTTGGACCGCAGGTATGGATGTATCTTCGTAACTGGGCACCACTTGGGAGTTTACCAGCCATTGCGTGTAGCGCTGGCTGTCATCGCGCCCCTCGGTGAGCAGCTTGAGGAGGTTTTCGCTGCCGACAAAGGAGAGGTTGGCAAAGGGCACCTGTAGGCCGAGATCGACGGCATCGCGGGCAAAGGCCGCGCAGGCCGCATAGGCACCGA
This sequence comes from Candidatus Latescibacterota bacterium, assembly GCA_022827835.1. Classification (GTDB taxonomy): domain Bacteria; phylum Latescibacterota; class UBA2968; order UBA8231; family UBA8231. The sequence goes on from JAJEIO010000029.1 coordinate 358,201, forward strand.
TGCAGATTACCGCTTCGGGTTTAGCCTCCTTGAGGATTTCGACTTGTTTGCGCATTGTGCCGGTGAATCGTTCGCCGCGCCGGTACGTGGCCTCGCCGACGATTTGCTCGCCGTGCTTCTTCAGGGCGCTGCGCACGCCGGCCCAGCCACTGCGGCCGTACGCATCGGCCTGATAAAACACGGCAATGCGCCGGCGGTTGATGCGCACGAAATTGTCGACTAGACCGGCCGTTTCCTGGCGGTAGGAGGCGCGCAGGTTAAAGGCGAAGGTGCCATAGGGCGGTTCGCGCTGGGGTTGTGCGCCGGTGAAGGGGAAGAACAGCAGGATGTTGCGGTCTTGGAATTTCTTGAGGATGGGCAACACGCGCGTCACCGTCGGCGTGCCAACGTAGCCGAACAGTAAAAACACCTGATCGTCGAGCATCAGCTTCATGGTGTTTTTGACCGAAGGGCCGGGCTGGTAGCCATCGTCGTAGGCTTTGACCTGTACGGTGCGGCCAGCTATGCCACCTTGCTGATTGACGTGGGCAAAATACGCACCGGCCCCCCGATAGAGTTCGATGCCCAACCCTCGGGAGGGGCCGGAGAAAGCGGCGGACGTGCCGAGGATGATCTCGGTATCGGTCACGCCAGATTTCGTCGGCAACTCGGTGGGCCGGGCGGCAAAGGCCCGCAGTGCGTGCCACCAAGGGGCGACCAAGCAACCGGTAAGGCCGGCACGGAGCAGCGATCGCCGCGTCATTGCTCGCATACAGTTACCGCTAGCTTCTTTCTGCTGGAGAGGCCCAGCATGTGGTCGGGATATAAAGCAAATATAAGGGATTTTGCCGACAGTGGGTCAAGCTCGTTTGCAATAGTAGGCACTGAAGGTTAATCCGTCGGTGCTGATCGTGGCGATGTGGACTTTGGGGTGGACTTGGGGCGATTTTGACAGTTTTTTGAGGCCGACCAATCTCACCACTCGCAAACCACAGGAGCCTCTATGCAAGCTCTCACCTCCCGCGCTCCCACCTTGCCGCCGAATCCGCGCCCGCGCGTGGCCTATTACGACTTAGGCATCCCCTTTGTCGGTGCTGTGTGGAACGGCTTTTCCATCACCTACGACCCTGCCAATGGGCACACCTTGGCTTGGGGTGCCGAATTCTCCCAGGACGGGGCCCACTACTTTTGCAACGACCTCGACACCGGCAGCTTGGAAGTCTTTCCCATGCCCTGCCGCGAGCACGGCCCCGTTTTCCAGGCTGCCGACGGGACCATTTACGCCCGGATCATGTCCGGCTTATCGGCCGACCACGGCCACCATCTCATGGTGTTTGACGCTCAGAGCCGCACTTTCAGTAGTTTGGGGCGTCCCGCCCCCGGCGATCAGCGCCTCCTGTGCATGGAAGAGCGCGACGGCCTGTTGTACATGGGCGGTCACGAACTGGCCGAGCTGTTCTGCTATGACCCGCAAAAGCGGTGCTTTGACAAACTCTGCCGCCCGTTTGCTCCGCCCACCGACCGCCTAGTGAATATCCAATTGCTGCCTGACGGCCGGTTGCTGCTCAGCGGCTATCCGGCTGTCCCGAACAAGATCTACGATGTGGAAAGCGGTCAACTGAGCGATGTGCCGGCCGGAGCCGAAGGGATTGCCGGCGCTGTATCCGAAGGGGATCGCCTGTTTTTGGCGGCTGGCGAGCAAGTGCGCGTTCTCAGCGCTGATTTTACCGAAGTGGCCCGCCTCGACAATCTCGTTGCTGGTACAGCGCTCGTACCCTTAGCCTTGGGTCGCAACAGTCGCGCTAGTGATCGCGGGGTGGTGTACGCTTGGGCTGGAGATCAATTGGCGGCCATCGACGCCGATACATTGGACATTCGCCCTATTTGCCAAGGTCCTTTCGCCGGCATATCGGGGCTGAGCAAAGACGGCCATTTGGTATTCGCCCAAGTCGAGGAGGGACGCGCTACTATCGTCGATCCCGACACCGGCGACCGGGAAGAACGCAGTTTTGAAGTCTATCAAGGCAGTCGTGGCAGCGCGGTGTGCGCCTTGGGTAGAGGGCCGGAGGGCAAGATCTACGGCACCAATATCTACGGTATGCACCTGTGCGCCATAGATCCCGATACGGATGCAATAGAAGATTTAGGGTACACTTGGTCCGGCGGCGAGCTCTACCACGTCCACGCCCATAAAGACAAGCTCTACGTCGGCAGCTACGGCGGTTCTAACATCGGCGTGTACGACCCGAGTCAGCCGTGGAACCCCGGCTCGGAGGACGACAGCAATCCGCGCAACTGGGGTCAATTAGGCCAGAATCAGAACCGACCCTTTGAGGCGGTGACCGGCCCCGACGGCCGCATTTACGTGGCCAATCGCAGCAATTATGGCATTCCCGGCGGCTCCTTGGCCTCGTACGATCCCGATACCGGCCTCGATGATAGGGAAATTTACCTCGACCCCGAACAAAGCGTGCAATGCGTGGCCGCGGACCAGCGCTATGTGTACGGTGGCACCAGCATTTACGGGGGGCGCGGTTCGGAAGTCACCACTCGCGACGGCCTGCTATTTGTCTTTGACCCCCAGACGAAACAGCGTATTTGCGAACTGCGTCCAGTGGAAGGGGCCAACACAGTCACTAGCTTGGCCGTTCATCCCTCGGGACTGGTGTTTGGCACTACGGACAACCGCCGCTTGTTCGCTTTCGACCCGGAGCGATTTGTCGTGGAAGAAGTGATAGGACCCCTGCGCTCGGAAGGGACTAGGTTGATGGGCGTGCCCGAAGGGGTGGAGATGTTCCCGCTGGTCTGTGCTTCCGATGGTTTTATCTACGGCCTGACGCGCTTCGACTTGTTTCGCATAGACGGCTCGTCCTGCGTCCTGACCTATCTCAACGATCCGCCCCTGCCCGAACTCTATGCTTTGACCGAAGGCAAGCCCGGTGTGCTCTACATGAGCGCCGGCACCCACGTCATCAAGTGCTTGCTGAGGCCGCCGCCCTTTTACCGCTGAGATTAGTTCGCTATGCGAGGGCTTCCCGCACCACTTGTCCGGCCCAATTCTCTGCTGGAGCCACTTCGAGCAAAGTGGCAATAGTCGTCGGGTTGTCGATGATGCTCACTGGCTCCTGCAAGCTCCGTCCGGGGGATACCGCAGGACCGGAGATTACCCACGGAATGGTCATGTCCTCGTCCATTTCCGTGCCGTGGGTGCGCTCGTGTCCTCCGTGGTCGCTGGTGACGATGGCCACGGTCTCTTCTTGGTTGACCGCCTCCAGCACCGCGCCAATGGCTGTATCGGCCCGCCCAATAGTGGCCAGATATTCGGCCGACATCCAGCCGTGGTCGTGGCCGGCTATATCGGTGCAGCCTAGATAGACAAAGGCGAAATCGGGCGTCCATTCCCGCAGCGTCGCCGCGGCCAAGCTGGCCAATTCCAAATCGCCGTTTGGCTCGTGGCAATTGTTCATATAGTACGAGCGGTCCAGCGAGCCTGGGTCGGCCAGATCGCGCAATTGCTCCCAGTTATAGAAGAAGGCCGTGCGCTTGCCAGCTTGGTGCAGCACGTCGACGAGGCTGGGTATGGGTCTTACTTGGGGCACCCAAGTGTTGGTGAGGATGCCGTGCCGTTGTGGGGGCACGCCGCGAAACATGGAGGTGTGGCAGGGCAAGGTGGACGAGGGCATGACGGTACGGGCTGTATAGGTGCAGGCACCTTGGCTGATCAAGCGATCGACGTAGGGGGTAGGGGCCTGTTGCAAGCCGTCGGGCCGCAGTCCGTCGAGGACAAAAAGGATGACGCGCATGGGATTCCTTTCTTTGGGGGGATACTGATGCGATTATGCGCTTGCGCACAGTTCCGCATCGTGCGGTTTCAGCGGATACCTCGGCACTACACCTCGGTTGACGATGTTTTCCGGCGCTGGCCAGTGGCCCTTGAAGACGGAGGCCAGATTGCAGACGCCCGTGCGCGCCACGTCCTCGCCGGACTGCACCGAGTGAGCGGAGACATGGGAGGTCATCAGGACGTTGTCTAGCTCCATGAGGGGATGTTGCAAGGTCTGATCTTCGTCCGTGAATACGTTGAGCCACTCGTAGGTGTCCAGCGCCGCACCGGCCAGTGGCCCTTCTCGCAATACCCGCACCAGCGCATCTTCATCGACCAAGGCACCTCGGGACGTGTTGATTAGGTAGGATCCCGGCTTCATCTTGCGCAGCAGTTCTTCGTCAAACATGTGGTAGGTGTCCGCGTTTAGGGGTACCTGCAAGGAGACGAAGTCGGACTCGGCTAGTAGCGTTTCCAGGTCCACCATTTCGACTTCCAAGTCTGACGGTAGGGGTGCCTGTAGGTTCCTGCGCGTGGCTAGCACCCGGAGGCCAAAGGGCTTAGCGCGGCGGGCGACCATCTCGCCGGTGGCTCCAAAGCCGACGATGCCCAGCGCACAGGTGGACAGCCGCTGCAACTGGGTGGATTCGACGCGGGCTTGGCGGAAGCGGCCGGCGCGCATGAATTGCTCCATCCTCGGCAGTTGGCGGGCTAGGGACAATAGCATGGCCATGATGTGGTCGGTCATTTCCTCGGCGCAGAAGAAGGGGGCATTGGAGACGATGATGCCATGTTCCGTGGCCTTTTCCACGGCGATCTTGTCGGTGCCGTTGCCGAGGCGAGAGATCAGGCGGCAGCGGTCCAGCGATGCGACCACGGCTGCGGGCAGGCCGGTCGAGACGACGGCGACGGCGTCGCAGCCTGCTAGTCGGCGAATGAGTTCCTGCGGGTCCTCTTCCTCGGCGTATTCAGGTTCGATGCCGGATTTGGCGTACAGCGATCGCTCCAGCTCGCCGGCTGGGTACAGGGTGGCGTTGAGGCGGACATAGCGGAAGGGCGGTGCCATGACTCTGAGCCGATCACCAGGCCACTTCCATCATGTCCCGCGCCCAGTACATCGGCCCGTCGAAGACGCTTTTTACCTCGGCGATTCCCTCGGTGGTCTCTTCTGCGGAGTCGAGGGTCGGAGACTGGTGATTGATTACCAAGCGCTTGGCACCGGCCTCGGCGGCCATGCGCCCAGCATTTAGGGTGCCGGTTTCGGAGATGACGCTGGGGAAGGTTTGGATTTTCTCCTCCCGATGCACGGCCTCCATCACGAACAGGTCTGCATCCCTCGCTAGCTCGACTACGGACTCAATCGGCGCGGTATCGCCGCTGAAGGCGACGACGCCTTCTTCGGTCTCGAAGCGGAAGCCGTAGCATTCGATGTAGGGTTGGGCGTGTTTGACCTCGCGCGCATAGCAGGTCCAGCCTTTCCCGGCGGCTACTTTTCCCTCGGTGTATTCGGTTGCATGGACCACTGGTTCCGGTCTGGAATCGCCCACGCCGCCGCGCATCTGGTAGGCGTGGACGCTCATGGGATGATTGGTGCGGGCGATCACGTCGTACCAGAAGAGGCCATCGGGGCTCCAGATGCCGTCGGTGATGCGCTTGATTGGGGGTGGTCCATAGACGTGCAGGTCTGGCTCGGTGCCGATGCACTGGTCGAAGCGCGTCATCAGGAAGCAGAGATAATCGGAGATGTGGTCGGAGTGCAGGTGGGTGAAGAACAGGTTGTGTACCGAAGTGCAGGGGATGCCCAAGCGATGCATCTTAAAGGTCGATGCGGGGCCGCAGTCGATCATCAGCCGCTGGTCGCAGATGTCTAGGATGAAACAGGTGCCCCAGCGGTCGCGAGTGGGGGTGGGCGTACCGGCACCGACAATGTTTAGCTTTGGCATGGGATCGTCTCCGGTGGTTTTCGAATTGGACAGGGGAAATAAATAGGCATTATTGGCAGGGGGTCAAGCTGGCCGATAGTATTTTGAACGACTGTTTCTGCCGGGACATAGTAGAAAGAAATCCGTTGAGCGTGATATTTTTAGGACGAGACCCCTATCTAGGAGAATCCGACCTTGAAATTCGACACTAAAAAACTGCCCGTTACCCCTGACGTGACCGCTCCCGATGGCTCGGATGTGCGCATTCTATTGGGCTTGCAAGGTGGTGGCATGGCGCATTTTGAACTCCAACCCGGGCAGACGTCGAAGGCCGTTGCTCACCGCACGGTCGAAGAGATCTGGTTTTTTCTCGCTGGTCGCGGCCAGATGTGGCGGCGACAGAACGACCGCGAGGAAGTCGTGGCCGTCGAGCCGGGCGTCTGCCTGACCATTCCGCTGGGCACTCACTTTCAGTTCCGCGCCTTAGGAGGCGAGCCGCTCGCCGCGATTGCCGTTACCATGCCTCCTTGGCCCGGCGAGGACGAAGCCTACCCGGTTGAGGGTGTGTGGCCGTTGACCGGGTCCCATTAGGCGAATGTAGGGCCTTCAAGGCGTTCTGAGACGGGCGTATCAGCGGCGGCGACATTACCGTATATTACAAGGAAACTGGAGGCACTGTTATGATTGAATCCTCTATAACAAAAAAAGGACAGACGACACTACCCAAGCCCGTGCGGGAGACGCTTGGTCTAAAGGCCGGGGACCGGGTGCGCTATGTCATTTCCGACGGCGAGGTGCGAATGCTACCCGTGCGCCCGATCCGTCGACTGTCCGGTGTGCTCCAGCACGACTGCCCCGCCGTCACTGTGGAGGAAATGGAACAGGCCGCAGCCGCTGGGGCGTGTGAGGAGTGATTAAAAATAATAGCGTCAGACGGCTAATTTACCGCCGGAAATGAGCAGATGTCGTTTCACAGAGTATTGGAAGGTCTTCAGGCTGTCGGTGAACTGCTGATCAAACGGGGCTCAGCCATGGGGCCGCTGGTCCCTTCGATCATCGTGCTGGTCCCGGGATTTATCGTTGCGGCTTGGTTTTTTCGATCAACAGCTATGATCAAAGGCGTTCCTCTCATTAGCGCCTTGTTCGTGATCGCAGCTCTCGGGATCGTGATTGACTATCACCGCCGCTACGCGTTTTTTGCAAAGAACGATCCAGACAGGTTGCAGTCGGAGGAATACCGATACAAAACGGCGCAGATGCGGATGATCGCAGCTAAGGAGTTACGGCATCCAATTCCCGAAGATGAGCTTCCAGACCCGAAGGAAAAGCCGGACGCGCCTGGACCGTCGTCTGAAGGAGACGAACCACCAGCCTCAACCAATACAGATGAGGAAAAGATCGCATGAAATCCTATCTCTTTACGTTCAGCCAACCCTGCACACAGGCGCAGGCGCACGATGTTCTCAACAACACTGAGGGAGTTCAAACGTGGATTGCGCCGTTTCCTTACTCCGCCATCCTCGTCTCCAGACTCAATGCCCAGGACCTCAGTGCCATTCTTCGCGAGCGCCTGCCCAACGTGTGGTTCATGGTCGCAGAAATGGACCCCCAGACCGTGAATGGCTGGCTGCCCGGAAATCTCTGGGAATACGTAAACGATCCGCAGAAGGCGTGGTCCCAGCAATTGATCAGGACTATCGCCGATCCAAAGTATCTCCGTCGTCCTGTCGCCGATGCCGACAGAATGACGGGGACGTAGAGATGCCTAGCCCGATCAGTTCGGGCTTCACAGGCACCATGCCGTCCTCTCTCAAAAGCCACACCGTCCACCTGCACACGCCCCGCCTGCACCTGCGTCCCATGACCGACGCCGATTGGGACATCTTGCTGCGTTGGAACCAAGATCCCGACGTGTTGTATTACGCCGATGGCGCAGATGTGACGTCCTATACGCTCGACCAGACCAAGCGCATCTACGGCGGCATTTCGCAAGCCGCCTTCTGCTTTATCGCCGAACTCGACGGCCAGCCCATTGCCGAGGCTTGGTTGCAGGCCATGAATCTGTCTCGGATTATCAAAGCCCACCCCGGCAGTGACTGCCGCCGCATTGACCTGTCTATTGGCGAGAAACAGTACTGGAACAAGGGATTGGGGACCGAGATAATCCGTGCGTTGGTCGATTTCGGTTTTGCCGAGGAGAAGGCCGATTTTATTTTTGCCTGCGACATTGCCGATTACAACCCCCGCAGCCGCGCCGCGTTTGCCAAAGTGGGCTTTCGCGTCGTGGCTCACATCGCCCAGCCTTCTGGCGACAAGGCGCGCTCCATCTGCGACATGCGCATCGCCCAAACCGAGTGGGCAGTAGCTGCCAATCCACTGCCCTGAGTGGTTTTTCAATTGAGTCTATTTATTCAAAAATGTCGCGATGTCGTTTGGGTCCCAAAGGTGGAGGTGTGGATCGCGAAGATTTTTTAGGGTGTCGGTAAATCCGGCTTTGGAGGCGATAAGATAAAAAGCGTTCTCGGTTGGGAACTTTTGTGCGCGTTGTTTGAGAGTCTGCAGAACGTCGGTGCCGACAGGGGTGGATGTCCATTTGCATTCGACAAAGAGAGTTTGCCGGGTTTCGGAGTTGAGGGCGACGAGGTCTATTTCGCTTTGTCGGTCCCACCAGCGTCCGATTCGGTGAAAGTAGAAGGGCGCACGGTTGTGAAGATTGAGTTTGAGCAAGAGTTCTCGCGTGATATTTTCGAAGGCAAAGCCCATAAATTCCGCTACGCAAGTATTGAGGCGATTGAGAAAGTACGGAAAGTTGCCCGATTCGTAGATACTCAATTGACGGTAGATGAATCGCATCCAGAAAGTGATAAAGGGGTCGCGGATTTTATAGCGACTTTTTTTGGTTTTCCAAGATTGCTCGGTAATGGGCACTTCGCGTTCGATGAGGTCAAACAGGTCGGACAATTCGCGCAGGTATTTGGACAAGCTAGTGGCCGGCAGTCCGGCGGGGCCGGCGATTTCAGAACGGCGGGTTTTTCCAGTGGCGATGGCTTCGAGGATTGCCAAATAGGTGTGGGCAGTGCTGCCAAATTCGGAGAGGATGATATCGCGCATTTCATTGCGAAAGGGGGCAAAGGGGGTGAACAGCGCTTGATGGAGAATTTGTCGGATGGTGCTGCCGCCCAATTCCATGCTTTCTATAATTTCGTAATACCGGGGCATGCCGCCAAAGATGCCGTAAAGGGTAAGTATGTCTGTGGGCGATTGAAAGCCGAGGTCTGTAGTTATTTGATAGATGGCTTCGATGGGTAAAGGGCTGAGATCAATTTCCCGGGTGAGACGACCGTAGAGAGGTTCTTTGGCGTCTTGGAAAACTTTTTTCATCAGGCCCACGACAGAACCTATGGCAATGAGATGTATGCTGGATTGTTTGTGCCATGTGTCCCACACGCCTTGGAGGGTGGAATAGATGGCGGGATCGACAGTGAGAAAGTTTTGAAATTCATCGAAGACGACGATCAGGTGTCGGCGCTGGGTTTCGGCAAAGAGGAAAACGAAAAAGTCCTGCCAATTTGTAAATGTGGGTGCGTGGGCAATGTGCGATTTAAGGGTCGCCGAAAATTCGGCGAGGAGGGCATTGGCAGGGCGTTTTTCAACAAAAAAATAGATGCCGCCATGCTGGATGTGTTGGCGCACGAGTTCTGTTTTTCCCACACGCCGTCGCCCAAAGATCGCGGTGAATTGAGAAAATTGTGCAGATCTTTCGGTGAGGTCGCGAAGAAGTGCCAGTTCTGTTTCTCGGTCGTAGAATTTCATTATTATTCTCTCAATAATTATTATTTTTAGAATAATAACAAACATGGAGACAAGCGTCAATGCAAAACAAGCCTGCTAAACGACCTATGCGCCTAGTTGTCTTGTCGTACAGCCACCACGGCTGCGGTATCGGCCAGACCGTGCGCGCTTTGGGACACGATATAATCGGGGTCATGGACGGGGAAGAAGGCCCGCGCCAACAACTTGCAGAGATTTTCCAATGCCCAGGCTTTGCCTCAGCGGGCGAGTGCCTCGACGCCGCGCAGCCCGACGCGGCCCTAGTCGCTGGCAAGCACATTGAAATGCCAGATCACGTGCAGGCCTGCGTCGATCGGCGCATCCCCTACCTGCTCGACAAACCCTTTGCCGATTGCGCTGCTCGGCTTCGTCCCGCAGCCGAAGCTTCGGCCAAACACGGGGTCTTCAGCGCCCTCACCTTGCCCAACCGCGCCAGCCGCATCGTCGCTACCGTAGAGCGTCTGTTAGCTGACGGCACGCTGGGCGATGTGGTCCAGTATAGCTGCCGCCTCAACAACGGCCCGCCCTCGCGCTACGACCCAACTCCCTCGGCTTGGCACAACGACCCGGCCATTTCCGGCGGCGGCAGTTGGGCCGTAGAGGCGGCCCACGGCATTGACACTTTCCTGCAATTCGTCGGCGAACAGACGGTCCACGTGGTCGGTGCCATCATGTCCAATGCCACTCACGGCCGTATAGTGGAGGATATTGGTTTGGGAATGCTGCGCACGGATGGGGGTGTGACCGGCGTTATCGAAAGCGGCTATGCCTATCCGTCAGGGGTGCGCAGCGGCGACCATTTCTTCCGCTTTATCGGCACTCGCGCCATGGTGTTCCAGCAGTACGGCAAAGAGGGTGAGCCACTCATCGAAGTCCATACTACCGAAGGCGTGCAATTCAGTGAGGATTTGTCGCACGGCGAGCGCATGACGACCATTGTCGATCAAGCCCTGACCGCTTTGGCAGATGGACGCTCTTTTACCCCCAATATCGACCAGGCCGTGCGCATCCTCGAAATACAGGACGCAGTGTACGATCACGCCCGCCGAAGCCCGCTGACCAACGGCCCACATCCCATGGGCACTCCGGCTACCCGACCACAGATCTCTCCATGACTAATATGCAGCGCGACAAATAGTTATAGGCTATAGCTGATTATACAGTTGAATAGTCCGCTGGGCCGCGTCTTCCCACGTGAAGGCAGCGGCCCGTTGGCGTCCTTGGTGCGATAGCCGTTGGCGGAGTGCGGAATCGGTCAGTAGGTGCTGCATGCCGGCGGCGATGGCTGTGGTGTCGAGCGGATCGACGAGTACCGCGTCTTCTCCGGCGACTTCGGCGAGCGACGAACAGTTCGACGTGAGCACCGGACAGCCGCTGGCCATCGCCTCGAGTACGGGCAGCCCGAATCCTTCTATCAGCGATGGAAATGCGAAAAAGAGCGCGTGGGCAAAGCAGGCGCGGATTTGCTCGTCGCTGAGTTGACCGGCGAGGAGCACCCGGTCGCTCAGGCCGAGTTGATGCGCCAAGCGCACGAGCGCGGGATTGCCTTCGCCGCGGCCGGCGAACACGAGGGCGAGATCGGGATGGTCCGGGGCGACTTGGGCAAAGGCGCGTACTAGCCGAGGCAAGTTTTTGTACGGCAAGCTGTTGCCTAGGCCAAACGCAAAAGGCCGTTCGGCAAGACCGTCGAGAATATCCCGCTGCGCATGGTCTTGGTCGATCGCATGGCCCAAGTCAAACTGGGCCGGTTCCGCGTTGCCCGAGTGCCAAGCGGATGCCACGCCGTGGAGGACGGCTGTTACTTTGTCGGCGGGGACGCCGTGATCGAGCGCAGCTTGGCGCGTGCTTTCCGAGACGGCGACGATGTGGTCGGCTGCGGCGATGGCTCGGCGAATACCGAAGCTGCCCAAGGACCCTTTGACCCAGCGTCGCCAGCGCCGTCCGTCGGCGAGGTAAGGGTGATTCACCCAGATCAGGTCGTGTAGGGTGATGACGACGCGCCGAGCGCGTACGCCGATGGGAAGAAAGTGGTATAGGGAGTGATACACGTCGGCGTTGAGCCCGTTGATGACCCGAGCACCGGCGAGGATGTTGTGCGGCGAGGAAATGTCGTGCGGTGCGAAAATCTCCCTGAAATTGGCCAGATCGGCGATAGGGCCGTGGCGCGAGGGACGGCGGACGACGATGTACTCGTTTTCGCGGTCTAGCTTGGCGATATGGCTGACGAGATCGGCGGCGTAGCGGCCGAGGCTGGTGGGCACGTCGCGCAGAGAGCGAGCGTCGATGCAGATCCTCATGGGGGGAGGCCGGCGCAGTAGTTGGGGATGTGCGCCAGTGCTGACCGCGGCCAGACCCGGAAGTCGGCGTAGGCAGCTGCAGCGTACCCCCGGGTCGAATTGGCATCGGTGAGCAAGGCGATGCCGATGGTTTTTTTTGGCAGTTTGGACGACAAGATGCGCTCGTGATCTTTTTCCAGATCGACCCATTCTTGGAGCCATTGCCCCAACTTCTCCGGCCCGCTTTGGAGCACGACAAACCAAGGGCGGGCAATTCCTTTGCGGCGAGAGACGGTGCCTGGGGCCAAGGTCGTACTCCACACGTATTTGATTTGTCGCGGGATGCCGAGGAAGTTGTGCGAAAAAATGACGTGTACCCCGGCGGCGCTGTCGTTGGTCTCGGTGTAGCGCTCGTCGCCCCCCGGCGGCAGGGCGTCGGCGCGCCAGCACCAAGTCATAATCGGGTATTGCCGGGGATTCCAGCGGAATTCCTTCATGAGGACGACCGAGTGGCCGGTATCCTGTGCGGCTAGGTAGCGGCGGTCGTTGGCCTCGCGGACGGCGTAGAGCTTGGGTTTGTCGTCGTCCTTGCTGCGCCAGCGCCAGCCGCGAGGCAGGCTGTCTAGGGGCGTGGAGGTAAAGTCCTCGATGACGATGTAGGGGGGGGCTTCATGCTCGCCTCCATCGGATGGTGCGTCTTGGGCGGAGGCAGTGTAGATAGAGAAGACGCAGTAGCCCGCTAGGCAAGCGAGTATGGGTCGACGCATTGCTCTACCTCTCGTGGGTCAGCGCGGGTTTTCTTGTTCCTGAAGCACGGTTAAGTCCGTCGCAGGGCGGCGCTGGAGTGCGGTACGGCTCATGTAGCTGAGAAAGGTCCAGCCGATGAAGATCCAGAACACGCGGCGCAGGCGGCGCGTAAGACCCAAAGACAAGCCGAGAGATGGGTCCAACCCCAAGCTAGAAAACAGAAATACGAGGCTGCCTTCCATGACCCCGATATTGGAGGGCATGAAGAAGAACAGTCCGTTGATGACCGCGCCCAAGGCGTTGAGCAGAAAACAAAACCAAAAACCAACGCCCGCGTCCAGTGCCCAGAGGATGGCATAGGTCTCACAGGTGCCCATAAACCAGCCGATGCTCTGAAAGAACAAGGCGCGTAGGAAGCGGGTGCGGTGGGTGCGGTAAAAGGTGCCGATATTGGTGTCGATGCGCGCCGCGCGCCCCATATTGCGCTCGATCATGTCGGTGCGCAGGCCGGCCGAGCGGAGCAGCTTGAGCAGGGACGTGAACATGTGCTCTTGCCGCTTGTAGAAGACCCAGAAGGCCGCCAAACTGACGATGAGCAGACACGCGAACAAAATCCGGTATTCTAAGGGAATGAGTTCGGACACGTCGTGGTAGTAAAACAACAGCCCTAGGCCGAGGACGGTAAAGGACAGGCCAACCGCAATTTGCGCGGTTTTGTCAACGACCACCGAGGCCATGCCGCGCGGGCCGGGCGTCCGGTGGGTGAGCAAATAGGCCTTGACTGGCTCGCCGCCGAGGTTGGCTAGCGGCGTGAGCTGATTGACTGCCTCGCCAGCGAGTTTGGCCGCAAAAAGGGTGGGCAGCCTTGGTTTGAAAGCGTCGGGCGGGAAGGCGAAGTTCCAGGCGATGGTGTTGGAAAGATGCCAGACGCATGAGGGCAGCAACAGCAGGGGAAACACCCACTTGATCGCGTCTAGATGGTGGAGAACTTCATCGACTCCAAGCTGGCCGACGAGATAGCCTAGCAGCAGGAAGCCAAAGGCGACCATGGAGATTTGCAAAGCTCTCACGCGGCTTCCTCTGGATTGACGGCCGGTGCCGGAAGCGAAGCGATCCGTCGCGCGGCGGCGCGCTGGTTGCCCATCAGCCGATAGTGGGTAGTCAAAACGCCCAGCGCCGCTGAGTGAATCAGGATGACGAGGAGCCAATAAACGATCGGCAACAGATTGGCCACCAAACCGATGGCAATAAATAATGAGAGGAAATCCCGCTTGGTAATAAAGCCGGCGCGCTCTAGGAACCGATAGCTCCAGTCTTTTTCGCCATCGGGCACCTTGTTACCCAAGTCGCCGAGGTAGTACTGCAGGCTACCAGTGCCGGTTTTCAGGGCGTAGCTGTAGAGCAGGATTAGGGTCAAGACCATCGAAGCGATGGCGGAGATGCCGGCGTAGATGGGCAGGTAATTGTCGGGATAGAGGTGCCACATACCGGCCATCAGCGCGGCGTAGCCGCCGAGATAGGCGAGGTTGTCGGTGACCGTATCGAACCAAGCGCCGAATTTAGTCTCGGCCAGCTTGACTCGGGCGATCTCGCCGTCGCAGCCGTCGAGGATAGAGGCGAGCTGCCAGAGGACACCAGCGCATGCGAGCCGCAGATAGTCGTCCGGCTGAGTCGCCAGATAGGCGGCGAACAGGCCTGGGCACAGGACCATGAAAAAGGTTACCATGTTGGGCGAGATGCCAGTATCGATGATGAGCTTGCTGATGGGTACGGAGATGCGCACGTTGAGTAGGCGCGCTACCGTGCCGCTGGTGGCCTTGCTCACTTGGTCGAAGAGCATGTTCTTAGCGGCACGCGCGCTGCGCTTGTCAATCACGCGTTGCCACAGGTGCGGCGCAATGTCTTCGCGGCGGTGCGGACGCGCTGCGAGCCAACTCCAGAGGTCGCCGATTAGCGCATCCGGGGACAATGTGCCCGGCGAGCAGAGGAAGGCTCCGCTGCTGACGCGATTGTCGTTGCTGGTTTGCGCGACGAGGTCGTCTCGCTGTAGGCCCGCGTCGATGAGGGCTCGTAGCGAGGAGTGGTGGTGGACAAAATCGCCCTTGAGCAGCAGCGAGGGCGCGTTGGGCAGGCGAGCGGCCTCTGGGGTGGTTTGCTCTACTTGGATGTCGAGGTCGGGAACTAGAGATTTGCCGCTGGGGGTATGGCCGGGGGGGAGCACGACCAAGACGCGCTTGATGCCCGCGCTGGCCATGGTGCGGATCCCGCGCTGGAGGAGAGTGCGGCCAGCAACCTGCACATCGGTTGCAGCGCCAGCGGGAAAAACCAAAATTCCTTGCTCAATTGCGCGCTTTGGCATGCGTTGCCGTTCAATTTGGGGATGAAAATAAAAGAGGCGGCTTTATAAAGAAACACTTAGTATAAGGAATTCTGCACCGTTTGTCGGACCTTAATTTCATGTGGCTATTGTGTTACATGTGTTACAATTGACAAAAAGGGCGTGTCATGGCGGTTAAGATCTTCACATGGCTACTTCTGGTCTGCTGGGCGACGGCTAGCGGTGCCCAGCGACACAATTGGCAGCTTGGCGGTGCGGGCTTGGCTTGGAGCGAGAACGATTCTGCTGTGGTGCTCATTGATTTCGATTCGGTGCCCGGCGCGATCCAACCCGTCTATATCGACCCCAACCAAAGTTTGCTTGCGCTCTTTACCGGCTGGGAACCGCTCAAAGAGCCGCGCGAGCTGTCCTATGTCGAGGGCGAGACGCCACGGGCTTGGAAGGGTTCGCAGGGCAACGAGACGACGGCCCACAATGGCACCTATATGGTCGATGGGGACAGTATGTCGTTCAATCCGCCGGTCTCGTCCAATCCCGAATCGGTCTGGTACACCATCGATTTGGCCGTACCGGTGCCGGCGCACCGCTTTGGTTTTTTTACTCCGCCTCGGGGCTTTCGCTCCGACGGAATCCCCTTTGCCCAAGATGCCGTGCCTGCCTACGAGGTCTCCATCGCGGCGGAAGGCGATCCGAGTTGGCTCGAAGGGTCCCAACCCTATAGACGCATTGGTCCACTAATTGCCAATGTAGCCGAAAACTTTGTCGCCCGAGTGCAGATCGAATTTCCCAGACAATACGTGCGCTTCGTCCGCTACAAGCGGAAGACCTCGCTGTTGGATTCGGGGAGAGGGGGCAACACCAGCGTGGGTTCGGGGACCGCTTTCAAGGGATCAATCGGCGATTTTGAGCTCTTTGGCGAGGGGGTGCCGCGCAAGGCGGTTTACCGCTCGCGGATTTTCGAATTGGCAGAGCCGGTCAACTTCGGCCGCTTGTCTTGGGCGGCAACGCCGTTGCGCACCGTCAATGGCGAACTGGTGGAGGCTCCCGATGCCGAGGTGGGGGTGGAGATTGAGGTGCGCACGGGGCGCGACGGGGATCCGAATATCTACCACGAGTACACGGACCGCGGCGGTGAGGAAGTGGTGACGCGCGAGCGCTACGATTTGGTGCTGCAGCCGCGCTGGCGCGCCGGTCGCCTGCGCGATCCTCGGCCGGGAATGCGTGCCTCTATTCAGTACGATAGCGACAACTGGTCCTTCTGGTCGCTGCCCTTTGCCGAGTCAGGGCAGGCGATTGACCTCAAGGGGGGGACTCATTTTCAGTTGCGGATTACGCTCAAAAGCGAAGACTTTGCTGCGTTCGTGCGGCTCGACTCGTTGTGGATTGAGACCGCGCCGCTTTTGGCCCAGCGGGTCTTGGGAGAGGTTGCGCTGTTGGGCGATGTTCAGCCAGCGGGAGGATTGGTCGAGGTGCCATTAGGGGAAGCGGCGGAGTTCGCCTACGATATTCGCGGCGAATTTGCCGGTGAGGGGGCAGGCTTTGACGCGCTGAGGATTCGCACTGGGACGCGGGCTGCGTTTACCCGGCTGGAGATGGGGGACCCTCCGAGGGTGATTGAGCCGGTTGCAGTCACCGAGGGCGGCGAGGAACTAGCGGTCGTGTTGCCGGAGCGGATCGGGCCGGGGCACGCGGAGAGGGCACGGGTCGTCTTTGTTGCCGATGTGTTCTCGCTGGCTTGGACGTTTTCGGGCGAGGTCTATAATGCTGGCGTCGATATGTTGCCCCAGCCCGTCGAACCAGGCGATGCCAGCGCCGAACTGGGGACCAATAGCCTGCGGGTCTTGGGGACGGCCGGGCAAAGCGATGGGCCGGTGGTGGGATTGAATTTTTCCACTAGGGTGCTGACGCCCAATGGCGACGGAGTCCACGACGAGGTCGAGATCGGCTATGCGCTGGTGGGGCTGCCCGAAGATGTGCCCGTGGTGTTCAAGGTGTATTCGCTCGACGGGAGGCAGGTGGCCAAGCGGTCGTTGGGTGCGCAGCGCTTCGGGACACAGCGGGTGCGCTGGGATGGGCGCGATGGCGAAGGAGTTTTGTTGTCACCTGGTCTCTACTTAGTTGAAATAGTGCCCCAAGCCGAGCGGACGGGAAGCCGTCGGTTGCGTCCATTAACACTGATATACTGAGAGCATGGCGATGCGCTCGTTTTATGCGCTACTATTGGGAATCGGCGCGGTATGGGCCGATGAACTCCGCTTCGACAGTGCAGAGGCGTGGCAGACTTGGCAGATGCCCAACGACTTGGTGCAGATCGATGCCGACGGCAGGCTGCGGCTGACGAAATTCCGCAAGGAGATCAACGCCGTGGCCAACGCCGGGGATTTTCGCCATCCAACGCAGGAGCGCGGCGAGGTGACCGGCGGGATCTGGGAGGCCAAGAGCAATCCGCAGACGGCAGATTTGATTGTCGATGGCGATCTGGCAACCTTCTGGCAACCCGACCCCGGCGATGCGCTCGATCAATGGTCGGTGCAGATAGATTTGGGGCGTCCGGTGCTGGCGCGCCAGATCCGCTTGGTCTTTCCCGACCGCGAGGGGGCGCGGCCTTTGCGGCAATTCAGCGTCTTTGCCGCCTCGGGTGCCCGTATCCAGGCGCTCAACGATGTATTCAAATTTGAAGCCGTCTATCGCACCTCCAAGCCCAATACCGCTACCGAACTGGTGATTCCCCTAGAGTATCTGAGAACTGACAGCACCTATGTTCTCGACGAGGGGCTGGAGCTCGATTTAGAGCGCGAGAAGCGCTTTCAAGTGATCCAGTATATCATTATCGAAATCGACGAGCACAGCCCGGGCGTGGCGCTGGCAGAGGTCGAGGTTTTGGCGGTGGGGGACAATGTGAGCTTGGGCACGGCGAGTCGTGGTGGCAGTTTTCTCGAAGGCGGTCGAACTACGGGCGCGGCCCTGATGTTCGACGGCGATATGGATAGCTTCGCGCTGTTGACCAGTGCTGAGGGAGGTTGGGTGGAGGCCGGCGTGTGGTGGCGAGTGGATCTGGGGGCGGTGTTCTTCTTAGACGAACTTTTCATTTACTTCAGCCAACTGGGCGAAGGGTTGCGCAGCCAAGTCCAAGGGGGCAATCCCTCGGCGGCGGGCGGGTTGTTTCTGGTGTCCGATGGCCGCCCGGCTGCCGGATCGGGATTGCCGGTGCCCGAGCGAGTTGACTACGAGGTTCTGGTCGAAGATAGCTGTCGGCCGCAGTGTCTCGGCCGGCTCTTTCATCAGCGCTATCTGTTCGCTCCGCGCAAGGTCCGCTACCTGCTGTGGCACGAAATCGACGGGACGCCGCAGGGGTTTGGTTGGGGCTTGGAGGCGATGCTTTTTTCCGCAGGTCATCCGGCCCAGGTGAACATGCGCTCGGACTTTATCGACTTGGCGTCGCAGGCGGGCAACGGCAGGCCCCAAGTGATCGAGCGGCTTACATGGGAGGCAGACCTGCCACCGCAGACAAAAATTCAACTGCGTTCGCGCTCGGGTAATGCACTGCAGGAAGTGTACACTTTCTTCGATCGCAAAGGCGATATCGTCACCGAGGAGAAGTGGAACAGCTTGCCCAAGGTGTTAAAAGGCGAAATCGACACAACCTTGGTCGTCGGCGAAGATTGGGACGCTTGGAGCAATGTGTACCAGGCTTCGGGGGAGTCCTTCCAATCGGCGAGCCCGCGTCGCTTCGTGCAATTGGAGATGATTCTGGCAACCGACGATCCGCAGGTAGCTCCGGCCGTGAATGCACTGGCGATAGAATTTACCGAGGCACTGGTACAGGAGGCTCGCGGGCAGATCTGGCCTCGGGAAGCTCAGCTCAACGAGGATACGCGCTTTACCTATACACTGTGGCCGAGCACCGACGGGCAGGACAGCGGCTTCGATCGCTTGCGCTTTCACATTCCCGGCGCGACCACAGGTAACGTGGCACTGCGGATCGGCGGAGAGGAAGTAGCGCCCGAGGCAGTGAGGTTGCACGGCGATTCGCTGTTGGTCTTGTTGCCGCGCACAGTGGTCGCCGATTCGGTGGAAGTGGATTTTACGGCGCGTCTTTGGGATAACGCAGCGCTGTTTGCGCTCGATCTGGGCATGGGCGAGCGCCCAGGGATCTGGCAGTCGGTCGTGCCGAGCGAGCGGCGGGCCAATATCGTGTTGTTGCCCGACCTGCCGGGCCAATCTGCGCTCGTCGGCGATGTGGCGATTGCGCCTGTGGCGTTTACGCCCAACGGCGATGGGGTCAACGACGCGGTGGAGATCAGCTTTATAGTTTTCAAGGCAACGGGCATAAAGCCGCAGGTGCAGATTTTCGACGTCGCTGGTCGGTTGGTGGCGCGGTTGGTTGGTAGCGAGGGTGTTGGACGTTGGCACTTTCGCTGGTCGGGGCAGACTGCGGACGGTGCATTGGCGTTGCCGGGGATGTATCTCTGCCGGATTGACCCGGGGACGGCGAGCGGTAGCGCGGCGATTTTGCGGTCCCTTGCCTTGGCCTATTAGTTCCTCAACCCAAACAAGCAAAGGTAGATAGCATGGCAGTTAAGACGTGTTTGATGATCGGTGCCAGCGGCATGGCCGGTGGTTGGATCCAGCGGATGACCGAGCGTCTCGGCGACAGAATCCAAATCGTCGGCTTGGTGGATGTCAACGAGGAAGTGCTCGCAGCGCAAGGAGCTAAACTCGGCTTGGGTGCCGATCAGCTCTTTGCCGATTACAAAGAAGCTTGCGCCAAGGTGCAGGCCGATTTCTGCGGCATTGCCACCCCGCCGCAGTTTCACAGCCCGCAGGCCATTGCTGCGCTGGAAGCCGGGATGCCGGTTATCTGCGAGAAGCCGATTGCCGATACCTTAGCAGCGGCCAAGGCCATGGCCGCCAAGGCCGAGGAGACGGGGTTGCCGTGCGCGATTATCCAGAATTACCGCTACGCGCCCAACAAGCAGGAGGTGGTGCGGATTCGCGAGGAGGGGCGACTTGGGCGGCTGCAGCACATCTTCGGCCGCTACGCCTGCGACTATCGCCAATACATGTCGTGGGGCAAGGAGTGGCGGCACGATATGGACTTTAGCCTGCTCTTTGAAGGCTCGGTGCATCACTTCGATATGATGCGCTTTTTAGCCGGGGGGGATTGCGAGGTGTTGCAAGGGTTTGGGTGGAACCCGGCGTGGTCGAGTTTTAAGCACTATTCGAGCGGGTTTTATCTGCTGAGAATGGACAATGGAGTACACACGGCATATGAGGGGAACAGTTCGGCGGCGGGGATTACGAGTTGTTGGCACCGCGAGTACTATCGCTTGGAATTCGAGGAAGGAACGGTGGAGATAGGGGCGGGAGACGAGGTGCGAATTTATCGGGTGGGGCAAGAGGTGGAGGTGTATTCAGCACCGACTATGGAGTGGACAGGACACGATTATTTGTTCAAAGAGTTTGTGGATTGGCTGGAGGGAGGCAAGGCGTCGGCGACGAGGATTGAAGATAATTTGCAGAGTTTCGCGTTGGTGATTGCGGCGATGGAGACGACGGAGGATGGACAGCCCAAGCGAATCGCGGATTATCTGTAAGAAGCAATTCGCTTGGGCACACTTGCAGCCGCACGGCTCCTATCTGCCGTTGCAACTGATTACTGGAAACGCCTGTCCTAGCTGTCGTTGCCGCCGCGCAGCAAGAACACGCCCATCGCGCCCGTAAGCAGCGGCAGCGTGGCGTCGATGAGAATCCACACGAGGGAGGCTGTTTCCGCTCCTACGGCCGTGAATTCAGGACTATACAAGATAAACCAGTTCCAGAAGAACATGATGCCCACGCACAGGAAGCCGTAAAACTGGACGTTGGCGGCAACAAACTCGCGCGTGACCGCTCCGCTGTCCCCCTCGCTGTCAGCGGCTTTCTTGCGGAGGTAGCCGAATATCAGGCCCAACACAATGGCCAGCGCCATCAACCAATCCAAGGTGGACCAAAGCGGGCTGTACGGCTGTCCTTCGCTGGAGACGTGATAGAGCGGTTCAATTACGGTGTGGATTGCGACCGCAATCGCCATCAAGACGAGAAACAGGCCACAGATTCGCTTGAGCGTATCCATAATTCCCTCCCATGTGATGTGGTTGAATTCCCCTTCAAGTTAAGACTTATGCTTAGGGTGGTTCAATAGGAAAAGAACGCGTCCGCACATCGACTTCGAGACGGGTTGCTCCGCCGCCTTGGAGGACGCCGCGCGTCGGCGACACGTCGTGGTAATCGCGCCCTACTGCGATGTGTACTTTCCCCCCCTCGCCGGCGAAGCTCTGGTTGGTCGGGTCGAACCCGATCCAGCCAAGCTCTGGTAGCCGGCATTCGACCCAGGCGTGCGTGGCGTTGCTTGGTGCCTGATCACCGGATTGATCGGTTGGGTTCAGGTAGCCCGAGACATAGCGGGCGGGGATGCCCCAGGAGCGCGCTATGGCGATCATGAGATGGGCGTAGTCTTGGCAGACGCCCCGACCGGTTTCGATGATGTGCTCGACGGGAGATTCCACCGTGGTGCTTCCTGGGATGTATTGCAGACAGTCGTGGAGTGTGTGCGACAGTTGCATAAGACTTGCGAGCGGGTCGTCTCTAGGCTCGATGCGGTGCCGGGCGACGAACTCAGTGAGTGCGGGCGAGGGGCGCACTAGCGCGCTCGGGTGCGTGAAGTCCCAATCGGCGCACGATTCTCTGCGGGAGCGGATTTTCTCCCAGGCATCGGTGTGCAAGCGCGCAGGGAGCGGCGGGGCGTATGGAACTTCGACCGTGGAGCGGGTTGTGATCTCCAAGATTTGATGCGTTTGGTGGAGGTCGAGGAGGTGTCGCGTGTTGCCGAAACAGTCCGTCTCGCGGCTCAGGTTGGCCGGAGGGGATGTCTCAATCTCAAAGTCGAGGAGTCGCTGCCCGCGGTCCTGGCGCGGCTCCAGACACAGGAGCATCACGCACTGCTGTACTGGGGCCGTGTAGGAGTAGTGAGAAAGGTGTTCGATTTCGTAGCGGACGGCTCCGGTCATGGCGTTTGCACTGGAGAATCCTCGATAGCGTAGTCGATATACGCAGTCATCACGAGTGAGTGGAGTTTCCGGCAGTCGTCGCCCACCTGCGCGAGGAGTGCTTCCCGATCTTCCCGATCCGGCCACTCGTAGCGGATCAAGGTGCCGAGCCGGCCGGCGAGCCGCGCGGCTGCTTCTCCCGCGTGCGAGATAGGGCTCACGCCGATGGCCGCTAGTTCCGTCGCCAGCACGTCGAGTACGCGGCACAGCGAGCCGGGCAGCAGGGGATCGGTAACCAGCAGGTCTATCACCTGGTCAGGCTGGATTTCGACGCTGTAGTTGCGCTTGTAGGCGTCGAATGCCTTGCATGAACGCAACAGGCTCGTCCAGTCCGCATCTGAGGTCTCGCCCTGCGCGTGGCCAGCGGTGTACTGGGCGAGGAGCAAGGAGACTCTAAGCTGGGCGCGTTCGATGAACCGGCCGAGCCGCATGAAGTTCCAGCCCTCGTCGCGGTACATGGTCGATTCGGCCACTCCGGCGAAGGTGTCGATTTCCCGCGAGGTCTCCGCGTAAAAGCTCTCTGGGGAGACCTTCCAGATGTCCTCGATGTCGAGGTCGCGGATGCGCAGCCAAGCCAAGTTCAGGCAAGTCCACATCTCGGCGCTGATGCAGTGGCGCACTTGGCGAGCGTTCTCGCGACCGAGGGCGAAGCAGTTCCGCACCGAATCGTGGTTGTCGCGCTCGAACGTGAGATCGCCCGCTAGGGTGTAGGAATCGGCCAAGGTGTAGTCGTCGCTGTCGTCGAACGTGAGATTACCCCAAGGCGGCTGCCGCCCTAGGGTAGTGTAGATCCGGCTCCAGCCAAAATGAATCTCAGCAATTGGCCGGTCCACCAGCGCTTCCACCTGCAAGTGCAGCAGGCGACACAGATATTCCGCCCGCGCAAGGTAGCGGCCCATCCAGTACAGCCCTTGAGCACTGCGCGAGAGCATTCAGTCCTCCAGTACCCAGAGGTCTTTGCCGCCTCCACCTTGGCTGGAATTGACCACGAGACTACCTCGGCGCAGTGCCACGCGGCAGAAGGCTCCGGGTACGATGCGGGTCTCGCGGCCGTGGAGGACAAAAGGACGCAGATCAACGTGACGCGGCTCGGCGCGGCCCTC
>JAJEIO010000018.1 GCA_022827835.1 Candidatus Latescibacterota bacterium
AGGAGGTCAACTGTGAAAGCGCCTGTGTCTTGGATGGCGAAGAATCACGTCGCCGCCAATTTGCTGATGGGTTTCATCATGTTGAGCGGTCTGTTTGCCATGATGCAGACCAAGAAAGAGACCTTCCCCGAGATGTCGCTCGACCAGGTGCAAATCCAGGTGCCCTACTTGGGCGCGACCCCAGCCGAGGTCGAAGACGCCGTCTGCAAGCGCATTGAGGAACGAGTGCGCGGCTTAGAAGGGGTGCGCCGCGTGCGCTCTACGGCTGCTGAGGGCATGGGTTCAGTCAGCGTCGAGCTAGAGCGCGGTGCCGACATGGACAAGCTCCTCGACGACATCAAAAACGAAATCGACCGCATCGACACCTTCCCGGCTGAGGTCGAAGAGCCGGTCATCAAGGAGCTGACTCGCCGTAATCAAGCCATCGATGTGGTGCTCTACGGCGATGTCGAGGAAAAGGCTCTCAAAGTTGCGGCCGAACGAGTGCGCGACGATCTGCGCAGCAGCGGCGTGATTTCGCAGGTCGAACTCAAGGGCGTGCGCGTCGATGAGATTGCCATCGAAGTCTCCGAAGAGGCTCTGAGGCGCTACGGCTTGACCTTCGCGCAGGTCGCCGATGCGGTCCGCCGCACGAGCATTGACCTGCCCGCCGGCAGCGTCGAGAGCGAGGATGGCGCGATCTTGCTCCGCACGCAGGGGCTGATGCGCGTGGGGCGCGAATACGAAGAGGTAGTAGTGCTCACCCGTCCCGACGGTACGGCCCTCAAGCTCAAAGACGTGGCCACGGTAGTTGATGGCTTTGAGGATACCGATCTCGTCTCGCGCTTCAACGGCCAGCCAGCGGCCGTGGTGCAGGTATTTCGCATTGGCGACCAGAACGCCCTCGACATCTCCGATTATGTCCACCAGTACATCGAGGACAAACGCTCGACCCTGCCGGCGGGGATCGACATTGGCTACGCGCGCGACGACGCGCGCATCCTGCGCAGCCGCATCGATTTGCTGATCCGCAATGCCCGCCTCGGTCTGGTGCTGGTCTTCATCTGTCTGAGCTTCTTCCTCGACCTGCGCTTGGCCTTTTGGGTGATGATGGGCATCCCCATCAGCTTTTTGGGGGCCTTCGTGTTGATGCAGCCTTTCGACGCCTCGATCAATATGCTGTCGCTATTTGCCTTTATTGTGGCCTTGGGCATCGTCGTCGATGACGCGATCATTGTCGGCGAAAACATTTTTTCCCACCGCATAAAGGGAAAATCCTTTGGCCGCGCCGCCATTGATGGCGCGCTCGAAGTGGGCACGCCGGTCGTGTTCTCGATTATGACCTCGATT
This sequence comes from Candidatus Latescibacterota bacterium, assembly GCA_022827835.1. Lineage (GTDB taxonomy): Bacteria > Latescibacterota > UBA2968 > UBA8231 > UBA8231. The sequence goes on from JAJEIO010000018.1 coordinate 1,330, forward strand.
GCGGCCTTTATGCCGCTGTTCTTCGTCGAGGGCATGATGGGTAAGTTCATGTCGGTCATCCCGGTGATCGTCATCTCCGTGCTGCTGCTGTCGCTGATTGAGAGCCTGTTCATTCTGCCGGCGCACCTGTCTTCTAAGGGGGACGGGCCAGTCAGCCGCCTCTTTCGCCGGGTTTTCATCCGCCCGCTCGATTGGCATGCCCGGGTCGTGGTCCTCTTTGACCGCGGCCTCAAGCACGTCATCCGCAACGCCTATCAGCCCACGCTGCGCTTGGCGTTGGCCCATCCGATCTCCAGCACCGCCCTAGCCTTATCGCTGATGCTGTGTACGGCCGGACTGGTCGTCGGCGGCCATATCAAGTTCGTATTTATGCCCGAGATCGGGGCCGATTGGGTGACGATATCGGTCAACATGCCCCAGAGTACCACGGCGACCCAAACCGCCAAGGTCGTGCGACACATCGAAGAAAAGGCCATCGTCCTGCGCGACCAGATCGACGCCGAGCGCGAGGGCGGGGATTCAATCTACCGCAATGTCTTTACCTACATCGGCGACCAACCCTCGGCCCGGCGTTCTTCCTTTGCAAGCACTCCAAGTGCTGGCGGCCAAGGGCATCTAGCCGAAGTTACCATCGAACTGTTACCTTCCGAGGAGCGCGATCTCGACAGCGCGGAGATTGAGGCGCGGCTGCGCCAATTGGTCGGCGAAGTACCCGGCCCCGAATCCATTGTTTTTTCCTCGTCGCTGTTTTCCGCTGGCAATCCCATCGAGGTCGAGTTGGCCTCGGACAACTTTGACCAGCTCTTATTGGCCGTCGATCGGCTAAAGGGCAAAGTCGCCGAGTACGCCGGCACCGGCGATATCCAAGACAGCTTTAAGGAAGGCAAGCTGGAGATGAAACTCCAGCTCAAGCCCCAAGCCCGCACCCTCGGCCTCACGCTCGCCGATCTAGCTCGCCAAGTGCGCCAGGGCTTCTACGGCGACCAAGCGCTGAGATTCCCACGCGGCTCGGACGATGTGCGGGTTATGGTGCGCTATCCCAAAGATGAGCGCCGCAACTTAGGCGACGTGCGCTCGATGCGCATCCGCACGCCTTCCGGTGCTGAGGTGCCTTTTGCCGAGGTGGCCACCGTCACCATCGGCCACGCCTATGCCTCCATCCAGCGCACCGATGGCCAGCGCGTCGTGCGGGTGAGTGCCTCGGTAGATGACCAAATCGCCAACGCCGATGAGATCAACCGCGATCTTGAAGCGTTTTTCTTGCCCGCCTTGGTCCAGGACTATCCCGGTCTGCGTTACAGCTTCGGCGGCGAGCAGCGGGAGCGGGATGATTCGCTACAGAGCCTGCTGTTCAACTTCATCATCGCCCTTGCCGCCATCTACGTGCTGCTGGCCGTGCCATTCAAATCGTACACCCAACCCCTCGTCGTTATGAGCGCGATTCCCTTTGGCATCATTGGCGCGGTTTGGGGGCATCTGCTCATGGGAATAGACTTGGCGCTTTTGAGCCTGTTTGGGATCGTCGCGCTCTCGGGCGTGGTGGTCAACGATTCGCTGGTGCTGCTGACCTTCTACAACCAGATGCGGCGCGAGGGTTCGTCGCACGAGGAAGCCCTGGTCTCTGCCGGAGCCGCGCGCTTCCGCCCGATCCTGCTGACCTCGCTGACGACCTTCTTTGGGTTGCTGCCGATGATCCTCGAAAAGAGCCTCCAGGCGCAGTTTTTGATCCCAATGGCCGTCAGCTTGGGCTTTGGCATCCTGTTTGCCACCTTCATCATTTTGTTGGGCGTCCCGATAGGAATGCGCCTGTTGGTGGGAGTTCAAGAGTTTTGGGGGCGGTTGGTCGTGGAGAAACCCGCCGAGGTCGCGCCGGTTACCGGGTCTTGAAGGGTTGTGGCGCAATTGAAGTGGGGTGGGCTTCTACTGTGCATGGTGGCCTGTGCGCCTACTGACGAGTTTCCCTTCATCGACAAAGCCAGCGATTGGGGCATAGAGCAGTCCCACGTCGGCGGTGGCGCGGAAAAGCGCTATATCGTCGAAGCCAAAGGTGGTGGGACTGCGCTTCTCGACGCGGATGGCGACGGCGATTTGGACATCTACTGGGTCAATGGGGAGGGCGGTGACAATGCTCTCTATCGCAATGACCGTGGCCGTGGCTTTGTCGATCGAGCGGTCGTAGCCGGTGCCACGGGTCGCGGCTGGGGCATGGGCGCGCTGAGCGCGGACTACGATGCCGACGGCGATGCCGATCTGTACATCACGTGCTTGCAGGAAAACATCCTCTATCGCAACGACGGGTTAGAGCAATTCGCCGATGCCACGGCTCGTGCTGGGCTAGTGCTGCCGGTGTGGAGTACGGGCGCGGCCATGGGCGACGCGGACTTGGACGGCGACTTGGATTTGTACGTGGCCAATTACGCGGATTTTGATTCGTCCGCGGTGCGGCCCTTGGGAACTCAGTGGAAGGGCCGGGACGTATTCATCGGCCCGCTGGGCTTGCCCGCGTTGCCGGACGCGCTCTACCGCAACGATGGCGACGGTAACTTTGCCGAGGTGACGGCGGCTAGCGGCCTCGGTCAGCACGATCCGGGCTATGGGTTTGCCGTGCTGTTCATCGACAGCGACGACGACGGGGATTTGGACCTGTACGTCGCCAACGACTCGACACCCAATTTCCTCTACCGCAACGATGGCGCGGGCACCTTTGCCGAAGTGGGGCTACAGGCCAATGCCGCGCTGGGGGAAACGGGCTTGGCGCAGGCTGGCATGGGCGCGGCGTGGGGCGATTACGACAACGACGGCGACGGCGATTTGCTGGTCACCAATTTTGAGGATGACTACAACACGCTGTATCGCAACTCAGGCGGCGGTACGTTTGCGGACGTGAGCTTTGCCGCGGGCTTGGGCCGCATCAGCCTGCCCTTCGTGGGGTTTGGCGCGGTCTTTCTCGATTACGACAACGACGCCGACCAAGACTTGTTCGTGGCCAACGGGCACGTGTATCCGCAGATCGAACGCCCGGGCAGTGGCGCGACCTACGCGCAGGCGAATCACTTGTTTGCCAATGACGCCGGTCATTTCAGCCTCGTCGAGCTAGGCGAGGATCGGGCGGTCAGTCGCGGCGCAGTGGCCGGGGATTTTGACGACGATGGCCGCGTGGACCTGTTCGTCACCAACCTCAATGGCCAGCCCTCCCTGCTGCACAACCAGATAACTGCTAATCACCACTGGCTCGGTTTGCGCCTTGTGGGCGCGGGAAAAAACCGCGAGGCCGTCGGCGCGAAGGTCGTGTTGTGGAGCGGCGGCCAAAGGCAGCGGCGGGATGTGCTCTGCGGCAAGAGCTTTTTGGGCAGCGGCGACCGGCGCGTGCATTTTGGCTTGGGCGCGGCGGGCCGGGTGGATTCGCTGCACATCTATTGGCCGAGCGGTGCGCTGCAGCGGCTGATCGATTTGCCGATTGACGCGTATATGAGAGTTGAGGAGGGGGGCTAGTGGCGGTTGCTGTGCGGCGCGCAGCGGCTATATTTGCGGACGCACATTCTCATAGCCGGAGGGCCAATTATGCAGAGTTACCCATATCCAGAATACGACGGAGTGCGAAGCATTGTCCTGGGAATAGTCCTCAGCATTCTGACGTGTGGGATTTACTATTTCTATTGGCAATACAAACAGATGGAAACGCTCAATGCGTGGCTGGGGCGGGAGGAGTACAACTTCTGGCTTTGGCTCGTACTCTTTATCGTGACGTGCAGCATATTTGAGCTTTACTACGAATACAAGATGGCGAAGGGCATCAACGAGATTCAGGAGAACAATAATCTGCGCGTCAACGGAGACCTAGCGTTGATCTGCGTCCTAATTTCTATTTTTTCCCTCGGCTTGGCCGCTACTGCCATTCAGCAGTGGGAAGTCAACAAGTTCTACGGTGAAAGCTCCGACGATTAGTCCAGTTCACCTCGCGCGAATTTTCCTCGTTGGGCTGGCACTCGTCGCGGCATTCGCGGCGTGGCTTAGCCCCGTGTTCGGCGCGGCTTGGCCGAGCCTGTGTCCCTTCCACTTCCTCACCCAGTTGCCCTGCCCAGGCTGCGGCATGGGGCGCGCCTGCATAGCCCTTGCCCAAGGCAACTTCGCCGGCGCTTGGCACCATCATCCCTTCGCATTTTTCCTCGTCCCATTGGCCCTCGGCCTAGCGTGCTCTCCGAGTTGGTTCGGCCGCGCTTGGCCCACGCAGCCTTTAGCCCTCCGCAAGAGTCTCGCTGGAGGTGTGCTAGCCCTTGTGCTAATGCTTTGGCTGTATCGCTTGATGCGTTCCGGGGGCTGTTGACGGCGGTAGCATCATCGGACATGTTAAGAAGACAGCGAGAGATGGCCGAACGCAGATGCGGAGGACGACAATGCCGGAAGTCACGCAACAGCAATTGAACGACGCGAAGCATGTGATCGAAACCACGTTGGGCGAGCAATTCGACGACATTGATTTCGTGATGGTTTTCGTCCAGCCCGATGTAGAAGAGTGGGACGACGACGACGACGAATTTATCGAAATCAAGGCGATCTACGACGGAGTCGCTGGGCAACTGCGCGGAGAGCGGATGGTCGGAGTAATTCCCCTACTGCGGCGACGCCTACAGGAGTCGGGTATCACCGCGTTCCCGATCATGCGCTACATCTCGAAATCCGACTGGGACGAGCATCCAGGTGATGCCGCATGACCTCGTTTCTGCTGCGCAAGACTTAGTTGGCGACGGCAGAGGCGCTCCACGGCAGGCGAATTTGCGCCGGGCGATCAGTACGGCCTATTACGCTCTATTCCATTGCTTGGCAAGATGTTGCGCCGACGCCCTAGTGGGAACTGCCAGTGCCAATCGAAGCGAACCCGCATGGCATCAAGTTTATCGCGCCCTAGAACACCGCGACGCCGCCAAGCGGTGCGAACAGAACCGAATTCAGCGGTTCCCTCCAGAAATTCAGGAATTTGCCGGGTTGTTCGTGGACATGCAGCGAAAACGCCACCGAGCGGACTACGCATCCGAAGGACATTGGCTGAAGTCCGAAGTGGCGGACGATATAGCTCAAGCCACCGCGGCAATCGCGCTACTTGAACGTGCGCCGCTAAAGGATCGTCGCGCCTTCGCTATTTATGTTTTGCTTCGGCTCAGACCGGGGCGCTAGTGACTCAGCGTCCACACTGCGATATTGGTACCCATTTTGAGGGCATCGAGTCGTTTGCCCTCTGGGTCGCTGTGGACGTCGGGGTCTTCCCAGCCGTCGCCTAGGTCTGCCTCATACGTGTACAGAACGGCTAGGCGCTCGCCCGTGAAAAGCGCGAGAGCTTGCGGCCTTTTGCCGTCGTGTTCGTGGACTTTGGGCAGGCCCGCTGGCAACTCAAAGTGGCAGTGGAATAGAGGATGTTCGGGCGGCAGTTCCACCCACTCGGCGTTGGGGAAGACTTGGCGCATGGCGCGGCGGAAGCTCTCGTCCATGCCGTAGTTGTCGTCGGCGTGGAGAAAGCCGCCGCTTTCCAAGTAGTGCCGAAGCCGCGCTGCCTCGTCAGCGGAAAAGGCCACATTGCCGTGTCCGGTCATGTAGATGTACGGATAGGAAAACAACTCCTCGTCCATGATTTGCACCCGCGCTTCGGTTTCGGCCGCGTCGATTTGGGTGTGTTCCCTTAAGAAGCGGAGCAAGTTGGGTAGGGAAGAGGGGTCGCTGTACCAGTCGCCGCCGCCGCCGTATTGCAGCCGCGCAATGGTAAATAGAGGCTGGGCCGGGCCGTCCACAGCGAGGAGTGCGACGGCGAGCGCGGCGTAGAGGGCCAAGCCGCGCATGTCAGCGGCCGTTGATCACGGCGAATTTGCCGCGCACTGCGTCGCCGGTTTCTGCTTGTGCGACGAAGTAGTAAATACCCGACCCCACTAGAAAACCCGCCGCGCTCTGGCCATTCCAAGTGACTGCGCCTTCGCCGGCTGTGCTTTCGATTTGGCGGATGAGTTCGCCCGCTGCGGTGAAAATGCGCACGCTGGCTCCCAGCGGCAGGTCGGCAAAGGTCAGGGATGCGCCGCGCACGCCGATGTGGAAGGGGTTGGGATACGCGTATGCCTGAGGACCAGCGGCGGTCCCCGAGGTGCCGAGTTGCAGGCGGCTCATCCCGCCGAGCGTGCCAATCCACAGCGCATCGTTTTCACGGTCGAAGTACAGTGAGTTGACGCGGTTGTTGACGAGGCCGTCGCTGGTGTCGAGCGCAAACTCGACTTGGCCCTCGGTGCTGATGCGGGCCAAGCCGCCTTCGGTGCCGACCCAAATGCGCCCCCAGTCGTCTTCAGCCAGCGACGTGGTCGCGTTGGACGGCAGGCCGTTGTCGGTGTTGTACGCCTTCCAGCTTGTGACCTCAAAATCCACGTTAGGGCGCGAATACTCGCCGCGCACGGCATTGAGGCCGTTGTTGGTGGCGATCCACACTTGTCCCGAGCGATCGACGTGGATGTCGATGACGGCATTGCTGGTCAGGTCTGGATAAGCGACGGTGTCGAAGACTAAGCCGGTCTCATCGCCGAGCTCAAAAGGGGTGCCGCCATCGTCGAAGAGGCAGAAGCCGTCGAGCGCCGTCCCAATCCACTTCAGGCCGTCGGGGCCAATGGCGATTTTGGTCATGTCGCGGCCTGAGGACATGCCGAAGTTCAACTGGCTGTTGAGCGCGGCCTGTTGGGGCGGCCACCCATCCATGACGACGAGCCCATTTTGGACATTGGCAATCCACAGCGCACCGTTGGCGTCGCGGTCGATGTCGCTGATGGCGACGAAGGAGCCGCCGTTGATGCCTTCGAGAGCCGAGTTGTTGGCGGTGAGATGCTGCCACTGACCGTTGGCGTCGCGCACGTTAATGCCTAGGCCCCAATGGCCTACCCACAGCAGGCCCTCGTCGTCGGTCTCCAAAGCCGAGACGGTATTGGACGACAGGTCGGTATTGGTGGTGTGGGTAGTCCAGCCCTCTCCGTCGAACTCGTATAGACCAAAAGCGGGCAGATTGTCCTTGGGCACAGAGGCGACCCACAGGTGGCCGTTGGGAGTCTGCGCTATGTCGAAGAAGAAGTTGGCTCTAGGCTCGCGGGGCGGTGGCGGTGGGTCAGTGCCGAGGACGCGGAGGCCGCTATGGCTGGCGACCCATAGGGGGCCGTCGGTATCGGACAGGTCCGCGGTACTGCTGATGTTCGACGCACTGAGCGGCTGCCAACGGTTGGCTTGGCGCTGGGATAAGGTGCCGTCAGCCGCCCCAGTGACGATGCTCCCCTCGAAGAGGCCGAGGGCAACGCTGCTAGTCGTGGAATAATCGAGTTCGGGGCGGTCGAGCGCGGGATGTACACGCCAGATGCCGTCCGTGGCCGCGACGAAGAGCGTGTCTTGATAGACCAGCATGTCGCGCACCTCGCCCCTTATTGGCTCGGCTTCCCAACTGCTGGGGTCTTGGAGATTGGGCTGGGCCAAATCCGCCCACGCTAGGCCATTGACGGTCCCGGCCCACAGGCGACCGGCAAATATTTCAATGCTGGTCACCTCGGTGTCTTTGGGCAGCTCTCCCAAGCGGCGATAGGTCTCCTTGACCTCTTCCTTGCTGATGACAAACGCGCTGACGCCGCGCTCGCTGCCGACGTAGAGGATGTCCCCATGAGGCTCAAGGGCGTTGATGCGAAGGTTTTGGAAGTCGAGAAAGGGCGGGTCGAATCGGTTTTGCTCGGGCCGATAGCGGCTCAAACCCTGAGAGTGCGTGCCAAACCACAGGTGGCCGTTGGCATCTACGGATAGGCTCAAGATGAGGTTGCCCGGCAGGCCGTCGCGGCGAGTGAAGCGCGTATAGGCTTGGGTTTGCTGGTCGTAGCGCAGGACGCCGCCGCTGGTGCCGGCCCAGACTGCGTCTTGATGGACGAGGATCCGGTTGATTTGGCGCATACTGGTATAGGCTTCCCATTGGGTGCCGGATAACTGGGCGCGGACGGGTAGGGTCAAAAGCAGCAGAGGAAAGAGGCGGAGCAAGAGCATGGAAACGGCCTACATCATCGTTAGAGGGTCGATGTTAATGGAAAAGTGGAGGGCGTGCTCTTTGGCGGCCTCGCGCATGGCTGGCAGAGCGCTAAGAGCTGTTGTGCGCAAATGGCGCGCCGAGGAGCCGCGCAAGAGGGCTTGCCAGCGATAGTTACCGCGCAGCCGCGCCAGCGGGGCTGGGGCCGGCCCGAGCACGAGCGCATCTTGGTCGAGGCCCTGTCGCAGGGCGTTCACACCCTGTTGCGCCCCGGTTTCAACGGCCTGCTCGCAGGGGCCGCGCCAGCGGAAGACGATGAGGCGGCCAAACGGAGGGAATCCGGCCTGCTGCCGCTGGGCTAGCTCGTTGTGGGCAAAGGCCGCGTAATTTTGGTTGGCGGCCTCGCGCAGGACTGCGTCGTCGGGCAGGAGCGTCTGGATTACTACTTCACCGGCGGTGTGGCCGCGCCCCGAGCGGCCGGCGACTTGGGTCAGAAGCTGGAAGCTGCGCTCGGCCGCGCGGAAGTCGGGCAGGTGCATACCGGTGTCAGCGGAAATCACGCCGACTAGCGTGACTTCGGGTAGGTCGAGGCCCTTGGCGACCATTTGGGTTCCGAGCAGCACGTCGGCCTCGCCGTTGCGGAAGCGCTCGACGAGTGCGTCGTGCGCGCCTTTCCAAGCGGTGGTGTCCACGTCCATGCGGATGACGCGGATGCCGGGAAATTGGGCCAACAGGGCGCTCTCGACCTTTTGAGTGCCCACTCCGGCGAAGCGCAGTTCCGAACTGCCGCAGGACGGGCAGACCGGCGGTGGTGGGGCCGCGAAGTCGCAGTAATGACAACGCGTCTCAGAGGCGGTAGGTCGCCGATGATAAGTCAGCGAGACGCGGCAACTAGGGCACTGAATCGGCTCGCCACAGGCAGTGCAGCTAACGAAGGGCGCGAAGCCGCGGCGATTTTGCAACAGGATGATTTTCTCGCCGCGTGCGAGGCGGTCTTGCATCTTGCACCGCAAGTCGTGCGAGAAGATGGCGCGTTGCTTTCTTTGGAAAGGCTCCTGTTTCATATCGACGACCGTCACTTGCGGCAAGGGGCGGTCGTCGATGCGGCGGGGCAAAGTATGGAGGTGGTACTTGCCGGTGGCGGCATTCCAGTGCGACTCTAAGCTGGGCGTGGCTGAGCCGAGGACGACGACGGCGTTGCAGCGCTGCCCGCGCACTAAGGCGAGGTCGCGGGCGTTGTAGGTGAGGGGGCGGCTACTGTCTAGGTCTTCTTGCTTGTACGAGGTGTCGTGCTCTTCGTCCACGACGATCAGCCCCAAATTTTCTACCGGTGCGAGGATGGCCGAGCGAGCGCCGATGAGCACGCGCTGCTCGCGGCGGCGCAAGCGACGCCACGTGTCGTAGCGCTCCCCAGCCGAAAGCTGGCTGTGGAAAACGGCGACGGCCTCGCCGAAGTGCTCTTTGAAGCGCCGCACCATCTGCCAAGCGAGGGCGATTTCTGGCACCAAGATGATTGCGCCGCGCCCAGCAGCCAACGCTTGCGCCGCAAGTTGGACGTACACAAGGGTTTTGCCCGAGCCGGTGACGCCGTGCAGCAAGGCCGGATAGAATTTCTGGGTGTTGAGTGCGGCCGATAGGTTGTTGAGGACCTGTTGCTGGTCGGCTGTAGGGACGAGGTCCGGGGGGGTGCCGCTGGCGATGTGGGCGAGGGGGTCTCGGATGACTTCTTCGGCCGTTGGTGAAATCAAGCCGCGGCCTTCGAGCGCCTTGAGTATAGCTGAGGAAAAGCCAGCCGCGCTCAGTTCGCTGCGCGCGGCCGTGGGGTGGTCGAGCAAGTAGCGCAGACAGGCCGCTTGGCGCGGCGCACGCTTTTCGATGGCGGCGATGGCGGCGTGCGCGGCTGGTTCGTCGTTTAGGAGGAAGCAGCGTTGGCGCAGGGCGCGGGGTCGCCGGTCTTCGAGCACGGGCGCGATTTCGATGTGTCCGCGGCGACGCAGGGCGCGCACGCCCTTTTCCAAGCCCCGACTGCCGAGTCGGCGCTTGAGAGTGCTGACTTTGAGGGAGCCGCTGCGCTGGAGTTCGCCGATGATCCGCGCCTCTATACCTGCGTGATGGCCAGTGGGTGCCTCGCGCAATTGTACGAGGCGGTTGGAGCTGAGTTTGACGCCTGGGGGCAAAGCAGCCATCAGCGCACTGCCGAGGGGGGCCATGTAGTAGGAAGCCATCCAGCGGCAGAGTGCGACGACCTCTGGACTGAGGAGGGAAGCGTCGAGAATTTGTTCGATAGGACGGATCTTGCACGGGGGAAGGTCGCCGAGTGTAGCTGGCCCTAAGACGACGCCGGTGAGTCGGCGCTGGACTACCGGCACCAACGCTAAGGCCCCAGGCTGCGCTTCTGCGGCGAATTCAGCGGGTACGCCATAGGTCAACTCGCGCGCTACGGGGGGCGGCAGGGAGACCTCTACGTAGCCTTGGATCATGGTTGGGAGTCGGGGGCCTCTCCTGCGGAAGGCTGTGAGTCCAATGTTAGAAATTCGATGCCGTCGGCCGCGGCGCGGAAGTGCAGCACTTGGTCGGGGTCGCCGAGTTGGCCGTTGCCAAGCAGTTGGCCGTCCAACCAATAGCTCAGGCCGTGGGGACGAGTTGAGATCACGACAAAATGGTCGCGGGCCTCAAAGCGGTGGCGCTCGCCGGGTGGAACGATGGCCTCAAAGTTTTCTGCTGCGTCATCCCAGCGAATCTGCACCCAGGTAGAGTCGCGGGCCTCCAATTCGAGGATCACGGGGACGGATTCGGTGGTTTGGGCAGCCGCCCCGGTTGCGAGAGGCTCAGCCAGCTCGGTGGATGACTCAGCGGATGGGTCGCTTGGAGTGGCTGGCGGCTGAGATTGGGACGAGGCGGCAGCCGTTTGCGTTGGGTCGTCAATCGCTTGTGTTGGGTCGTCAATCGCTTGCGTTGGGATTTCGGTTTCTTGTGTTGGGGCTTCGGTTTCTTGTGTTGGGATTTCGGTTTCTTGTGTTGGGGTCTGGTTATTGCCGAAAAAGTAGAAGAACGCCACAGCGAGGATGCAGCAGGCACCTATGACCGAGCCGATGATGATCAGCGGCTTACGCGAGCGGCGCGGAGTAGGCTGCGATAGGACGACCACAGGTCGGGAGCGAGCCTGCATGATCCGTCCGTACTGTTGGTCGAAGCGGCTCAGGAACGGCTCGGGCTCGAGGTCGAGGTGCTCGGCATATGCTTTCAGGGCTAAGCGGACGAATACCGGCTCAACTACATCGAGCTCGCCGGCTTCTATGCCTTGTAAGACGGAAATACTAACGCCGCTTTGTCGCTGTATTTCTTCGAGGTCGAGGCCGCGTGCTTGGCGTGCGGCCAACAATTCTTCGCCGATAGTTTGTCGTTTTTCTTCGCTCATTTTGTGGCCTGATCGTTTAGGTCGCACCCCACCGCGCTCAAAAGGACGCAAAGACGAGCTAAGGGCAGACCTACTACATTATAATAACAACCTGCGATGCGTTCAATAAAGCGCGCCCCTAGCCCCTGTATGCCATAGCTACCGGCTTTGTCGAGGGGTTCGCCGCTGGCGACGTAAGCGGCGATGTCGGCGGAGGTCAAGGGTCTCATCTCCACTTGGGTACAAACAGCTTCCTGCAGAAGCTGTTCGCCGCTGTGGATGGCTAGTCCGGTATAGACCTGATGAACCTTGCCCGAGAGGCGACTGAGCATGGAGGCTGCGTCGGCTGCGTCGGCGGGTTTGCCCAATATCGCGCCGTTGCTACAGACGATGGTGTCTGCGGCGATGATGATGGCGTCCGCAGCAACTACGCTGGCCACGGCGCGGGCTTTGGCCACGGCCGATTCGAGTACATAGTCGGCCGGAATGGACGTTGCGGGCACCGGCTCTTGCAGCGGACTGGGGACGACGGTAAAGGGCAGGGTGAGCTGGCGCAACAGCGCGGCGCGCCGGGGCGAGGCCGAGCCGAGAATGAGGGGCTTCACGCGGGCGACTCCACCATTAAGGTGACCGGTCCGTCGTTGTGGATTTCGACCTGCATGTAAGCGCCGAAGACGCCGCGCTGGGGCGGCAGGCCTTGTTCGGCGAGCAAGCTGAGAAAGCGCTCGTAGAGGCGCTCGGCGACCGGGGGTGGAGCGGCTTGGACGAAGCTGGGGCGGCGGCCTTTGCGGCAGTCGCCGTACAGGGTAAACTGCGAGATGGCGAGCACGCCGCCGCCGATGTCGAGCACCGAGCGATTCATCTTGCCTTGGTCGTCGGCGAAGATGCGCAGGTGGGCGCACTTTTCAGCGCAGAAGCGCAGAGATTGCTCGTCGTCGTCGGGACCGAAGCCGACGAGCAGGACTAGGCCCTGACCGATTTGGCCGTGGAGTTGGCCATCGATGTGGACGCTGGCGCGGCTAACGCGCTGGACGAGGACTTTCACGGGAGGGGGTGCAAGATCTGTGGGGTGGCCGTTGGTATCTGGGAAAATTTGCTCGGGAAATCGATCATAGAAGTCTTAAAGTACCCCTCGCCGTACCTCTGTCAACTACCGTAGAAGCGCCGCTGGCCGCGTTCGAGTTTTAGCTGAGGAATGTCTTTTAGCTGCACCTTAAGAAAGAACGCTTGGTTTTTGTGGAAGGTGCTCGGGTATAGGTTGAGGGTCGCAGTCCAGTCGTGGAATTCCTTTTGCAGGGACAACAGTTCGGAAGTGATGCGCTCGGTAGCTAAAAGCGGCGTCCCTGGGGCGCGCAGGTTGTAGTTGAGCGAATAATTGCAATGCCAGCTCGCCAAGCTAAAGCCGGCCGCGGCCCGCACCCAAGAGCGGATGAAGCTAGCGGTTGTAGTGGTGGCGCGGCGGTGCGAGATATAGTGGCTGAGTTGGAAGCGGCTGCCGCGCCGCCGGTTGTCGATGTCGCGCATGAGGCCGCTTTCAAAGCCGAAGGATTCCCGGCCATAGGGGCTGGAGGAGCCGAAACTGCTAGATCCGTAGGGGTTGGAGATACCGAAGCTACTCGATCCGTAGGAGTTGTAAGTGTCAAAGCCACTCGATCCGTAGCGGCTGGAGCTGTCAAAACTACTAGTCCGGTCGGTATCTCCGCGCGAAGCTGACGACCGCCGCGACCAGCTAGCTGAGGTCCGCACTTCGAGTTGCTCGCGGCGCGGTGCCAACAAGTGCAGTCGGTTTTGCTCGTCGTAGAATTCGTGGCGCAAGGTCAGTCGCGAGTTTAGGTAGCGACCCGCTTCGACGCTTAGGGTCGTGCGCAGGTCTTCTAGCTGGCGCTCCTTTTTTTCAAAGTCATAGGTCGTAGAAAAATTGAGCTGGACTAGGCGCACTTTGTGCTCTTCCTCGTCGCGCAAAATTTTGGCCCAGAAGGTGTTGCCGAGGCTCAAGTTCAGGGTCCGCCGGTGTTGGAGCGGGCTGCCGTCGCCGCCAAAGCCCAAGACGCCGCCGGTGTCGGCACGAGAGGCTTGGTAGCTGAATGAGACGCTGGGTTTGAGCACGTGGCGCAGGGCTTGGAGTGGGCCGATGGACGGGTTAAAAAGCCCGTAGAAGGTTTGGCTCAGGGCCGCGCGAGTCGAGAAGCGGTCCCTGCGCCGACTGCGGGTTGCGCCTTCGCGCAGGTCTTGGTCGCTCCAGTCTTGGTTGAGCGCTGGGCTGAGATTGAGCCAAGAGAAAGGGCGGTACTGCGCGCTGACGCGCCAGACCACTTGGGCCCTGGTTTTGCTGGTCGTGTCCGTGCGGGTGCCGCGCCGAGTGTTGCGCAGACTGGCGTTGCCGTCGTAGTAGATGCGGCTGTACCAGGGGAGGTTTTGGCGGCTTTGACGGCTTTGGCCCGCTTGGCCCCAAATCGGCTTGCGACTCTTGCGCAGGCTGAGTTCGGGCAGAACGGTGGAGGACGTTTCGGTGTCGAGGTTTTTGGTCTGGCTCGCTTTCAGGCCGAAGCTGTTGCCCGAGCCGCGCCAGCGCCGGGTGTAGCTGAAGTTGGAGCGCAGGGTGCGGTTGAGGCGGTCTTGGAGGCTGGTGCTGTTGTCTTGGGCAAAGCTGTTGTTGCTCTGGAAGGTGCCGTTGGCCCGCAAGCTCGCGTCGCGCCCTAGCTCTTGGCTGTGCCTGAATTCGAGTCGCCAGTTGCGCGAGGCTGTGCGGCCCTCTTGGCGGTTTTCGAACTGGGTGCGGACGTGGCCTCTGAAGCGGTAGCGCGCGGCGTAGTTGAGGCGGGCGCGTCCTAGCCAGCCCGAGCGCTGCCGTAGGTCGGCCGCAAGAGATAGGTCCCAATAGTCGTTGGGCGCGAGGTAGTAGCCCAAATTGCGCAGTTCCCACTCGCTTTGACGCGCCCCAAATCTGAGGGCGCGTTGCCCAAAACTCGGCGTCAAAATCCCGGACTGGCGATCTTCGCGCAGCGAGAATACATAAAAGGGAATCCACAACAGCCGCCGCTCCTTGATGCGGAAATACACGGGGCGCGCCACGGCCATGTCGCCGGCTATGACCTTGATCCGTGGGCTGTAGAAGTCGAAGTGGGGATGGTCGGCGTCGCATGTGGTGTACGAGCCTTGGTGGACGTGGAACTCAGTGCTGCTGCGGGTCTGGATCAAGTGTCCGGCGTAAAATCCCTTGTCGCGGTGGATCTTGCCTTTGAGGATGGTTCCTTGCTCGGTGGAGAGGTTGTAGAGAATGCGCTCGCCGCGCAGCGTCTGTTCGCCTTGGCGCAACACCGGGCGGCCGACGACCCGCCCCAGCGAATCGAGGGCTGCCCGCGCTTCGACTTGGTCGAGGTCGCGGCGGAAGACGATTTCCGCAGCCTCTAGCTCAGCGCCTTTGTGCGAGACGCGGGCCTGCCCTTGCAATAGGAGCGAGTCGCCGACTTCGTAGTAGCGCATATAGGTGGCTTGGTATGCAAAGCCTTGGTCTTTGTCTTGGCCCTTGGCTTGGGTCAGTAGGGCGCGGGCCTCTTGCAGTTGGGCGTCGGACGCCTCGCTGCCGCGCGGATAGGCGAGGGCGAGGCAGAGGATTAGCAGGACGATCATGGCTGGCGTTGGCGGAATACTTCGTACAGGGCGATGCCAGCGGCCACCGAGGCGTTGAGCGAGCCGATGGCCTCGCGCTGCATGGGGATGTGCAAGAGCGCGTCGCAGCGCTTTTGCACCATGCGTCGCAGTCCTTTGCCCTCGCTGCCGATGACTAGGGCGCAGGGCTGGGTAAAGTCCGCGTCCGTCAAGGGCTGTTCGCCTTGGGCATCGAGTCCGGCGATGAAAAGCCCACCGGCCGCGGCTTTTTGCAGGGCTTTTTGCAAGTTGTCAACTCGGCAGACGGGCAGGTGTTGGGTTGCACCGGCGGCGGCCTTGAGCGCGGCCGGCGAAAGTCCGGCGGCACCTCGGGCAGGCACGACTACGCCTTGCGCGCCGAGGGCGTGGGCGCTGCGGATGATGGCACCGAGGTTGTGGGGGTCTTGCACTTGGTCGAGGAAGACGAGTAGGGCTTGAGTCGGTAGGTGGGCGAGTACGTGGTCAAAGTCCGCGTACGTTGCGGCGGCTGCGTAGGCGACGACGCTTTGGTGGCGGGGACCAGCGAGGCGGTCGAGTTGGGCTTTGTCGCGGAGGTCATAGGGGATGTGGGCCTGCCGCGCGCGGGTGAAAATTTCGTCGATGACTGGGCCGTGTGCGCCCTTGGCGATGAGCAGGCGGCGCAGAGGGCGCTCGACGCGGAGGGCTTCGAGTACGGGGTGGCGGCCCCAGATTAGATCGTCGGGTGTTTGTTTATCGGACATGGAGTGATTGGGTGCAAGTATAACTAGGCTAATTGTGATAGTGTATTCATTTGAATTTCAAACGGATACACTCCCGTTGTTTATGGTTCCGACGACCCTTCTTCCCGCTTTTCAGCCGTACCGAGGCGATAGCCGACCCCAGGCTCCGTGAAGAGGTAGCGGGGGTTGTTGGCGTCGTCGCCTAACGTACGTCGCAGCCTCTTGACGAGCGTGCGCACCAGACGCGAATCGCCGGCGCTATATAGGCCCCAAATTCGCCGCAGCAATACCTCGTGCGTCAACACCCGACCGGGGCTAACGGACAGCTCGTACAGGAGCTGATACTCCTTCGCGGTCAATCGCACCCGACGTCCCGCCACGGTCACACGTCGTTCCTCGTAGTTGAGGGTTAAGTCTCCCAACACATAGGGTTGATCCGGCTCTGCCCGATCAGGGTCGGCCTGCTTGCGCAGGGTGGCTTGAATTCTTGCTATGAGCTCGGTTGGGGAAAAGGGCTTGACCACATAATCGGATGCGCCCCTTTCAAAGGCCCGAGCAATAAGTTCGTCTCGCCCATAGCCGGACAATAAGATCACCGGCACTTGGTCCACTTCAAGGATGTCTTCCATCAGTTTGATTCCGTCTGTACCGGGCAACACTACGTCCAGCAGGATAAGCTGAGGTTTGGACGACTGGATGAGCGGTGCGACTTCTCCAGGATCGGCGGTCACTATGGGTGCGTACCCCGCATTGGCGAGGGCGTCGCGAACGTACTTCAGCGTGTGCGGGTCATCATCCACCACGAGGATGCTCCCATTCGGTCCTTGAGGCGCACGCGAGGGCGTCGTCGGCCTCGCGGTTTGGGGGACGGAGACACTCGGGCTCTCTTCGGCCACCGGGACGGTAAACGTGAACTTCGTGCCTAGGCCCGGTCCGCCGCTGTCGGCCCACACCCGTCCTCCGTGCGCCTCTACGATGCCCTTGCAGATGGCAAGGCCCAGGCCGGTACCCTGCGTCTCGCGCTCGCCGTGCTCGCTGGCGACCGGCGAAAACTTCCTGAAAAGGTGGGGCAGGAGATCGGTCGGGACCCCGCGGCCTTCATCGGCGACGGAAATACCGACATAGAAATCTTCCCGCACGGCGGTGAGCCGGATGGCAGAGGACGCTTCGGAGTATCTGGCGGCGTTGGAAAGCAGGTTATTCAACACCTGGATGATGCGGTGCCTGTCCACCATGACCCAAGGCAGATCCGGCGGGAGGTCCATCTCAATAGTACTCCTACCCCCACCGCTTAGAAATGTGTTTCTCGCCTCGTCGACGAGGCTGGCCACATCCGTCGGTTCCGGCGTGACCGAGAGCGAGCCGGTCTCGATTCGGGCCACGTCCAGTAGGTCGCTGATCAAGTCCCGCATGCGATCGGTTTGGTGGTCGATGATTCGGTAAAACTGTCGTATTTCCACCGGGTCGAGATCCGTCGAGGAGGTGAGTAAGGTAGTGATAGCGCCCTTGATGGAAGTCAGCGGGACCCGGAGTTCGTGGCTCACCATACCCAAGAACTCGGCGCGCAGCC
Source organism: Candidatus Latescibacterota bacterium (assembly GCA_022827835.1). GTDB lineage: Bacteria > Latescibacterota > UBA2968 > UBA8231 > UBA8231. Next base: position 18,660 of record JAJEIO010000018.1, read on the forward strand.
GCTCCAGCTCCTCCTGGGGCGTCATGTCCTGTAGGGTCACGACAAAGGACTCGACCTCGCCTTCCCCAGAATAGATAGGAGTGGCATTGACCAAGGTGGTCACCGACCGGCCGTCGGGTACCTCGATGACGATCTCCTCGGCGTGCACCGTCTCGCCCGTGCTCAGCGCCTGCGCCAAGGGGAACTCTTCGAGGGAGACCTCCCGCCCATCCGCACGCCGGAAGGTCAGCACCTCCAAGAGCTGCTCCAAGGAGTGACCCGGCATAAGCAGGTCTCCGACGATCCGGCTCGCCTCCCGGTTGAGCGACACCAACTGCCCCAACGGCGCATCGAAAACCACGACGCCCACCGGCGAGGTGTCTATCAGGGCCTCCAAGTCGGCCCGGGCCCGCTGCTCGTTCCGGTGCTGGCGGGCGTTGGCCAGGGCCAGCGCCGCTTGAGCGGCGAACAGCCCCAGGGTTTCCTCGTCTTCGTCGGTGAACTCCCGTCCGTCCGCCTTCTCGGCCAGATAGAAGTGGCCGATATGAGTACCGCGGTGACCTATCGGCGCCCCCAGAAAGGCCCCTACCTGCATGAAGTCGTAGGTAAGGCCCAGCGACTTGGCGTGGGCGGAAAAGTCCCTCAGCCGCAGCGGTTCCGGATGCGTGCTGAGGAATTCGAAAAGCCTCAGCCCCGCCTCGGGTAGGTCCAACAACGCTTGGTGTTCTTCCGGTGTCAGGCCGGAGGTTACGACATCCTGGAGCCGCCCGGCCTCGTCGAGGGTGGTAATCCCGCCGTAGCGGGCACCGGTCAGCGACCGGGCACTGTCCACGATCTCCTGCAGGACGGTGTCCAGATCCAGGCTCTCACTGATGCGAAGGCTGGCTTTGTTCAGCCTGGACAGACGGTCTCGGAGGATCGCTACCTGTGGGTCGCGCGGGTCGGCTTTGGTCAACGTCTCACCTCCTATGGACGGCGTTCGACGCTCGGTCCAGGGTCGTTGGGCTTGACTGGCTGGGACCACGAGATGCAAGACGCCGTAGGCCCAGCCGGGCTAATTATACCCTTTCGAGCAAAATATCACAATAATATCACAATGAAAGGCTTTGTATGTCACCTATATAACACACATAACAACTAATTTAATACAGGAAGTTTATGTAACCAATGACGTACTACCCGGAAAATTGGAGTAAGCCTCACCGGTAGTAGGCCAATCCAAAAGAGGAGAGTATGAGACACCTATTCGCCGCAGTCGTGGTCGTCTGGGGGCTGGCGGCCACAAAAGCCACCGGCGACGACCTCGGCATCCTGCTGGATGGCGTGGCCGAGATCGTCGGGGCCCAAGGCGATGTGCGTGTTCCGGTCGCCCCAGCCGGCAAGGCGGTCGCTACGGTTGACGCGCCGGCCGAGCCGACGAACCTGCGCGTCGAGGCCCTTACGGATACGTCGGCCCGGGTCCACTGGGATGCCGTGAAGGGAGCCACCGACTACGACGTGAATTACAGGACGGCGGTTGGTGGCCGTTGGACCAATGAGCCGCACGAGGGCACGAGGCTTTATAACACCATCTATGATCTGGAGCCGAATACGGAATACCGCTGGGCCGTCCGGGCCGAGAATAAAGACGGGACCTCTGATTGGGTGTTCGGGGAGCACTTCACGACACTAGCCGATGCTCGCTTGGGGGGCGACGACTTGGCCGATGCTCGCTTGGGGGGCGACGACCTCAATGTCTTGCTGGATGGCGTGGCCGAAATCGGTGCTCCGGGCGTGCCCGGTCCTTTGTGTGTCTATGGCCCCTCAGCCTTCCCGGTGATCGTCGGTGCCGCGCGGACCGGGGCACGCGGGGCACGCGCCCCGGTCGTGGCCGCGGCCCGTTGGTCGGCCGGCCGGGTTGTCGCGCTGGGACACGGTGGCTACTTCGAGCGCACCACGCTCCAGACGGCGGACACCGGGCGCATGATGACCAACGCGCTGCGTTGGGCGGCTGGGGGGCTGTCCGATCCCCGTATCGGCGTCGTCGATAAAGCCGAGTTGCGTGCTTGGCTGACGGAAGCCGGCCACGATGCCGTCGAAGCGGCGCTGACGCCCGGGTCGCTGCAAGGGGTTGATGTCGTGGCTCTGGACATGTGGAACCAGCGCACGTCAGAGCTCGAAGCGCTCTCGGCGTTCGTACGCGCTGGCGGGGGTCTGGTAACGGCCTCCACGGGTTGGGTCTGGGCGGATCTCCACCCGGACTTGGATCTAATAAACGACTACGCCGGTAACCGGCTGCTGGCACCCGTCGGCATCCAGTGGGCCTACGACCGGCTCGACCGCACCTCGTCGAGGGGCTACGCCGTTGCTGGCCCACCCTATGAGTTGGTACATGCCGGCACGGCGCTTGATGCGATCCAGGGCGGGCACACGCTGCGCGAATCAGAGCTCGATCAGGCCCGCCACAGCGTGATAGGTGCCGCCCGCAGTCTGCCCCCGGATGATCTGCTACTGGCACCGCGCCTGCGCACGCTGGTGGAGGGCAACGACCGCTGGCCGTCGGCCGAGCGGCCGGTGAACAAGACCGACGTGGTCTCCCGCCTTGCGGCCACGCTCTTTGTGATTGAGCACGGCCGCATGTCGCCCCGCTCTGTGCGTGCACATCCGGCGGCTGCGGACTTTCCCGGCTCCGTCCCAGCCGATGCCCCGCGCGTCACGCGCCGTCTCACCATCGACACCACCGAACCGCGCGGGCACTCTACCGGCCTCTACGCTCGGCCGGATGTGCCTCGCTGGCATTCCACTAGCCTCTACGCCGCGCCGGGCGAACGGGTCACGGTGACAGTGCCGGCCGCGGTCGCGCGAAAAGGCGACTTCCACGTGCGCGTGGGTGTCCACTCAGACGACATCTCGGTCCGGGACAACTGGACGCGCATGCCCCAGATCAGCCGCCGCTTCCCTATCTCTGCGGTCGAAACCCTCGTTGCCAATGCGTTCGGCGGCCTGATCTATGTCGAGGTCCCGGTCAACGCCAACCTCGGGAAGATCACCGTCAAGATCGAAGGGGCCGTGGCGGCCCCCCTCTTCGTGTTGGGCGAGACGGATCTAGCCGCCTGGCGCAACGAGATTCGCCATGCGCCCGCGCCGTGGGCTGAGATCGCTGGGCGGAACATGATTGTCACCACACCTGCTTCTGAGGTGCGCGATCTCGACGACCCGGCCGCCGTGGCGGAGACCTGGGACCGCGTGCTCGACCTGAACGCAGAACTGGCCGCTTGGCCTTCCAACGCCCGCTTGAGACCGGAGCGATTCGTCGTGGACCGGCAGATCTCGGGGGGCTGGATGCATGCCGGCTATCCCATGATGGGTCACCTGTACCACCAAGCCAAGCTGGTGGACTCTCGACACCTGCGCTCTCCCGTTGGCTGGGAAGAGATAGACAGCAACTGGGGCATGTTTCACGAGGTGGGCCACAACCACCAAAGCGACGACTGGACGTTCGAGGGCACGGTGGAGGTGACGGTCAACCTGTTCACGCTCTACGTGTTCGAGTTCCTGTGCGGCATCCCCGTATCCGAACATGAAAGAGGCTCTGCCTCGTGGCGTGCCGAGGAGATGGCGCGCTACGACTTCGATAACCCGGACTTTGAACTGTGGAAGCGCGAGCCGTTCTTGGCCCTGGTCATGTACGTGCAGTTGCAGCAGGCGTTCGGCTGGGACGCCTACCGGCAGGTGTTCGCCACCTACCGCGCCCTGCCCGACAACGAGCGCCCAACAGACGACGACGACAAGCGCGACCAGTGGATGGTCCGCTTTTCGCGGCAGGTGGGCCACAACCTCGGCCCATTCTTCGAGGCGTGGGGCGTGCCCACGTCGCAGGCCGCCCGAAACGCAATCGCCGATCTGCCCGTGTGGATGCCGCCCGAGATGGCCGCAGGGGAGGCTAGTAGCAAAGCATCGGCGCAAGCGATTGTAGCAAGCCACATCTATCCCAATCCGTTCAATGCCACGACGACGATCCACTATGACCTGACCCAAGCAACGCGGGTACGGCTGGACATCTACAACGGGGTTGGCCAACGAGTCCGCACCTTGGTGGACGCCCATCAAGCGCCCGGACACTACGCTGTCGAGTGGGATACGACCGATCAGTACGGTCAGCCCGGGGCGACGGGTATCTACTTCATGCGGCTGAAAGCGGAACCGAATCCCGTCCAATGGAAAAAGATGATGCTGGTCAAGTAAACGCGGGCGACTAGGCGCACCATCACAAGGCTTTGGAACCGCCTACAAGGTTCGTCCATTGCGCGCAAGAAGAGGGCGCAGAAACGGCGCATTATGAAGAAATTAATCAAATTTCTATTCTTTATCCTTTTCTTCTTCTGGGTCGTTGTCCTGCATCAATATGTCAACAGTCTGTATTAATAAGTACCGCCGTAGGGATCGCTTAGCATCCTGAGACCCTACGGCACGGCGGCGGCCTTTGGTTGGAACAGCCTGCCACGAAGAGGTCGCCGCCACAATTCAAACGGATACACTACCCTAATTGTAGATGTTGAGACGTCTGATTATAAGTTTAGGATTCGGCTAATTGAAAATTTAGAGCTAAAGGGAGGGTAGTTTTACTCCACTGTCGTCTCAACGTAATTGATTAAAAATACTCGATGTGCAGGTTAGATGGTAGGGATGCTGGCAGCAGCGACGCGACGGTGCCCTCTGGCAGCGCGGAGAAAATTGGACAGAACCTCACATTTTTAGCACACTATGTCCACTAATTGTGGACATTGATGTATATCATTGCGGTACAAAATGCTTAAAACGACCCCATTGCGGCAGCAGATCGCTCGAGATGTCTTCGATTACCAGCAACTGGTCGCCTGTTTGTCCCAGTTTAGCAAGCCCCGCGACAAAATCCGCAGATTGTTAGCTAGTGGAGAAATCGTGCGCATTAGGAAGGGCTTGTACGCCTTTGGCGAGTCCCTCCGACGAGCCCCTATCAGCCGGGAACTGCTGGCCAATCTGATCTATGGGCCTTCCTACATAAGCCTAGACTACGCACTGAGCTACCACGGGCTCATACCGGAACGCGTCGAGACCGTCACCTCGGTGACATTGGGGCGGTCGCGCACCTTCACTACGCCCTACGGAATGTTCTCCTACCGCCGCCTGAGTCAGAGCCGCTACGCTGTTGGGGGCCTGCTAGCAGAGCACGGCGATCTATCCTTCCTGATTGCTTCCCCAGAAAAGGCGCTGGCGGACAAGGTCTGGGCCGACAAGCGCTTCGACGGGACTCGCTTGGCGACCTATGGTCCGTATTTGCTGGACGACCTGCGGCTGGACCCCGCCCGGTTGGCCGTCCTCGACCGCGACCGCCTTGATGCGATAGCGAGAGCCTACGATTCGCGGAAGCTCTATTGGCTCATGCGCTACCTACAGACGCTAAGGGAGCAGAGCCATGCATGAGGCCATTCGTCCCATGCTCGACCGATACGCACCTGAAACGCGCGACGATTACGTCAATGCGCTGCGGGAGATACTACAGGAATTGGCGTTGCTCGGCCTCTGGCGCAGCAAGTTTTTCGAGCATGCCGCCTTCTACGGAGGCACGGCCCTGCGCGTACTCTACGGCCTAGATCGCTATTCCGAGGACATTGACTTCTCGTTGCTGGCACCCGACCCGGGATTTTCGCTTGGGCAATATGGCGAGTCCCTCTTGCGCGAGATCGGCAGTTTTGGTTTTAGCGTCGAGTTTGAGCACAGAGAGCCGACCCGGCAGACGGCTATTGAGTCGGCCTTTCTCAAGGCCCATACGCTCAAACAGTTGCTCGTCATCGAAGCAGACGCCGAACGGTTCCCCGGCCTGCATCCTGGGTCGGCTCTGCGGATCAAACTCGAAGTGGACACCGACCCACCCGGCGGCTTTGAGACTGAGAGCCGCTATTTGCTGCAACCTATTCCGTTTGCGGTGCGCGTTTATAGCCTGCCCGATCTGTTCGCTGGTAAGCTACACGCCATCTTGTGCCGGAGGTGGCAGACGCGCGTCAAGGGGCGGGATTGGTACGATCTAGTCTGGTACGCCGGCCGTCATCCACAGGTGCGTCTGAGCCATCTAGAGGAGCGCATGAGGCAGTCGGGCGATTATCGGGACGAGATGCCTTTGACGCGAGGTCGCCTCATGGAACTCTTGCGCCAAGCGGTTGACCAACTCGATGTTGGGCGCGCCCAAGACGATGTGGTCCGGTTTGTGCGCGACCCGCGCACCATCGATGTTTGGTCGCGGGATTTCTTCCACGAGGTCGTCCGACGCATTGAAATTTTTTCCTAAAGCAGCCTCAATCCACATTAATCTCAGCCGGCCCCCTCAATCCCTGCTCGATCTTGTGGCGAGGCTGCTGAAGTAACTCACCGGCCTTGCTTGGTGAAATGAGGCCCTCGGCTAGCGCCCAATAGCAAAGACGTTCAAACCGTCTCGGCACCTCGTGCTGTCCTTCTTCGCCACTTCCCTCTAGCGGTTCTGGCTCGTTGGAGCGCCATCCACGCGCAAAGGTCTGGAACGCATAGGCAAGCGTCGATTCATTGATTATGCCTACTTGCTTGAATCGCACGAGCAGCGTTGCTGCACTAACCCGGTACATCCGCTTGAGTTGGATCAGTTCTTGGTAGCCGATGGCCTTGCGGGCCTCTCCAATCTCTCTGACAAGATGATCACGCGGAATGAGAAAAGCTCCCGCAAAGACATTCGCTGCTTTTTCGTGGTCCGCTGGAGAGTTTTTGTCGATCAGCCGGTGTGCCAGCTCGTGGGCGAGCGTAAACCGCCGCCTTTCAAGCGTGGCTTTCCGGTTTACGACAATCACCGGGACTTTCTCTTTATGGTGTTGTCTGCGGACTAGACAGGTCAAGCCCGACACGCGCTCCGGCAATTCGATCACCAAGACCTTGATTCCCCAATCCTCAAGCAGGGCGGTCATATTCGGGATGGGATCGATACCGAGTTTCCATTCTCTACGCATGTCTTCGGCAACGATCTCGCCGTCTTCTTCTTGACCGAAGAAGCGATTGCCGAATTGCGGCACGCGCCATACCCCGCTATCCAAGCCTAGGATTTCCTCAATCGTCAGATAGCGCTGCAAACAGTCGATCACTTCAGCCGACACCCGTGCTCTTTCGCCGGCCGACGTGCCGGAACGTTTCCGAAATTCCACCGCCTCAAGCTCTTCGACCTGTTCGCTCAGCAGGTATTCAAGGGACACGCCGAGTGTCTTGGTTAGCCGAATTAGGACGTCGGAACTCGGCATCATCTCGCCCCGCTCGTATTTCCCGAGGGCTTGGGCGGTGACGTGGCCGTCTAGCGCGTCCGACAGCCCGCGCAGCGAATAACCGGACTTTTTTCTAGCAAGTTTTAGGCGATCTCCGAACATGTGGCTCCTAATGTTGAAGTTTACAATTTTTAAAAATATACCATGAATGTAAACATAATCAACCAAGCCTTGCGGAGATGGTCTGCAAAAAATATCTGATTAGGAGGTTACTGATATCTGATTAGGAGGTTACTGTAAGATGGCGAAACGCAATCAGCACGTTGTTCCGCACGACGGAGAATCCAGAGATATTACCACCCTGCATAAGTCTATCTAAAGAGCTTGGAACTCAGCGATTATATGTTTTGCGAGCTTGCCAACAATTCTGGCGGCTTCGTGGACGTCGCTCGATGTAAGTATGATCTTTCGACCGACTATGGCATTGATGTCGTTTGTCTTACGGATGTAGGCTTCATCTACCACGCCCATGTTATGGGACAAGAGGTGCCGTTTCTGAAATCCACGAATGACTTCTTCCCACTCCTGTGCTGTTATCCCATCGGAGAGATCAATGCCAAATAGTGAGGACATTCTCTTCTGGGTACCTTGCAGGTCTTGAAAGGATATTTTTTCCGCGCTTATAGAATTGGTCGCCTTCTCGGCATGAACGCGACAGATTTCTCGGCCGAAGCCATCGAAAGCTGAAACACAGTCTTCTAATGCGTTCTCAATGAGCCTTTCGGACATGTCCTTATCAGCGGCCTTGGCTGCCATATCTAACATTTTCTCCACCACTTCGAGGTTCTTAGCAAGAATCTGTGATGAATTGTGCTGGCCGCAGTCTGGGCAAAAAGCGAACACACCATAGACAGCATATCGCAGTGTACAGCTATCGCATACAATTTCGGTCTCGAGCTTCTTTTCTCTGAATTTATGAATCGGAGTCAGACGAGGCCGGCTGACTTTCATCGAAATACCAATGCCAAACGGACCCTTCGGCTTGTAATCGAACTCTAGCTTCTTGAGGTCCTTGTGAATCGCATCAGTTATCTTCCGCATAGCAACTGATTTGGCGTATTCGATCTGTGCCTTTGTATAAAAGTGATCGTGACTAGCAGTATGATCGCAGTAAGGGCAGTGACAGAGAGTACCTTCACCTTCGAGGCCTGTACCAAATTCAATCTTGAAGTATCCCTCGCAATCTGCCTGTGGGCATTCACGGCCCGTAAAGCCGTCGTCATCAGCCGGAATTGAAACCGATACTCTGTTGCCAAGTCTCTGAAGATGATTCATCAAATTGTCCTCCTAGTAAACCGCTTCACCTTCCCATAAGCATTATGTGTATAGTCACTAAGGTAGCTCTAAATCCTAGTTCCAATGAATCGGTGTGGGTTCCGATTCATGTATCAACCATGCTTGGCCTTGAGATCCTCAAGATCGTCGTACTCGGTGAGTCCCTCTCCTGCGCGAGCCCGTCGCAGTGCTTCGATGGTTTCGGCATTGGGAATTCTCGCCGCGAACGGCAAACCTCGATGCAAGAGGACCTGAGTATAAAACAGCGTGATCGCTTCGGTTGCAGACAGTCCAAGTTCCGAGAAAACCGCTTCGGCTTGGGATTTTAACTCCGGTTCGACGCGGGCACGGATCATTCCGGCCTCATTCCCCATTCTTAATTTTCTCTTTCCACTCATTCAGCTTGATCAATGCCTGAAGCGGCGTAATCTGGCTGAGGTCCATGTCCCGCAACTCCGCCACCCACGGCGCGTCCGCAGGCGCGGGGAAGAGATTGAGCTGGGGCTGAGGGGCTGGTGAGGGCACATCCGGGCGGTGGATGTCCTGGGTGTCGATCTGGTCTTTTTCGAGGCGAGTGAGAATTTCTTGGGCGCGCGCGACGACTTGGGCCGGCATCCCGGCCATCTGCGCGACGTTGATGCCGTAGCTTTGGTCGGCAGACCCCGGAGCTAGGCGATGGAGGAACACCACGCGGTCGCCTTCTTCGCGCACTTGCACGTTGAAATTGACGACGCGCTCTAGGTGGCTTTCGAGTTCGGTCATCTCGTGGTAGTGCGTGGCAAAGAGGGTGCGCGGGTGGACCTCGCGGTGCTGGTGCAAGTATTCGACAATGGCCCAGGCAATGCTCAGGCCGTCGAAGGTGCTCGTGCCGCGGCCGAGTTCGTCGATGAGGAGCAGGCTGCGGCTGGTGGCGTTGTTGAGGATATTGGCGGCTTCGTGCATCTCTACCATGAAGGTGCTCTCGCCACCGGCGAGGTTGTCGGACGCGCCCACGCGGGTGAAGATGCGATCAACCACGCCGATGGTAGCTTGGCGCGCGGGGACGAAGCTGCCCATCTGCGCCATCAGCGCGATGAGACCCACTTGGCGGATGATGGTGCTCTTGCCAGCCATATTCGGGCCAGTGATGAGCATGATCTGCGCGCCGTTGGCGTCGAGGCGCACGTCGTTGGGCACGAAGCTGCCCGTGCGGAGTTGGCGCTCGACGACTGGGTGGCGGCCGTCGCGGATGTCGATTAGCTGGCCGTCGTCAACTTGGGGCCGGATGTAGGATTCGCTCTCGGCGACTTCGGCGAGGGAATACAGCACGTCGATGCGCGCGATGGCGCGGGCGATCTGCTGGACTTGAGGCGTCCAGCGGGCGGCGCGGTCGCGCAGGGCTAAGAACAGCTCGTTTTCTAGCTCTTTGAGGCGATCCTCGGCCCCTAGGACTTTTTCCTCGTACTCTTTTAGCTCGGGCGTGATGAAGCGCTCGGCGTTGGCCAAGGTCTGTTTGCGATGGTACTCCTCGGGGGCTTTGTCGAGGTTGGCCTTGCTGATTTCGATGTAGTAACCAAAGACTTGGTTGTAGCCGATCTTGAGCGAGGCAATGCCAGTGCGGTCGCGCTCGGTGGCCTGTAAGCGGGCGATGTAGTCCTTGCCGCCGCGAGCGATCTGCCGCAGTTGATCGACGTCTGGGTGATAGCCGTCGCGGATTAGGCCGCCATCGGTCAGGGTCGCCGGGGGTGCGTCGACTAGTGCGCCGAGGATCTCGGCGACTAACTCGCTGACGTCGGGCAGCCCCTTGGAGCATAGCTCTTGTAAAAGCGCGCTCTGCGCCGTGGATAGCGCGGTGCCGATGGCAGGCGCGAGGTCGAGCGAGCGGGCGAGGGCCACCATGTCGCGGGCGTTGGCCCGCAGGCAACAGATTCGCGCGATTAGCCGCTCTAGATCGCCGACCTGCTCTAGGCATTGGCCGAGAGTGCGGCGGATCTCGCGCTGGTTTAGGAGTTCGTCAACGGCCTCTAAGCGGGCGATAATTAAGGGCGGGGACTTGAGCGGCTGGGCGACCCATTGGCGCAACAGACGCGCGCCCATGGGGGTGCGGGTGTGGTCGAGGATTTCGAGTAAGGTGTTGGCACGGCCCCCGTCTTGGCGATTGGCGAGGAGTTCTAGGTTGCGCTGGGCCGTGGCGTCGATGAGGGCAAAGTGCTCGCGGTACTTGCGCTGGAGGCGGTTGATGTGCTCGACTGCGCCGCGCTGGTTTTCGCGCAAATAGGCCACTGTCGCCCCACCGGCGCGAATGGCGGCCTCCATGTCGTCGCAGCCAAAGCCCTTCAGCGTCTGAACGCGGAGCTGGCTGGTGAGGGTTTCATACGCAGTATCCGCGGCGAAGTGCCAGTCCGCGAGGCGACTGAGCGCCACGTTTGGCAGGGCGTTTTGCAGGATGGCGACCCACTGTTCGTCGGCCCCTTCGGCGATGAGCAGCTCGGCCGGTCCCAAGCTCTCTAGCTCGTCGGCGAGGTCGCTTTGGGGAATCTCGTCGAGTGCGAAGTCTCCGGTTGACAAATCGACGCTGGCCAGCCCGACGCGGCCGGCGTGCGCGCAGAGGCCGACGAGGAAGTTGTTGCGCTGCTGGTCGAGCATGGAGTCGGAAAGCGCGGTGCCCGGGGAGACGACCTCGACTACGTCGCGCTTGACCACGCCTTTGGCCTTTTTGGGATCTTCGACCTGCTCGCAGATGGCGACCTTGCGCCCGAGCTGGATGAGTTTGGCCAGATAGCCTTCCATGGCGTGATGGGGCACACCGGCGAGGGGCAGGTTGCCGGATTTACCAGCGGGACGAGAGGTCAGGGTAAGGCCCAGCAGGCGCGCGGCCTCTTTGGCGTCGTCGCAGAACATCTCGTAGAAGTCGCCCATGCGGAAGAAGAGGATCGCGTCGGGGTGCTGACGCTTAAAGTGCATGTACTGCTCCATCGCCGGCGTGAGTTTAGGTCTGGGTGGCATAGTTCGGTAGGGGATTGGGGTTGGCAAAAATAAAAACGCGGTGGAACGATTGTTCGTCCCACCGCGTTTGGTTGTTGCTGCGGAGCTTACGACTCGTCTTGCTCGGTGTCTTGCTCGTCACCTTGCTCATCGTCTTGTTCAACATCTTGCTCGGCGTCTTGCTCATCGTCGTGGACGTCTCCCCAGCTTTCCATCTCGTCGTCCTTGTCGGCAGCGGCCTCCTCGGCGGCGACTTCTTGGACGGGATGCTCGGCTAAGTAGGCTTCGTACTCGGCTTGGTCCTTGTCCTTGAAGTACTCGCGCACGCTGAGGACGATCTTTTTCTGGTTCTTGTCGAACTCGATGACCTCTAGCGGGAGTTCCTGCTCTTCGGCAAAGCTCTGACGGGGGGTTTGCAATCCGTCGATGGCCAAATGCGATAGCGGCACGAACCCATCGACTTCGTCAACGAGCGAGACGACCACGCCGCGCTCGAGGAGCCGCGAGATTGCGCCCCGCACCTCGACGCCTACGGCGTATTGCTCGGCAAAGCGAGGCCAGGGGTTTTCAAAGGCATCCTTGTGGCTGAGCGAGATGCGACGGCGCTTGATGTCGATTTCGGTGACGACCACGGGGATCACGTCGCCCTTTTTGAACATTTCGCTGGCTTGGCGAATGCGCTTGGTCCAAGACATATCCGAAATGTGGACCAGCCCGTCGATGTTTTCTTCCAATTCGACGAAAGCCCCGAAGTTGGTCAGGCTGCATACCGTGCCCTCGATCTTGGTGCCAGGAGGATACTTGGTGTCGAGGGTATCCCAAGGATCGTCCTCGGTTTGCTTCATGCCGAGGGAGATCTTCTGGTTCTCGCTGTCGATCTTGAGCACTTTCACCTCGACGATGTCGCCGATGTTGACCAGCTTGGAAGGATGGCGCACGTGTTGGGTCCAGGACATCTCAGAGATGTGGACTAGGCCCTCAATACCTTCCTCCAACTCGACGAAGGCCCCGTAGTCGGTGATGGAGACCACCTTGCCGCGCACCTGGCTCTCAATCGGGTACTTATTCTCGATGTTCTCCCACGGATGGGCAGTCAGTTGCTTCAGCCCCAAGGAGATGCGCTCGCGCTTGCGGTCGTAGCTGAGCACCTTGACCTTGATGCGGTCGCCGATGGAGACCAATTCCGAGGGGTGGTTGACGCGCCCCCACGACATGTCGGTGATGTGGAGGAGGCCATCGACGCCGCCCAAGTCGATGAAAGCGCCGAAGTCAGTGATGTTCTTGACGACGCCCTCGCGGATTTGGCCTTCCTCCAACACCTTGACGATCTCCTCGCGCATCCGCGCGCGCTCTTCTTCTAGCACGGCGCGGCGCGAGACGACGATGTTGCGCCGCGCCTTATTGAGTTTGATGATCTTGAAGGGAAATTCGTGGCCGATGAACTGGTCGAAGTTTTTGACTTGGCGGATGTCGATCTGCGAGCCGGGCAGAAAGGCCTCGACGCCAAAGAGGTTGACGACGATGCCGCCCTTGATGCGCCGCATCAGCCGGCCCTCGACGGTGTTGCCGGTGTCGTGGGCCTCCTTGATCAAATCCCAGACCCGCATGAAATCGGCCTTCTGCTTGGAGAGCACGACTTGGCCCTCTTGGTCTTCGACGTCCTCTAAGAAGACCTCGATTTCTTGGCCTTGCTCAATGGACTCGGGGGCTGAAAATTCCTTGATCGGCACCGCGCCTTCGGACTTGAAGCCGATATCGACCATCACTTCACTGGGGCCGATGGAGACGACTGTGCCCTTGACGATCTGGCCCTCTTTGATGCCGGAGATGCTCTCCTCGTAGAGGGCCATAAGTTCGTCGTATTGGGCTTGGTCGTACTCGGGCTTTTCCAGCTCTTCGACACTGACGTTGCCGTACACAGGAGCTTCTTGTTGCTCTGCTGTTGCTTCCTGTTGCTCTGCTGTTACTGTGGTTTCCTCGGTCATGTTGCGCAGATCCTTAAAAAGGTTAAAGCGAAGCGCGCACTTCGCTTGATGTGATACTGGCGCGGTCTCTCCGCGCCAGCGTTAGGCACCGCGTTGGCGGGCCAATGCGACGACGCAATCGACTTGATCTGCCAAATTCATGCGAGTCGTGTCGATTTCGACGATCTCGTCTGTTGCGCTCGTACCTCCGTAGTCGCGCTCGGCGTCTTCCCGGTCCCGAGTCTGAATGTCGGACCGGACCTGTTCCAATGTGATGCATACTCCTTTGGTAGTCAATTCCCGATGCCGTCGCCGGGTGCGCTCATCGAGGTCGGCGACCAAGGCGATTTTTAGTTCGGCGGCGGGAAAGACCACCGAGGCTATGTCGCGTCCTTCGGCGACTACGCCGCCCTCCTGACCTAACCGCTGCTGCTGAGCGACTAGGAAGTGGCGCACCAAGGGTACGTTTGCGTACGCGCCCGCCCGGCGGGTAATGTCGGGCTGACGAATGGCTTCGCTTATATCCTGTCCGTCGAGCAGGACGCGCCCCCGGCCGGAGTCCAAGTCTATGGTCGAGGTCGCCAATAGGTCCTCCAGCGCGTCCTCGTCCTCGGGTTCCACCCCGCGACGAGTCGCCGCTAAGGCCACGGCTCGGTACATGGCTCCGGTGTCGAGGTGGCGATAGCCCAGCCGCTCGGCCACTCGCCGCGCCGTGGTCGTCTTGCCGGAGCCGATGGTGCCGTCGATGGCAATGATTAGCCCACGCCGCTTCACAAGCCGACCTCGGTTTTGAGCTGGCGGACCTCCTCGGGGCTGAGTCGGCGATACTGGCCGGCGACGAGCGGGCCGAGGGTTAGCCCGGCAAATTCAACCCGCGTCAATTGCCGCACCGGATAGCCGACGGCGCGGAGCATGCGGCGGACTTGGCGCTTGCGTCCCTCGTGAATGCACAAGCTCAGCCGCGCCCGCTTATGCCAACCGCTGCTCCAGCGCTCCTCGACTTGGACCTGAGCCGGTGCTGTGGGGCCGTCGCCGAGTGCGATGCCGGCGCGCAGCCGGTCGAGTTGGTCCTCGTGCGGGTCGCCGCTGACGATGGCCTCATAGCGCTTGGCGATGACGAAGCGTGGGTGCAGTAGCCGATGGCCGAGGGCACCGTCGTCGGTCAGCAGCAAAAGCCCGGTGGTATCGAGGTCGAGACGACCTACGGGCACGGTGCCTGGGTGGAGGTCGGGCAAAAGGTCAAAGACTGTGGGCCGGTCGCGTGGGTCGGTGCGGGTGACTAGATATCCGGCCGGCTTGTGCAAAAGCACGTATTCGTACTGGCCAGGGAGGGTGAGGACCCGGCCGCGGCACTCTACTTGGTCGGCACTCACCGCGACCACTCGGCCCGGCTCGGCTACTACTTCGCCGTTGACGCGCACTGCGCCGCTTTGTATCAGCGCATCGCTGTGGCGGCGCGAGGCCACTCCGCAGCGAGCCAAGAAGCGATTGAGGCGCATTTGCGGCTCAGGAGCGTTCATCGTCGCTCCCTTCCTCTGCCTGCTTTTGCAACTCGTCTAGCTCGGAGGCGAGTTGACGGGCGGCAGTCGGCTGCTGGCCCTCGGCGAGCAGCTCTGCTAATTCCTTGGGCTTGGGCAACTCGCCCAGCCCTCGCAGCCCAAAGTGGAGCAAAAATTCTCGGGTCGTGCCAAAGAGCATGGGCTTGCCAATGCCCTCGGAGCGGCCAGCGAGGCGGACCATGTTGAGTTCCATCAGCGTTTGCAACACGCTGGCCGAGTTGACGCCACGGATGTTGTCGATCTCGACGCGAGTGACCGGCTGCTTGAAAGCGACGATGGCGAGAACTTCGAGGCCCGCCGGCGTGAGGCGCACTTGGCGCGAGGTCTTGTGGTACTTGCGCAGCCAAGGCCCGTGTTCGTGGCGCGAGGCAAGTTGATAGCCGCCGGCCAATTCAACGACTTCTATCCCGTGCCCGGCCGCTTCGTACTGAGCGTTGAGCGCGTCGATGGCCTCGCGAATATCGCGGCCGTTGTACCCGGCGAGCAGATCGACGAGGCGACCCGGGGTCGCCGGCTCTGTCGCCGTCAGCAGGATGGCCTCAATGATCGCCCGAGCCTGCGCAGGATTGACGTCGCGCGAGGCCGCTGTGGGTTCACGGCTCACGGGTCTGAATAGCCCCCGCTGCGGTTGGTTGGAGTGGCGATTGCTCGATCCAGATCTCGTCGAAGGGCCGCGCCTGCTGCACGCGGACGCGCTGCGTCTTGAGTAGTTCTAGGATCCCGACGAAGGTGGCGATTAGGGCTTGGCGGTCGCGGCCTTGGAGCAAGTCCATGAAGTTGATGCGCGAGTTGCGCTCGAGCACTGCCAGCAGGTAGTTAATGCACTCGGCGACTGAGACTTCTTCTTCGACGATTTGGTGGACCAAGTTTTCGGGCACTGTATCGAGCACATGCTTGTACACGACCAATAGGTCGAAGAGCGATACGGGCTGGAGTTGGGCTGACTCCTCGACGCTGTCGCCCGGCCCTTGGCGGCGCAGGTACACGTCGCGTCGCTCGTCTTTGCGCACACCCAGCCAGTCGGCAATGTCCTTAAACTGCTGGTACTCTAGCAGGCGGCGGATCAACTCGGCCTGTGGGTCTTCTTCGCCGTCGCCGTCGAGACCGAGTTCCTCGCGGGGCAGCATCATCTGCGACTTGATCCGCAGCAGAGTGGCGGCCATGAGGATGAAGTCGCTGGCCTGTTCGATGTCGAGTTGGTGGATGTGTTGCAAGAAGCCCAAGTACTGGGTGGTGATGTGGGCGATGGGAATGTCGTAGATATCCAACTCGTCTTTGCGGATCAGATAGAGCAACAAGTCCATCGGACCTTCAAAGACGTCGAGCTTGACCTCGTAGAGAGCCGTTTCTTCCTGTTCGATTGCGTCGCGTTCCATAAGGGCGCCTGCCTTAGTCGATAAAAAGATACGGTTTCCAGCGCTGATCGTCGATGCCGACGAAATTGCGGATGAAGCTCACGTTATTGGGGCGCTTGGGTTTGCTGCGCAGTATGAGGCCGACCTGCTCGGGCCGGTGTTCGCCTTTCTTGTTGTTGCACAGGGCGCAGGCGCAGACGAGGTTTTCCCAAGTTCCTTGGCCTCCTTTGGTGCGCGGCACAATGTGATCGACCGTTAGCTTGCCTTCTTTGCTGCCGCAGTACTGGCATTGGTGATTGTCGCGCTTGAGGATGTTGCGCTTGGAGAGCACGACTCGTCGGCGCGGCGCGCGGATGTAGCGTCCGAGGCGGACGACGCTGGGTACCGGATACTCTTGGGAGACCGAATGAATCACCTCGTTCATTTTTTCGACAGCTTCGGCCTTGCCGCGCAAAATCAGCAGTAAGGCCCGGCGCACGCTGCATATGCTTAGAGGCTCGTAGTTTTGATTGAGGACCAGTACGGTTCTTTCCAGCAAGAGTCTATCCACGGCGTAGAGCTAATTAAATTTAAGCTACTTTTGGCATGTTCCAACCCTTGGGATTGGATTAATTATCCAGTTTCCCAATGATACAATGTGCATTCCTTATAAAAAGCGCATTTATAGCGAATAGATGCAAGGTCAGTGGTTGGAGATCAGGTCAGCGTAGTCTTGGGCGCTGAGCAAGTTCTCCAAGTCCGCAGAGTCGGCGATGCGGATCTTGAGCAGCCAACCGCCGCTGTACGGGTCTTCGTTGATTTGTTCGGCTTCTTCGGCGAGGCTGTCGTTGACTTCTAGCACCTCGCCGGAAGCCGGAGCGATCAGGTCGGCGACGGTCTTAACCGCCTCAAGCGTGCCAAAGGTCTCACCTCGTTCGAGGTGCTCGCCCACCTCGGGCAACTCAGCGAATACGATGTCGCCCAACTCGGTTTGCGCGAAATCCGTAATGCCGATAGTGGCGATGTCGCTTTCTAGCTGAAGCCATTCGTGGCTTTCCGAATAGATCAAGTGCTCGGGGATCTGGGTCTGGCTCATAATTGCCTCTCGTGCTTGCTTAAGACGACCACTTTGAGTTGGCTACGTAGTTGGTGTCGAATTGCCCGGCGATAAAGTCGGGTTCGGTGAGTAGGGTTCGGTGAAAGGGCAAGGTGGTGGCCACGCCTTCTATTGTGCATTCGCCTAAGATGCGACGCATCCGCGCTATGGCACTTTGGCGGTCGGAGCCGTAGGCGATGATTTTGGCCAGTAGGGAGTCGTAGTAAGGAGGAATCTCGTAGCCTTGGTAGATGTGGCTGTCGATGCGGACGCCGGGGCCGCCCGGCAGGTGGAGAGCTTCGATGATGCCCGAAGAGGGGATGAAGTTGCGCGCGGGATCTTCGGCGTTGATCCGGCATTCAATGGCGTGCCCGGTGAGTTGGATGTCTTCTTGGCTAAAGCGGAGGGACTCGCCGGCCGCGATGCGAATCTGTTCCCTGACTAAATCAATGCCGGTGACCATCTCAGTAACCGGGTGTTCGACTTGGATGCGGGTATTCATCTCCATGAAGTAGAAGTTGTGGTCTGCATCGACGAGGAGTTCAATGGTACCCGCGCTGTAGTAGCCGACCGCGGCTGCGCCGGCGAGGGCGGCCGCACCCAGCCGCTGGCGCAAGTCGGGGTCAACTATGGGCGAGGGGCTTTCTTCCAAGAGCTTTTGGTGCCGTCGTTGAATGGAGCACTCGCGTTCGCCGAGGTGGACGATGTTGCCGTGCTGGTCGCCGAGGACTTGGATTTCGATGTGGCGCGCCTCTTCGATGGAGCGCTCCATGTACACGGCGTCGCTGGTAAAGGCGGTGCGAGCTTCGCGGCGCGCCATCTGATAGGCTTCCTCCAATTCATCCATCGCGCGGACGACCCGCATCCCGCGCCCGCCGCCGCCAGCCGAGGCTTTGAGACGCAGCGGGAAGCCGATCTTTTCCGCCCATTGACGGGCGTCGTCTAGCGAGTGGAGCGCGCCCTCACTGCCCGGCACGACGGGTACGCCGGCCTCCTGCATGGTGTGGCGAGCGACGGCCTTGTCGCCCATTTTGCGGATGGCCGCAGTTGGCGGGCCGATGAACTGGATGCCGCAATCGGCGCAGATTTCGGAGAAGTCGGCGTTTTCGGCCAAGGGGCCATAGCCGGGGTGGATCGCGTCGGCGTTGGTCAGTTGGGCGGCGCTGATGATATTGACGACGTTGCGGTAGCTGTCCTTGCCAGCAGCCGGCCCGATGCAGACGTCCTCGTCGGCAAAAGATACGTGCAAGGAGCGGGTGTCGGCTTGGGAGTGGACAGCCACCGTCGCGATGCCCATTTCCTTGCAGGCGCGGATGACGCGCAGCGCGATTTCGCCGCGGTCGGCAATGAGGATTTTCTCGAACACAGCCTCTTAGTCGGGGCGAATTTTGAACAGCGCTTGGTTGTATTCAACGGGCTGGGCGTCGCCGACGAGGATTTCGACCACTTCGCCTTGGACATCCGCTGGAATCTCGTTCATGATCTTCATGGCCTCGATGATGCAGAGGGTCTGGCCGCTTTCGATGCGATCGCCCTCGCGCACAAAGGGATCGGCTTCGGGCGAGGCGGCTCGGTAAAACGTACCGACCATGGGCGATAGCACCTCGTGGAGGCCGTCATCGGTCTTTTCAGCAGGTGCTGGGGCCGCAGGCTCAGTGGGCGCGGTGGACACAATGGGCGCAACGGGCATGGAGGCAGCGGGGGCCACAGGGGAGGGCGCACGACTGCGAGTTAAGCGGATGCGCGTGCCGTGCCAGAAGCTGTGTTGGACCTCTAACTCTTCTATGTCGCTATCGTGAAAAAGCTCTAGCAGTTTGCGGAGCTTGTCTTCGTTCACAAGAGGTGTTGTCCTTTCTCAAACGCGCTCTACGTATTCGCCCGTGCGGGTATCGACCTTGAGCCGGTCGCCCTTGTTGATAAAGAGCGGCACTTGCACCACGTAGCCGGTTTCTAGGGTGGCTGGCTTGACTGCGCCGGTGGCGGTGTCGCCCTTGACGCCCGGTTCGGTGTGGGTGACGACAAGGGCGACGAAGTTGGGTAGCTCGACGGAGACGATCTCCTCGCCTGCTATGAGGAGGAAGGCGTTCTCGCTTTCTTTGAGGAGCGTGCTGGCTGTGCCGACGATCTCTGCGGACACTGGGATCTGATCGTAGGTGTCCAAGTCCATGAAGTAGTACAGCCCTTGGTCGGAATATAGGTACTGCATCTGGCGCTTTTCGAGCCGGACTTGCTCGACTTTGTCGCCCGAGCGGAAGGTGCGGTCGAGCACGGCACCGGTCTTGGTGTTTTTGAGCTTGGTGCGCACGAAGGCGCTGCCCTTGCCCGGCTTGACATGCTGAAATTCGACGATGGAGAAGAGCTCACCGTCGAGGGACATGGTAAAGCCGTTTCTGAAATCCGTGGTGTCTGCCATATTGCTCCCGTTAGTGTGCGTTGCTGCTTTGTTCTAGCGAAGATAGCTTGCTGCGGATGATGGTGTTGTTCGGCTCCTGTTCGAGAAGCTCGCGATACATTTCGATCGCCTTCTGGGTCAAGCCCTGCGTGGTATAGATCTCGGCCAGCGTCATGGTGGCGATACGCTTGTTTTTTGGTGTGCTTGGCTTGTTGTCGGCTGGGGTGGGTGGCTCTTCTGGTGCGGGCGCTGGCTCGGCGACTTCCTCCTCTTCGATCTCCTGCAAGAGGCGGAGCAGTTCGCGGTCGTCGGTATCGCCGTACAGATCGTCGCGGTCGTCATCGGGCGACTGGTTTGGCGGCAGCGCTTGGGGCTGAGTGGATTCGATCGGGGCCATGCTAACGACGGCCGCGACCTCTTTGGGTTCGGGTTCGGGTTCGGGTTCGGGCACGGGTGCCTCTTGGTGGGTTTGGCTGATGAAGCGGTCGATCTGTTCGGCTAGAGAGGGGTCGAAAGGGTCGAAATACGCGGCTTGGCGCAGGCTTTGCAAGGCCAATGGCGCGACGTCGAGTTGCTCAAAAAGGTGGGCGAGGCGCTTGTACCCGCTGGGGTTTTCTGGGTTGATCCGCAGAGCTTGTCCCATGGCCTCGCGCGCTTGTTCTAAGTCCCCCCGTTTTTCATAGCACATGCTGAGGACGATAAAGCCAGTGGCGTAATCGGGAAAACTCGCACAGCCCTTTTGGCACAGCTCAATGGCGCGCTCGATGCGCCCGCGTTTGAGATAGAGATCGGCGAGGCGAGCGAAGCGCGGGGAATCTGGGTCGCGGCGGAGTGCCTTTTCTAGTTTGGCTATGGAGTTGGCCATGGCGCTAGGGATGGGAGGTGCTAAAGCGACTAAAACGCGAGGCTATTTTATGCTTTGAACTGAGAAATGTCAAGGATGGGACAAGGCGACGGGAAGGCGCAAATTGGCAGCCGAAGGGAGTGCGGAAACGGCGTCCGCACCCCCTTTGGCAAAGATGGTGCGCCCGCAGGGATTCGAACCCTGGACCCGCTGATTAAGAGTCAGCTGCTCTGCCAACTGAGCTACGGGCGCAGAGAAAATATCTGCACGAGCGGGCTGATCGTCAATGCCGCGCCAATTCGGGGAAGAGTTCGTCGTGGACTTCGGCGCATTGGCGCAGGTGCACCATGCGCTCTGGGCTGGCGGTGTCGAGCATGGTGGGATAGAACATGCCGCCGCCGGTTACTACTTGGTAGCCGCCGGGAGAGTGCCGGCTGAGATAGTCCCTGAGAGTGGCTAAGTCGGCATCGTTGGTGCAGGGGCGGGTGAGGTTCATGGTAAACATGCGCCGCCGCTGGTTGCCGCCGAAGGAGGCGTGGTAGAGGTCGTGGTTGAAGATGACGAGGTCGCCGGGAGTCGTCTCGAGCGCGAGGTGGCCGGGAAAGTCGTGCGGCTCGATGCCGAATAGCTCCATGGAGTTGTTGAGGTCAATGCCCTCGGCGCGGACGAAGTGGTTGGGGTGGTGGCTACCGGGAATTATGCGCAGACAGCCGGTGTCGTGGGTTAGGTCGTCTAAGTAGAAGGCGATTTTGACCGAGAAAAGCTGGCCCCAATTGCCATCGGGGTGCCAGCCGGTATCGCCGCTGTAGTAGTTGCCGTCGCCGCTGGCGTAGTTGAAGTTTTCGCCGAGGACGCCGTTGCAGAGCCCGACGATGCGCTCGTCATCTACGAGGGTACACAGCCGCTCGCGGTGCTCGATGGGGCCGCCGAACATGGTGCGCTTGCTGCCGTCGTGTTGCGCGCCGTTGCCGTAGGCTTGGATGGAGCGTTCAAACTCCTCGGTGATCCAGGCGATCTCGTCGGGGGCAAAAAGCTGCGGGAAGTAGAGATAGCCGAAGCTCTTGAAGAAGCGAATCTGCGCGGGCGAAAGTTCCATGCGGGATCGTCTCCGGGTTAGATGCACCACGAAAAATATCGCTTCTGCGCAGGTCAGCCAAGAGGTTCGATGGAAGCGATCTCCATGGTGCGCAGGTACTCGCAGAGGGCGCGACCGTCTAACGGCAGATCGAGCACGTCGGAAAAGGGCCACATGTCCCCTGAGAGGAAGTCGATAGCCGTCTGCCGCTCTTGGTTGCAATCTGTGGTCTGCATGTCTTTGACGGCTTGGATGATGACTGCGGCAGCGAGCCGCCGGTGGCCGTCGAACCGGGCGCGATAGGTCGTCTTTTTTGCTTTCATCTGTTTTTCGCTCTAGCTAGAGATAGTATATAACGCCCGAAGTGCCGCTGAGTTTCACAGGGGTAGAGCACCCGCGAAAGCGAGGCCACAAAGATGAGGATCGCCGCGATTTCGAGGGCGACCACCGGCCCGTGTTCGCGGGCAAACGACTCAGCGCTCACGCCGCTAAACAGCAGCGACTCATTGGCAGTGAGCGCGGTTTTTTTCAGCAGGGTCGTCAAGTCGCTGGCGAGACCAAAGACCAACGAGCGAATGGCTGGTTGCAGCAGGATGGTGGCCAGCAGGAGTTGGAGCACCGTGGCTACGCCAAGGGTTTTCCAGGGAATGGAGCGAGTGCGGTGGCCGCTGAGATAGGCTATGACAAGGAGAACGCAGTAGCCTAAGGCACTGTGGACGATTAACATAACATCCTAAAAAATAAAGGGTAAAACCGAAAAAAGTCAACCGCCCGCGCACCTTCAGGTGAGGGCGTTGAGGGTGCGTTGGACGACTGAGTGCAGGGGGCCGTCGGTCGGGATGCGGACGGCCCCGGTCCAGACGGGAAGGTTGCCGAGGGCCTGCGCGAGATGGGCAAAGTACGAAGCGTCGGCGCGGGAGCCGCGAGCGACCATGCGGGCACGCCAAATGTCTAGGGGTGGCGGGTCGAGGTGGAGGACGGAAAGGGTGGCTGGGGCGATGTTTGTTACTAGCCCTTCCCACAGGCTGTCCACGCCCAATTCGGGGCCAAAGCCGCCGACGAGGAGGACTTGGTGGGTGCCGACGAGGTTAGTGCAAGCTGCGGAGAGGGCGCTGGCGTATTCGAGGGGACGGAGCTTTTGCCAGTAATGCGGAGCGCCGTAAGCCGCGTCGGGCGCGTCGCCCCGCAGCGCGGCCGCTTCGAGGATAAAACCCGCGGCCGTTTGGTCTTTGTCGAGGAGAAAGGTGTTTGGGCAGAGCGCGAGGAGTGCTCGGGCGACGGCGGTTTTGCCGACTCCGGGCGGGCCGCCCAAGACCACGAGACGAGAAGATGGACTGCCGGGACGGGCGGCTTGCAGGAGCGCTGTTACGGTGGGGCCGGGGTCGGGTGCGGACTCTGCGTAGCCGCCGCCCAAGTAGGCCACATCCGTCACGGCGAGGGCGCGCCGCGGTCTTGGGGCTCCCAGCCGACGAGTTCTTTGGCGTTGGCCAGATCCCACTTTTTGTCCGCGCCCAGTGAGACTCCGTAGATGATGCCGAATTGGGGCCGGGGGGCCTCGATGCAGCAAGCGGTCAGTTCAGAGACATCGCGGGCGCTGAGCCAGCGGTTTTCGCCGGGGGGATAGGTGCTGTTGACTTCCTCGGTGTCCGGGTAATTGGCGATGCGGAGGCAGTAAGAGGAGATGCCGTACTCGTCGTAGTAGAAGCGGCCGAGGGCTTCGCCGAATGCCTTGCTGACGCCGTACATGCTGTCGGGGCGGATCGGCATCTCGGGGGTGGTGTAGATGCCTTCTTGCTCGTAGAAGCCCGTTACGTGGTTAGTGCTGGCAAAGACGACGACCGGGACCTTGTTGATGCGGGCGGCCTCAAAGATGTTGTAGGTGCCCTGGATATTGGTCTCCATGATCATCTGGTTGTAGCGCGTGCGCGGATAGCCCCGCTGGACGATGGCGATGCCGAGGTGGACGATGGTGTCGATGCCTTCGCAGGCCTCGACCATGTTCTCGAAGTTGGCGAGGTCGGAGACGACGATCTCGTCGTTTGGTTCGACCTCTGGGATGTTGCGGTGGAAGAGTAGGCGAAAGTCGTAGCGGTCTTTGAGATGGCGGCGCAGGCCGGACCCGACTTTGCCGGCGGCACCAGTGATGAAAAGTTTTTTCTTCATATCTCTTCCTTGTGTTTGGCGGCGTCTGCGAGATTGCGGTCTATACTATTTGCTTGGGCTAAGGGGCGCAAGTCATTGAGGTAAAGGAGACGCTGGGTCTGTACGCCACCTAGATTCTCGTCCCTTCGCGCTCCGCTTAGAAAGAAACAGTCGCCGTCATCGAAACCGTCCGCGGCGCGCCGAGCCAGGCCGCGTTCTCGGTGATGGCGGACAGATAGGCCCTGTCGAGCAGATTGTTCGCCACGAGTGAGAACTCCGTCGATCGGAGCAGGGGACCCAGCGCCTCGCCTGAGAAACTGACATACGCGTCCACCAGCCAATAGGCGTCCGTGTACCAGTCCGCCGTCAGGCTGACGCGCCGCGACGATGTGTACTTGGCCGTCAGTCCCGTGCGGAAAGGCCCGGTCCGATCGAGTGAGACGACCCACAGCTTGTCCGGTACACCGGTGACGTCGGCTCCCGCAACGATGTTCTGGCTTTCGTCGACGAGGGGATCACCGCTCCCGATGTACTCCGAGTCGTTGAGTGTGCCGGCCGTGTAGAAGGACATCTGCTGCGGCATCCGCACCGTTGCCGAGAACTCCAAGCCCTTCGTTTGGAGGCCACCAGCGTTGAAATAGGCACCGCCGCCCGGGATGAGGTAGTTGGGACCGGCGGCCGTCGTCGGGCCGAGGTAGAAGATACGATTCTCGAAGTCGATGGTGTACCACGTGGCGCTCAGCGCCAGTCGTTCCCCCGTGTACTGCAGCCCGACGTCGATGTTCGAGGCGGTCTCGGGCTCGAGCAGATCGAGGCTCCGGCCCGGCACCTCGAGGAGCGTAGCGCTGATCGCCCTGAAGTTCTCCGAATAGCCAGCGAACAGGTCGAGGCCCGCGACCGGCGTCTCGTATGTGATGCCGCCGGAGAAGAGCAGATCCGAATCCGAATCGACCTCGAGGTCCGGGCCGACATTGAACTGGTCTTCGCGCGACACGCCGACCAAGAACTGCTTGACGCCGCCGCTCAGGGACAACGGGCCGGCGAAGATCGTCTCCTCGGCGTACCACTTGAAGATATGTTGAGGGAAATCCCACTCATACTGGTGCCAGTAGGCCTGCTCGTTCCAGTCGAAGCTGAGCGTCGGATCCAGCATCTGATGCCAGTCTCGACCTAGGTGCCGCCGCGAGTCCTCGTACCAGATGCCGGCGCGCAGTGTGCTGCCGGCGGTGCCGATGGTGGTGAACCACTCCTCATCGAGCGTCACGCCGACGCGGTCCTTCCCGTAGTGGCTGTGGCGGTACGACTGCACCGCAGTAGCATCCGGGTGGCACGCGGGATCGACCTCTGGGCCGCCCGATCCGTAGTAGTTGTAGATGTAGGACGACGTGCACCCGTCGACCGGCCCGACTGCGACGCCGTCCCGGTTCACGAAGCGGATCAGCCCGAGCTGCGCGCCGCCTTGCACGGGTGCGAGGCCCATCAGCTCCGATTCTGGGCCACCGCCGTCGTCGGTGATGTCGACGATGTAGGGGGGCAGCCAATCGCCGCGCCCCCGGTTGCGATGGAAATAGAGTCCGCCGCTCATGGATAGGGCGTCGAGCGACCAGTCCGCCTTCAGGTAGGCCAAGGTGTTGTTCCGCCGGGTCTGCCAGCCGGGCCGGTAGAACTGGTTCAGGTATGGGACACCCGGCCAGTCGCCCACCAGGCGGTCCCAGCGCGGGTTCGCCCTGAAGTTGGCCTCGCTGTAGAGCCGCTGGTAGGTGTCCTCGTGGATGCTGTCGTACGAGAGGTGGCTTGTAAGGTCAAGGCGTCCGTGCGACGAGACGAACTTGACGGCAATGTGCTCCCGCTCGTTCCGCGCGGAGCCCTGCATCCAATCGGTCGATTCCTGGCGGACCGCGGCGATCCAGGCACGCGTCTCGCGGCCAAACAACGGCCCAGTGTCGAGGCGCATGTAGAGCCGCTGGCCTTCGTTCTCGCCGATGGTGGTTGACGCAGTGTAGGTCCGCTCGCTCGCCGGATCGTCCGTCAGGTAGTTGAACGTGCCGCCCAGCGCCTCGACCGAGCGGGAGGCGATGTCGGCCGTTCCCTGCGACACCTCGACGCCGCCGAGGTTCATCGGGTCGATGAATCGGTTCGCTTTGGCTCCGCTGAAGTAGTCGGATGTACCGTTGGGGAACCCATCGATGGTCGTGCCGATCTGCGCCTCGCTGATGGTCACTTGGAAACCGCGCACGGCGACGTTGCTCGACCAGTCGTCGAAGCCGTATGCATCGCCCTCCTGGATGGATACCCCGGGCAGGTTATCGACCACCGACGTCACGCTGGTGATGTTCGACTGCTGGAGGATCATTGGCTCGGCGACGACGTTGCTCGCGAAGATTCGAGGCTCCTCGGCAACGACGCTGATTCCCGCGAGTCCGACGACGCTCGGTTCCAAGCGAACATCGAGAGCGGTGACGCCCGGACTTATCGTCAGTCGCTTTGTCTGGAATCCCACAAAGGAAAAAACCAGAATGTCCTCTGGAGACCGAAGGTCAATCGAATAGGTCCCGTCCTGGTCTGTCATCGTCCCGATGTATGTGCCCTCAATGACGACCGTTGTGCCCGGTAAGGCATCGCCGGTTTCATCCGAAACCACGGTACCTGAAACCGCAATCTGCCCGTGGGCATCCTGGGCTAGTTGTACAGCGAATATGACGGCAAGAGTGCGTACGAATTTCATGAAAGGAGACCTCCTGTGATTAGGTAAGAATACCTATATCTATATTATCTATAAACAAATTTTGGGAGGGCGCGTGAAGCGGCAAACTAGAAAGCACTGATCTTTCATTTGGCCGAGCGCTGGGCTGTCAGCGACGCGAGGCTGCCCAAGTTTCTCAGCGAGGGAAAAAGTCCCGTCCAAGCGGCGACGACTAGCAACGTGCCGATTTCTACGATTCTCTGAGGTCAAGACGCGATGAGAACCGTTCGAGGATTTTCTTGGAGATGTGATGAGGATTGTTGGTGTGGATGCGCCGTGCCGTTTCAAGGGCGCGGGAAGCGGAGAGGCCCCCTGCCGAAACCAGATCGAGCATGAGCTCGAGCCCCCACCTCGTCCGGACATTGTACTCGCCGCAGGTCCGACGAAGGAGCCGGTCGTTGGTAACGCAGATCCAGTCGTTCTCCCGACACACTTGAAGCGAAAGACGATCGTAGCGAGAGAGTCTTCGTGGAAGCGTCGCGAGTTGGAGAAGAAC
The DNA here is from genome assembly GCA_022827835.1 of Candidatus Latescibacterota bacterium. GTDB lineage: Bacteria > Latescibacterota > UBA2968 > UBA8231 > UBA8231. Next base: position 45,818 of record JAJEIO010000018.1, read on the forward strand.
TCCCGGTTCAACCTCGATTACGGTCAGTCCGAGTTCCCTACAGCGCGCGAGGCTCAGGTCGTCCACTTCGTCGACAACGTCTCGAACGACATGAACCGGTGCCAAATGCTGAACGACGAGGGCGAGAATTGATAGATCCGAATCCCGGTAGTCGATAAGTACGTCCGCGTCCGACAGAAGGACCTTCGGGCGATCAGGCATCTCATGTGGCCCATTCGGCGGCTAGCTGGCGCATATCCATTAAGGGAATGCGGAGGATCTCAGCACCTCGGCTGAGCGAGATCTCGTCGCTCTCGACCGCTTGGCGGACCAGGCTGCGCAACCGATCGTCCAGACAGTCGGTATCGGAAAGACGATCCGGCTCTAGGCCTCGTTTTTCGTTGAACTTGTTTTCGGTCAGCGGCTGAGGTTCGTCGACCTTTTTCAAGGTCTGGCCGAAACGTCTTCGGTGTTGCACCTGAAAAGTCCGGAATACGTCCCTTGGGGCTTCTTTCATCTGTACCAAACGGATCAGCACGGTCTTATAGCTCACGTGAAAGATCCTCTTGACCTTGATGACGCGCTCGTAGAGGGGGTGTCCTCGCGAGTCCTGCCACTCCCGCTCGAAGGAGTCGTGGGGCATCAGGAAGAAGCTTGCGAACTCATCGGCTTGTTTTTCCTCTTCTTCAGGTTCCTCCTCCTGCCTATGGTCGTAAGCGCCGGGGTGCAGCAGCAGGTGCCCGAGTTCGTGCGCGGCCGAGAAAATCCAGCGCTCAACCGAGATCCGCTCCCAGATGTTGATGACGATCGCCGGTCCACCGTCATCTTCCTTAACCGATAGCCCAAAGAAAGCATCAGTCGCGCGAGGGACGCGGAAAACCTTGATGCCGCATCTTTCCAAGATCCCGCAGATGTCGTGAATGGGTTGATCATCGAGCTTGAGATATTTCCGCGTCTTCTCGGCGACAGCCTGTGGACTGAGTTGCTGACGAGGACGGAGGCCTCGCAGTTGAAAGGGTGGAGAATCTTCGAGCAACTCCTCAAGGAAGTTATAGTCGTCGAGCCAATTGGAGACCTCTGCAAGCAACTGTTCTCGCTCTCGGACGCGCTTTCGAGCGCGAAAGCGTACGGTGTGCAGTGGGCGCACCGGGGTCGCGAGTTCAATAGTCGAGACCCCCAACGCGCGCGCTAACCCGCGCATGGTAGCAGCGCGAGGCAGCGTTTGGCCTCGCTCGATCTTGGCCAAACCAAGACGAGATAGCTGCGCCCGATCAGCAAGGGCCTTCTGGCTTATCCTCTTTGAGGTACGTAGCCGCATCACGTTGGTGCCGATCACATTATTGGTGGACATAAAGGCTTCTCCCTGGATGTGGTTTCCCTGGTCTGGGAAGGTATTCAAAAGTTATCTTATTAACAGATTATCGTCAATAAGTATATTTTCATGTGCCGGTCTCTCATTCCCGCTGGTTGGGTGCCGATCTCTGAGCCGTCAGGGACGCGAGGCTGCCCAAGTTTCTCAGCGAGGGAAAAAGGCCCGTCCAAGCGGCGACGACGAGTAACGTGCCGATGCCACCGCTGACGACGGAGAAGACCGGGTTGAAGAGCTGGGCCACCAGCCCGGACTCAAAGCCGCCGATCTCGTTGGACGCGCCGACGAAGATGGCGGAGACGGCTTGGACCCGGCCCCGCATCTCGTTGGGCGTGCCCATCTGCGAGATGACGCGGCGGATGACCATGCTGACGTTGTCGAAAGCGCCGGTCAGCGCCAGCATCAGCAGCGAGAACCAGAAGTTTTGCGAGAGACCAAAAAGGATGGTCGCCGCACCGAAGCCGGCTACGCACCAGAGTAGGGTTTTGCCAGAGCGGCGAATCGGCGGCAGATGGGCGATGGCCAAGGCGGTGATGGTGGCACCGATGGCCGGAGCCGCGACCAGCCAGCCGAGCGCGGCTTCGGGTGCGAGGCCGACGGAGCTGAGGTCGATGATTTCGCGGGCGAAGATGGGCAAGAGGTACACTGCGCCGCCTAAGAGAACGGCGAACAGATCGAGCGAGATCGCGCCGAGGAGGAGCGGCTGGTCGCGGACGAAGCGCAGCCCGACGGCGATCTGCGCGAACATCTTGCCCCCTTGGATGCGCGGAGCGGACGGCAAGATCATGGTGCTGAGGAAGAGGATGAAGGCCGCCGAGGATATGGCGCTGAGGACATAGGCGGCTTGGAGGTTGAAGGCGATGACAAAGCCGCCGATGGCCGGTCCGGCGATGCCGATGATCTGCTGCAAGCTGGTTGCCCACTTGGCGGCGTTTTCAAAGAGCGCGTCCGGGACTAGCAAGGGCGCGATGGCCCGTTGTGCGGGCCAGCCTAGGCGGAGGAAGGACGAGTCCAAAAAAAGCAGCACGTACATCCAGAGTATCGGCATCTGGTACCAGCTAAAGACGGCCAAGGCCAGCGAGCAGAACGTCGCGCCGGCTAGACTGAGCATCATCAGCTTGCGGCGGTCGAAGACGTCGGCTAGATACCCGGCCGGCAGGGTCAACAGCAGCATGGGGATGGCTTGGACGAGGCCGACCATGCCGAGGGAGAGGGCTTGGCCGGTGCGGTCGTACATCTCCCAACCGATGGCCAAACCTTGGGCGGCCGTACCCATCCGCACCAGCGAGGAAGCGATGAGATAACGCCGGAAGAGCGGGACGCGCAGGCTGGAGTAGGGGTCGTGTCTTTTGTGCAAATCAGCAGCGGTGTATAGTTATGGGCGGAGTACGATTTTGCTAAATTACCGATGTGTCGCTGACTAGCGCCAGTAGCACACCGTAGAGAAAGGAAGTTTGTAATGTTGGCAATAGATGGGGGTCCCAAGGTCCGCGAGACGCCATTTCCCAAGCGGCATCTGTTTGGGGATGAGGAGTGCCAGACCGCGCTACGGCTATTCTCTGAAGCGCAGGAAAGCGGCAATGCAATCGGCTACAGCGGGCCAGAGGAATTGGCTTATGAGCGGGAGTTCGCCGCGTTTATGGGGGCTGGATACGCCGACTTGGTCAATTCGGGTACTTCAGCGCTCTACGCGGCATTGGGGGCTCTAAAGCTAGAAGCGGCTGGCGAGGTAGTGATTCCGCCGATTACGGATCCGGGTGGGGCGATGCCCGCGGCGCTGTTGTGCCAAGTGCCAGTGGTGGCCGATGCTGCGCCGGGGTCGTTCAACGCTGGTGCGGAGCAGATTGAGGCGGTGCTAACGCCCCACACCCGCGCTATTGTCGTGGCCCACATTGCCGGCGAACCAGCGGATCTGACGCCGATTTTGGCGCTAGCCGAGGAGCACGGCATACCGGTCATCGAGGATTGCGCCCAAGCCCACGGGGCTCGCTACAAGGGGCAGCTAACGGGATCGTTGGGCACGGTGGCGGCTTTTTCGACTATGAGCGGCAAGCACCACGCGACGGGTCCGCAGGGCGGGGTGGTCTTTACCCGCGACGAAGATCTCTGCTGGGAGGCCAAGCGCTTTGCCGACCGAGGCAAGCCCTTTAATACGGAGGCGACCTCCAATCTGCGCGCCGGGCTCAATCTTAACGGCAACGATTTGTCGGCCGCTATTGGGCGGGTACAACTGAGAAAGCTAGATGCGATGATCGCCAAGCGGCGGCGGGTAGCAGCGCAAATTGAAGAGGCCATTGCCGAGCGCAAGGCAGTGCGGTTGGGATGGCAGGTGGCCGAGTCGGAGGGGGTGTACTGGTTTATGCGGTTCCACGTGGATGCTGACAAGCTCCGAGTGGATAAAGACGGCTTTGCCCGGGCCGTGGCCGCCGAGGGCATTCCGCTGACAGCTACATATCGCTATATCCCCTCCGAGATGATCTGGTTTAAGGAGCGGCAGGTCTTTCCCGGCAGTGACTATCCGTGGGGATTGCCGAAGTACAGGGGAGACCGCAATGCGCAGTTCCCCTGTCCCAACGCCGTCGCCTCGGTTGAAAGCCACTTCATCATGTCGATTCACGAGAATTTTGCCGCGCGGGAGGTGGCGGATATTGCGGAGGCGTTTGCGAAGGTGGAGCGGGCGTATTTGCGGTAGAAAGCTAAAAACGAGACGACCGGCGAGCCGGCCCTAGTAACGTCGGCAAACTCATCGGCAAGCCGATCCGGGTTCCGGTAAAATGTTTCGGAAACCAACCGGTCACGTGGAGATGATGTCATCCACCGCTACCTCAAGGACATCGGCCAGCTTGCGAAGGGTGTACACAGACCCGCTGTTGCGTCCCGTCTCGATCTCGACGATCTGCACTCGGTTGACACCAGAGGCGCGAGCTAAGGCGGATTGGGACAGTCCACGGTATTCACGCCACACCCGCAAAGGGGATTCTCGGTCGATGAGCCGGTCGGCCACATGCGCTGGTACAAGTTCTTCCACACCGCTGGCAATCCTTGCCTCGACTGTCCGCGCTGCCGCCATATCCGCGAAATCTTCTTCTATAGCACACAGGCGCTCATACTCAACCTTGGGGATCGTCACAGTTTCATTCATGGCTTTTACTCCCTGTAGGTACTGCCTCGGCTGGTCACGTACAGAACCTGCAGTACGCTTTCGTCTCTCATCACGACGCGCCAGTCTCCCACCCGAAGCCGCACTAATCCATCTTGGCCCTTCAGGCGTTTGACGTTATTGGCCAGCGCCGCCGGATCATTGGCGTAGATCCGGATTTTGTCCCGGATGCGCTCGGCCCAGTTGCGGGGCATCCGGGTCAAGGCCTTCAGCGCTGTGCGGCTGTAGGCGATCTCTCTCACATTGGATATGTAGCGTAAAACTACAAGGTCGTCAAGACTACCGATAAGAGACAGGCCACCAAAGAGGTCAATATTGCCGAGGCGTTTGCGATGGTGGAGCAGGCGTATTTGCGGTAGTATAGTATAGATTACCATTAACTGAAGGGAGAACCGACATACCGGTGAAATATATGACTATAGCTATACTTTCCTCCGTCTTCCTTTTAGCGTGTGACAACTCTCCCACAGCGCCCAACGACGAACTCGTCGGCACTTGGATTCTGGTCTCAGCGACAGATTCAGAAGGCGTCGGGACGGTCTGGGTCTTACGTGCAGATGGTACCTTCAGACAGTCGATTGAAGTGGAAGGAATCGAGATCGCGGTCTCGGGATCGTGGGAGATCGTTGGCGACAAGCTCGTAACAGTTTTTGACGAGATCGTGGGTGAAGTTCGGACTTTCTCTGAGGGATATACCCTTCGAGGAGGTCGTCTGACGCTGGTCGACGACGATGATGGCTCCGTGGAGATTTGGGAGCGTCGTGAGTAAGAATCGGCGGACAAGTTTACCTCCAGCAAAGTGGGGAATATGAGAAAGAGCAAAGTCTTGGACAAAGTGCGCACGGGGCGGTGCGCCCGCATTTGTGGCCTAGGGCATTATCTGCCGTTCTTTGTGCGCTATGCCGCTCACAACGGCTATGACGGCATCTGGCTTGACTTGGAACACCGGGCGATGGATCAGCGCGAGGTCCAGGGCCTGTTGGCCTTGTGTCGCGCTTGCGATATCGATTGCATGTTGCGGGCTCCGACGCTCGAGCGCACTCGCCTCTACCGCTATCTCGAAGACGGAGCGACT
>JAJEIO010000039.1 GCA_022827835.1 Candidatus Latescibacterota bacterium
CCCCAGCGTCCCACCAAAGATAAAGAGCGCCAAGCCAAAGGAGCGGCGCGGTCCGCTGAGTTCGCCGGCCAGCGAAAAGACTTGGGGGTGGAAGGCGGCGACCCCAAGTCCACCCAGCGTCAGAATGCCGACGAGCGTCAGATAATTGTGAGCCAGCCCCATGAGCGGAGAGAAAATGGTCGCCAAGGCCAAGCCACCGACGATCAGCCAGCGCCAAGCCATGCGGTCGGCCCACAAGCCCATGAGCGGCTGGCTGATATTGCATATAGAAACGATGGAACCCAAAAACCCAACTTGCGCCAAGCTCAGCCCTAAATTGACCTTGAGCAGGGGCAACAGCGGAGCCAACATTGTGGCGTAGCTATCGACGCAAAAGTGCGAGATCGTGATAACGAACAAGCGGAGTTTTTGCATCCGCCTAGTCTAACCCGTAACCTCCGCGCCGTCCAGACGGCGGCAGAGGCCAAAGGCACCGAGCGCACCGAGCGCCGTAAGAGCCGTGCCGAGATAGAAGGGCAGGGCGGCATTTATCTCGATCAAGTAGCCACCGAGCAGACTGCCGACCACCATCGAGCCGCTCCAAGCGAAGTGGCCCAAGCCGACGAGGCGGTTTTTTTCTTCGGGAGCGGCAACGTCGTTGATGAGCCGGGGGATAAGCGTCGAGACGGCCCACGCCGTAGCCGTGAGAGCAGTACCGCAGGCAAAGAGGCCGACGAGGGAATCGTGCCACAGGGCCAACCCCAAGGCACTGAGGAAGACGCCGGACGCCGAGCCGAGGAGCGGTGCCGTGCGACCGAGGCGGTCGTTGAGATAGCCGACGCTGAGCTGGCAACAGGCCGCCGCCACCAGCGAGAGAGAGGCAAAGAACGCGGGTAGGGCCTCGCTTTCGCCGACTCGGTAGATCAACAGGGGCAGCGCCAGCGTCGCCATGCCCCAGAAAGTGGTGATAGTCAGGCGCAGGCTGAGCAGGAGGTGCACATTGCCACGGCCCAAAAGCGGGCGATAGGCCGTCCACGTATTGAGGCGCGCCGTCTGTGCAGTGGTCGGGCTAGGCGCGTCGCCGGGCAACAGCGCTAGCGCTAGGGCGACTACCGCGACCATGCCGATGCTCATAACAGCGCCAATCTGGGCGAAGGAATAGGCAGTTTTGACCAAGCCGGTACAAAAACTGCCGAGCGCATTGCCGAGCGTGTTGCTGAGAAAGTACAAAGCACCGCCCAAACCGAGTCGCGCGGGAGTGACCGCGGTGATGAGGATGCTCTGCCCGGCGGTGGACCAAGGGCCGCTGGCCGCACCCATCACCAAGAGCAGGCACGAAAGCCCCCAAGGGTCTGCGGTGCGAAAGACCAAGCCGGTGAACGCGCTGCCGACGAGGCCAATCATCAGGGTCGTCTTGCGGCCAAAGCGGTCGCAGAGCCGGCCGGCAACCACGGCAAATATCCCGCCTAAGAGCAGCATTAGCCCGCGCAGGTATCCAGTAAACCACGGCGGCCGCGCCAAGTCGGCTTCGATATAGACGGGAAAGAGCGCTTGGAAGGGGGCGACGAGGAAGCTCTCGAAAAAGTAAATCAAACAAAGGGCCAGGAAAGCGCGGCTGAGCAGCCCGCCTTCCTGGCCCGTGGTCGCAGACGCTGAGTCCAAGAGGTTATTTCTTGCTCTCGGCGACCGAGTTTTTGAGCACGCCGATCCCAGAGATCTCGATTTCGACCTTGTCGCCCTTTTTCATAAAGGTGCCAGTGGTCGCGCCGACGCCCGATATAGTGCCGGTGCTAATCAGATCGCCCGGTTCTAAAGTAATAATCGCCGAGATGTACTCGATGATTTTATTGACCGGGTAGAGCATCTGGCCGGTGTTGTTGTGTTGCTTGCGCTCGCCGTTGATGAACGTGCTGATATCGAGAACCTGAGGATCCTTGATCTCGTCCGAAGTGACGATCCAAGGACCCTGCGGGGCAAAGGTGTCGAGCCACTTGCCGTTGAGCCAGTCGAACCACTCGTCGCGCGGGCGGCTGTCAGTGCGCTTCTTGATGACCAACTCGCGTTCGGATACGTCGTTCATAACGGTGTACCCGGCCACGTATCTGAGCGCGTCCTTGGCTTTGACGCCCTTGGTCTTGCGGCCAATGACCACGGCTAACTCGCCTTCCCAGTCGATGCTGTTGGCAATCGGGGGGATGAGGATGCGGTCCCCGGGGCCAACGACGGTGGTCGTCGGCGGCTTCATAAAGACGCGCGGGGTTTCCTTGTCTTGGGCATCCATTTTGCCGCCACCCTCTTCAATGTGGTCTTGGTAGTTGCCGGCCAAGCAGAACACCTTGCGCGGGTTGGGCACGGGAGCGCGGAGGCGGACCTTGCTGAGGGCGTGGATGGTCTTGCCGTTGGGTTCTTTATCTTCGGCATACGCTGCGGCCTGTTTGGCGGCGCGCAGGCCCTTGGCACCTGCCGAGAGCAGGGTCAGCATGTCGGTAAAAAAGGGATGCGTTTTGCGCTTTTCTTGGCGAGCTAAGACGCGGTCGGCAGCGGCGAGATCCACGACGATATTGTCGTCGCCGACGACTGCGCCCACGCGCTGTTCACCAGCGGCAGAGTACGTAGCTAGTTTCACAATTTCCTCCGTATGCAAAGGGTTTCTGCACCGACCGAACGGTCGGTGCATTGGTAAATAGATAGGGACAATTTATATTCGGTCAGCATGGCAAAAGACTACTTCATCCATCCCAGCACTTGCGTCGATGAGCCGGTCGCCATTGGCGCGGGAACCCATATATGGCATTTCTGCCACCTGATGCCCGACGCCCAGATCGGCCAAAACTGCAATCTCGGCCAAAACGTCTATATCGATCGCGGCGTGGTGATCGGCGACGGCTGCAAAATACAGAACAACGTCTCGATCTACAAGGGAGTCACGCTCGAAGACGAGGTCTTCTGCGGCCCATCAATGGTATTCACCAACGTCGTCAACCCCCGCGCCTTTGTTGACCGCCGGCACGAGTTCCAAGAGACGCGGGTGCGCAAGGGGGCTTCTCTAGGAGCCAACTCGACCATCGTCTGCGGCGTCGAAATCGGCGCGTACGCCCTCGTCGGTGCCGGAGCAGTCGTAACCCGCGACGTGCCAGCCTACGCGCTGATAACCGGCGTACCGGGGCGGCAGACGGGCTGGGCCTGCCGCTGCGGCATCACGTTGAGCGGTAATCTGGTCTGTGCGGAGTGCGGCGCGGGCTACGAGGAGGAAGCGGGGCGGTTGCGACCGGTGTCTTGAGGCGGGCCGACGGGCCTACGCGCCGCGCTAAATGCTCTGTTGACAACGCCTTTACCCCTCCTCTATGTTTTTTGACGTAACCTGAAGCATAGCTACCCTCGCCGCCTGTTGGAGGCCCAAAATGTCGTCTATAAACATACAAATTGAATGCCCTGCTAACATTCTAAATGCGCTAAAAGAAACCCCTGATGAGTTTGCACAGGAAGCACGGATACTTTTGGCAGCAAAGCTTTATGAGATTGGTCGCTTATCCTCAGGGCGAGCCGCAGAACTCGCCGGCCTAGGCAGAGTAGCTTTTTTTGATATTCTAAAGTCGTACAAGGTCCCTGTTGCGAATTTGACCCGCGAAGAACTGAAAAAGGACTTCAAGAGTGCGAGAAAGATGCGTAGTTGATACATCTGCACTACAGTATCTTTTTCGCATTGGCCAATTGGATATTCTCCAGACACTCTTTGATGAAGTTCTAGTCGCTGATGCTGTTGAACAAGAATTGAATCGGGGAAAATCAGCAGGATATTCGGTTCCAGACATAGCAGACTATTCTTGGATCACCATTGCAAAGCCTGAGAGCCATTCCACTCCAATCGAGTTGAAATCCTTGGGCGATGGTGAGTGTGCATCAATTCTATTGGCAAGAGAAACATCGGCCGACCAAGTTATCCTAGATGATCTGAATGCGCGCTATGCCGCTGAAACACTAGGGCTACACGTTATAGGCACCATTGGCATCTTGATGCGTGCTAAAGAACAGAATTTAATTCCAAAGATCGCCCCCTTGCTTGAGCAACTCATTGATGCCGGTATGTGGATATCTATCGAAATTAAACAGTACGCACTTGAGCTATCTGGAGAGGGAAACTAATCTCAACGATGAATAACCGCGAACACCCGTTAATCGCCGCGATCAAGCGGACTTTGGCCGATACCGAAGCGACCCGACGCATGGTGCTCGAACAGGGCAAGGCGTTCGTCTATCTCAGCGACGACGATCAATTTCTAGTAACCTAATGGCCCGATGGCCGAATCGAGAAAAAGCCGTTCCAACCGATGGATGCAAAAGGGGCCGATGGCTGAGTTGGCTCTTGTGATCGGGGCGAATGAGGTCGGGAAATCTTGGCTATAGAGACGGATGCGCGGCTCAAGGTCGCGCTTTCGGCGTTCTAAATCAGGTGGACTGCTCCGACCGGACCGTTGCGCTGCTTGCTAATGATGATCTTGCCGACGTCCGTTTGTCCTGACGCCTTATATAATACTCAACTAGCTTCTTCGGATCGTGTTCGCATTCCGCCGATATGCTATGGCGGGCTTTACGTATCCTATCTATCACCAGATCACCTACGTCGGGATCGCCAAAAGCGGCGCTTCTGGGCTGGCGCTTTGAGCAGTTTCGGATCTATGGGCGGGTCGGCCGGCGTCCTCTCTTTCTGCGGCAGATAACTGGCATGTTCTTGCCTGAATTCAATGTCGGTCTTCGTACCTTTGGCTAGGTTGCAACTACCACAGGCCAACTGGCAGTTTCGGATGTGGTCCGGGCCACCGCGAGCCTTCGGAATCATGTGCTCAATTTCGAGTTCGTCGTACTGGTACTCGTTGCCGCAGTAAACGCACTTGCCTTGCTGATCGTGGAACAATTGGCGTTTGTCCTGTGCCTTCTGGTCATCTTCCAGTAAAGCGGCGCGTTCGTCAAAGGTGTCAACTCTGACCGAGTCGTACCTGCAGGTCTTCTGCTTGTCTTCCGCCTGTTTCGATTTTTTCCTGCGTACCGCGTTGGCTTCCTTGTTGCACTTAATGCAGAGGGGATACCCCACGTCTTTATATACCTCACACTGGGGACACTCATCAATAACGCCTTCCTGAAGTTCCTTCCAGTGCTCACGGCATAAGTGGTAACCTCTCCGTACTTTCTCGGTACAGAATTGCTCTTTGCAGATGTTCGGTGCTGGCATAGTCATCCTTTCACTTTGGCTAAGTCGTCAGTCTTCTACTGGCCGGAGATAGCTGGTGCTCGGGCCGCAGCTATCCGGCCAACAGGTGTTTGTAGGTTGAATAGCCCCATACATCAAATAAGGGATTTATATACCTGAGTATCCAAAGGATGGGTAACTTAATGGAAAACAATAACTTGTAAGATAAGACTTATCGCTTGTGTGTGATTTAATAGGTAACCAATCAGGGTACTAAAGACGATTCGCCTGTCAATATGAATACAAATTCGCTGAGCAGGGACTTTGGACACTCAGGTATATAAGGGCCGATGACTGAAATAATCCTTGTAATCGGGGCGAATGGGGCCGGGAAATCAACTTGGTGTCGCCTACGAGCGTCTGTCAACTTTATCCTATTGACTCAAGGAATCTAACATGCACCCGCGTCACCTTACCCAGAAATTCGCACACTGTCATACCCTGAAAATTGGTAGTTTTGATGGATCCAATAGTGCATTCCTGAGTATTCGGCCCCATAACCAAGCCAATACCCCCGGTCTCTAGTCCCTCTTCTCGGAGGGCTTCTTCGAAGCGATCTCGGTATCCCTCTACTTCTCTCCCTTCTACCGTTCTCCCGACGTTTTGAATGTTAATCATCAATCGTAGCGGCATCCCCTGATCGAGCCGCCAAAACAGATGCCGTGTGAACCAGTACTGCGTCCACGGCCCGCCGCCGATATTTGTGCCCCTGCCCAAGCTGGGCACAAACCAGCCCGAATTTGGCGGGGAATAGGACAATTCGTCGGGGACAAAGGGCCGCCATTCGCCAGCCGCATTTTCCACCCTATCACGGAGCTTCAGCATGAACTCCCATTGCACATGGTCCTGCCCAAACTCATATCTCGCTTGGGCGTCGGCTCTCGTTTCTATCTGGCAGGTCATATACTCCGCATACTGACGTAGAATTTCGTTTTCCCGAGTTACGTCCTGATCGTCGAGGAAACTCTTCATATCCTTCGCTTCAAACACGGAATACTTGGCCCTTTCGACGTCCATTCTCTCATCACTGAACACATACCCTGTCTTGAAAAAGATGGGCTTGATTAGATTTTTATCCTCTTCGTCCTCGATGACGGCCTTCAGATACCTCTTCAATTGGTCTATGTCAGCTTCTCCGTCTTTTTTATTTTCGACGATGAAAGTGACCTTCCTCTCGTCTATTTCGGCTTGGAAGTACACATCAAGGCGATCCTCAGGAGTTATGTTATACTGACGCCTGATATTGAAAACGTCGCTCACGTTGCACGGTCCATCATAGGGAGAAGAATCCGCCCGGTTGCCATCAGGTCCCAAGATTTCATCCGACGCACCTGCTCGAAAGAGCGTGCGAACAAAGGCCAGCCCGCACTGCTTGAGATCTCCAGAGGCTTTGGCAGCACAGTCGGCGAGATAGCAAATGACGGCGTCCTGTGAGGATTCCGTTGTGGCGTAATTAAAGATGTTAGGCCCTTTCATAGTGGTGTCCTCCTTTCGGAGTTTAATTTGTCGGGGGTGTCCAAATAAGTCCGCGCCTTAATCCTGTCTAACAGGAGTTCGGGTTAAGCGGCCTTCTAACGGGAGTCGTGCTTCCGCTTAGTAGCATAGTTTGCAATGTATGCGTTTACATAAACTATAATGACCATTCCCTGTGTCAATCAAGACATGTTGATTTTGAGCTTGGCGATTAACTGGAAATCAAAGCGCGTGATCAATATTGAACCCGAAAACCAGCCTGTCGAGCTGTTGCCCTCTGCGTATCCCGAACTCACGTTGTCTAAATAAATCCTCCCCGGTCCTAATCCGTCGGAAACGACAGCGAAAACGTCGGCTCTTTGTTTTATCGGCAGATGATGCTCTGCCCCCTCGGCGACGATGGAATCACGTCGTCTCACTGGCACGATTCAGCACCATCTGGCACGTCCTAGCGTTTAGCCGAAATCCCAGTACTTGGAGACGATCCAAAACGGGCCGGACCGCGTCGAGAATACCGCGCTCCTTGGCCCGCAACAAGAGGCCGAGGGTGCCGGTTATCTCCAACTCCAATGCCCGGGCATACCGCCGTGCATCTCGATCATCAAGGATCAGCAGGGCATCCTCTGTTTCTAGCCCCAAAGCGAGCACTTCCTTCTCTCCATTCCCAAGATTCGTCACCAGCGGCAGCAGTGTCCGATTTCGCACGGGCCGCACGGTCAGCCACGAAAGCTCCTCCAGCGTAGGTAGAAGTACATTTCGACGCTGCCCCTCTCGCAGTTCCACCACCACTGCTTCCGGAACGTACACTTGTCCGGCGAGTGCCGGCAAAAGTTCCAACACGCCAGCTTGGTGTAGGTACTGGAGCGGAGAAGTATTACAGATTACGTCGGGCACTAGCCAAGTCCTGTTGGAGGTCTTCCTCGGTCAGTTGGAAGGAATCGACGCCGTAGTCGGCTAGCTTCATTAGGAACAAGGGCTTAGGTATATCAGCCAACTTGGCTGCCGCCCCCGAGGACAGCCGTCCCAACTCGTAGAGCTTGATGGCGACGAGGAGCTTGGCCTCTTCACTGAATTGCTCGGGGGAACATCCCAAGGCCAGTAGTACCTCATCTCCGTAGTCAATGGTCAATGTTCTCTTCATCGCGTTGTGCCTCCATGTAGGTGCTGCGTAACGGACGCCTGACAGATTGAATTAAACGCTACCCTAATCCGTCGGAAACGACAGCGGAAACGTCGGCTCCTGGTCCTGATGGCGAGTGCGCGGCTCGATCTTCATCGCGTGGTATTCCTCGACAAATTCGGCCAAGTTCCGGCTCGCCTCCTCAAAGACGATTTTGCCCTTCTCGGCCGTGGCCTTCTCCGCCTCGCCCATCACCCCGGTATCCGAGTACTGACTCGTCCATTCGATCAACCCCATCGGCCCGTGACTGAATAGGTCGGTGTACAAGAACTTGGAGCCGAGCTTGTTCGTCTTGGCGATCTCGCTCTTGATCTTGTCCTTGCGCACGCTCTCCGGCGCGAGATACAGCAGCATCGAAGTCTCCAGCTCACACGCGTGCGAGCAACCGCCCGGGAACACGCTCTCGCGCCACTCTTTGTCGAAGTCGGGATGGACCCGCAGCAAATGCCACCACGAGCAAAACGTGCAGCTAGCGTCGGTCTCGACTATGGTGCGCCGCGCGACCATATCCACGAGGTTGTGGTTGGACCCGTGGCCATTGACGAGGATCATCTTCTTGAAGCCGTGATAGGCCAAGCTCTTGGTGATGTCGAGCACGTATTGGATGAAGTGCTCGTAGTGAATGTTGAGCGAACCCGGAAAGTCCATCACATGGTGGACATAGCCGTAGCTCACGGGCGGCAGGACGAGGGCGAGCTCGGGCTTTAGCCGCGCGGCTTCCGTCGCCACTGCATTGGCACACAGGTGATCCACCTTGAGCGGCAGGTGGTGGCCGTGCTGTTCAACCGAGCCAGTGGGAATGATGGGAATTTTGCCCATAGCCACTGCTTCGTTGACCTCCGGCCAAGTAAGCTCGTCGAACTTGTAAATCTCAGCTACGTCGGGCATGATATCTCCTTTTTAGCAATCGTGAATGTGTTCTGCGTCCATCTGCGGATCGTGCTCAAGGCAAGCCGAGCGTCTTGTGGATGCGGGTGGAGAGGCGCCAGCGCGGGTGGCGCTTGAGTATCTCAAGGGCCTTCTGCACGTAGCGCGGCTCAGAAGATTCGGGCTGCAAATAGACGTAGTCGGCGCGGTGCTCCTCGACGCGCTCCTCGCGAAAAGCCCGGCCAACGACGTATTTGAGCTCGGTAATGCGCGCAAAACCAGCGACGACCGGGTAGCACTTCGGCGACACAGTCCAATGGTCAATCAGCTTGAATAGCACCGGATCGGGCGCAATCGTGCCGTTGGTCTCAATGTGGAGCTTGTAGCCCGCTTCTTTGAGCCGGCCAGCCAGCGCCGCGAGATTTTGGCCCAAAGGCTCGCCGCCGGTCAAGCACACCCATTCGGCCGGGTGGCGCGCTACCTCGGCGGCAATGTCCTCGATGTCCATGGGCGTGAAGCGGTCGAACTCCGTGTCGCAGAACGGGCAGCGCAAATTGCAGCGCGCCAAGCGCACAAAGGTGGTAGGCTCGCCGACGCGCAGGCCCTCGCCCTCAATCGAGTAGAAAATCTCGTTGATCTGCAGGACGCGCCCCGAGTCGTTCCACACCGGCAGGCGCTCGGCGCGTTCTTCGGCTGGCATCTGGACAGTCACGGCGTCTGCTCACCCGTTGGCTGAGCTTTGGCGTTCGGCGAGCTCAGCCGAGCCGTCGAAGCCGCGGCATACGCCAGCGGGTCACAGGCTCGGTTCTCTGCAAAGGCCGCGAGCCGCTCGCAGCAGGCGTCGCACACGCCGCAGGCCGGCCGCAAGCCCTCGTAGCAGGTGTGGGTCTCTTCGTAGGGAACGCCGAGTTTGAGCCCGATGGCCACGATGTCCCGCTTCCACAGCTTGACAAAAGGGACGTGGATCGCCCAAGGCGCGTCGTGGGCAGCCCCCAAGCGCAAGCTCTGTTCAAGGCTTTCGTAAAAGGGACGACGGCAGTCTCGGTAGGCTGCGTAGTCGTCTTTGACCGGTGCCATATACAGATCGACAATGCCCTTTGTTGCGCAATACGCCGCCGCTAGCGTCGCAAAGAGCATGTTGCGGAAGGGAACCACGGTGTCGCGTTGGCGTTTAGATTCAGCGGTGGGCACGTCCAGCGTGGGATCGGTCAGCGGGTTGCCCCCTAGAGCCGCCAAGTCCAACGCCAGCGTCTCGTGGGCCGCGACCTCGGCGCGGCGGGCGAGGCGGGCGGCGCATTCCAGTTCGATGCGGTGGCGCTGGCCGTAGTCAATGCTAATGGCATGGATGGGGCCTTGTTGCCGCGCTTTTAGCCACCAAAGCAAGGTGGTCGAGTCCATGCCGCCGCTGAGTAAAATTGCCGTCATAAAGGATAAAATAGGCCACCGCGCAAAAAACGTAAGCCTTGCGCGCGGGCGCATCCTTTGTGTTGACAGTAATTTGACTCAGTTGGATATTCAAAAAATGTCAATTTATAAGGTATTTATGCTATGAGTGATACACCTCCGCGCCGAAGCCCCACCCGACTCCAGCGGCTGCGGCGCACGATAATGGCCGGCCTGACGATCATCGCGCCCCTGTGGCTTACTGGCTGGGTTCTCAAGACGCTGTTCAACTGGGCCGACGGCTTCTCCGCGCCGTTGATCGGCCAAGTAGCTAAGCCGTTTGGCTACGACGAGTTCCACATCCCCGGCTTGGGCTTTGTGCTGACCTTTATCATTCTGTGGGTCGTCGGCGCGCTCGCCACCAATGTGGTTGGCCGCAGCCTGTGGCAATTCGCACGCGAAGCGCTAGAGGGTCTGCCGTTGGTGCGCACGATCTACGCACCAATACAGCAGCTCGTGGAGTCGCTGACTTCTCCGGGCAAGGCCGGTTTCGAGAAAGTCGTACTCGTCGAATATCCGCGCATTGGGATGTGGACTTTGGGCTTTTTGGCCGGCAACGTCCCCCGCGAAGACGAGGCAGTGCCGGCACACAGCATCTTCGTGCCCACCGCCCCCAATCCCACCACCGGCTTCATGCTCATCGTGCCGCCCGAACAATTGCGTCCCACCGATCTCCGCGTTGAAGAGGCCCTAAAAATGATCGTTTCGGCTGGTGTCGCTGTGCCCCCGGCTCTTGCTCTTCCTGCTGAAGCTGAAGAGAAGATCTAATTCCCCGATCTTGCGATTTTCAGGTGCTTTCGTTATTCTGCTAGAAACCTAGAGCGTCCATTTAGCGTCCTAATAGAGTCCTTTGCATATTGAGGAGATGAGGAGATGTTTTCGTTTCTTTTTAATCCGTTTTTCATTCTGCCGATGATCTTGGTCGCTTGGGCCCAGATGCGGGTCCGCAGCGCCTTCAAGAAGTACAGCCAAGTGGCTTCGGCTGCACAGCTTTCGGGCGCTGAGACCGCACGGCGCATCCTGCACCAGCAACGCATCTACGACGTGTCGGTCGAGGAGACGGGCGGGATGCTTTCCGATCACTACGATCCCCGCGCCAAAGCCGTGCGCCTCTCTTCGGACAACTTCCACGGGCACCATCTAGCCGGCTTGGCCGTGGCAGCGCACGAGGTCGGCCACGCGATCCAACACGCCCACGGCTACGCGCCGCTCAACCTGCGGCACTCGATCCTGCCCATCGCCAACTTGGGCTCGTCTCTGGGCTTTCCCCTGATTCTGGCGGGGATGTTCTTCGGGGCCACCGGCCTGATGAATATCGGCATCATGTTCTTCGCCGGCGCAGTGCTGTTCCAACTCGTCACCCTGCCAGTGGAGTTCAACGCCAGCTCGCGGGCCATGGCCATCCTCTCGCAGGGCTACCTAGCCAACGACGAGGTGCGCTCGGCCCGGCGGGTGCTCAACGCAGCAGCCATGACCTACGTGGCAGCCGCCGCGACCGCCGTGCTACAGCTAGTGGGTTTTTTGCTTATGCGCGGCTCGGACGAATAACAGCAGACGCGGCAAGAAGCTTCGAGGCCCCTCGCCCTTGCGGGCAGGGGCCTTTTTTTGTTTATGGGCTAGCAACTGCGTTTCGCTATATTATGCTTCTATTG
Organism: Candidatus Latescibacterota bacterium; assembly: GCA_022827835.1. Taxonomy (GTDB): domain Bacteria; phylum Latescibacterota; class UBA2968; order UBA8231; family UBA8231. The sequence continues at coordinate 11,840 of JAJEIO010000039.1, forward strand.
TCGTTTATGGGGACTCTTTTCCCTCCCCTATGGTGTTATATATGGCACACGTCTTCCATCCTACCTACCACAGGAGAGTGCGAGCATGATTTTACTGGTATGTGCATTGCTCGTCAGCGCGGCGGTCGCCGGTGCCGATGTGTATTTCGAGGAAGAGGTCGTCAATCGAGGCTTTGGCAAAGACAAAACTGGAGCGCGCAAAACGACCAACAAAATCTACATCAAGGGCAAAAGCCAGCGGGTCGAGCAGCGGATTGAGGCCGACGCAAAAATGGCGAAGGCTCTCCGGCGACAGGGCCAGTCTCTCAATACCAGCACCATTTTGCGGCTGGACCAAGCGCAAGTGTACGAAATCGACCTGACGGCCCAGACCTTCGTCCAGCAGAAAGCCCCTCCGGCGCGCAAGGCCGTTGCCAAGCCGGAAGCCGCTCCCGGCGGGCCGCAGAGAGCCCTTGCGGTCAAGGTGCCGGGAGACACGGCGCGCATCGCTGGCATTCCCTGTCGGCGGGTCGTCGCGCAGATGCGCGCCCGCTACCTCGACCCCAAAACCCAAGAACTGCGCCGCGAAAACCGCTACACGTACGATGCCTGCATTGCCAAGGATTTCCCCGGCTTTCAGGAGATCGCCGCGTTTATGGCCTTACAGAACGCTAGCACGTCCTATCCATCGCTAATCGGCGGAGGGCTGGAAGGGCTAGAAGATCACGAAGCCCTGAGCGAGGAGCTAGAGAACGCCGAGGAACTCAAAGGTTTCGCGCTGCGCTCCACCTTGACGGCCGCAGTCAAGCTCCCCGAGAAAGAGAAGCTCAGCCAAGTATTCCGCTTAGACCGCACGATCAAGGCCATGGCGTACGCGCCATTGCCCGACTCGCTCTTCCACGTGTCTAAGGCCCTGACTCGCCTCGAATCCGAATGAAGAGAAAGCTGCTCGGGGTGGCGGCCGTTTTGGGTGCCGTCCTCTTCCTCATTGCGGTCACGCCTATAGGGCCCGCCGCACTTGCACACCTGCTAGAGCGAGGAGTTGGGGGATGGCAGATATCCATCGGCAGTCGTAGGGGAGGCTTGCTCTACGCGTTTTCCTTTTCCGACGTGTACTGCAAAAACCCCGCGCTAGGGGTGACCGTCAATGCCGAGTACCTCGCCGCGTGGCCGTGGTCTTGGGAAATCGACATACAGACACCCAAGGTGCGGATCGAGCCAGGCTCCGAGGCCGATTCAACTGCCGCAGCCACGGACATCGAGCTACCCCTGGCCTTCCTCCCCAACCTCAACGCGAAAGCCGGTTCACTCGACTGGCAGTTGGGCGAAACGCGGATCGTAGCGCAGGACTGGCACGGCGCGTATCGCGCAGTAGCAGACACCTCGGCGCACTTAGAGCTAACCTTGTCCGAATTGCAGGGCGTGCCGCTGCGCTCGTTGACGCTAGATCTTGCGCTCAGTCCGCACCGCATTGACCGCGGCGAGATACGGGCCGTGGGCGCTGGCGACAGTCTAAGGTCTGACCTGCACGCCTCGTTTGCCTTGGGTCTGAAGTTGCCGCGGCCTTTGCAGGTAGATGCCACGGCGACGGTAGAGACCGATTCCGCGCGGGGTTCCCTAGCAGCAGAGATAGACGGGGCATTGACGCCCCTGCAACTGCGAGGGACGCTCAGAGGCAAGGGGAGCGCGCCAGCGGTCTCGGCTGTGGATCTGCGAGGAGACATGCGCGCCAACAGCACGCGCCTAGTGGTGGATTCGCTGCTCGTCTCTTTGCTCGACGGCACCCTGACCGGCGAGGCGACTTATTTCTTTACCCGCGACAGCTTGCAGACCCAACTGCGGGGCGAGGGATTTGACCTCGCGCTAGCGGCCCCCTTTGCGGGACGGGCAGAATTCGATCTAGCGGCTGGCGTACAATTGCAACACCGACGCTATGCGGCGGACTTTGCCGCCCTCCTGCGCGACGTGGACCTAATTCCCGATCGGCGATTTGACGCCGAGATAACGGGTTGGCATCGGCCCGATGGGGCAACTCGTCTCGACCTGCAATCGCCCTTGCTGGAGTTGGTAGCTACCGGCTCTTCCAGCTTAGCGGGGGACTACGATCTCGTGCTAAAGGGCGCGTTGCAGGCGGCGTCCTTTTTGCGCGGCGCAGCGCCCATAGCCATCGCCGGGCAGGCCAAGCCCGATACCCTCGCGTTGTGGCTGACGGCTAGGCATCTCCCCGGTGAATTGGGCAAAGAATTCGGTCCGCTCGCGGCAGATCTACACCTGTCTGCCAACCGCTATCTCGCAGCCGATCTGCGCTTAGAGCGCGATCTCCTAGTAGCGCGGGCAGACATTGACCTAGAGCGCAGCGAGATCGATACGCTGGTGGCGGACGTGAACGGACTGGCAGTGGAGCGGATCATGCCTGGGCTGGATGGACAACTCGACGCGGACTTACACGGGGAGGGCGGGCTGTCGCTCGACGCGCTGCGGCTGGACGGACGCGTTGCCACCACGCCGCTAGAGTACGCAGCGTGGCAGACCGGCGAACTCGCGCTGGACGTGGACTGGGACCAAGGCGCAGCGAAAGTATCCGGCGGCGGCCCGGGCGTGAGCGTGCTAGCGGAGCTAGACGTGGACGGGCACTTAACAGCTCAAGCGGACTTTGCCGATACCTTGTTGCGGGGGATCGATGGCGCAGTGGCCGCATTGGGCGGCACTTTGCGCTGGGAGGGACCGTTAGAGGACCTAGACGCAGTCCAAGCAGACCTCGCCCTCGACTCGCTCTCGCTGCGGCAGGGGGAATGGGAGTTGCAAAACCACGGGCCCCTCCAAGCCGACTATGGCGACGGGCGCATGGATCTCACCGCAGTACACCTGCAAACGTCGGTCGGCCTAGTGGATCTTTCGGGTTGGGTCGGGCGGGATTCGCTCTCCGTTGCAGCGGAGTTATCCGCCCTTGAGTTGTCCAACCTCGCGTCCGACCTCAGCGCAACGGGCGGCGGGCATCTGCGAATTGGCGGCACTCTAGCGAGGCCAGAGGCACAGGGCGTGGTGACGATGGAGGAGATGCACCTCGACACTCTCGCCCTCGGCAATGCTCGGCTGCGTCTCTTATTGGCGGATACGCTCACGACCGAGTTTACCGCCGATGCCGGCGTGCGCCTCGCGCTCACCTGCCCAGCCGCGCCGCTTTTCGGGCCGGGGGCAGCCCCCGCGCAGCTCTCAATCGAGGCGAAGGCGGCAGACTTGGGGCCAGTGCTCAGCTATGCTTTGGGACGCCCGCTGTACGGGCGGCTCGACCTCGACGGACACTTAGAAACGGCCTTAGGGGATTCCATGCCGAGCTGGCGGGACTTGGCTGGGCATATCGACGTGTACGGCTTGGCCATCGAGAGCCGAGCTGCAGCCGACTCGCTGCGGCTGGATCTCCTGTCTGGAGGACAATTCGCGTTCGGTGAGGGCCGCGTGGTCCTGGACTCACTGGCGATTGGCTTGCGGCGCTACGACCGCGACCGTCTCGCCTTGCAGCCGGCTGGCACTCTGCGGCTAGCGGGCCAACTAGTGGACACCAAGCCCTCGAAAATTGAGCTGGACCTCGAAGACGTGGACTTGGCTTTTTTTGGTGGCCCCAAAGGGCTAGTTCAACTCGACGCCGAGGTCCGCGGCACGGCATCCGCTCCTCAAGTTACCGCCGATCTAGCCGTGGAATCCGCGGACTTGGGCAAGCTGCGCGGTCGGCTCGACGGCGACCGGCACGGCGGCGATTGGCATTTGAACTGGACGACCTCGCTCGACGACAGCCTCACCGTAACCGGTCGAGTGCCCTGGAATTTACAGGCTGGTGCCCTCTCCCTAGACGAGGGCTGGCTGGAGGCGCATTCCGACGGCATCGGACTCCTCTTCCTTGGCACCAACCTAATAGCCGAACTGGATCATCTCGACGGCCGGATCAGCGCCGATCTCCGGGCCGAAGGGTTGGACTCAACGCTCTCATTGCAAGGTCAAATAGGGGTCGAGGGTCTCGAATTTGCCCTCCTTGACTTAGAGCCGACCTACGCACTGCCCGACGGACAGTTGCAATTCAATGGCCGTCAGGTCGAGCTGGTGGGTTTCTCCGTCGAGAACGAACCTAAGCGGGGGTTTCGCAGCGCGTCGCTCACCGGGCAGCTCGACCTATCGCCGCTCGACGACCCTAGCTTTGACTTGCAACTCCGCGCCGAGCGGATGACCTCTTACTACGAGAATGTTGGGCAGTTGTTTAGAGCAAACGACATCGACTTAGATATATCTTTCGCCGGCTCGCTCAGCGCGTCCAAGTTAGCGGGGCGCGTCCTCCTCGACCGACCGCAGTCCGAGGCGAGCCTCGTAGTCCTCACGCTGCCCGTGCCACCGCCACCGCCGGCGCTGCGCGACGAGTTTTTAGAGAACATGGCCCTCGCTGTCGAGGTCGAGATCCGCGGCCTCGCCCTCGACAGCGAGCTGGCTGAGGTCGAAGCATCGGGCGCGGTCGAGGTCGGCGGCACCTTCTACAAGCCGCTCTTCCAAGGCGACATAATAATAGACGAAGGGCAGGTCTTCGTACTCAATCAGCAGTTCAACATCACCCAAGGGCGCGTCGTCTTCAACCGCCTAGCGCCGACTAAATCGATCCTCGACGTGATGTACGATCCTTTCGAATTGAATCCTATACTCGATTTAGAGGCTAAGACCGAGGAAATCACAGACATTAATGACGATCAGAAGTACGTCGTAACTCTGACGTTGCAAGGGCCGGCTCAGAAGATCGTGACGGATTTTAAAGCAGACCCGCAGGACCCAGATAACCTAGACCCACCAGATACTCGGGGTACCATTAACCTGCTAGCCTTTAACATGGTCGACTTTGACTACGCTACGGCCTTTGGCTCCACTAGCGAAGCCATTAATACAGCCGCAACGGCCTTTAGCACGGCCGCTGGCCTACTCTTGAGCAAGCAGGTCGAGAAGGTAGGGCTCAATGAATTTACGGTCGTGCCGTCGAGCACAATTGTCGGTGCCTCGCCTGGGGATCCCGTCCTCCGCGCAGGCAAGTACCTCGGTGGGTTACCCTTGCCCCTCTGGGTGCGATACGAGGCTATGCTAGAAAAGATGGCTGAGGGGGAGGTGCGGGTCGAGCACAAAATCAAGTCCTTTCTAACCATCGTCGGCTTGGCGCAAAGCAAGCACGATCACTATGGGCTGGGCATTGGCCTGAAGCGAGAATTCCGATGAGCGCGCTCGCCGTCGTGCTCTGTTTGATCCTTACCGGGACGGCCTTGGCCCAAGGCGACCTACGCGAAATATCGGCCCGCGAAGCCGATGGTTACAAGGTGGCGCAGATACGCTTCGTCCACCGAGGCGACAAGCGCATCAAAGGCGATCTCTTGCGCTCGGCCATGCTAACCCAAGAAGGGAAGCGCTTCCACCGCCGCTTCTTCAAAAACGACCTGAGCGGACTGGTCAATCTCTACTACAGCAAGGGCTATCGCGATGCCGAAATCGTCCGCAAATACCTTCGCTTGGATGCCAAAAACCGAGTCCACATTCACATTGAAATCAACAGCGGTGCGCTGTGGACAGTGCGCTCCCTAACCCTCGTAGGGGGCGCTCCCTTTGCGGCCGACACCCTGCGCGCTCAGGTCGGCTTGCGCGCCGGTGCTCCCCTCGACTACGGCAAGGTCCTCGAAGGCGAGCGTCAGCTACAGGTCTTCCTCAATCAACGCGGCTACCCTCACGCCGCAGTGCGCAACGAGTGGGTGGGGGACGATCGCGCCAACCGCAGCACCGAGGTTGTCTTCCACATCGATCCTGGGCGCAAGATGTACTTCGGTGCCGTCGAGATCGAAAACCTCGATCAGCTATACACGCGCAAGGAGCTAATTGAGCACTATCTGCGCTTTGAGCAGGGAGACTTGTACAATCCCGAACAACTAGCCAAAAGCCGCGAACAACTAGCGAGGACTGGCCTGTTCCGCTCGGTCTTTTTGCTCACCCCCGAGACGGGAGACAGCTTGCAGCCAGTCGTGGTTCGCCTAAAAGAAAGAAAGCGGATTTCCCTACGTACCGAAGCCCTATTCAGCAATATTGAGCCGCGCGTGACTGGGGTCGTGCAGCACAACAACTGGCTGGGTCGCGGCGCTCGGCTAAGCCTCGACGCCGGGTGGGGGAAGCCGGAACAAGGCGTCACCGCGTCCTTTACCGAGCGCAACTTGCTGGGCATGGGTGCCGACTTGGTGTTGTCGGCAGGGGTCACCGACGAGTGGCAGAAGACCAAGCAGCAAGGCAACCCGAACGACCAGCGACAAGTCGCGCTTTTGACGGCCAACGATTCGGTACTCGAGGGCTTTTTGTCCTTTCCCTTCGGCGGGGAAGCAATCATACGGGAGTACATACGTACGGCCACCTTCGACTACCTCTCGGTCGAACACTTGTGGAAAGCTGAAGCAACGCTCACCAGGGACTGGCGCGAGATCTACCGAGCCCAAGTATCTCTTAGCGGGGAAGACTCGCGCACCCGGCCCGACCCGAGCGAGCGCATCGCTTACTCACCCAGGCCCATAAACGCGGGAGGGACCGACGGCGATGAGACAACCGAAAGCGATGAGACAACCGACGCGGACGATCTATTTGGCGACTCCGACTTCGACTTCTCTGGCAAAGGCAATTTCCTCGCCCAAGACGGGTTCATAGACTACAGCGACGGCAAGATCCCCGTCACTGCGGATTGGCTGCGGATTCTGACCGAGCGCACTCGGTCGGTCGAATTGAGGACCGAGTTTTTGCGCGATTCGCGCGACGATCCCTTTGCCCCCACGCGCGGCGCGCTCTTGCAGTTGACCGGACTCTACGCCTCCTCGTTCATTCTGGGGCAGCATCAGACCTATGTGATCGACGGCGAAGCCGAATTCATATATTACCAGCCGCTCAAGCACGGCCTGATGTTGGCCCTTGCCCTGCAAGGGGGAGGAGCGGCCTCGCTGCGCGAGGGACGACGGCTGCCGCAAAAGTATTGGAAGGCGTACGGGGGCGAGGGATCTGTGCGCGGCGTTGAGCAAGAAGCCATACACGTGCCGGGCGGCGGACGCCTCGGCCTGAATATGCGCGGGGAATTGCGCTATCAGCGGAAAAGCTTCGGCCTCATTGGCTTTTGGGATCGGGCGCAGGTCTGGCGCAAGCCAGGCCAAGCTACCTTGTGGAGCATGGTCGATGGCTATGGGGTGGGATTGCGCTACGCTTTGGGCTTTCCCCTCCGGCTCGACGTAGCCTTTAATGATGGATCCCTCAGCAACAATAAGCAGAAGCGGTTTTATCAGCGGAGGCACTTGTATTTTTCCATTGGTCAGGCTTTTTAGATGGTCGAAATAATACACCACGCCGACGCCAGCGAACTGCTTGCGCTTGCAGGTGCTTGCCTCGAAGCGCACGAGAGCGAAAACAACCTGCCACTCGGCCTCGCATACGCGCTCGCCAAAGATCCCCTGTGCTACGGACCCGAGCCGCCATTATTATTGAGCGTCTTAGAGCAAGGCAGCGCGATCGGCGCAGCCGTAATGACGCCGCCGAGAAGAATCATCCTCAGCAAATTCGTTGCGAACGTCAAAGAGGCTATCGCCCATCTCGTTCGCCATCTGCTCGCAACTGATGCGTCCATCCCCGGCGTCGTCGGGCCGGCGTCCGAAGCGCAAGCCTTTGCCGCTTGCTGGGCCGAGGCCGTGCCCAGCGCATCGCCTAAGGAGACCATGCGGATGCGCGTATTTGAGGCGCGCGCGGTCGCCGATGTGCCCCTTTCGGCGGGGGCGCTGCGCTTGGCCAGCATGGACGACCATCCGCTCATGGCGCATTGGATAGACGCCTTCTCGCAAGAGGCGTTAGGGGAACCAGCCGATCTCGACGGAGCTAGGAAAAGCGCCGAGCGGTTCATTGCCGACAAACAACTGTACATTTGGGATTGCAATGGGCCGGTCTCCATTGCCAAAACGACGCGCCCGATGCGAAACGGCATAACCGTCACCGCGGTGTACACGCCACCCGAACAGCGCAACAAAGGATACTCCACTTCATGCGTCGCGTCGTTGACCAAAAAACTGCTCTCCGAGCGCTATTCGTTTTGCAGCCTATTTGCCGATCAATCCAATCCAACCTCCAACAGCATCTATATGAAAATCGGCTACGTGCCTTTGGGGGATGCGCTAGAAATTGATTTTACTACCTAAAACCCGCTGCCAGACGGCAGCTTTTTGAAAGAGCTATTATGCAATCATTTCGCAGCAGTACCACCACGCAGGGGAGGCGCATGGCCGGCGCGCGTGCTCTGTGGCGCGCCACCGGCATGAAGACTGAGGACTTCCAGAAGCCCATCGTCGCCATTGCCAATTCCTTTACCCAGTTCGTGCCCGGGCACGTGCATCTGCACCCTATTGGCCAGAAGGTCAAGGAAGTGATCGACCAGCACGGCGGCTACGGCGTGGAGTTCAACACCATTGCAGTAGATGACGGCATCGCCATGGGCCACGACGGCATGCTCTACTCCCTGCCGAGCCGCGAGCTAATCGCCGACAGCGTCGAGTACATGGTGCAAGCCCACAAGGCCGACGCTCTCGTCTGCATCTCCAATTGCGACAAGATCACTCCGGGTATGTTGCTGGCCGCGCTCAGGCTCAACATCCCGGCGATCTTCGTCTCGGGCGGGCCAATGGAGGCCGGCAAAACCGAGCTATCAACGGGCCGCGCCAAGCTCGACTTGGTTGACTCCATGGTCGCCGCGGCCGACCCCAACTTGAGCGACGAGGACGTGGCTAAAATGGAGGAACAAGCCTGCCCGACTTGTGGCTCGTGCTCGGGCATGTTCACCGCCAATTCCATGAACTGTCTCAACGAGGCCATCGGCCTAGCCCTGCCGGGCAACGGCACCATCCTCGCCACGCACGCACTGCGCTGGGAGCTTTTTGCTGCGGCCGGCAAGCGGATCGTCGAAATGGCCAAGGCATTTTACCTAGAGGGCGACACTTCGGTGTTGCCGCGCAGCATTGCGACCTTCGCGGCCTTTGAAAACGCCATGACCTTAGACATCGCCATGGGCGGCTCCACCAACACGGTCCTGCACCTGTTGGCCATGGCCCGCGAGGCCGAAGTCAATTTCACCATGGCCGACATCGACCGGCTCTCGCGGCAAGTCCCCTGCATCTGCAAAGTGGCACCGGCCACGCAAGAGTTTCACATAGAGGATGTCGCACGCGCCGGCGGCATTATGAGCATCTTAGGCGAGCTGTTGCGCGGCGGCAAAATCCGCCCCGAGCCGCAGACCGTTGCCGGGCCGTCGCTCGGCGAGCTGATCGCCGCAAACGACATTCGCGGGTCAGGTCCGGTGGACGCGATGGCCGTGCAGCGCGCGTTGGCAGCCCCGGGCAACGTGCGGACCAAAACCGCCTTCTCCCAGAACAACTTTTACGCTGAGTCGGATACGGACGATCAAACGGGCTGCATCCGCTCGGTCGCGCACGCCTATTCGCAGGACGGCGGGCTGGCCGTGCTTTTCGGCAATATCGCCGAGGAGGGCTGCATCGTGAAGACGGCTGGCGTTGATGAGTCGATTTGGGTGTTTGAAGGCACGGCCCGGATCTTCGAGTCGCAGGACGAAGCCTGCGAGGGCATCCTCGGCGGCAAAGTCCGCGACGGCGACGTGGTAGTGATCCGCTACGAGGGGCCCAAGGGCGGGCCGGGGATGCAGGAAATGCTCTATCCAACGTCGTACATCAAGTCCATGGGGCTGGGCAAGACCTGCGCGCTGCTGACCGACGGCCGCTTTTCCGGCGGCACCTCCGGGCTGTCGATTGGCCACGTCTCGCCAGAGGCAGCCGAGGGCGGAGCACTGGCCCTGTTGGAAACCGGCGACCGGATTCGCATCGACATCCCCAATCGCAAAATCGACGTGCTAATCGCGGACGCCGAACTGTCCGCGCGCCGGCAAAAAATAAACGCCTATCGCCCCCACAACCGCCAACGCCACATCCCCCAATCGCTACAGGCGTATGCCGCACTGACCACGAGCGCGGCGCACGGGGCCGTGCGGGACGTGGGTCAGCTACAGAAATAACTTTTACACAAAAGGAATCCCATGAAAATCACAGTACTAGACGGACACACCCTAAACCCCGGCGACAACCCCTGGGATCCAGTCTCGGCGTTGGGCGAGTTTGCGGTGTACGACAAAACTCCTGACGACCTGATCTTGGAACGAGCTGCGGACGCCGACGTGATTTTGACCAACAAGGTGCCGCTGACAGCCGAAACGTTTGCCCAACTGCCCAACCTGCGCTTCGTGTCGGTTACGGCCACTGGGTACAACGTCGTCAATGTGGAAGCTGCGCGCGCCCGCGCCATCCCGGTGTCAAACATTCCAGTGTACGGCACCGACTCGGTCGCCCAATACACCATGGCGCTACTGCTGGAGCTGTGCCACCACGTCGGTCGCCACGACGCTGCGGTCCATCGCGGCGGCTGGGCTGGATCGGGCTACTGGTGTTTCTGGGAAACGCCGCTGATGGAGCTAGCCGGAAAAATTCTCGGCCTCGTGGGCTTTGGGCGCATCGGCCAGCGCGTCGGCGAGTTGGCCCACGCTTTTGGCATGGAAGTCTGGGCGTATGCGCCGTCGCCAAAGGACCCGCCGGGGTACGCGCCGTTTGCCCTCAAGAGCACGGAGGAAATTTTCGCCGGAGCCGACGTGATCAGCTTGCACTGCCCGCAAACGCCCGATAACACCGGCTTTGTCAACGCCGAGTTGTTGGCGACCATGAAGGAAGGGGCGCTCTTCATCAACACGTCGCGCGGCGCACTCGTCGATGAACAGGCCCTTTTGGAAGCACTGCGCGCTGGCAAACCCCGAGCGGCGGCAACGGACGTGGCTTCCGTCGAGCCGATTACCAGCGGCAATCCGCTCTTGCAAGCACCTAATCTGCTCATCACGCCGCACATGGCTTGGGCCACCTTAGAGGCGCGCAAGCGACTGATGCAAATGACGGCGGAAAACGTGCGGGCCTTTATGGCGGACGCGCCGATCAACGTGGTGAACTGAGCGTTGACATTGCGCTCGATTTTCGGTTATTATGCTCCAAGGGGGCGACTTGGCTTCGACGGGGTCGGAGAAGCCCAAATTGCGTGCCGAGGTCCCGACACCTCGTAAATCCTCGGGAAACAATTAAGCGACGAAACTAACACGTACGCTCTGGCTG
>JAJEIO010000035.1 GCA_022827835.1 Candidatus Latescibacterota bacterium
CGATACGCCGACAGGCCGTCGCATTCATAGGCGACTACATCCTCGCGGCGATGAATAATCTGATCGGCGCGCAGGTGCTCAAGTAGGAGGCTGATGAGGTCTCCGCGCCGCTTGAAGCGGGTGGGGTCGGGTGTTGGAAGTTGCATTAGTTAGTAACCTAAGTCCTTGGCGTACGCAAAAAGCGCGGGCGTGCCGCCGGTATGGAGAAAGATAAGGCTCTGATCGGGACGCCACCAACCTGCGCGCACGTGCGCCAAAAGCCCAGCCATGGCCTTGCTGGTATAGGAAGGATCGAGCAACAGTCCCTCCTGCTGCGCTAACAGGTGCAGAGCTTCGCAGCCCTCTGGAGTGACCACGCCGTAGTCCGGGCCGACAAACGCGGCGTAACTCTCGAAATCTTCCGCCTTCAGCGCTAGGTCCAAGCCCAAGACCGCAGCACACTCACGCGCTAAGGCAAGGTGCCCCTCGGCGGCTTCGCGATCGTCGCGCGGCGAGGGGCTGATGCCCACCACCCGCATATCAATGCCCAGCGCCTTGAACGCCACCACTAGCCCCACGTGGGTATGCGCCCCCGAACACAGGTAGATCGCCGCTGGCTCAACGCCCTGTTCTTCGCATTGGGCCAAAAGTTCTAATGCTCCATCGACGTACGCTACACTGCGGAAGATGCGCGCGTCCGAGCTGGTGTGGAAGGGGTGGTGCCCGGCCGCAGTCAGCGCGGCCATCTTCGCGGTCACGGCCCGTGCCTGCTCCTCGGGTGCTGGCAAGTCCACCTCTGCGCCAAAGAGGTGGGTCAACAGCAGGTTCCCTTGCGTCTGCGCATGCGCGTCGTCTCGACCAACGATCACCGCCTGCATTCCCAATTTTGCGGCCACCGCGGCCGTCTGCCGCGATTGATTCGACTGGGCGGCGGCCGAGTGTACCAGCACATCGCAGCCTTGCTCTACGGCTTGGGCGATCTGGTATTCAAACTCGCGGATCTTGTTGCCGCCGAAGGCCAAGCCAGTCAAATCGTCGCGCTTGACCCAAATTTGCGGACCGGCTAGATGGGCGCTGAGGCGCTTTAGTTCCTCCAAGGGCGTCGGCAAGGACGCTAGCTGCAACCGAGGCAAGGCGGCCAACCGCTCTTTCAGTTCCTCTCGGCTAATAGTCATAGCTTTCCTCTTTTTTGCTTTCAATACAACTATTAAACAACCACCGGGCAAACCCATCATTCACTTCGGGCACACCGCGTTTGCCCTTTTGCTAAAATCCCTTAACTTTTACGTAGTGAGACCCACGCAACCTTTTGTCCCTCCTCGGAGCCTCACGCCTCCCCAACACAAATCGCTGTTTAACCAATATATAGGGCCGTTTTGGATCTAGTCGAACCTATACCCGAACGCCTATTGCCCCACATTCGCGGCGAATTGCAACCCGGCGAGCTACTCATCGTCCTCCTCGCCGCGGACATTCGCCCCGACGGGCAATACGGCGACTCTTGGTTTGCTCTCACGGACGAGCGGATACTCGTCTTCCACCCCAATGGCGCAGATACGCCCGAGACCGTGCGCCTCGGTTTGGACGAAGTGCAAGGCATCCAGACCCGCAACTACGTGGGCAGCGGTGCGCTCGTCGTCGAGCTGGAGGACGAAACCGTCGAGCTGCTGCGCTTTTCGCAGAGTGCGTACTACAAATTCTCCGGCGTGCCCCAAGCCATCGAGGGCGCTGGCCTAGTCGAGGAAGAAGACGCAGACGAGGACGGGGCGCTGCATGTCGATCCCGTCAGAACAGTAGAGCACTGCCCCACCTGCGGCCGCGCCCTCCGCTCCGGCTCCAAAGTCTGCCCCAACTGCCTGCGCCAGACCGAGACCTTCTGGCGGTTGTTTTCCTATATCAAGCCCTATAAAACCCAGGCACTGCTCGGGTTTACGCTGACGATCTTGCTGACGGTCATCAGCCTGCTGCCGCCCCAGCTCAACCGCATCCTCATCGACGATGTCGTCGTCCCGGTCCTCGTCCAATACGAAGCCGCCGGCATCGCCGAGGGCGAGGCGACCACGCCTCCCGCCGAGAGCGTCCAACTCCTGTTGTTGGTCGTGCTCGGCCTGCTCAGTATCTATATCAGCCGCGGCATCATCAGCGGCGTGCGGATGTACGCCCTAGGGTGGCTCGGCCAGCGCGTCGTGTACGATTTGCAGATGCAAATTTTCCAACATTTGCAATTGCTGTCGCTGACGTTTTACAACAAGCTCAGCACCGGTCGAATCATGACCCGAGTCACCAGCGATACCGAGCGCATGCGCAGCTTTATCACCTCGGGGTTTCAAGACATTGTCATCGACGGGCTGACCATCGTCGGCATCTGCGCGATGCTCTTTGTAATGAATTGGGAGTTGGCATTTTTGTCGCTGATCCCAATTCCTTTCATGATCGTCGGCACCATCATCTACCGCAATCGCATCCACTGGATTTTCCACCGGATATGGCGTCGCATTTCTACCCTCAACGCCATGCTCGCCGACTCCATCCCCGGCGTCAAAGTAGTAAAGGCATTTGCCCAAGAAAACCGCGAGCTCGATCGTTTCAACGAGCGTAACGTCGATCTGCGCGAATCGCAGATGACCGCCTTCAAGATGCGTTCCTATTACATCCCGACGATCGCTTTTATAACCTCGGTCGGCTCGATCGTCCTGTGGTGGTTTGGCGGCAACCGGGTGCTCGGCAACACGCTGACCTTGGGCGACTTGCAGGCTTTTATCTCGTACATGGTCATGTTCTACGCGCCGGTGCGCTCGCTGTGTAACCTCACCGAGCAGCTAGAGACCGCGGCGACGACGGCCGAGCGCGTCTTTGAGATCATCGACACTGAGCCTGAAGTCCAAGACGATTTCGACGCCATCGATCCTGGCCCGCTTACCGGCGAGGTAGAGTTCCGCAATGTCAGCTTCACATACGACGGGTCAGCGAGGATCCTCGACCGCATCCACTTCAAGGCCGAGTCCGGTGAGATGATCGGCATCGTCGGCCCCAGCGGCGCGGGCAAATCGACCTTGGTCAACCTCATTTCGCGGTTCTACGACGCCACCGACGGCCAAGTTCGCATCGACGGCCAGCCCATTACCCGGCTCAAACAGCAGGCGCTGCGCAACCAAATCGGCGTGGTCTTGCAAGAGCCGCTGCTCTTCCAAGGCTCTATCGCCAGCAATATCGCCTATGGGCACCCCGACGCGACGCGCCAAGAGGTCATCGAGGCGGCCCGCGCGGCCAACGCCCACAAGTTCATCATGAATTTTCCCGACGGCTACGACACCCAAGTCGGCGAGCGCGGCGGCCGGCTCTCCGGCGGCGAGCGCCAGCGCATCTCCATTGCCCGCGCCCTGATCGGCAACCCGCGCATCCTGATCCTCGACGAGGCCACTGCCTCAGTCGATACCCAGACCGAATACGAAATCCAAGAGGCGCTCGAACGGTTAGTAGCCGGCCGCACCACCTTTGCCATTGCTCACCGGCTCTCGACGCTCAAAAACGCCGACCGACTGCTGGTGTTGGAAAGAGGGCGCGTCGCCGAGGTCGGCACCCACGAAGAGTTGCTCAACAAGGAGGACGGCGTCTATCGCCGACTAGTCGATATGCAAACCGAAATGGCGAAAGTGCGGGCGCTATGAGCGAGACACGCGGTTATTCGTACGAGGATTTTCTGCTAGACCCCAAAAAGATGCGTTTCGGCCGCTCCGAGCGCGGTAGCTTGATCCTCATGCTCGATGGCGAGGAGTACACCGACATTAAGATCCGCCGCGCCTTCCCATTAGAAGAATCCGACCGCTACATCGGCGTCTTTGCCGCCGAAGATCAAGAACTTGGCACAATCGAAGACCCGCAGCAGCTCGACGATCAAAGCCGCCAAGCGCTGCGAGACGAACTCGACAAGATCTACTTTCAACCGCAGATCCTCGCTTTCAATAGCCTCGACGAGGAATTCGGGGTGCTGCGCGGCCAGATCGAAACTACCAGCGGCCCCCGCCAGCTCGAAATCCGTGGCTATCGCACCAATGTGCGCATGCTTTCCGGCGGTCGGGCCGTCATCGAGGATGTCGATGGCAACCGCTATCTAATCGCCAACTGGCGCGCGTTGCCGCGAAGAACGCGCGAGATTTTAGGGCTTTAACGCGGGGCAAGCTGCGTTTAGCCAGCAAAATACGCCCGCATCTTCTCCAGACCAATCCGGGCGACTTCCGCCGGATCTTGCTCCCATAGCCCCGGATTAAATAACTCCAACGACACAAACCCCTCGTATCCTTGCGCTTGCGCCAGCCGCTCAATCTCGCGCAATGGCCCAACCCCGTCGCCCGGCATCACTCGGTCGGCATCGCTTTGTTCGGCAAAGGGCTTGTCGCCTGGGGCATCGTTCCAGTGCCAGACCGCGACCTTGTCGCCAGGTACCTTGGCGATACTCACAACCGGGCCGCCGCCGCGTAGAATGTGGAACGGGTCCATAATCAAACTGGCATCTAAATGGTCGGCGTCGGTGGCAATCTGCCAAGCTTGGTCTATGGTGTACACGCTTTGCACAAAGCCTAAGTACTCCATCGCCGGGCGCACGCCGATTTCTTGGCCGATCTCCAGCAATTCGCGATAATCAGCTCCGCCCCGGCTCAGGTCGCAGAGGTCTCGCGGCGGGCTGGCGACGATAAACTCGGCCCCCACCGCTACTGCCTGCGCCATCCGCCGCCGCACCTCCTCCAATGCCTGCGCCCGCGCCGCGCCCTCAGCCCCCAACCAGCCGTGGAGTGCAATGACCGTCGGCACTGCCAATCCATAGTCAGCTAGTGCCTGTCGCACATCCGCGAGCGAGCCGCCCTGCTGCTCGTGCGCGGTCAAGTCGTCGTTCCACAGCTCGATGCCCTGGTAGCCAGTCTGTCCGGCAATGTGGATTTTCTCTATCAGCGACGCTGGGCGAATTGTCGATGTGTTGAGCGCGTATTGCACCGTCATGTTGTTTCCTTTCTCGTTAAGCCACACATAAAAAATCTCTTCCCTCTACCAATCCTAATTCACCCAATGCCTCCCGAATCAGCGCCCGCGCTCCCCGCGATGCCACGGCCGCCAAGAGGATCGGGCGGTCGTAGCGCATCCACCACGTCGGCAAGTCATCCGGTCCGATCACGGGCTTGCGCCGCAAGGTGCCGCCGATTTTCTTGGGCGCAATATCGACAAATACATCGGGAGCGCGGCCTTCGCGCTCTAGGTGCTTGGCGAGCCGGCGGCCGGTCTTGCCCGCACCCCAGACGACTAGCCCATCCCGCTCTTGTAGCGGCCCGGCGCAAAGATAATGCGCTTTGGCGCGGAGAAAATTCTCCACTGAGTAGCGGCTATTGGTATGGGTCGCCCGGTCGGTGTGTTCGCGCCAGTAGAGCAAGACCTCCGGCACCTTGGCAAAGCGCCGGCCCGCCGCCCGATAGCGCAACCACAGGTCGTAGTCTTCTGGCCATCCCCGATCTTGGTAGCCTCCTAAGGCTACCAATTCCTCGCGGCGCATCATGGCCGACGGATTGGCGATGGGACTCTCGACAAAAAACTCTCGTTCAATCGCTGCGCTGTCCACCAAGCCGTTCAACCAAGCCTCGTACACCAACATCCCCTCCCCAGTCTCCTCGCGCGGAAAGATCTCCACCAAACAGCTCACTACGCTCAAGCTAGGGTCTCTTTCCAACCATGCGAGTTGTTTTTCCAAACGCTCGGGGTGCATCCGGTCGTCGGCGTCCATGCGCGCCACGTACGCGCCCCGACACAAGGCCAAGCCTCGGTTGGGAGCCTCGACAATGCCTCGGTGGTCGGACAGCAACACCCTAAAGCGACGATCGCGGCGACTCCATTCCAACAGCATGTCCCCGCTCTCGTCCTCCGAGCCGTCATCTACGGCTACTACCTCGAAATCTTCGCAGCTTTGCGCTTGGATGCTCTGCAAAGTTTCCTCCAGTGTGGCGGCGGCATTGAACACGGGCAGTAGTATAGATACGCGGGGCGTTTTCATAGTCGCTAGGTATAAGAGCTTGACATTCTTTCGCTCTATGCCCGATTTTTAATCCCTATATGGTACATCTCAAATCTCCCTTGGAAATCGACCGCATCCGCGCTAGTTGCCGCATCGCCGCCGAAGCCATGCTCCGCGTCGAAGAGGCCCTCGCACCCGGAGTCACCACCCTCCACCTCGACCAAACAGCCGACCGCTACATCCGCAGCCAAGGAGCAGTCGCCAGTGCCTTGGGCTACCGCGGCTTTCCCCGCAGCATCTGCGTCTCGGTCAACGACGAAGTCGTCCACGGCATTCCCGGAGACCGCGTCCTGCAAGAAGGGGACATCCTCGCCGTTGACATTGCCGTTAAAAAGGATGGCTTTCACGGCGACATGAACGTCACCATGAAAGTCGGCTGCGTGACCTCCAAGGCCCAGCGCCTACTCGACGCCACGCGCCAGAGCTTGGAGGAAGGGTTGGCCTTCTGCACGCCCGGGCGACGCCTCGGCGACATTGGCCACGCCATCCAAAGCTATGTCGAAGCGCGCGGCTTTTCCATCGTGCGCACGTATTGCGGCCACGGCATTGGCCGCAACTTCCACGAGGAACCCCAATTGCTCCACTACGGCAAGGCTGGCACGGGCCGTCGCCTGCAAAACGGCATGGTCTTTACCATCGAGCCGATGGTCAACGAGGGCGCGCACGACACGCGCGTACTCGACGACGACTGGACAGCCGTCACCGCCGACGGCAAGCTCTCGGCCCAATACGAACACACCGTGGCCGTCACCCACGACGGGCCGGACGTGCTGTCGCGCTTTGCCGATCTGCCGTACTGAACTTGCTCAGCGGCGGCATTTGCTTATTTTTTTAAGTTCATCTCACAAGGAGAACAGCATGGCAAGGCCGAAAAAAGTCCAATCCAACGGCGACGACGACAACGCTGAATTTCCGTTTGATCCCGGCACGCAGATCGAGTTGGAAATGGAAGACACCTGCTGCGTCACTGGCGAGCCAGTTGAGTTCAGCTTTTGTCGCTTCCCCGACTACAAAAATGGCACGCTGATGGTCATGGCCAAGAGCGAGATGCTGACGCATCTGCGCGCTGGCGACTCCATCGCCAAATTCAAAGAAGTGCTGGTCCAGCGCCACGGCGAGGAAGTCTTAGCAGAGCACTACTCCAACTACTAAAACAACGCCCAATCACCTACATGCAAAGAAGGGATGGTCCCATGCGGACCATCCCTTCTTTTGCTATATGCCGACATCCTACGAGCGAGCCAACAAGGTCTCGATATCCTCGCTGAATACCCCATGGGGATTGAGCCGGCCACTTTTGTCGCGCGGCACGCCTAGGTGCCTCTTGTACACGCGGCCTTGACGATCAAAAATAAAGGTGAGCGGCACGCCTACTTGCGCCAAATTTTCTTTGTAGAAAGCGCGGAGTAACTCGGCTTGGCCATCGTGAACCACCGGGTAGTTAATGGCCAAGCGCTCGACGAACTCGCCTATCAGGGGTAGGACGTGCTCGGGGGGACCTTGATCTAGGGAAATGCCAATGATCGCCACCTGTCCGGGATCGTACTCATTGCTCATCTCGACTAAGGCTGGGATCTCGTAGCGACACGGGCCGCACCACGTCGCCCAGAAGTTGACCAAGACTACCTTGCCCTCGTAATCGCGCAAATCCAAGCTCTGACCCTGATAGTCACTCCACTTAGCAGCCTGCGGCGGAAAGAGCTTGTCCCCTTGCGGCTCGGGGGAGCCGCAGCCCAACATTAGAAGTGCCAACCCGCTTACAAGCCCTTTGATCGCCATTGCGCGCATAGTTACGTTCTGTACTTAACTGGAGTAGCCGAGGAGGGCACGGCTATTTGCCTTTTAGGCTGCAGCCGGATGGAATGGGGGCCGATCTGTTCCTCAATACCGATCAGCAAATCGTCGCAGGGATTGACGCGAATGGTCTTTGAGCGCACCATCTTGTCCTGCTCGCCGCCGTTTTGGAGCCGGAGCCACAACTCGCAATCGCCCGTGTGGCGCTCGCACAGTTGGCGCAACCGCCTGAGCAGGGGGTCGCCCACTTTATGGTAGGGCAGCGACAAAGTGATCGACTCGGTCAGTTGCGCTCGCACCGATTTGAGGGGCAGCGCGCTGTCGGCCTGTAAACTCAGGCGTCCGTTGCGCTCGCAGACGCGGCCCTCTACGAGGATGGTTTCGCCTTCCACGAGTAGCTGTTGGTGGCGGGCGAAGACTTCGGAGAAAAACGCGATATCGCCCGTGCTATTGAGGTCTTTGAGCGTGACAAAAGCGAAGGGATTGCCTCGGCGGTCAAAGAGCTTGCGCACCTCCTCGACTAGGCCGCCGACTCGCAGCCGCGCACCGTCGAGTTGCTCATCTATCTCGCTTAGGGGTCGCGCGAAGTTTTTGAGATCGCGGGCGTAGGGCTTGAGTGGATGGCTGGAGATATAGAGGCCCAACAGGTCGCGTTCCTTGGCCAGCCTTTCGCGCTCGGACCACTCCTCGATCTGGGGCAGTTCCTGCACTATCAGTTCGGACGAGCCGCCGCCGTCGAAGAGGCTAATCTGCCCCTTTTCGCGGTCTTCTTGGGCCTTACCTGCGGCCTTTAACGCCACCTCTAGCGCCTCCATTTTCTGTGCGCGATGGCCTTCCAGACCGTCCAATGCGCCAGCAGCAATCAGACTCTCGACCACGCGCCGGTTGACTGCGCGCAAGTCGATGCTCTCGCAGAACTCGAAGAGGGTCGTAAAAGGGCCTTCGGCAATCCGCGTATCGACTATACTCTGCGCCGCGCCCTCGCCGACGTTCTTGATCGCCGCCAATCCGTAGCGAATGCCCTCGTCCGTCGGCGTAAAATTGAGCGTACTCTGGTTGACGTCCGGCGGCAGGGCAGAAATGCCCATGCGGCGGCAGTCGTCGAGTAAGACGGTCAACCGGTCCGTATCTTTGCGCTCAAGAGTCAGGCTGGCGGCCATGTATTCTTGGGGATAATGAGTTTTGAGGTACGCGTTTTTGTACGCACCTTCGGCATAGCAGACCGAGTGCGACTTGTTGAAGGCGTAGCCGGCAAAAATTTCGATCTCGCCGAAGAGCTTGTTGGCCAATGACTTTTCCACCCCGTTTGCAGTGCAGCCGCCGACGAAGTCCTTTTTGACCTTGGCCATTTCCTCGGGCTTTTTCTTGCCCATCGCCTTGCGCAAAATATCGGCTTGGCCGAGGGTGAAACCGGCCAGTTCTTGGGCGATGCGCATGACCTGCTCCTGATAGACCATAATCCCATAGGTCGGCTCCAGAATAGACTCCAGCTTGGGGTGATCGTAAGAGACGGCCTCTTCGCCGCGCTTGCGGGCGATGAAGGTTGGGATATTGTCCATCGGCCCTGGGCGGTAGAGGGCATTCATGGCGATAATGTCTTCGATGGTGTCCGGCCTGAGCTTGATCAGGTATTCGCGCATCCCTGCGGACTCAAACTGGAAAACGCCGATTGTCTCGCCGCGGCCGAACAGGTCGAACGTGGCCCGATCGTCCCACGGAATGGCTTCCAGATCAAAGTCCGGCTCCTTGAGCTGAATCAGGCGCACGGCCTCCTCGACCAGCGAGAGCTCCTTCAAGCCCAAGATGTCCATCTTCAGCAAGCCGATGTCCATGCAGGTCTCGCCGACGAACTGGGTGGTTATAGTCCCGTTTTTGGGGGAGCGATAGAGTGGCACGTAGTTGGTTAGTTCTCCGGGAGCGATGATGACCGCGCAGGCGTGGACCGAGGCGTGACGCGCCATGCCCTCCAGCTTGCGGGCGTATTCGATCAGCTTGCCTTCGTTGCCGGGCGCTTGAGCCACCTGTTGTAGCTCGGGCACCCGCTCGATGGCCTTGTCGAGGGTAATTTTCAGTTCGGTCGGCACCTGCTTGGCGATGCGATCCACCTCGCCAAAGGACATGCCCAAAACCCGCCCGACATCGCGCACTACCGCTTTCGCCCCCATAGTCCCAAACGTGATGACTTGGGAGACGTTGTCCTTGCCGTACTTGTCCACTACATAGCGCAGCACTTCGTCGCGCCGGGTGTCGTCAAAATCGACGTCGATATCGGGGGGCTCAATGCGCTCGGGATTGAGGAAGCGCTCGAAGATCAGGTCGTACTTGATCGGATCTACATTGGTAATGCCGAGGCAATACGAGGCCAAGCAGCCAGCGGCCGAGCCGCGCCCCGGCCCCACGGAAATGCCCTGATTACGAGCGTAGTTGACAAGATCCCAGACGATGAGGAAATAGCCGGAAAAATCTTGGCTGGTGATGACGCTTAGCTCGTAGTCGAGCCGCTCCTGCACGGCCGGATCGACAGTGCCGTAGCGCCGCTCCAAACCCTCCTGCGCCAGTTGCGTCAGATAGTCGTCGCTGGAAGCGTAGCCAGCCGGGATCGGGAAGTCCGGCATATAGGTTTTCCCGAACTCGAGCTCGACGTTGCACTTGTCGGCAATTTCGAGAGTGCGCTCCAGCGCGTCGGGCAAATCCGCAAACAGCGTTCGCATCTCTTCGGGACTCTTCATGTAGAGTCCGTCGGGATAGCACAGGCGATTTTTCTCGTCAACTGTCTTGTTGGTCTGGATGCAGATCAGGGCATCGTGGGCGTCGTGGTCGGTGGCGCTCAGGAAGTGGAAGTCATTGGTGGCCACCAGCGGCACGCCCAGCTTGCGGTGCAGCTTGAGCAGGCCGTCGTTCACTTTGGCTTCAGGGTCGATGTCGTGGCGCTGGATCTCCAAGTAGTAGTCGTCGCCGAAGATGTCCATAAACTCGCGGACGACCTTTTCGGCTGCGGCCAGCCCCTCGCGCTGGATCAGGTGCGGAATCTCGCCGCCGATGCAGGCCGACGTGCAAATCAGGCCCTCGGCGTGTTCGCGCAAAAGCTCCTTGTCTATGCGGGGATTGTAGTAGTAACCTTCGAGATAGCCCTTGGAGACGAGCTTGGTCAGATTGCGGTATCCAGTGGCGTCTTTGGCCAGCAAGACCAGGTGGTTGGAGGCGTGGGTTAGGCCGCGAGCGGCCTGGCGCGCGTGGCGGCTATCAATCGCCACATAAACTTCGCAGCCGATGATGGGCTTAATGCCGGCGTCTTGGCAGGCCCTGTAGTGCTCAATGACGCCGAAGAGGTTGCCGTGATCTGTGATAGCCAAGGCCGGCATGCCCTGCTCGGCCGCTAACTCGGCCATCTCGCCGACCCGGCACGCTCCATCGAGCAGACTGTATTCGCTGTGACCGTGTAAATAGACGAAATCAGCCGAAGCCATGATCACCTCCGCTACCTGTATGCGCTAGTAAAAATCTTTGAACTTAGAGAATGCGGCCGAACAACGGGCCAGACTGCCTAGGGAAGGGCATCGCCTCGAGTGAAGCATAGCCAATTCAAAAAGGGCTGTCAATGTCCCAAAGAAGAGGCCATTTTTATAACATTTTATTATTATTTTATTTACAAAAAGAGAATTTGTTATACACCGTTGACAAAACAGACCACACCCGCCTGCACGGCGAACTTGTCGCTAGCAATAGACCGGTCTATCTTTAATTTTTTGCCGAGGAGCTAATCAGATGATCGACCAAGAATTGTTGGCAATTCTCGCCTGCCCCGAGACTAAAGAGCCGGTCGCGCTCGCCGAGGAGGAACTCATTGCCGAACTCAACAGCCGCATTGCGCGCGGGGAAATCAAGAATCGGGCCGGTAAAACCGTAGAAGGCAAGATCGACGGCGGCCTAGTGCGCGCAGATGGCGCGTACCTCTATCCGATCCAAGACGAAATCCCCATCCTGCTTCTCGACGAGGCCATTCCACTCCGCTAGCGTCCGCGCAAAAAAAGGGACTGTGCGCTTATACAGTCCCTTGGTCAACTTACATTATGGTGCCGAAGCGGGGATTCGAACCCCGACGCCCGAAGGCACTGCCCCCTCAAGACAGCGTGTCTACCAATTTCACCACTTCGGCAAAAACTAGTTTGGCCTGCTACTGAGCTTCGGCCGGTGGCTCCTCAGCGGTCGAGGTCTCAGCGGCCTCTTCCTGCTCACCCAGCAGATGCTCTGCTTCCGGGATGGCGGGCACCGCTGCTGGCACCTGTTCCTCGGCCATCGTCCGTTGCGTCGCCGTCGTCGGAGTGGTCTCGGCCGTCTGAAAGGCCACTGACTGCACCAAACAGCTAAGCATAAAAGCTGTGGCCAAAACGGTGGTGGCCTTGGTCAGAAACGTGGCTGCGGTACGGCCGCCCAACACGGAGGAAGAGGCTAAACCACCGCCGATCGAGCCAGCCAAGCCGCCCCCCTTGCCCGCCTGCAAGAGCACGGTCACGACTAGAAGCACGCAAATCAGCACGTGAAAAATCGTAAATAGAATCTCAAACATAATCTTTCTCGAAATTAAGAATTACGAATTAGGAATTACGAATTGGATACGGTAATTCCCAATTCCTAATTGATATAAATTTAAGGTTAAAGGGCGGCCTTCACAATAGCGGCAAACTGCCCGGCGTCCAGCGCGGCACCGCCGATCAAGCCTCCGTCGATGTTGTCTTGGGAAAAAAGCTCGGCTGCGTTTTCGGGCTTGACGCTGCCGCCGTACTGGATGCGCACCTCGTCGTCGGCTGCTTTTCCCAAGTGCCCAGCGAGGAAGTAGCGCATCATTGCATGCACCTCTTCGGCTTGCGCAGCCGTCGCCGTCACGCCGGTGCCAATCGCCCAAACCGGCTCGTACGCCCACACTATCGCGCTAGCTGCACCCGCCTCAATCCCGGCTAGGGCACCGCCCACTTGGCCGAGGACGACCTCTTCAATTCGGCCAGCTTCGCGCTCTTGCAGGGTCTCGCCGACGCAGACGATTGGACACAGGTCGGCTTGGAGGGCACAGGCTAGCTTGCGGTTGACCAGCGAGTCGTCCTCGCCGCAAAACTGCCTTCGCTCGGAGTGCCCTAGCAACACGTAAGAGCAACCAGCTGCCAAGAGCATGTCGGAGGATATTTCTCCGGTGAAAGCTCCCTGCTGCTCCCAGTGCATGTTCTGGGCCCCCAGCCCAATGGCACTGTCGGCAAGGGCTGCACGCACGGTTTCTAAGCAGGTGAATGGCGGGCAAACGACGACTTCTACGTCGAGCCCCGCGACGAGCGGCTTGATCTCTTCGACCAGTTCGACGGCCTCAGTAGCGGTCTTGTGCATCTTCCAGTTGCCAGCGACAATGGGTCGGCGCATCTCAGTTTTCCTCGTCGTCCAAGGCCGCTACCCCGGGCAAGGCCCGTCCGCTCATGCACTCCAGCGAAGCCCCACCCCCAGTGGAAATATGAGTCATCGCTTGGGCTAAGCCGGCCTGAGTTATAGCCGCGGCCGTGTCCCCACCGCCAATAATGCTCACGGCACCCTCGCGGGTAGCGGCTGCTAGGGCTTGAGCGATCTGTTGGGTCCCTTGGGCAAAAGGTGCCATCTCGCACACTCCAAGAGGGCCGTTCCACACTATGGTGCCCCCTCGGGCGATCTGGTCGGCGTAGCACTGCCGGGTCTGGGGACCGATATCCATGCCCTGCCAACCGCGAGGGATGGCGTCGCGGGCGACTACTTGCGCTTGGGCATCGGCGGCAAAGCGGTCGGCGACCACACAATCCACGGGAAGCTGGAGGTCCAATCCCCCCGTTTCGACTCGGGTCAATAGCTGCTGGGCCGTATCTAGGCGGTCCTCTTCGAGCAGCGAATCCCCGATTTCCAAGCCCATGGCCTTGAAAAAGGTATAGGCCATGCCGCCGCCGATGAGCAGGGCATCCACCCGGTCGAGCAAGTGCTCAATCAGCTCGATCTTGCCCGAGATCTTAGCCCCGCCCAAAACGGCAATAAATGGCCGCTGCGGACGGCGCAGGGCCTCGTCGAGATAGGAAATTTCTTGCTCCATCAACAGGCCGCTGGCCCCCGCGCCCATACAGCGCGGCACCCCCTCGGTCGAAGCGTGGGCCCGGTGCGCCGCTCCAAAGGCGTCGTTGACGTACGCATCGCCCAGGCCGGCCAACTGCTGGGCAAAAGTCTGCTCGTTTTGCTCTTCTTCCGGGTGGAAGCGCACATTCTCCAAAAGCAGGACTTGCCCTGGCTGCAAGACAGCGGCTTGGGCTGCGACCTCGGCACCGACACAGTCTGGAGCCATGTCCACCGCACGTCCCAACAATTGGCGAAGGCGCTCGGCTACCGGAGCCAGCGACAGCGCGGGTACTCGCTGGCCGCGAGGGCGGCCCAAGTGCGACATCAGAATGACAGACGCGCCCTGCGTCAACAAGTGCTCAACCGTTGGCAGGGCTGCGCGAATCCGCGTGTCATCGACGATCTGGCCAGCCTCGTCGAGCGGCACGTTGAAATCCACTCGCACGAGGATCCGCTTGCCAGCCACATCGAGGTCCCTGATGGTGCGTTTAGCCATGCTATCAACCGAAGAATACCGTCGCTAAATCGTATAGCTCTTGGTCAACTACCTTGAGTTGATTGACTGCATCGGCGAGTGGGATCGCCACGATTTCATTGCCTTGCAGACTCACCATCTTGCCGAAATCGCCTGCCTGCACCAAGTCGATGGCGGCAATGCCAAAGCGCGTGCCCAAGACGCGGTCGAAGGCCGTGGGCGTCCCCCCGCGCTGCAAGTGCCCCAGCACCGTAACCCGCGTCTCGTAGCTCGTTGCTTCCTCGACCGCGTTGGCGACGAGTTGGCCGATGCCGCCCAGCTTGACGTGGCCGAACTCGTCGAGTCCTCCCTCGGAGACCACGTATTCGTTCTCCTTGCCTTCCGCTGAAATCTGTGCCCCCTCGGCCACTACCACGATCGAAAAGTCCTTGCCGCGCTCGTGTCGTTTGCGAATGGTGCTGACGATTTCCTGAATGGTGTACTTCTGCTCGGGAATGAGGATCATATCCGCGCCACCGGCCAAGCCAGCGTAGAGGGCAATCCAACCGCTGTGTCGCCCCATGACCTCAATGACCATCACTCGGTTGTGGGATTCAGCCGTGGTGTGAATTCGGTCGATGGCTTCGGTGACGATATTGACTGCGGTGTCAAAACCAAACGTGTAGTCCGTGCCATTCAGATCGTTGTCGATGGTCTTGGGCACGCCTATGACCGGCACGCCCATACTCGTCAGCTTATTGGCTACCCCGAGTGTGTCCTCGCCGCCGATGGCTACGAGCGCATCTAATTTCATCCGTCGCATGTTATCGACGACGATTTCGCCGCCGTCTTCCTCTTTGAACGGATTGGTGCGCGACGTGCCGAGGATGGTGCCGCCCTTGGGCAAAATGCCGGAAATTTCCTCCAGTCCCAACGGCTCCCAATCGCACTCCATCATTCCTTTCCATCCCTTGAGAATGCCGCGAAAGCGATATCGGTACGCAGTAATGCCCTTGCGCACTACAGCGCGGATGACGGCGTTGAGGCCCGGACAGTCGCCTCCTCCGGTCAATATGCCGATCGTCCTTTCGGCCATATACGGACTCCTTGGCTCGCGGCCAACTTTGGTATAGCTTGAATTATGGGGGGTTCCAAAAGCGCCTAAATGTAGGAGTTTGTTAGAATTAGGTCAATAGATCGTCCGCGCCCGAGCGCGCCAAAACAACGGCCCACAGGCGGTCGCTCCCCACGGCTTGAGCACAGGCTACCATGGTCTCCCCGGTCGTCCACACGTCATCTACTATCCCGATCCGAACGCTTGTAGGCAGCGCGGCCACGGGAGCAAAGGCACCGAGGAGATTGGCGCGGCGTTCCTCGGCCGACAAAAGGGCTTGCTGCCGCGTATTTTTTCGTCGCCGCACGACTCCGTGGCACACGGGGATGCCGAGTGCGGCCCCCAACCCAGCGGCGATTTCCGTGCTCTGATTGAACCCGCGCTCCCGCTGCCGAGCCGGGTGCAAAGGCACGGGCAACAAGCAATCCAGCGGAGCGAGTTGCTCAGCCAAGCACTGCCCCATGCGCTCGCCCAACGCCCTCCCTAGCCGCACTTGGTTGCGAAATTTAAGCGCATAAATGGCCTGTTGCAGCGCACCGGTGAACGGCCCCAAGGCGACAATCTTTTCAAAGGCACGGCCTTCGTCTTCGACCCGAAAACGTGGACGACGCGTAACAATCTCCGCCCAACACGATCCGCATAGCAACTCGACGGCTTCAATGTCCGCTTCGCAAACCGCGCAGTGCGGAGGATAGGCAAAGTCCAACAGGGCACGACCCCATGTCTGTAGTGTTTCCATTTCGCCCACTGTTTGTTACCTAAGAGCCACGCATGGGCATGTCGCACTGTGTTTTGTACAACAAAGAAAAAAACGTGCCAACCCAACATGCCCGTGCCCTCTGCGACCTAGCGCGGCACACAAGATCATGCCCTACCGTTGCTGCGACTGCCGCAAATCGGACATAAAAACAGGCCGATGTCTCTATGGACATATCAGATTGTTTTTATTGATTTTATAGTATTTTTTCTGTAAATCTTAAAAATACTAAAGCCAAGCGGCCCATTACTTGGTTTATGTCGTTTGAACTGTTGACAAGAAAATCAACAAAGAGGTTCTTTGAATCGCTCAAGCATTTTTTAGCAAAAAAGGAACCGCGACATGGCCATAATGATTCCCGATGTAATTCCTACCCACCAATCGGAAGAAATCATATTCAATAATCTCAAACACGCTGCCCAAGCCAGAGAGTGGATAGTACTTCATTCTATCAACGTGGAAAATTCCAACCACCCCGAAAGGCCACGCGAGATTGATTTCGTCATTCTCATTCCCCAATACTGCTCTGTTATCTGCTTGGATGCGAAAGCCGGTGGCTACGACCTTAGGGGCGGGCAATGGTATAGCTCATACGCCACTGAACCGCTAGAAATACCGCCCCCTGCCCGAGCTCTAAGTGCTATGTACGACCTAGGAATACAATTTAGTACCTACTTTAGCACCCATCCCGCGCTTTCTATTGGGTGCGCCGTAGCGTTCACGGATGCAAAAGAGCCTGACAGTTCACCGACGCATCAGGCAAAGTTGATATGGGCGGATGACGCTCGAGATCCTAATAGGTTGAGCAAAGAGATAGAAGAGCATGCTAAAGCCCTATCCAACGATATTCAGGTTGCACAACAGAAAAACTTGGACAAGCTGCGAAGTGAATTGGAGAACAATATGACATTGGAACCAATCAAAAGACCGGAAACGATAATCCGTTCGGATTTAGCTACTCTCCGCCCGCACTTGCTCCGCCTGACAACCGACCAACTCAACAGCTTGAAGAGAGTAAAGCTGAATCCCCGCTGCAAAATTGACGGCGCAGCAGGTACAGGCAAGACCGTTCTCGCGATGGAACTGGCAAGACGGCGTTGCGAAGAAGAGGGCGAGACCGTGGCCCTGCTGTGCAGCAACCCTAATCTGAGCGACCGTTTCGATAAATGGACGAAAACACTTTCCACGGCCAGCGGTGGCAAGGTTGTGGCAGGTACGCCCGCAACGTTGCCAAATTGGGCTTTTAGAGAAGCCAGCGATCTCAGGGGTAAGCACCACAGACGCCTGAAGGATTCGCCCGAGCTCGAAGGGTCGCTGAAGTTCCGCTACCTAGAAAGCCAATGGAAACAATTCATAGACGAGACGGTTGAAGACTTGAAACAGGTGGGGGAGGGCGTTTTCGACTATCTGATAGTTGACGAGGCTCAGAATATGTGCGACAAGGTGTTTCTAGAGCTGATGAAAGCACTGTTGAAAGATGGATTGGCTAACGGACGCTGGACCATGTTCGGTGATTTCAAATACCAGAATATCGTCTCCCCTGATTTTCACAAAAAGGCAGAGGAGGTGCTGGAAGACTTTGGTCTCAACTGGGCCAACGATGAATTGGAAACCAACTGTCGGAACACGCACGAGATAGCCTCCGCAGTCGCCAAATTTGTCGGTATCGGCTCGCCCCCTATTTCCGGTGTCCACGGCCCACTCGTTCAACTCGAATACTTCAAATATCAAGATAAATTAGAAGATGTGCTGGACCGCCTTGTCAATAGCTTGAAAGAGAGAGAATTCGGCTCCCAGCAGATCATTTTGCTGTCTAGCGACGCCGACAATGAATTCAGTAAAAGAACTTATGGCGGTTGGGAATTAAAGAATATAGGTCAGACAAAAATAAAAAAACACAAAGGAAAGGGAATAGAACCTCATCTGGTTCCCGCTGGTCCGGACAACATGCTCAGATACAGCAACATCTACGACTTCCAAGGCTTGGAAAGCGAAGTGGCTATCTTAGTTATGCCTGTAACCGACAACCAGACAATTTTGGGAGACTCCGTCACCCTACCTGAATATCCACACCTGCGAAGAATACTCTATATCGGCATGAGCCGAGCCAAGGCAATGCTCATCATCGTTGCCGATGAGGGATACAAAGACTTCTTGGAGCCACCCGGACTATAGTATATCAGCCAAGCCTGCCCTGAGACCTATGGAGGAGGCTTTGGATATGCTCTCTGACCTTGTCGTGGTCGCTATAACCTAATTCCAATGCCCTTTCAAAGTACCGCCTAGCGTTCTTGTGGTCCTCAAAAAATCGGCGTAGGACACCGTAGAGATAGTAATCGGCAGCACTTTCAGGCTCATCGGGAATCCTACTCTTCAATCGTTTGACGGCCTCATCAGCCGCCGCCTTTCCTCCGAGTGCAAAGTTACGATCTAAGGAGGCAGTCTCATAGTTGGGACAGAGCCTAACAGCGTTGTCGTATTCTTGGATGGCGCGGTCATACGCCCCTTTACTGCCGTAGGCGTTTCCCCTGTTGATGTAGGCTAAGGCATGTTCAGGATCGAGTTTGATGGCCTTATCATGGTCTTGGATGGCGCGGTCATACGCCCCTTTAAGCTGGTAGGCGATTCCCCTGTTGGTGTAGGCTAAGGCATGTTCAGGATCGAGTTTGATGGCCTTATCATAGTCTTGGATGGCGCGGTCATACGCCCCTTTATTGACGTAGGCGCCTCCCCTCACGGCGTAGGCTGCGGCATGTTCAGGATCGAGTTTGATGGCCTTATCATAGTCTTGAATGGCGCGGTCATACGCCCAGGTGTCGGCGTAGGCGTTTCCCCTGTTGATGTCATACGTCCTGGTGTCGACGTAGGCGTTTCCCCTGCGGATGTAGGCGTCGGCATGTTCAGGGGCGAGTTCGATGGCCTGGTTAAAGTCCTCGATGGCACGGTCATACGCCCCGGTGTGGGCGTAAGCAAGTCCCCTGTTGTTATAGGCATCGGCGTCTTCAGGGTTGAGTTGTAGGACCTTGTCGTAGTCTTCGATGGCGCGGTCATACGCCCCTTTACTGCCGTAGGCGTTTCCCCTTTTGTAGTAGGCGTCGGCATCTTCAGGGTTAAGTTCGATGGCCTGGTTAAAGTCCTCAATGGCACGGTCATACGCCCCGGTGTCGCCGTAAGCAAGTCCCCTGTTGATGTAGGCTACGGCAAATTCAGGATTAAGTTCGATGGCTTGGTTAAAGTCCTCGATGGCACGGTCATACGCCCCGGTGTCATAGTAGGCGCTCCCCCTTTCGTAGTAGGCTACGGCATCTTTAGGGTTGAGTTGTAGGGCCTTGTCGTAGTCTTGGATGGCGCGAGCATACGCCCCGGTGTAGGCGTAGGCGTTTCCCCTGTAGGTGTAGGCGTTGTAGGCGTCGGCATCTTCAGGGGCGAGTTCGATGGCCTTATCATAGTCTTGGATGGCGCGAGCATACGCCCCTATTGCGGCGGAGGCGAGTCCCCTTTTGTAGTAGGCTACGGCATCTTCAGGGTTGAGTTGTAGGGCCTTGTCGTAGTCTTGGATGGCGGGAGTATACGCCCCTATTGCGGCGGAGGCGCTTCCCCTGTAGGTGTAGGCGTTGTAGGCGTCGGCATCTTCAGGGGCGAGTTCGATGGCTTGGTTAAAGTCCTTGATGGCACGGTCATACGCCCCGGTGTCGCCGTAAGCGAGTCCCCTGTTGTTATAGGCTACATAGGCTACGGCATCTTTAGGGTTGAGTTGTAGGGCCTTGTCGTAGTCTTGGATGGCGCGAGTATACGCCCCGGTGTGGGCGTAGGCGTCTCCCCTGCTGATGTAGGCTACGGCAAATTCAGGATTAAGTTCGATGGCCTTATCATGGTCTTCGATGGCGCGGTCATACACCCCTTTAAGCCCGTAGGCGTTTCCCCTGTAGTAGTAGGCTTCGGCATCATCCGGATCAAGCCGTAGAGCTTCTGTGCAATAAACGATTGCTCGGTCGTAATCCCCCCTTTCATAGCAGGCGATTCCGCGTCTGAGATAGTTCTTAACTTGGTCAGAAGCGACCATGCGACAACCTCCTTTTTGAGTGGCTCTATAAATATTTCCTAGGCGCAGAAACCGTGCAAAAATAGCGCACGTCCACCGCTACGGCAATTTCGGAATCTCCCCTAGCCCTTTGCCATAATTCACCATTTTCCATATTTCAATATAGAGTGTGCCCAATATACCCCTAACAGAGGACCAATCATGCCCCTGCTATACGCGCTCGTCTTTCTCGCCTTGGCCGAGGCCCTTCCCGCCGAGTACAACCTACTCCACGGCCCGGACCCCAAAGACCCCATGGCGGCCCATATCTACCAATTGGACAACGGCCTCACGGTGTATCTGACCCAAAACGCAGAAGAGCCGCGCTTCTACGCCGAAATCGCCGTTCGCGCCGGTTCCAAGCACGACCCCCAAGACGCCACCGGCATCGCCCATTACCTAGAGCACATGCTCTTCAAGGGCAGCAAAAAAATCGGCACCCTCGACTACGAAAAGGAGCAGGTCCATCTCGACCGCATCGAGGCGCTCTACGAGCAGCACTTTGGCGAGACCGACCCGGAAAAAAGGGCCGCAATCTACGCCGAGATCAACGCCGAAAACCAACTCGCCGCCGCGTACGCCATTCCCAATGAACTCGACCGCCTCTACACCGCAATGGGCGAGCGCGGCCTCAACGCCCACACCTGGGTCGAGGAAACCGTCTATAAAGTGGAACTGCCGGCCAATCGTCTGGCGCAATGGGCCAAGGTCGAGGCCGAACGCTTTCACGAACCCGTCTTCCGCCTCTTCCAAACCGAGCTGGAAACCGTCTATGAGGAGAAAAACCGCTCCCTCGACAACAAGGGCCGCGTCATCCACAAGGCTGTCCAAGAGCAATTCTACAAGATCCATCCCTATCGCATCACCACACTAGGCACAGTAGAGCACCTAAAAAATCCCTCACTGGAGCGCATGTACGAATTTTACAACACGTATTACGTGCCCAACAACATGGCGATTTTCATCTCCGGCGACATCGACATCGACGAGACTATCCAGCTCATCGACCGCGAATTTTCTCTCTGGGAGCGCAGGGAGCTGCCCCAATTTCCCGACTACAAAGAGCCTGCGATCGACGAAGTGGAACGGACCGAGGTCAATTATCCCGGCGAGGAATACGTGCTGTTGGCTTTCCGCACGGCCGAGCGCTCGCACGAGGACGCCGAGACGCTGCAAATCCTCGACATGATCCTCGACAACGCCACGGCCGGGCTGATCAACCTCAATCTCAACCAGCAGCAGAAGGTGCGCGAGGCCGGCTCCTATCCCTATCTACTCAACGACTATGGTGCCCAGTACTTGTGGGGCATCCCCAAACAGGACCAGACCCTTGAGGAAGTCGAAGCCCTGCTCTTGGAGCAGATTGACCTGATCAAGGAAGGGCAATTCGAGGATTGGATCATCCCGGCCATTGTCACCGATTTCAAGAAGAGCGTAAAGCAGGGGCAGGAAAACAACAATTCGCGGGTCAGCTTCATGCGCGATTCGTATCTCGGGTTTGAAGCATGGAGCCACGCGGTGCGCGCCCTCGACCGCATGGCCGAGATCGAAAAGCACGACATCGTCGAAGTCGCCAATAAGTACTTCAACGGAGCGCATGTCGCCGGCTACCGCCGCGACGGCGAGCAGGACATACCCGAGATCGCCAAGCCGCCCATCGACAAAATCGACATCGACGCCTCGCGCCAATCAACCTTTTTCGCCGAGGTCATGGCCATGCCCTTTGCGGAGGTCGAGCCGGCCTATCTCGTGCCCGAGCGCGACTTTACCACCCGCGAACTAGCGGGAGGCAGCAAGCTCTACTACGCCCGCAACCCGCTCAACGACCTCTTTGAATTTTCTATCGCAATCGACATCGGCTCCCTAACCGAAAAGCGTCTGCCCGTGGCCCGCGAACTGCTCGACAAGTCGGGCACCCCGCGCTTTACCTCCGAAAAGTTGAAAAAGGAGTGGTACAAGTTGGGCACCGACTTTAGGATGAGCGTCGGCGACCAAGAGACCACGATTTCCATATCGGGCCTCGACGAAAACTTCGCCGCGTCGCTTGCACTTTTGTCCGAGCTAATGCACGGCCCGACTACCGACGACGCCACCCTCGCCGAGCTTCAGTCCATCATCATCGCTCGGCGCGATGACGCTCTCAAGGATCACCGCACCATCCACGAAGCTCTCTACCGCTATCACCGCTTAGGCGACATGGCGTACTACCGCCGGGTCCCCTCTAACGAGGAAGTTCGCGCACTGGGGCGTCAAGAGCTTATCGACCTACTCAGCGGCTTGCTCTCCTATCGCCAGACTCTCAGTTACACCGGGTCGCAAACTATCGAAGATGTCCAAGCCATCCTCGCCCAGCACTACCCGCTGCCTGAGTCTCCGGTCGAACCGCCGCCCTATCAGGTCCTAGAGTTTACCCAGCCCGAAAAAACCCAGATCTACTTCTTCGACAAGGAAATGGCCCAAGCCCTAGTGAGGATCGAATACGTGGATGTGCCCTACCAAGCGGCGCTCGAGCCAGCAGTCGAACTGTTCAACGACTACTTCTACGGCGGCATGGCCGGCATCGTATTCCAAGAGATTCGCGAAGCGCGCGCCCTCGCGTATTCGGTGGGTGCTCTCTACTTCAACGGCCGCGACAAAGCCGACTACAACTACATGGTCGGCGGCATGGGCACGCAAGCTGACAAGACACCCGAAGCGGTTGCGGCCTTCGCCGGCCTGCTCGACGATATCCCCTCCTCGCCCGAACGCTTTGCCGCCGCCCAGCTTTCAGTGCTCAACAAGTACCGCACTGAACGGCTCGGCTTCCGCTCGATACTGGGGACCGTACGCGGCTGGGAGCGCAAGGGGCTGACCGGCGACCCGCGCGCATGGCGCTTTGAGCAAATCCAAGCCAGCGACCTCGACGAAGTGCTCGAATTCTACCGCCAACACGTCCAAGGACGCCCCAAGCTGATTTCGATCACCGGCGACAAGAGCAAAATGGAACTAGAGGCTCTAGCAGCACAGGGCGAGATCGTCGAACTTGGCTTGGAGGACCTGTTCGCTTTCTGAGTCCTATTGACAAAGCCCCCCCCACCGTCTAGCTTTTAAACAAGTTTTTGGCGGCGTAGCTCAGTTGGTTAGAGCAGTGGAATCATAATCCATGGGTCGGGGGTTCGAGTCCCTTCGCCGCTACCATATTTCTCGTCGCTAACTTTGGCGATTTGTTGTTTAACACAAGCCCCCGGGGGTCTCCTCCTCGGGGGCTTGTCGCATGGGGCACCTAGATGATGCGGGCGAGTTGCAGCCTCAGCCCGTTATCTCCGATAGCTCAACCTGCCGCCCTTCCTTCCCCGCCAGATCCGCTGCCGCCAGAATCTGAACGCATTCCCTACCGTCATACATCGTGATCGGCATCTCCTCTCCTTTGGCTAGGGCGTCGAAGAATTTGCCGAACACGCTGTATCCTGGTGGAACGAAGCTGCGGTGGAATTCTGACAAGGGTTGCCAAGCTTCGGTTTCCTTTGTGTAGAGCATCAGCGTGGCCGGGTCGCCGAAATCCAGCCTGGTGGAGGGATGGTCGCCCCTGACCTGCACCAACGCGCCTTTATGACCGTAGATTTCGGTGGCTAGGGGTGCCCGAGTTTCCGTCTCGCTCGTATGGAGGGTTACGAGTGGACCATTGGCGTAGCGGAAGACGGCGGCATTGTTGTCCTCGACCGGGAGTCCTTTGACGCTTGAGACGCCTAGGGAAACGACGCTCTCGGGCATACCGAACATCCACTGCATCCAGAAAGCAGAGTGGGAGCCAGCGTGGTAAAGCGAGCTGCGGCCTTCCGCATCCGCGTCGAACCATGGATCAGCGGGGTCGTTCTGGATTCTCTGCGCGTCGAAATCCTGGGCGCTGTACTTGTCGTGCCCGTGGCGTCGCCGCACCTGCGTGATGGGTCCAAGCACACCGGAATCGACGATTTCCTTCATGCGCTCATGTGCAGGGGAGAAGCGCAGGTTGTGGACGGGCATGACTTGGACGCCCGCTTTCTCAGCCGCGGCGATCGCTTCGTCCGCCTGTTTGGGGGTGCGAGTGAACGGCTTTTCGACCATGCAGTGTTTGCCCGCTTCGGCGGCGCGGATGATGTGTTCACCGTGAAGCTGGGTTTCCGAAGCAATGCCAACGGCATCGATGTCATCGCGGGCGAGAAGCTCATCCAAGTCGGGGATGAATTCGACGCCGAAGTGATCGGCCGCGGCCTGTCCGCGCTTGGCGTCGGCGTCCCAGATTGCGATGAGATCGACGCTGTCGTGTTTCTGCGCGGCGTTGCAGATGCCGTGCGCGTGACCGAACCAAAAGGAGAGCTGGGCGAATCGGATGTTTGGCATGGTTGCTCCTTATCTCTATCGGGCGCGACCCCGACCTCCTTGAAACGGAGGCACCTTGTCCGCGAAGGGGGCGGTAGCCGGGCGGCTAGGGTAATCTGTAGATCATACTCCCAATCGAAGAGGCTAGTGTCAAGGCTTGTCTTCGAGACCTTGTAACTGATACATTCAGACCCGTGATCGACGAACTAGCACAGACATACGCGCACTATGTGGCCTTGCGGCGCGAACTCTCGCTGTGGGTCGAGCAGAGCATTCGCCGCGATGGGCCGGACAAAAATCAAGGCGGCGAGGACGAAGCCAATTTCGCGCTGGCCTTCTTTCCGCATTACCTGGTCAGCGGCGACGAGCGGATCGCAGTGCGGTTTCGCTCGCTGGCCAATGACCTCAAGGCCTGGGTTAGAGCCGAGTGCCTGCACGGGTACGAGGCCGAGGCCGAGGCCCACCACGGCACCGAACCCTTTTTGCTGTTTCTGCCCCGCTATCTCGGACTCTTTCCCGACGACAGAGAAGCCGCCGCCCTGCTCGACGACGCAGCCCACCACATCGGCAACTGGGTCGAGGGCGTACCCGCTTGGTACGACTGGACGCGCGACGTCTTTTTGAGCTACTGGATCGGCACGCGGACCGTCGGCGGGGCACACGGCGACCGCGAGTTGGCCGAGCACTTCCGCTTCTTGCACATTGCGCTGGCCGCCTATCGCGTCACGGGCGAGGCGCGCTACCGCGACTGGGCGCTGCGCTATGGGCGCAAGCGAGCCGAGCGGTTGCTAGCGGCGGACGGACCGATGCCCGTGTTGTGGGATCTGGACGGACGTGGATTGCAGCCGGAGGATTTGCAGACCCGCGCAGAGCAGGGGATGGCCGGCGACAACCACCACATTGCCGGCGACCCGCTCGCTGGTATCGAAAACCTGCTGGCGTCGGGCGCGATTTATGCGCTGGGCGATCTCTTTTTGCTGGAGGGCGACGATATCTTTCGCCGCGCGGCAAAGAGAATCGTCGAGCCGCTAATCGGCGAATTACTCGATCCCTACGCCGACCCGGCCGCGACCGCGCTCTCCTGCTATCGCCGCACCTTCGCCGATTCCTCGCTGGACGACGCAATGTGCGCAGTGCTGGCTCAACAACCCGCCGAATCGGAAGCACCGCGGGCGATGGTCTTTCCCCAAGAGCGAAGGCGTCGCGAGCCGGGGGTGGGCAAACGCAGCGACATGATCTACTGGGGCCATTGGGCGGAAGATGGGTCGGTGCAGCCCTCGCGCGAACCGAGCACCGCGGCATTGGCGCTGGGCTATCAATTGACGGGCGAGCGGACCATGGCTCGGCGGGCGCTGGGGGCGGCGGCGGCCAAATTCGCAATGGCCCGGCGGGTGTTGCGCGGCGGACGCGAACACGCCGATATGGGCGGGGCTATTTGCTCGGTGGCCGCGGGGCACGGTCGCAATTGGGGCTGCGGGGCAGTGACGGGTTGCTACGGACCGCTGTTGATGGGTACGCGCGAGATACAGGGCGCGGTGGTGCCGCTAATCGAGTGGGCCGAAGGCCATCTGCCCGAGCAGATCCTAGCGCTTTTGCAACCGCCTGTTGGTGGGCCGGGCACAGCGCTGTTTTACAATGGGGGCGAGGTGCGGCAGGCACTGGAGTGGCGCATGGCCGGGACGTCCGATTGGCAGCGCATTGAGCTGGCACCGGGCGAGGTGCAGGAATACCCACTGGAGGAGTAATCATGCGCCTGTACACCTACCTGCTAAAACTCCAACTGCTCAACGCGCTGGCCTACCGCTTCGAGTATCTGTCCTCCATTGGGCGGAATTTGTTTTTCCTCCTTGGCTCCGTCTTCCTCTGGCGCACCGCGTATCGCGGGATCGACCAAGTCGCCGGTGTTACCGAGGCGCAGATGGTCACTTACGCCGTCGTCGCCGTGCTGATGAATGCATGCTTCACTATCAGCATCGACAACGTGCTCTTCAGCAAGATCCGCGCAGGTGAGATCGCGCTCGACCTAATCCGGCCGGTGAATCTCGTCTGGTACTGGATGACCGAAGATGTGGGGCGTTCACTAGCGGCAGTCACGCAGTTCGCCCTGCCCCTGCTGGCCATCTCGCTCCTCTTTGTAGCTCCCCCGCTGCCAGCGGGGATAGGAGCGTGGTTGCTGTTTCTGCCGAGCTGTGCGCTGAGCTTCCTGCTGCTATGGCTGCTTAGCATCCTGGTGGGCATGACGGCCTTTTGGGTCACTGACTTTGGAGATGTGAGCTCAGTGAAGACCAGCCTCGTCTTCGCCCTGTCGGGACGATTGGTGCCAATGTGGCTGTTCCCCGACCTCATCGCCGATGCATCGCGGTGGCTGCCCTTCCAGTACATGTTCCAAGCGCCGCTGGAGATCTACATCGGCCGCGTCTCTGCCACAGAGGTCGTCCACATCCTCTCCGTGCAGGCCATCTGGGTCGCGGTCTTCGCCCTGCTCGTAGGTTTCGTCTGGACGCGCGCCCAGCGGCGGGTCTTCGTGCAGGGAGGATAGGCGTGATAGCCGACGTGCGTCATCACTTGTCCGTTGCAGCCCTGTACGGCCGCCTGTCGATGCAGCGGGCGTTGGAGTATCCGTTCTCGCTGCTGAGCATCTGTCTTGGTCTGGGCTTCAACTACGTCTGGATTGGCGTCGCCCTGAAGGTGCTGGTCGATCGGTTTCAGCCGCTATCTGGATGGACCTTTTCACAACTCGCTTTCCTGTATGGGCTGAGCCTGATGAGCCGTGGCGTCATGTCTATCCTGTCATTTCAGTCGCGGCAGATCGATCGCTTTGTCACGCGCGGCGAGTTCGACTTGATGCTGCTCAGACCCCTGGAGATCACCTTCCACTTTTCTTGTAATCGAATCAATGTGGTCGGCCTCGTACATCTGGGCATCGGCACGGGCTACTTCCTCTACGGGGCCCGGCTGTCTGGCTTTGTCTGGACGCCGCTGCACGTCGCCGAGGTACTCCTCGTCATTGCCGGCGGAACCCTGATCTACTGGTCCTACCTCACCCTCATCAGCTCCATCGCGTTCTGGACCATGCGAAGCCAGCCTCTCGTGGACGCCAGTATGGAACTGATGGCGCGCGGCACGTTCTACCCGCTGACCGTGTACCCGTGGCCCCTGCAGGCGCTACTGACCTTTGTGCTACCCCTTGGCTTTATCGGGTTCTATCCCGCCTGCGACTTCCTCGGCCAGAGTGCGAACACTTCTCTGCCCCTCGATGTGGCCCTGTGGACCCCCGCTGTGGGTGCCGCCATGCTCGTACTGGCGCTGGCCGTCTTTGCCGCCGGCCTGCGCCGCTACGAAAGCGCGGGATCGTAGGCCATGGCACATATAGAATTAGGGAGGGTTTGCAAGACCTTCCACGTGACCCGGAAGCAAAAGGGGCTGGCCGGTGCGGTGAAGGGCTTGTTCCGGCCCGACCGACGTGAAGTACACGCGGTGCGCGACGTGAGCTTTGCGATTGAGCCAGGCGAACTGGTCGGGTTCATCGGCCCCAACGGCGCGGGGAAGTCGACGACGATCAAGATGCTCTCCGGCATCCTTTATCCCACGTCTGGGCGCGTCTCCGTCGTTGGCCTCTCGCCCCAGGAGAAGCGGCGGGCGGTCGTCCAGCGCATTGGTGCCGTGTTCGGCCAGCGCAGCCAGCTAAACTGGGACCTTCGCCTAGGTGAATCCTTTGAGTTGTTCAAGCGGATCTACCGCATTGCCGACGACGACTTCGAGCGGAGCCTAGCTGAACTCTGCGAGGTCCTCGGCATCGGGGATCTCCTCGACACACCCGTGCGGCAGATGTCCCTAGGGCAACGCATGCGCGGGGAGTTGGCCGGTGCCATGCTGCACGAGCCGGACATCCTGTTTCTCGACGAGCCTACGATGGGCATGGACATCGAGGTGAAAGCGGCGATCCGGGCCTTCATCCGAGATATCAACCAACGCCGACGCACCACCGTGCTGCTCACCACGCACGACCTGGACGACGTGGAAGAACTCTGCGAGCGAC
The DNA here is from genome assembly GCA_022827835.1 of Candidatus Latescibacterota bacterium. GTDB lineage: Bacteria > Latescibacterota > UBA2968 > UBA8231 > UBA8231. The sequence continues at coordinate 28,726 of JAJEIO010000035.1, forward strand.
TCATCATCATCAACCAAGGACGCATCATCGAAGACGGGCCACTGGCGGCGCTCATCGACTCGATCACCCCGCACCGCTATCTAATCGTCGAGTGCGACCCCGGCACCGGAGAGCCGCTGGCCGGCTTTGCCCACGCCCACGCAGAGATCCTTGAACGGCGAGATAGCGTCGTCCGCATCCGCTTTGCGAGGAGCCACGTGTCGGCGTCGGCGCTAATCTCAGAGCTGTCGGCCCGCTATCCAGTGCGCGACGTGTCCGTCCAGGAACCCGACATCGAGGACGTGATTCGCACGGTGTATGGGCGTGACGTGGGGGGCTAGACGCAGTCAGCTAGTTCTAGCTGATCGATTCAGTTACTCGAATACCCGAGGAGTTAAGAGGGTTGCGGTCGGCCTACCATTGACCCATGCAAAAGGCACTTGCGAACGCAATCGCAAGTGCCTTTTGCTTTGCAGATTTTCCGATAAAATCAACTACTTGTGCGGAGTCGATTGCTGGCGCGCGCCAGCGCCGTTTGAGCGCGCACTACGTCAATTTCCTCTTGTCCGGCGCGCGCCTGGGCAAGGCGTTCCTCGGCGCGCTGGCGCGAAGATTCGGCCCGCTCAACGTCGATCTCCTCGATCCGTTCAGCCGTCTCGGCCAGCACCGCAACCTGCTCGCGCCCGACCTCGACAAAACCGCCGCTGATGGCCATTTGGACCTCATTTCCGTCCTCCTCGACAAAGCGCAACTCCCCTATCTGCAACGAGGTCAAAAGCGGGATGTGCCCGGCGAGGACGCCGAAACTCCCCTCGCTACCGGGCGCTTGCAGGCTGGCTACCTGCCCCGAGTAAGCCACCCGCTCTGGAGTGACGACCTCTAAGGCGAACGCGGGCATGGCCTAAAGGTCCTTGGCGGCTTCGAGGGCCTGTTCGATATTGCCCACGAGGAAGAAGGCCAGTTCGGGCACGTCGTCGTACTCGCCATCGACCAGCCCCTTGAAGCCGCGGATCGTGTCTTCGATCTTGACGTATTCGCCCGGCTTGCCGGTGAATGCCTCCGCCACATGCATGGGCTGGGTAAGGAAAAACTGAATCTTGCGCGCTCTCGATACAATCAGCTTATCCTCGTCCGACAGTTCGTCAATGCCTAAAATGGCGATGATCTCGCGCAGGTCGCGGTAGCGCTGTAAGACCTCTTGGACGCGCTGGGCGACCTGATAGTGCTCTTCGCCGACGGCGCGCGGATCGAGGAGACGCGACGAGGAGGCGAGGGGATCGACCGCTGGGTATAGCCCTTGATCGGCCAAGGAGCGCTCCAGCACGATGCGGCCGTCGAGGTGGGCGAAGGCCGAGACCACGCCCGGATCTGTATAGTCGTCGGCCGGCACGTAAATGGCTTGCACCGACGTGATCGAGCCGCTCTTGGTGGTGGTAATCCGCTCCTGCAGGGCACCCATCTCGGTGGCCAGCGTCGGCTGATACCCCACGGCCGAGGGCATGCGGCCCAGTAGAGCCGAGACCTCGGCACCGGCAAGGATGAAGCGAAAGATATTATCGACAAAGAACAGCACGTCTTGGCCGGCTTCGTCGCGGAAGTGCTCGGCAATGGTCAGCCCGGTGAGGGCGATGCGCTGGCGCGCACCAGGCGGTTCGTTCATCTGCCCAAAAACCATGGCCGTCTTGTCAATGACGCCCGACTCTTCCAATTCGCCCAGCAGGTCATTGCCCTCGCGCGTGCGCTCGCCTACGCCGGCGAAGACCGAATAACCGCCGTGCCCGGACGCCACATTGTTGATCAGCTCGGTGAGAATGACCGTTTTGCCGACCCCAGCACCCCCGAAAAGCCCCAGCTTGCCGCCGCGGGCAAACGGGCAGATCAAATCGAGGACCTTCAGGCCGGTCTCCAGCATTTCGTCTGCGGTGACTTGGTCTTGGTGGGCCGGGGCTGGACGGTGCAAGGGCATCTGGGGCACTTCGCTGCTGAGCGCACCCTTGCCGTCGATTGGCTCGCCGATAACGTTGAAGAGGCGGCCGAGCACTTCCTCGCCCACCGGAACTTGGATCGGACCGCCGCTATCAACTACCCGTGCACCGCGCCTCAGGCCGTCAGTAGAATCCATCGCGACACAGCGCACCGCGTGCTCGCCCAAGTGCTGCTGTACTTCAAGGACTAGGCGTTCTTGGCCTGGGCGGTCTTCTGCGACCACCTCCAAGGCGTTGTAGATGGGCGGCAGTTCCTGCCCGGCGAAATCGACATCAATGACGACGCCGATGATTTCTTTGATTGTTCCTTCTTTCATTTTTACCTCGCGTAGTAAACAGCGCTATTGAGCCACAGCATTGGCACCGCCGATAATGTCCATCAATTCGAGGGTTATCGAGGCCTGCCGCTCCTTGTTCATTTCGCGGGTCAGATCCTCGATCATGTCTCTGGCGTTCTTGGTGGCGTTGTCCATCGCCATCATCTGGGCGGCGAAAAAGCCCACATTTGACTCCAGCAGAGCGCGCCATACCTGAAAGTTGATCTGACGCTTAACCAAAGTGCTTAACAGGACCTCGGGCGATGGCTCGAAGTCGTACTTAGCACTTTCACCTGTTTCCTCTTCGGGCGCGATGGGCAAGAGCTGGCGGACGGTGGGCACTTGGGAAGTAACAGAGGAGTATTCGCTATAGCAGAGCAACACCCGGTCGGTCTGGCCAGCGACAAAGCGACTCGTTAAATCCTGAGCTATATCAGCGGCGCGAACTAACTCGAGCTGGTTGAACACATCGGCGTGATGGCGGGAGATTGAGTAGCCGCGATGGCTGAAGAAGTCCCAGCCCTTGTTGCCGATGGTGATCAATTCAGGTTCGGCGTCCGCATACTCGTCCAACTCGTCCTGAACCCGACGGCACAGGTTGGTGTTAAAGGCACCGCAGAGGCCGCGATCGGAGGTTATGACCACCAGCGCAACGCGCTGGATCGGGCGAACCGCAAAGAGCGGTTGCTCGTAGACATCGACGCTCTGGTGCAGCGCTTTCAGTACTTGGTCCAGTCGCTGAGCGTACGGTCGGGCAGCTAAAATCGCCGCCTGAGCACGGCGCATCTTGGCCGCTGCCACCATCTGCATGGCGTTGGTGACGCGCTGGATATTGGTGATGCTGGCGACGCGCGTCCTGAGTTCGCGAAGGGTAGCCACCGCTTAGTCAGCTCCCGCAGAGGGACGGAAGCCACCCTTGAACTCTTCGATTGCCGCGTCGAGCTTTTCCCTAGTGTCGTCGCTCAAATCGCGGCTCTCGTAGATCTCCTTTATAAGCTCTGCCTGGTGATCCCGCATGTAGGCCAGCAACTCGGCCTCAAAGCGGCCTAGGTCGGCCGTGGGCAGATCGAGTACGTGGTCGATGATCGACAGCGAAACCGTCAGTTCGGCCAGCGACTGCGGAGAGAACTGATCCTGCTTGAGGATTTCCATCAGCTTCTCGCCGCGGTTGAGCAGATTGCGCGTGCCTTGGTCCAAGCCCGAAGTGCCGAATTGAGCAAACGCCTTGACTTCGTTGTAGCGCGAAATATCGCCCTTGATGGTCCTGGCCACTGCTTTCATCGCCCTAGTCTGGGCATCGCTGCCCACGCGCGACACCGAGGCTCCCACGTCCATGGCCGGCCTGTTGCCCGAGTAGAACAACTCGGGCTTGAGCAGGATCTGGCCATCGGTAATCGAAATGACGTTGGTGGGTATAAAAGTCGATACGTCGCCTTCGAGAATCTCGATAATCGGCAGGGCCGTCAGCGACCCGCCGCCCTTCTCATCGCTCATCTTGGCGGCGCGCTCCAATAGGCGCGAGTGCAAGTAGAACACATCGCCCGGATAGGCTTCGCGGCCCGGGGGCCGGCGCAAAATAAGCGACATCTCGCGGTAGGCCCAAGCCTGTTTGGACAGATCGTCGTAGATGATCAGGGCGTGCTGACCATTGTCGCGGAAGTACTCGCCCATCGAAGCACCGGCATAGGGTGCCAAAAATTGCAAAGGTGCCGGATCGGACGCCGTGGCCGAGACCACGATAGTGTATTCCATGGCACCATTGGCCTCGAGTTCGGCCACCAACTTGGCCACGGTTGAGGCCTTCTGGCCGATGGCCACGTAGATGCACTTGACGTCTTGGTCGCGCTGGTTGATGATGGTGTCAACGGCAATGGCCGTCTTGCCCGTCTGGCGGTCCCCGATGATCAACTCGCGCTGGCCGCGGCCGATAGGAACGGTCGAGTCGATGATTTTAATGCCCGTCTGCAGGGCCTCACTGACAGGCTGGCGGTCGATGACGCCCGGAGCTTTGCGCTCGACCGGCACGCTCTCGTCCGCTTGGATGTCGCCCTTGCCGTCAATGGGCATGCCCAAGGGATTGACGACCCGGCCCAAGAGAGCCTCGCCCACGGGTACTTCGACGATGCGGTCGGTGCGCTTTACTTGGTCGCCTTCGTTGATCAGGGTATCCTCGCCGAAGAGCACACAGCCGACGTTGTCTTCTTCGAGGTTGAGAGCCATGCCCATGATGCCGTGCGGGAATTCCACCAACTCGGTGGCCCGCACATTGCTCAGACCGTGGACGCGGGCCGTGCCATCGCCGACGTAGAGCACGGTACCTGTCTCGAATACGTCTATTTCTTTTTCAAAGCCCAGTAGCTGTTGCTTGAGAATTTGGGAAATCTCATCGGGCTGAACCATCGTTTCGGTGGCCATAAATCCTCCTGCTGACTAACCGGCCAGACGCGCTTGTAGGCGCTCTAGATAGGTGTTCACACTGCCGTCGAATACGGTGTCGCCGACGCGGACGATTGCGCCGCCCCGCAAACTGGCATC
>JAJEIO010000031.1 GCA_022827835.1 Candidatus Latescibacterota bacterium
TTGACGCTGGGTCACTTGCCCCAACCCGGCCGGGTTGGCAAACACCGCATCGGCGTTGTCGGCCACCGCCACAAAGCTGTTGCCCAACCCCTGAGCGCGAGCTCCCGAGCCTACATTCTGAATGTTCACAACCCCATCGCTGGCGGTTGCCAGCAGGGCCGCACAGGTGATGCTAATTGCAATTTTCATACGCTTGCCTCCTCCGCTTGGTGAGATGCGCTTGTAATGTATTGTCATATTATAAATATATAAACTATCAACCGTCAACAAAATAGTCCCGCTCGCGCCTAGGCCACTTCCTTGACGAATCAAGGCCGTATGGTCGTTATTATAAGTTTTCTATGGAACTTATCTCTAAACTCACGAGGTGAACTTTGACCGCTATTAAAGCGACCAATATCGTCCGGCACGAGGGCCATGTCAGCCGCCCACAACGCGAAAGCCTGTTGGGCCAACAAGGGGTCTTGCTCTGGCTGACGGGTTTGCCAAGTTCGGGCAAAAGCACGGTAGCCTATACAGTTGAACACGCTTTGGCCGCCCGCGGCCATTTGGCCTATGTGCTAGATGGCGACAATATCCGCTTTGGGCTCAATAAAAATTTGGGCTTTTCCGCCGACGACCGGGCGGAAAATATCCGGCGGATCGGCGAGGTAGGAAAGCTCTTTGTCGATGGGGGTTTCCTAACCCTCGCCAGCTTTGTCAGCCCCTATCGAGCCGACCGCGACGGAGTGCGGGCGCTGATGGCAGAGGGCGATTTCGTCGAAATTTTTGTCAATACTCCAATTGAGCTGTGTGAAGAGCGCGATCCCAAGGGCCTGTACAAAAAAGCCCGAGTCGGTGAAATACCCAATTTTACCGGTGTTTCAGACCCTTATGAAGAACCTGAAAAGCCTGAATTGATCATCGAAACCGACACAGCAACGCCCCCGGAGGCGGCCGCGCAGGTCATCGATCTATTAGAGAAAATGGGCAAAATTCAACCCATACAGGCTTGAACAAACCCACCCAGCCTATTCCTTCCGCCATGCAGCAGGGGATCGCTAGATCCCCTGCTGTGCGTTTGCCTGCGCGATGCACAAGATGCTGAAACAAGCCCTCCAGTACGGGCTGAGCTTAGGCCTAATGGGGCTTTTTATTTATTGGGCCTTTGAGGGAATAAACCGCGGCGAACTCTGGGATGCCATGACCGGCCTTTCACCGGTTTGGGCCGCGGTCATGTGCGTCGCAACGCTGGGGACCTTGGCCTTGCGGGCTTGGCGCTGGCTGGTCCTGATGCGGCCCTTTGCGCCACAAGTAAGCAATCTCAACGCGTCGCTCGCCTTAGCTATATGCTATGCGGCCAATGTGGCCGTGCCGCGCTCGGGCGAGGTTCTGAGATGCGTCAGCCTCAAGTGGACCACTGGGGCGAGCATCAGCGCCTTGATGGCCACAATAGTGGTGGAGCGCATTCTCGATCTGTTTTGGCTCATCGTCTTGTTCTGGCTCATCGTCTATATAGATATTGCCCTGCCCGTACTTTGGATGCCGGGTGGAGCCGATCGGGACACCGTCGGCCTACTAGCCCTAGCCGGCTGCTTAGTTGCACTGGGTGCCTTGGTCTTGGTATCGGTTTATCGGGAAAAAATTTTAGCTGTAATTCGCCCGCTACTCGCACGGCGTGCTTGGGGAAGCGGCGAGCGGGTCCTCGAAATCATCGAGACCTTCATCGGCGGGCTTTCCGCCCTGCGACAACAACCGACGGCGTACTTTGAAATTATAGTCAGCTCGGTCCTCCTCAACGCAGCCTATGTATTTATTATCTACGCGGCTTTTGTCGGCATGGGCTTGGACCAGACATACGACCTCGACGCAGTAGCGGCGCTAGTAGTCATGGCCATATCGTCTATCGGAGTGATCATTCCAACGCCTGGAGGAATCGGTTCGTATCACTTCCTCTTTGGCGAGGCCATGCATCGCCTCTATACGGTGCCCCTTGCCACCGCTTTGGCCTGCGCCACGTTGACTCATGCTTTAGCGAATCTGACCTATATTCTCGTCGGCGGCCCAACCCTACTGTGGCAATGGCAGCGGAGCCGACAGGGTAGTTCAGAAGATCCAGACGATTAGGATCGATCCGCCCACGTAGCCGAAGGCTTCTATCAGCCCGGCCCCCACATTCGGCTGCTCCTCAACCTGTTCGGCACCCAAGCGCACGCTGGGGGCCAAGAGCATATTGGTCAACTTGTGGATGACGTAGAGCGCGACAAAACCAAAAACCACGTCCACGCCAAAAATTTGGAGGCTTTCGATCCATCCTGCGTAGTCGCCAGCCACGGCGATGCTGACGATATTGCCCATGCCCACCAGTACGCCGCCGAAGGCCAAGCCGACCGCGGCATTGTCGCGCTCTAGTTCGCGGTGAATCGAATGTGGGGTAATCCACTCGTAGAGCAGCCCAGCCACTATCAGCACCACTTGCGCCAGCAGCCAGAAAACCACCCCGCTCCACAGCGGTCCTTCCCCCAGTACAATGGCCAGCACGATCAGGCCATTGGCAATGTGCATCCCCGCCTCGACAAAGGCCGTCCCCACATTCTGATCCTCGATGACCTCCTTGCGGTTGTCGAAGTGGAACAGAAGCGCCCGCTCACATAGAACGCCGGCGATGACCATCAAGACAATCGCCAAGAGACCGTACTGGGCGATGCCAATCAAGTCGGCTTGCCAGCCGAGCGAAGAGCCGCTCAACGCCCCCCCCAGAGCTAGGCAAATCCCAAAGAAATAGCCGCCCACCGCAACGGCCAGCGCGTGGTTGTTGCGGCCGAAGAGTTCACCTTTGAGATCGACTCGGCGAAAAACCCGGGCATAGACCTGCTTGGCGACAAAGAGCAGGATGAAAGCCTCTAAGAGATAGACTAGAGTCTGAGCCATCGTCATTAGAATATCCACTGCGTTCCCCCTATTTTCCAAAGCGCGAGGAACCGCGTCCCCACCCGGAGGTGGTGCGGCCCATGCGGTTTTTGACCTGGCCACTAAAGGCCTGCCGGCGGCTTTGCTGGCGCTGGTAGAATTGCGGTCGCGTCTTTTGGGTTTGAGAACCGCGCGACCCAAAAGTGGGCTGCCCACCTTTTACCGGCCCGTAGTACGGACGTCCCCTTTCCCGGTTGCGGCGGTAGTCCTCCCAATCGCCACGACCAACGCCCCATCCTCCCATTAAGCTGCTCATCAGCGCGTACTGGCCGTAAAATTGCCAAAACCCACCGCCTCCCCAAAACCCGTACTGGGGATTGCCGACGTACTGATAACCAGGCGGGTGCGCTTGACTAGCGCCGGTGCGGCGACCGTCAAGCGACTTGGAGGCCACGACCATGCCGACGTACTTCTCGTAGCGATAAAATGTCTCTTCGCGGACTTCCATCCAATCGGTACGGCGCTCCTCGTACACGATGGTATCGCGCCCGGCGACGCGCTGTCCCGCAGCCGTCAACACCTGAAAGCGCAGGGCGTAGTCGGGAAAAAACGAGCCTTCGATACGAGTATCATCGACGATCAGCGAGTACTCGGGATAGCGATCTAAGTCGCGTATTAGCTCCCGCACCGGGTCTTTTGACCCGCAGGCGATCAGGCCCCAGAGCGCCAAGGCCGCTACGCGCCAAGCCATTTCAAGTGCCCTCCTCCACCGGCAGGATGTCGGTGAATTGGTATTCCTCTACTTCCGAACCCGCGTATGCGGCAAAGTCTCGCTCGCCCCACTGACTGATAAAAAGCACTTTGCCCTCTTCCCCTTCAAACGACCAGTTGACAAATTCGCGCTCCGCATCGGTGCCGTCTTTGCGGTACAGGCCCGCGTCGCTCGTGCTCCCCGCGTATTCATCACCCTCAAACCGCACAGTTTCAGGCGGGTCGCCATCGGCAATGATCGCCGCGGCAATATCGCCTTCGATTTCGTTGATGCCAATCGCCCGCGTTAAAGTCCAATAGGCTTTGCCGTCTTCTATGGCGCGTTCGAGGAAGCGCACCTGACCATCGGCCTGCAATTCCCATTCCTCAGTGCTGTAGCCTTCGTAGTCATAGCTTCCACGGCCTGTAACCTGCCAAGTTTTGAGGTCGTAATCGACGAGAAAGCCTACCTTCATGGTGCTGAGCGAATACTCCTGATAGGTCGATTCGTCCTCGTCTTGGCGACCCCCGAACCATTTCCTTAAACCCATCTGGCATGTCCTTTCAAAACTGAGTACCCATACTCTGTCGATAATAACGCGCTAGCACCGGCCTATCAAGTCGGTTGGCCTGCACGGGCAAGCGGGCCATATCGCCGTCGAACACCGCGAGGGCACCCCAGACTTGGCGGTCGATATAGCGCGTGGGAACGGCGAAGGCGACCATCGTCGGGTCTAGTCCAGCGGGTCCTGCCAAGTGGAATCCCCACTCGCCAAAAGAGGGCACGTGCAAGTGATAGGAGTGGACGGCAAAGCCCGCTTCCTCCAAGGCGGCGGCAACGCTCCAGTATGCTTCGCGCACGTGGTACGGGCTAGAAGCCTGAGTCGCCAAGACGCCTTGTGGGCTGAGTAACTTGCGGCACAGCCTATAGGCCTCGACCGAATAGAGTTTGGCCAAGCTCTCCTCTCGGGGATCGGGCAAGTCGATTAGTATCGCGCCATACAGCATGTGTTCGCGCTGCAAAAAGACAAAACCATCTTCGTTGACCACGCGAACTTGGCGGCGGTTCAAGGCATTGTCGTTCAGTCGAGTCAGGTGGATATTGCGCTGGGCCAACCGCGTTACCGCCGGGTCGAGATCGACTAAATCGACGTGCTCAACCTCCTCGTATTTTAGCACTTCCCGCGCCGTCAGCCCATCCCCTCCCCCGATGATGAGAACCCTTTCGCGAGAGGGAGCCAGCGCCATAGCCGGATGAACTAGGGCCTCGTGATAGCGGTGCTCGTCAATGGAGGCGAATTGCAAGTGCCCGTTGAGATAGAGCCGCAGGTGTCCGTCGCGCTGGGTCAGGACAATTTGCTGGTAGGCCGATTGCTCGCTGTGGACGATGCGATCTTCGTACAGGTCACTTTCCCACCGCGCCCGCAACCCTTCCCCCTGCCAGGCCAACGCCCCTAGGGTCGCAATAACCACAAGCGCTTGCGCCCCTAGCGAGTGGAAGGCGCGTTGCTCTAGCAACACCCCCTTAAACGCAAGCACCACACCGAGGCCGAGGCCAGCGTTGACCAAACCGGCGACCAATGCCGTATGCAGGCTGCCGAGAAAAGGCAACAGGATGTATGGGAAAAGCAACGAGGCCAACAAGGCCCCTAGATAATCGAGAGACAAAACATTCGATAACGCAGCGCGTAGCGTACCGTGACCGCGCAACAGCCGGGTGATCAGCGGCACTTCCAAGCCGATCAACGCGCCAATCGCCGTGCTCAACGCCAACATGCCGACTCTAAAGTGGTCGGTGTATCCATAGAGTACGTAGAGCACGCCAACCGAAACCCCACCCAAAAGTCCCAGCCAAATCTCTAGCTGGGCTAGTCGCATCAACAGTAAGTCGTCGGTGACAAAGCGCGAAAGCCAAGAGCCAAGCCCCATCGCGGCGAGAAAAAAGCCGATGGTCAGGGAAAACTGCTCGACGCTATTGCCGAGGAAGTAGGACGACACACTGCCGATGAGTAGCTGATAGACGATGGCGCAGACCGCGGCCGAGAAAATGGCCACTAGCAAAAACAGCGCACCCAGCCTAGGCATCCTCAAGCCCTCCCAGCGAGGAAGAATACGCCACGCCGAGACAGTCCATGGCCCGCTCCGCCGCCAGAATGCCGGAAAATATGGCTTCTTCGCACAGGGGTAGCCCCGTCGCATCGCACGAAGCAAAAAATATCCGCTCCATTGGCTGCTGTCGCCAACCAGCCATCGGCCCCCACAGCGACCCAAGACTGGGCCGCATCATTCCGTGCCCCCAGCGGTACAGATCAACGCGCTCTACGAGGTCGTCTAGCTCTGGGTGAACTCGGCGCAAATCGGCCATGATCTGTTCAGCCCAGAATGAGTGGTCCTGTGCGAGCAAGGTGTGCCGGGCATCCGCGAGTTGATCGACAAAGGGCCAATAGTACATCAACACGCGACCGTCGCCCTGCTGATGATCGGCGACTACATAGCCCAGCGATGGGCTGTCGTACAAGACATTGTCCCAAGTAGTCTGCTGGTCCGAGAGCGGCTCTTTGAGAAAAATCGCCGCCACCAACCACGGGCTGTACTCAATAGCTGCCATAGCCTGGGCTTGTGTATCTGGCAAGCCCACGATCGCGTAGGGAGCTGTGTGGAGCTTGCCGGCGTACACCACCGCCCGGGCGGTCAGTTGCCGTTTTTCCCCGGTCGCCAAGTCGATGTATCCCAACCGCACCTGCGACCGCTCCTCGGTTAGACGAGCCACTAGCGCCTGTCGCTTTATCTCGTTCTTTCCCAATCTATTAGCGAGTTGTGTAACGAGGTGCCCATTGCCATCAGGCCACGTCAGCGTGTGGGCCGGGTACGCTTCGTGTACTCGGTAGTCGTAGAATCTACAGGCATAGTAGTGAATCCCGGCCCAAGCCGAGACTTGGGCTGCCGTGCTGCCATAGTCGTCGCGGCAGGCGTAATCGACCAGCCAGCGGAGCCGATCGTCGTGCCATCCCTCTTCGCGGAGATACTGGGCCATGCTGATCTGGTCCAAACGCCTCACTCTGAGATCGGCCGTGCTGTAGCGCAAGGGCATAGCAAAGGCCCGACGACCGTCCCGACCGCGGTGCAAGGCCCAGCTCAGCATCTCGTCTTCAAAGCGCAACAATGCTTCGCGCTCCCGTCCCGATGCGTCGATAAACGGATCTAATCCATCGGTCCAGCGACCTCGATAGAAGAGCCGCTCGTGCGGCCAGCGCAGCATCGTCCCAGCGGCGACCATGGGCTTATTCGCCGCGTCGTAGCCGTCGATGACGCCTAGATCTTGCAGTATTTCGTGGATGCAGTCGGCTTCGGCAGGAGGGATGTTGATGTAGTGAGCGCCCCAAGGGAATACCTGATCGCCCCATTGGCCGCTGCGACTGGTACCTCCTAGCTGGTCTTCGAGGTCGAGGAGGAGAATCCGCTCCACCCCCGACCGGCGCAACTTCCACGCCGCAGCCAAGCCGGAGATCCCACCGCCGACAATGGCGATATCGCACGCGTGGTCGGCCGGGGTAAAATCTGCCCAAGAATGCACATCGCGCAGTAGGTGCCCACGCGGCGGTCCTTGGTTGACGATCCGCCCGGAGATCGGCCGCCGCTGAGGGTCGGACGAGCAACCGCTGCAGGCGGCCCAGCTACCAGCGGCGGCGAGCGCGCCGAAAAATTGCCTGCGGCTAAGGGACTTCATCCCATGGGCGCGAGCGACAGCCCTTATTTCGCCGTCTTCATTCTGGCCTTGAGTTGGGCCAGCGAATCATCGACCTGAGCCCCCTTGCTGTCGGCGAGGGCCTTGTCGATCTCGTCTTCAACGGCCGCCCCAGCGTCTCCCATGTCGCCATAGGCCTCGGCGAGCGCTTCCTGCTCTTCGGCCTTTTCCTTCATCCGTTCGAGCAGGGCCGTGGTGCCCTTTGAGTCGATGTTGGCCAAGTGCTGGTTGATCTTGCGAGTGGCGTTGGCGGTTTTGGTGCGCGCCTTGAGGGTTACCAGATCGTTTTCGTATGAGGCGATCTTCGACTTCAGATCGTTGACATTGCTCTGTAGCTTGTCGGCCATCGCCTGTTGGGCTTGGGCTTGTTGGGAAGATTCTGCGTGCCGACTCTGGGACTCCTCGACGCGGGTCAGGGCTTCGCGGGCCAAGCGGTCGGCTTCGGCTTCCTCCATCTGGCCAGACTCGGCCTTTTGCAACAGCAGCATAGCCTTGCGCTCGTAGTCTTCGGCGCGCCGCCGGTGGTCTTCGGACTCGCGGCTGAGCCTGATCGAGATCGCCTTAACCTCGGCGAGGGCTTTGAGGCTGTCCTGCAAGTCCTTTTTTAAGTCGCGGATCGCTTGCTCGCTCATCTTGATCGGGTCTTCGAGCTTATCCACCATGGCGTGAGCCTCGGCCTGCCCGGTTTTAAACAAGCGTTGAAATATACCTGCCATATCCTATCCTCCTATTTGGCGGCGAACCCCAGTAATTCCTCCCCGTGCTCGGCCAAGCCGAGGCTGAGGGAGTTGATCGTGCTTTCCAGTTCGTTTAAGTCCAAATTCTCCAGCGCCAGCGTGTTGCGATAGAGCAGCGAATCGCCTTCTTCGTTGAGGACGAAGGCACCAAAAACCAAGTCGCGGTTCATCTGCAAAATCCGCTTATAGGTGTCGGCAGCCCCAGCAGCGATCTGGAGGATAAGCTGCTCGATCACCAACACCGTATCCTCGCAATCAATAACTAGGTTTTGTACCCCCCGCTCCTCGTCGTTGACAATGATGATTTCCTCGGCGGGAATCTCCTCGGCAATGGCAAGGCCCAAATCGAGGACGTATTCCTTTACTGTGGCAAAATCAGCCATAAGCTTCCTCCAATGCTAGTTCAATGGGTCGTCAGAGACTTTTCCAGTTCTTTATAGGCATGCGTCAACTGGGCGCACAACGCGTTGGCAACCTCGCGCTTGGCCGGCTCTTGGGCGTGGCGGTCGGGGTGGTACTGCTTCATCAACCGCTTCCAAGCCGCCTTTACCTCCTCCAGATTGGCTCCATAGGGAAGCTCCAGATTGGCGTAATATCCGGCGAGAACCGGATCTTCAGCCGGTTCAGGAGGTGCAGGCGGTGGAGGCGGAGGCTGCCAATGCTCGTAGACATCGCTTGGCTCGCTAGATACAGTGTGCGCCCGCACGACGCGGAATATGCGCCCAAGTAAGTCCATAAATGGCGAAAATACAAGGGATACTAGACCTTGTCCACCCCCTCAATAGGCGAGGGAAGAAACGGCCTTTTTGATCATCGACAAGGCCGCGCTGAACATGCCGATCAGGGCCATGCCAACCCCAAAGCCCACGCTCAAGACCATAGCGTATTGCCGCCATTGCTGCATGCCGTACCGCTTCCAGAAGTAGTGCCTAGCCAGCAAGGCACCAATGATTTGTGGAATGAGAGCGTGCGGAAGGCCGGTGACGCTCTGGACGTATCCCCAGATCATAAAGATCGGCATTCCCAAAAAAGCCATAGAAAAATATGCCGCTAAGCCGAAGCCGGCTGCGCCGATGATGATGGGCCACTTCCTACCGCCGAGGGGATGACGCGTATCTTCGTCGATCAGGCCGTCGCCATCGTCGTCTTTATTGTTAACCAGTTCCTCGTCACGGCCCTCGATGGCCCCCTCCCGATAGGTCAACCCCGGCTGGACGGGCGGCGCGGCGGCCACCAAGCCTTGGAGCCTATCCCCATCCCGCTCCCACTCGACCAGCACCGCTGTCGCGGTCTCCTCAACGACCGCAGCAAAAGCGGCCACCACCACCTCACTCTGCCACGTATCTTGGTCGATACCCTGACCGTTGATCGTCATAAGATGGTCGCCCGCTTGCAATCCCAAGCGGTGGCCCAATCCCTCCCCGGCCACGGTGGCGACGCGCACCGCGTCGTATTCGGTCCATCCCTCGACGAACGACGTATCCGCCGCAAACTCAAGCCCCAGAGCTTCCCCCGGCCGACGCACCACAGCTCGACGCATGGTCTTCTCATCCCGCTCCCAAGCGGCAAACACGGAGTCCGCGCCTTGGGTAAAATACCGGTCAATCCGCCCTGTGTCCCATTGGGGAACGCGCAGTTCGACACCGTTTACCGCGCGGAGACGGTCGCCTTCCGCCAGTCCGAGTTGACCTCCCAGCCCCGCTGGCTCTACGCCAGCGACGATAGCCGCGATATTGAGGTCGCCATCGTCGTCCTTGCGGTTGCCCGTAAAGCGCATGTCATGCCACAGGACTTCAAAGAGCAAGGGCCGGTCCGAAGAGCGTTGCAAAAACTCGCCGTCAAAGCTGGGCAGGCGATCCACTTCAAAGTAGAAGTCAACCGAGTCGCCTGGGGTTAAATCGACCGCAGCTCGGAAGTTGGGGTTCGGCGTGTCAATGACCATGCCGTTAGGGGGCCAAAGGAGCTGGGGGTCATCCGACGGAGTACCCGCCTCGGCGTCGATCCTTTGGGCGGCCTCCGGCGGCGGTGGTGCGTCCCCACCGCTGAAGTCCGTGTAGAAGTAGCCGGTCCGCGACCAAGGTTCATAGGAGCGCTTTACCGGATCCGGCACCTCTAAATCCCTAGTAGTACTTACCCGCCAGTACCACCAGCGGCCGTCCTGCAAATTGCTCGGACTCCACACGACTTGGCCATTGGGCACAATATCCCCTTCCAACTCCTCTCCGGCGCGCCACATTTTGTTGTACATCGTACTGGATAGTACGAGCGCTTGGTCAAAGGCCCGCAGCGGCCACATGATTTGCGCGTACGGGTAGCTCTCCGAGGGGATGGGGGCCAACTTCCAGAGGAAGGTCCAGTACATCAGACTCACCCCAAAGACGATGGGCAACATAAAGAGCTCGGCCTTGAGCAGGCTGGTAAACTTCATCCCGGTCAGCTCTACTACCCTGAACTGCTCGGCGTGCCCGCCGAAGTTGCGGGCCGGAAAGGGCACGAACCAGATTTCGACCCCGCGAAAGCCGGTCATAAAGCGGATGGCGTCTTCGACATGGGGGATCGAAACGTTTCGGCCAACCAAGCCGTCGAGCCGGGCGCTGACAAAGGACATGATCGGTGCCCAGACAAAGGCGATGAGCACGAAAAGCACCAACAGACCAGTGCTGACCAAGGTGGGAAACAAGGCCTTGGCCAAGACGATCGGATAGATCGCCGCTACGCAGAACAGCGAAGCGCAGATCCACAGATTGAAATCGCCGCGGCCGAGATGCTTTAAGCAGTATCCTCTCACTTCGGCCGGGCGGTGGCAGTCCGAGTGCTTGCACATCCCCGATTGGTCGGCCCCTTCGAGCTGGAGCTTTTCCTGCAATTCGGCCTTCTTTTCTCGGCCAGTAGAAAAAAGCTGATAAAAGCTGACGATGGTGACCGCGATGGTAATGCCAATGGAAAAGGCGCGCCAAAAGTCGATTCCAGTGACGATGGAGGTTTGGATGAGGCCCATGCCGATTTCCCAGCGCGGCAGATAGCCCCATGCGTAGAGCAAGGGACTGACGGCCGTGTGTATCATCACCCCGGCAAAGGAGCCGATCACCGACCAGAAGGGCATGAACAACCCAGCGAATACCGGCCCCAAACTCATGACGATCCCCAGCGGCGCGGCCTGTATGATATTGCCGAGATAGGGACTCAAATCCCAGAAGGGAATCGGCAAGATCGTTACTTTGGACCCCCAGAGTTCGGTGACGACCGGAATCCCTACATAGATGACTCCGAATGACGCACCGATGGCCGCACCGATGCTGAATACCGGCCACTTCCACGTCTCCCGCTCGGCACCCGAATCCTCGGCCAGCGCCATGGCGCTCAACGCCGACATCGGCGCGGTCGGAAAGGGCAATTGCTCGCGGTCGGAAGTGAGCCGGAAGAGCATGTAGCCGGACGTAAACCAAGCGATGCGGCCCATGATCGTCCCGACCACCAACAGCAGGATCGGGGCCAGCCAGTCGCGGTGAATAAAGGTGCGCTCGGCAATGGCCTCCGAATCGGGCGCGGGTACCCACCACCACGGCAAGAGGCGCGAGATGCCGAATTGCTCGGCTTCGGCCGAGGTCACGAAGTACTGACGCCAAAGCAAGTCGAGGAATGCGCCTTCCTCGCGGGAGACCAAGGCGGAGGCCACGTACACCAGCAGGTAGATCTCTTGGCGCCTGAGCGAGGTAAATGAACGCTTGGAGATTTCTAAAAAGAGGATCACCGTCACCCATTGCGCTGCCACGCCTATATCGATACCCGCGTACAACCCGAGGAACATCTCGCCTGGGGTCATAATTAGCGAGATGAAGAGCACGCCGATTATGGTGCGGATCGTAAAGCCTTCTTCAAAGCGGTCGGGCGCTTGGAGCAAGTCGCGATACTCCTCCAACTCGGCCCACTGCCGCTTGCGCTTTTGCTCGCGGCTAAATAGCTGCTGAAAAGACCCATACCGTCTCTGAAAAGACTCAGACAGTCTCTGAAAAAACGCTTCCATCATTCCACCTGCTCAGCTTCGGTTGCCGCGGCCAACATCTGCTCGGCGACCTGGCGATGGTGGGCTTTGGATTCCTCCGCCAGCGTGTGCCAGAGCAGGAACTCTTTCCGCAATCCATTAATAAAGCGATGGTTGACCCGCTGCCAGAAGGTATCCTGACCGCTGATCCGCTGTATGTAAATCTCCACTGTATATACGGACTTGACCTCGGTGGGCAAAAATTCGAGCTGCATGAACTGGCTCACCCCCATGTCGAACGGCGCCAGCCAGAGCAGGAGTTGCACTGCGTATTCCGGTCCGCGCTCGCCGGCTTCCTCAACTAACTGGACCTTCTCGGCGTAGAAGTCGCCGATGGACTCCTCGCTATAGGCGCTGAAGTAACCGGCCAAAAAGCCGCACAAGCCCCGCACTTCCCCCTCGCTGACCATAAAGGGAAACTCCATTTCCCAGCGGTCCCCGCTAGGGGCTGGCGGTGTCCAGCGACGGATCGTATCGGGCACGGCCGTGCGGGCCGCCACCCTCGCCGGATAGATAGTCGAAAGCAAGACCACCGCCATCACGAGCAGGGCCGAGGCAATCGCCGCCATTGACGAGTAATTGAGGCTTATGCCCTGTAGCAAATCCAACGCGAGGAGTGCTTTGCCCAAACTCTGGCCGAGTATATAGCCCAAGGTAACGCCAATGATAGCATAGACACATGCTTCGGCCACGAAAAGCAGGGCAATGTGCAGCGGTGCCAATCCAACCGACGAATAGATGCCAATCTCGCGGAAACGCTCATAGACGGCCCCCATCATCGCATTGAGCACAATCAGCGCTGCGATAAACATCGGTATCACCAAGTCTCCTAACCCCTCGACGTCGGGAGACCCTATCGAGGTGTAAGAAAATACCTTAATGGCGGATTCGCCCGGCTCCTGCAGGCCGGCAAAAAGCGTAATGGCCAGACGCAGAAGAAAATCCTCGACCATTTCCTGTGTGCGTGCTCCATCCTCCATCCTCACCGCTACCGAGCGCAACATGCCCCCCGCTTCCCTCAGCGTTCCATAGGGCAAGACCAGCACGTTGTCGGACTCTAAGTGGATGAAGGGACGAATATCGAGCGCGGACTCCTCTACGGCGATGCTCATATTGTCCTCGGCCACCGGCCCTAGGGCTTGGGCACTCGACATCTGGAAATCCGCTGGCGTCAGCGGCTCGTCGTCGAGATCGCGCACGGCTTCAAAGCGGTCGGGATCAAATACGCCCCTCACCACTAAGTTCCGGCCGAATACCCGAACCGTTGCCGTGCCCAGTTCGGCCGGCCCAATGCCCAGTGCCTCGGCCATGCCCTCGGCCATCAGGCAGCTTGCCTCGTCCTCGTGCGTGAAGAAGCTACCTCCCACTAGCGCTTGGTCAATGCCGGTGACGCGCACTTCCTCCGGCATCAGCCCCAGCATTCCGGTCGCCCGCACTACCGAAGTATCGCCGAAGACTTCAATGTACTTTTTCTGCTCATCGTCAAAGGCGACATACCAGTTCCGCGGCACGACCACTCCCTCGGTGGCAAAGTGAGAGCGGGCGTAGTCGAGCGTCGGGCGGTTCAACTCATTCCAATTGCGGTCGCGGATCAGCACTCCTTCGTAGGTTCCCTCGTGGTCCATCGCAAAGGCCATATAGCGGACCTGAGTATTGAAAGAAGTGAAGGAAAGCACTGTAAAGGTGAGCAGAACCAAGGTCAGCAAGGTCAATCCGGTGCGCAGCTTGCGCCGACGCATATTGGAAATGCCGAGCATAAAGGCCGCATAGCTGGCGCTGGCGCGGCTGATATCGGTCTCGTGGACGTGGGCTTCCTGCGCCTGATATGCCTTCATATAGCGGTTGAAGCGGGTGCTAATCATCGATAGGACAAACGCCGCCATCGCCATGATCGCAAAGGCCAGCAAGATCACCAGTGGATGGGCGATGGCAAAGGCCGGGTGAACCTGGGAGATGGCGATCCAGATCAAAAGCAACAGCCCCCCAAACCCCGCTAGCTGCCAGCGAATATCGGCTGCCGCAAACAGCAACCGCTCCCCCAGAAAGGCTGTTGGGATGACCAAGGCGAGAAAAAACACCATCCCGGTGATGACGTCGTTGAGCGTCTGTAGCACTTCTGGGTACGCGCGGGACGTCACCCCCAGCGCAGCCCGGACGTGCTCGACATAGCGCTCCCAATCCTTGGCCTCTTCGGCCTGTCGCGCTTTTTCGATCAGGCTTTTGCCGCGCTGGTGCAACCGGGCTAGGCGTTGATTTTCAATGGCGTGCTCGCGCAAGGTACGCAGCCGCGCCTCATTGAGCTGCCACATGTCCTCAACGGCCAGCATCCCGGTGCGGATCAGCGATTCCTTTCTGAGCACGTAGCCCCGTCCTCGCGCCTGTTCCTCATCTTCGTTTCCCTCGCTGTTGAGCAAGAGCAGGCGGTTGGCGACGAACATCTTGATGCCGTCGTCCTCGTCGGCGTCCTGCGGTCCGAAGACCACGCCGACGGCTTCGCCCTCGTCAATTCCCCGCGCCAGCCCAAACTGCCGAGGTGCCACCCCGCTGCGGTTGACGATCTTGATCTCTCCAAACGACCGGAGATAGCGCGGGTCAATCATGCTGTAGAAGGACCGCGAAATAGTGGGAAAGACGACGATGATCTTTTCGTTGATATTCCAGCGAATTTTGCTTTGGATCATCCATCCGTTCACGATCCCGCCACTGAACTCTTGCGCCCTTTTCGAAAGGTCGGGCGCAAACCCGATCTCCCCGGTCGCCGGATTAACTTGGTAGGCCGCCACTGGATAGCCTCCAGTCCACAAGCCATCAATATCGGCGACGCCTTGGCCGTCCGTGAGGTGGTACTGTGCCCAGCGCACGCCTTTGTGCGATTTGAACCAAGGATCCACTACTACAATGGCATCGGCAATCGGGCGGTCCGGTACTGTGCTCCGACGCGGGAATGAGCGGACCTTGACCCGCAGGGAGCGCAATTTGTCCTTGAGCACGGGACCAAAGTCTTCGAGATCGGCAAACAGGTCCTCGTCGTTGACGGCCCGCGCCAGCATGGCGTTGAGCAGGCGGCTTTGGCGGGACAGATTTTCGATATTCATCCGCTCAGGCGTATCGAGTGGGGTATCGACTATATAGCGAGCATCGTTGACGGTCACAAACGACAGCGAGATGATTCCAGCGGCCAGCGCCTGCTCCCCACTGACCGAGACCCCACCCGGCACGAAGGTTGACCAGTCCATGCCGCGAATCGGGCTGATTCCATTGGCCAGCGGCCGTTCCTGCGCCAAGCCCAACCGAGCGGACTCCTCCTCGGCATAGGCCGTAAAACGCCGTCCAAAAGGCACGAAGAACCGCTTGAGATCGTAGCTAAAAGTATTGTTCCAAATCCCCAGCCCTTCGGATTGACTCGTCAGGTCAATGCAGATGAAAAGCTTGGGCTTGAGCGGCTCTTCCATCCGTTCGGCATAGTAGGGATGGAGGCGGGCGTGGCGCTCGAGGAAGTGGACAATCCCCTGCTGAGCTTGGAAATGCGCGCCCGTGGCCACTAGCACGACCGGTCGGCGCGGAGGGTGACGCACTAGGTGTTCGGCCAACGCCAGCAACGCAGCAATGCCGCTGGTCGCTTCGGCCGCCGGAGCCAAGGCGGGAACCACCGACGTGCCATCGTAGTAGCTTTCGATGACAATGGTCTCGTCGGCCAGCGCTGGGTCGGTGCCGGAGAGCCGACCCCAGATATTCCAAGCCGTTTCGCGCTGCCAGTCCATCCGCCCCTTGAGCACTACGGAAGTTGGCTGCTGGAGTAACCGCTCTTTGAGCTGTAATCCGGCGGCTCTTTCAATCCAAAAGCGCGGGATGTCCAGCGGCGCAGTGGAGTACTTGGCTGTAGCTTGATTGCGCGTGGTCTCTTCTGGCTCTATGAAGACAATGGCGCGCGCGCCTAGCGAAGCGGCCTGTAACCAGCGGTTCCAGCTATTGAACTCCAGCAGCACCACCCGACCGTCGAGTTCAAAGCCCGCAAAATCCTCCCACTCTCCGTCCCCGCCGTAGATCATCTCGCCCTCGTATTCAGGCAGGGTCGAGGTGCGGACCAAGTTGGGCCACAGGCTATAGAGTGCGTAGCGCTCCCCACTCTCTGTGAGGAGCAACTCCCCCCCTTGATCGATGGGCACGGTGACTTCAAAGGATTCGCGAGTCAGTTCGGGCAAGCCAATCTCGCGCAGGCGCTGCTCGACGTAATCTGCGGCGGCCGCTGACCCAGGATAGCCGCTGACCCTAGAGCCGAGCGATGACAGATAAGCGACGGTTTCGCGCACGCCGTCCTCGCGCGCCCAACCGCTATTAGCAGCGGTCAGCACGAGAACGCAGAGGATGTAGTAAGCCGAGTGTTTCATGCCCAAAAAACGGAGTTCCCCACTTTGCCGGTGAAGTAATCTATGACCAACCACAGGCCATTGCACGAAACCTGCCCGCAGATCAACCCCAAAAAAAACATCTGACTGCGGCGATACAAGGCCACCCCGCCAAAGCGCATGATCAGCTTCTTGATAAACCAAGCCAAGAATACGCTAAACCACACGTAGTTGAGCATGCCGTTGGCCCCAATGGGAAAGCCGATGGGATGCACCGGCCACCAAGGCAGGCGCTGTCGCGCCCACATCATCGCTCCCATCACCAGCGCACCGCCGGACAAAAACCCCAGCCCCGGCCAATGTATGCCCGCCGGCTCTATGTTGCGGAGTGCATTGTTGTACGCGGTTTCGGGCGCGCCTTTAAAAAACCAACTATTGAGGTTCACTCCGCCGTGCTGATAGGCCATGTGGAAAATCATCCAAAACGCACCGAGGGCACCGATGAAGAGCGCGAGAATAATAGCCCAAAACACCAGCCGCCGCAGCCTCGGCTCCATCTCCTCGATTAGCTTGAGGGCGTTGGTGCAAGTAGCCATGACGAACACCCGCACATCCGCGCCCCACATATAGGCCAGCGACAAGTTCCACACCCCAGTCCGCGTCACCAAGTCGGTCCCCAATCCCAAAATTACCAAGTCGGGTGCCGTCATCGGGGCGCGCACGGCCGCTAGACCGGCTTCGGCGACGATTCGCGTCACGCCGAGAAAGATGAGCAAGGCCAAGACGACAAAAACAAACGCTACCCACAGCGGCGTCCCCATAACCCACAGCCAGCACGACATGACCAAGATCCCACCCACTGCGCCGAAAAAAGACCAGCGATAGGACATGATCTCATCCCCATCTTCCACTTCTGGTGCCAAGCCGAGGGCCTTTTTACACACATTGCCAAAGTGTTCCCTGCCCACCCACAAGCCAACCGCAACCATTGCCAGCAAGGCACCGACCCCTTGGTAGGCCATCAAGGGAAAGTCGGCCACGCCGAAGGTGACCTTCTGCTCGGACGTCACGCCAGCGACCGCGAAGAACTCCTTTTCAAACTTAGCCAATAGGTGAAAGAACCAGATACCAGCCGCGATATTGGCATTGATGAAGTACGAAAAGCCGACTATGGCGAAGCTGACGGTCAGTTGCAAGGTTTGCTTGCCCACTAAGAATATCGACGAACTCAGGGAGAAGACCGGAAAAGCCGGGTCGTAGCGATGCAGGGCCTTCAAGCTGCCAAAAAAAATCGGCAACATAAAACCGGCCCACATGGCCGGCTGACGAAAAAAGGTATTGATCTTAAACCCGCGTTCCTCTCCCCGCACCATCGCCAGTCCCACCTGTGTGATCGGATAGGGTAATCGCTCGCGCTCCATCCACTGCCGACGGATGATAACCGCGATCGACACCATAGTTACGTATAGTGCCAAGAGAAAAACTGCCCACCAGCACAAAGGCTCTACCCACGCTGCGTAGGGAATCGCCTCCCCTGGTGCCAACCCTTCGTAAAAGGTCTTGCTGTCGCTCCCGTCGTTGACTAGGACTTCTCGTGCGGAAAAATGGGGAAAGAGCATTTCCTGCCACTTATTTTCCGGCGAGGCAAAGTAAAACACCGCCGTGATCATCGGCAGGATTTGTTCGCTCAGGCCCATAGTACAAAGAGCCGAGACGATCAACAGCATGACGTACACGAGAATCAACTCGGCCCGGTTGAGGACCAAACTCCGCCCGCAAGAGACCAATACTATATTGAGCAGGGATGAGGCGACGATGAAGGTGGCAAAGAAAAAACCTGGAGCAAAAGGATCGAGATGAGCCACCCAGCCATAGTAGAAGCCATAGAGCGCACACGAGATCAAGGCCCAAACCACCGCGCCCGCCGGGCTAGCGGCAACTTTGAACAGCACATTGAGCAGCCCAATGAGGACGAGAAATAAAAAAATGGCACCCGGTGTGCTGAAGTCCAAGGCCATGTAGGAGCCGCGGATGATCATGTTGCCGTACGGAGCGCCGACGGCAAGAAAAAAGCTGAGGAATGCTCCCACCCAAAACGCACGCATGGTTAGCTGCTGGGTACCGGGCGGAGCCAGAAGGGCTTGGTCGCGCCCGGCGAGGTGGTCTAGGTAGTGAGTCGGCAAGCGTCTTAGCAAGTAGCGCCCCTTACTGTATCGCAATAGTCTGTTATAATAAGCAGCTTAACCGATTGGGACAACGAGAGTTGACGGCATTGGCATTTAGGGGCTTTTTCTTTGTGTATGGAACTTGACTTTCTCCATATCGCCAAGCCGCTCATCAGCGCCCCCACAGCCCCTTTCCACGAACATTTTGCCTTCGGCATCGCGCGCGCATTTGCAGCCGCGCGGCCTCCAATCCAAGTGCTCCACGACCGCTGTGGCAACAGCTTGCTGCTCTACGACGGCGGGGGGCAACAGGAAGAGGACGAATTCATCGTCTTAACTGCCCATCTCGACCACCCCGGCTTAGTGTGGAGGACCTCACAGGGGTCAGGCCGCGCGCTATTCGAGATACTCGGTGGCGTCGAGTTAGAAAAGGCGCTAGCGACGGGCGTGCGCCTATTCGACCTGGATCGCCCGGCTACCCAGCGCGGAATCCCCGGGACCATCGTCCGCACTGTGGAAGCAGAAGGAACGCGCTATCCCCTAGTTGAAGTAGCCACAGCACGCGACAATCTCCAAGGACCGGGGACCTTTGCGATGTGGAATTTGCCAGCCTTTCGGGTGCGGGGTCGGCGCTTGAGCGGACGGGCGATCGACGATTTGGCCGGTGCAGCCGTGGCGTTGTGCGTCTTGGATTCCTTGGTCCGTCAGCAAGCCTCGGTCCGCCTCGGCGTCTTGCTCACGCGTGCGGAAGAGGTGGGTTTCGTCGGTATGCTCGCCGCGCTGGAGGCTGGGTTCTTGCCGCGACGTGCGCTCTATATCAACATCGAGTGCTCTAGTGTGGCGGCTGGAGCCGTGCTAGGCGCGGGGCCGATTTTGCGGGTGGGCGACCGGCTCTGGGTTTTCGACCCGGACATCAGCGGTGGGATGGCTGCACTAGCTGACGAATTGGCCTCCCAACAGCCTACTTTCCGCTATCAACGCAAGCTGATGGACAGCGGCGCTTGCGAAGCCACTCCGCTTATGCAGGCCGATTACCGTACGGGCGCAGTGGCCCTACCTCTCGGCAACTATCACAATGCAGGGCCGGGCGCGCAATTGGCCCCAGAGTACATCCACCTCGACGATGCCAACGGGCTAGTGCGCCTCCTCGTCCACGTAGCCCAGCGCGGCATTGGCACGGGGCTAGCGCATTCGGCCGCCGCGCTCGACTCCATGCTCGCTAGCCGCCTAGCGCACTACCGCGACCACCTACTCCCCATATAGAAGTAAATTATCTAGCGATTTTTGGATGTTTGGTGCGAGGGATTGCGATATGATCCAGCTATTAACCGCTACTCAACGCGATTACTAGACGATGGTCCAGCCCCCATCCACCACGAGCGTGTGACCGGTGATCATCGACGCGGCATCCGACGCCAAAAAAATCACCGGTGCCGACATTTCCTCCGGCTCGGCCAGAGCACCGCGCAGCAAATTTTTGGTCTTCACCGCATCGGCGAAGGCTTGGCTTTCCCGCATCGCGGTTTCGGCTAGGGGCGAACGGGTCACAGTTGGTGCAACTGCGTTGACTCGTATCTGGTACTCGGCCCATTCCGCGGCCATAGTCCGCGTCAGGTTATTGACCCCGCCTTTGGCACCCGAGTACGGACCGCGCTCTGGCGCGCCGACTACGCCAGCTTGGGAAGATATATTGATGATATTACCCCCCCCTCCTTGGGCGATCATCTGCCGCGCGGCAATCTGGCTACAGAAAAACACATTCTTCAGATTGGCATCGACGATCAAGTCGTAGAGTTCCTCGTCGTAGTCGAGGATTTTGCCGACCTTGTTGTAGCCGGCGTTGTTGACCAGCACGTCAATCCGCCCAAAGTGCGCGACGACCGCAGCCATAAAACGCTCGATAGAGCTTACGTCCGTTACGTCGAGCTGGTGGTGGAAACACGTCCCGCCCGCACCCTCAATCTCCGCAGCCAGCGTTTCCAACTCGGCCGTGGTGCGGCTACCAACGGCGACGCGCCCGCCCGACTGGGCGCATTCTAAAGCAATCGTCCGGCCAATCCCCCGGCCAGCCCCCGTGACAATGACTATTTTGCCCTCTAGACCAAAACGCGCGAGCGGTGGCATTTTCTCTCCTCTTTAATACTCGGCATCGGCTGCCCGTTGCAGCGCGCCAGCCGGAAAGACCGACACTTTTGCGTCAGCCCCGTGGTAGTTTTCCAATTCGCTCAGTACGGCCTGCCAAGTTTTGCAAAAAATAACCCCCTCGCCAAAGAGCGAGGCTGCATCCCACTTGTTGATCCCAGGCGAAAATAGAATAGTGCGCCGGGCGGGCGGCCCGGCCTTTCCCCGCAACGCGGTACCCGGGCCCAACACCGAGTGCCAGCCCAGCCCCTCTGGGCTAGCCGAGCACATGACAGTAGTCGAGTTTTCGTTGAAAGGGTTTTTCTTGGTTCCACTCAACGGCGTCATGGCCAACCCAGCTTGGCACAGTTCCGTATCTTTGGGGAAGGCGTTGAACACGCCAATGTCAAAGGCGTCGGGCACTTGAGTAGCGTACTGTTCCCGTCCTAACTCACAACCCCGCGCAAAGGCCGCGTCCGTGTCCCCAGCGACCAAACCCGAGATTTCCAAGTTCTCGTTGAGCAGCGGATTGACGATATACGTGACCCCCGCCATCTTCGCCACCTCGGACAGGTGGGCGCGAAAATTTTTGTGTATGTGACGATGGTTGAGCATGATCGTCTGCTGCCCACAAGCACCGGGGATGAGCAATTTGGCCCCACCGCCAAACATCCCCCCGCGCGGCGTGATCATCCCCAAGGCGATGCGCACCTCGCAGGAGGTCATATCGCGGTTGACCCAAATCGGCACTCCGCGACTAGAGTAGCCTAAGAATTCCAAGTTCTCATAGGCATTGTGGTTGAGCACCTGCATAGTATCGACGATGTCCAACCCGACCTTCTTGATTAAGTCATCGCGGGTCATCGGGCGATGAGCCGCCAGCGCGCAGATGATTTTTACCGCGTCAGCCCCAATCCCGGCCGCAGCCAACTCCTCAAGCACATAAGGCAAGAGCCGAAAAGCCGGCGTCGGGCGCGAAAGGTCGTCAACCAAGATGGCCGCCGAAGACCGACCGCGGGCGAATTCGCGCAGCGGCGGAGCGCCGATGGTCTCTTGCAGTGCTTGGCGAATGCCAGCGTCGCCGATGTCCGGCCCGCCGCGCATGTGGTGAACCGTCACTTCCCAGTGATCGGGAAACTCCATTTTGAACGGGGCCTTGCCGTACCAAGCGGCCCACGGGACAAAAATTTCCTGCATGATTTTTCTCCTAGTCCAAGCCCATGGCCCGCAGGTTGCGCAGGCTCAGACCCAAGCTGTCAAAGGGGTCGCCTGGGCAGGTGTCTTGTTCGATCAAGTACCATTCGATCTGTGCTCTCTTACAGGCCGCGAGAATAGGCTCCCATTCCAAGTTACCCTCCCCTACTTCGGCGAAGCATTGCTTAGAACCGTCCATGCTCAGGTCTTTGAGATGGACGATGTGCATGCGGTCGCGGAACTTATCCAACCACGAGACCGGGTTGCCGCCGCCGTGTTGAATCCAATAGGTGTCTATTTCAAAGGAAAAGACGGCTGGGTCGCTCCCCTCGCGGAGGATGTCCAGCCCCGTGCGCCCTTCAAAGCGCTCCAGTTCGAAGCTGTGGTTGTGGTAGCTAAAGGTCAGGCCCGCGTCGATGAGCGGACGCGCCGCCGCCGAAGCCTCTGCTGCAAAGCGGACAAAGCCCTCGCGGTTGCGGTATTCTTGGGGCAAGCCGCCGATGGCTACGTGGCGGCACCCCCACATCTGGTGCTCCTCGACGACGGCTTGCGGCTCGTCGCAGATGCGCTGGTAGCTGGTATGCGTAGCCGCGATCTGCACTCCTTCGGCCTTGCTTATCGTGGCCAGTTCGGCTGGCGAGATCGCTCCGAAGGCCGAGGCTTGCACGGCCTCATAGCCGAGTGCCCGCACCCTAGCGAAGGTCTGGCGAATGTCATCCGGGGTTTTGGTAAAATCGCGCACTGTGAACAGTTGTGCGCCAATTGCTGAAGTAGGCATGTGGTCTCCTGTGTTTTGCTGAACCCCGCGCAATATAGCCGCCGTCCTTCCTAGCGTCAATTCAGCAGTAGCTAAAGTCTATGATTAGTTTGTCGTGACTGCTCTCCACTCTACAGATGTTGGGCTTCTTGCCGGTATTCTAACTGAGATTGTATTCTAAAGGCCATTCAAGAGGATTGACAAAGTGTCGAAACGGAAACAGGAGGTAGTAGTAAACTTATTTTTGTCGGTGTACGCGCCGGCCCTAATCCTGTCGGTTTGCCGGGGCTTGCTATTGCCCGTCCTGCCTTTGTTCGCCCGCTCTTTCGAGGTATCGTATAGTCTGGTGGGCGTGGTCCTGGCCGCGGACGGGATCGGCACTTTGCTGGGCGATGTGCCCGCGGGAGTGGTGGTGCGGCGGGTGGGTGAAAAGCGCGCCATGCTGTTGGGGGTAGGCTGCGTCTTAGTGGGGATTTTCGGCCTGCTGGTGGCCGCTGATCTGTGGCAAGTGAGTGCCTGCCGGCTGGTGTCGGGGATCGGTACGGCCCTGTGGAATATTTCGCGCCATACGTACCTGGCCGGGGCCATTCGGCCGGCACTCCGAGGACGGGCGATTGCCGTGTTCGGGGGCATAGGACGCATCGGCTATTTTGCCGGACCGCTGCTCGGCGGCCTGGCGGCCGGGACGTACGGCTTTCGGGCCGCCTTCCTGTTGTACGGGATATTGGCGGTGGTGGCTTTGCTCGCTGTCTTGCTCTGGGTGGAGGACCTCGGGGCCTCCCCGGGAGCAAGACAGCGGGCCAGCGGACGGGTCGGTGATGTTGTACGCGGCCATTACCGCATCCTGCTCACTGCCGGCTCGGCCCAGTTGTGCGCCCAAATGGTGCGCACGGCCCGTCTGGTCATCGCGCCTCTCTACGCTGCCGATGTCCTGGGTTTGGGGGTCGAAGAGGTGGGGGTAATCATAGCGCTTGCCGCGGCCGTGGACATGCTCATGTTCTATCCGGCGGGCATGATCATGGACCACTGGGGACGCAAGTACGCCTCGGTGCCCAGTTTTTTCGTCCAGAGTATGGGCATGGCCGCTATTCCCCTGGCGCAGGATTTTTCGAGCCTGCTCTTGGCCCTAGTGGTAGTGGGCCTGGGCAACGGCATAGGGTCGGGGACCATGATGACGCTGGGCGCGGATCTGGCCCCGGACGACGGGCGGGGGGTGTTTTTGGGGCTGTGGCGCTTTGTCGGCGATCTGGGCGGGGCGGGCAGCCCCCTGGCCATGGGCTATATCGCCGATTGGGTCGGCCTGACCGAAACTCCATTGGCAGCCGCGGGCATTGGCCTAGCCGCGGCCCTCACTTTGTGGCTGGGGGTACCCGAGACCCTGAAAAGGGAAAACCGTCTGTGAGTTGCACATGTTCGCTGCTCGTTTTCGAGGAGCAGGATGGCTCAGATGCCACCGCACGAACTGCAACTACTGCACGAGCTGCAGGACGCTCCACTGTCGCCACTGTCGCCGCCGAAATCCAGCCACGATGAACTTTCTCCGGACTCAGTGCCCGCTTCCTGGACCGAGGCCGTCTGATCGAGGCCGTCCTGATAGCTGTGGTCCGCGTGGTATTCGACGTCGCTGGCGGACGGGGACTCGAAGTTGGCCTCTGGATTGAGGGTATTGCTCTCTCCAGCGTGGAAACCCGAGGCTCCGACATCGAATACGGTCTGGCCCTGTTCGTCAACCACGGATACGTCGTGGTAGTGGATATTGTGGTGGAATGACATGGACGACCACATCCAAGCGTAGAGAAAGAACGCGTCAAAGCCGTGATAGCCGTGGAAGAGCGGAGGCGTATCAGCTCCGGTGCGCCGCTCCTGCAATTGCTCGGGCCGGTCCACTGGCTCTCGGGGACGAATGACGCGGGTGTCGAGGGTCTGGCGCACATCGTCGCATTTGATATAAGTGGCCACGGCTTGGTTGAGGCGGCTGATAAAGTCGCTGAAATGGGCTTCTTTCCGGCGCTGGAATTGTTCGTACGCGTCCTGGGCTCGGAAGACGGGCTCCATGCGCTGACGCAAACTGTCAGCGCTTTCCCCGGGCTGTTGGGCAAAGTCGTTGGCCGTGCCGTTGACGGTGATGGTAATGGGGTACACGTCCGGCGGGTGGAGCCGGTCGATCTCAATTTCAATGAGGTAGGTCAGTTCCTGGTCGGCGTGCTCGACGACCAGATAGAGGGCCTCGAACAATTCCGATTCGTAGTAGTCGGTCTCCATGTGAAACTGTTCCATGGCGTCCTTGAGATCGTCCTCCAGGCCCTGCTCGTCAAAGTAGAAGTCGTACTGGTCCTTGGTCAGGCGGACGATATTGGTCACTCCTATAGAGCGCAGGGCCATATTGAGCTGTTGCAAGATGGCCACCGCGGTGAAGGTCTCTTGTTCTTCTCGGTCGGACAGACCACCCGCAGTCAGGTAGTAGAGCATGCGACCGAAGACCTTGGTGGGTCTGACCTTTTCGACCAAGGTCTCCTCGGACGGGTCAATGGCGAGTTGGCCGTTAAAGTACATGGAAATCCTCCTCGGTGGGCGGCTAGGAATTGGCGCTGCGGCAGGCCCCGCAGTCGGCCCCGGGCAGCCAATAGGCCGCAGGAGGCGGGCCAAAGTAGCGCTGGTACAGGGCCAGAGTTTGGTCGAATTGGCTGTTGTTTTCGTCCTCCATGCCCCCAGGTTGGTGGTGGATCATGCGGCCAAAGTGCCGGCGGCAGAAGGCGCTGTAAGTGCGCGTGCAGAGGATGAATTCGTGCCAGGCTAGATCGACGAGATGGGACGGGGTCAGTACCTGGTCGCTGGCGGCGACCAAGTGGAGGAAACGCAGAACTTCGGTCAGCAGGCGGGGGACTTCCCGGCTTTGCACGTGGGTCCCAGAGGAGATTTTGTCCCCCAGAACGGGTTGTTTTTGCAAGAGTTCCAAAGCTAGGGCTGCGTGATCTAGGGCGTCGGGGGCAGGAGCCGACCCGCGATTCTTGTCACTGCCCATCTGTGAAGTAATCCTTGGTGCCCTTGGCTTGAACTGCGTCGCCGATCCGATTTAGAGCGTGAACGTACGCCGCCGTGCGCGGCGCTATGCCCTGCTCTTGCGCAATGGTCCAAATGCGCTCGGTCTCCTCGACCATCATCTGCTTGAGTTGCTGGTTGACCTGTTCTAAGGTCCAATACAGGCCCTGGCGATTCTGCACCCACTCGAAATAGCTCACGGTCACGCCGCCGGCGTTGACCAAGATGTCGGGGAATACTACCACGTCCCGCTGGCGCAGGATCTCGTCGGCCCCCGGCGTGGTGGGACCGTTAGCCAGTTCGTACACCGCCTTGGCCTTAATGTCGCGGGCGTTGGCCTCTGTAATCTGGTTTTCCAAGGCTGCCGGAGCCAGGATATCGACGTCGAGCGCGAGCAATTCCTCGTTGGTGATGGTCTCGTGCTCGACGATGCTGCATACACTGTCCTCGCAGTACACTGCCTTGAGGGTGCGAGTCGAATCCTTGAACTGACGCACGCTGGGAATATCGAGTCCTTCGCGCCGGTAAATACCTCCCTTGGAGTCGCTTACGGACACAACCTTATAACCGGCATTGAAGAGCAACTCGGCGACGATGGCCCCGGCATTGCCAAATCCTTGCACGGCCACAGTCGTGTCGGCCGGCGAGCCATTCAAGCCGAGCTTGGGCCAGGTCGCCTCAATGGTGAAAAAAGCTCCCATCGCAGTGGCTGTATCGCGCCCTAGGCTCCCCCCCATGGTCAAAGGCTTGCCGGTGATGACTGCGGGGGTGATCTGCCGCTTGATAATGCTGTACTCATCCACCATCCAGCCCATAATCATCTGATTGGTATAGACATCTGGCGCTGGAATATCGATGTCTGGGCCAATGAAGTCGGCCACGGCGTCGATATAGCCCCGGCTGAGTCGTTCTAGTTCAAAAGGAGACAGTTCCTTGGGATTGACCGTGATACCGCCTTTGCCGCCGCCAAAGGGCAAATTGGCCACCGCGCACTTGAAGGTCATCCAGAAGGCCAGGGACTGGACCTCGTCGATGGACACGTCTTGGTGGTAGCGAATGCCGCCTTTGGTGGGGCCTCGGGTGTCGTCGTAGCGCACCCGGTAACCGGGAAAAATGCGCAGCGTACCGTCGTCCATACGCACGGGGATCGAGACTTTCAAACTCGATTTGGGCAACTTGAGCCGCTCGATGGCGTCGTCGGAAATGGACGCGTACTCAAGCGCTTCGTCCAAGCGTTGGCTGGCGTCGCTAAACAAAGACTGGGACATGGGATGCTCCTTTAATTAGGTCGGATCGACGCATTTGCAAGGTAGATGCGCTAGACGAACCGCGCAATTGGGAATCCGTCCACTTATCGTTTACCTAGAAACCCCCGCATCAAAACCGCCGTTCCCACAGTCCCCAGCCCCGCCAGCAGCGCCATGACACCCACGGCGCCTTGTACCCCCCAAGCCTCGGCCATTGCCCCACTCTGCAAACGGCCAAAGGGGCCGACGCCAATGGCCACGACCAAGGTGCTCATCGCTCGGCTCCGCATCTCGTCCGAGGATTCGACCAAGATGATGCTGCTCTGCATAATACTAAAGCCCGCCTGCCCCAACCCAGAGCAAAACAACATCAGCAAGGCGATGCCAAAGGTCCCGCTAAAGGCAAAGGCGATAATGCCCGTACACGCCAGCAACGAGCCGGCGACAAAGAGCCATTCGTTGCTCAGCTTGCTGCGGCTTAGCTGGACCGCGGCCAAGCCCACAATCGCCCCGCTCCCGCTAGCCGCGCCCAACCACCCCATGGCTTCCGGTCCGCGGCCGAATACGTCGCGCGCGAAAACCGGCAGCAGGTTCATGTAGGGAAAAGCCCAGACGTTCATAAAGAGCGTGATAAGAAAAACGCCGAATATCGGCGCGGAGGCCCGCATGCTGGCCCAACCCTGCCGCCCGGCCCACCCCGCCGCCCAAGTGCTTGCACTGGGTGCCTTGGAATCTGTCTTGAGGCCCCCTAACAAAAACAGCGCCAAGGTGCCCAACCCGACCAACACCAACAGGGCACCCAAGCTGCCATAGGCCGCGGTGACATAGCCCGCCGCCAAGGGGCCAGCAATGCGCGTAAACCCCTGAATGACGTTCTCCAGCACCATGGCATCGACTGTGCGGGCCTTGCCGACTAGATCGGGCACCATGCTGCGCCGGGTCGGCCAATCCAGCGCCCAAGAGGCCCCCAATGCCAGCGACACCACCGCCAAATGCCACAGCTCAAGCCGTCCCAAAAAGAGCAAGAGTGCCAACAGCCCCGTCCCCAGCACATTGACCAACTGCAAAGTCCAGACGATGTAGCGCCGCTTAAAGCGATCAGTAATCACCGAGCCGAACAAACCCATAATCAGCAGGGGGATGGCGCGGTAAAAGCCGATGACCTGGACCCACCACGGAGAATTAGTCAGCTCTAAAGCCAGCCACCCCAGCGCCAGCATCTCCATCCACATGGCCTGCCACCAGAGGCCATTGGCCAACCACAGGCGCACGAAATCGCTGTTGGCCAAGGGTTCGAGGACGCTCCCTCTGGCGAATCTCATGCTGTGCATTGCTCTCTTGC
The DNA here is from genome assembly GCA_022827835.1 of Candidatus Latescibacterota bacterium. Taxonomy (GTDB): domain Bacteria; phylum Latescibacterota; class UBA2968; order UBA8231; family UBA8231. Next base: position 28,375 of record JAJEIO010000031.1, read on the forward strand.
CGGAGTCATTAGGCGTCCTATATTACTCGCGCCAACTAGCCCGAAGCCATGGGAGATTTAACATGTCTGTGGAAGAAAAACTAAGAGACCTCAACCTACAACTTCCCCCTCCGCCCCAACCAGCCGGTTCCTATACCCGCGCCGTGCAAAGCGGCCCTTTGCTCTTCGTCTCAGGTCAGTTGCCCCTACTAGCCGGCCAGATCCAATACGCGGGAATAGTAGGCGAGGACTTGGATGTCGAAGCAGGATATGAGGCTGCCAAGTTGTGCGCTCTCAACGCCCTGAGCGTTCTCAAAGCCGAAACCGGCGATCTCGACACTGTATCCATTGTCCGCTTGGGAGGATACGTAGCCTCGGCACCCGGTTTTTCGGCCCACGCCAACGTGATCAATGGCGCTTCCGATCTGCTGGCCTCAGTCCTTGGAGATAAGGGGATACACGCGCGGTTGGCCGTCGGCGTCGCCAGCTTGCCGCTGGGAGCAGCCGTCGAGTTGGAAATCATCGCCGCCGTAGGCTAGGAGACCTCGCGCTCTTCCTCTTCCGACTGCGGAGCATTGCCGTTGGCCTGCGGCTCGGCGGCGGGGCTGTCGGGCGGAGCCTCTTGTTTGGGCCTAGGGGGCAGTTCTATACCGTTCTTTACGAGTACGCTACGCAGTTGGTCGCCGTCCATAACCTCGTTCTCAAAGAGTATCTCAACGACATCCTCCATCGCCTGCCGATGCTGGGTGAGTAGGTCCTTGGCCCGCGCGTATCCCGCGCCGATGATGCCCTTGATTTCTTCGTCGATGAGCTTGGCCGTCTCGTCGCTGTACGCGCGGTCGGCCGAGGGCATGCCCAGCAACTGTTGCGAGCGGTCCGTTCGGTGGGCGACCAAGCCAATCCGCTGGCTCATGCCGAACTCTTTGACCATCCGCTCGGCCATCTGCGTGGCCTGCTGCAAGTCGTTGGCCGCGCCGGTGGATATTTCGCCAAAGACGATCTCCTCGGCCGCCCGACCGCCCAAGATCGCGGCCAGGGAATCTTGCAACTCCTCCTTGGTCATTAAATAGCGGTCCTCCAGCGGCATATTCAGCGTGTAGCCCAAGGCGGCGATGCCCCGCGATACGATGGAGATCTTCTGCACCGGATTGGCTTCGGGCAAAATCTCGCCGACGATGGCGTGACCGGCCTCGTGGTACGCGACGATTCGGCGCTCCTTCTCGTTGAGCACCCGGCTTTTGCGCTCCAGCCCAGCCACCGAGCGCTCAATCGCCTCTTCCAACTCGGACATGGTGATGGCATCTTTATCTCTTCGCGCCGCCAAAAGGGCCGCTTCATTGACGACATTGGCCAAGTCCGCGCCGGCAAAACCCGGAGTGCGCACGGCCAGTTTGTGCAAATCTACATCCGGGCCCAGCTTGACTTCCTTGGCGTGGATCTGGAGGATGGCGGCGCGCCCCTTGACATCGGGCCGGTCCACGGCCACGGTGCGGTCGAAGCGGCCGGGGCGCAGCAAGGCTGGGTCGAGGATTTCCGGCCGGTTGGTCGCCGCCATGAGGATCACGCCAGCGTTGGTATCGAAGCCGTCGAGTTCGGTGAGGAGCTGGTTGAGCGTCTGCTCGCGCTCGTCGTGGCCGCCAAAAGAGCCAGCTCCCCGGGCCTTGCCCAAGGCGTCGAGCTCGTCGATGAAGATAATGGCCGGAGCGTGTTTTTTGGCCTGTTCAAAAAGGTCGCGCACGCGCGCGGCCCCGACCCCGACGAACATCTCGACAAAATCCGAACCGCTGAGCGAGAAAAAAGGCACGCTCGCCTCGCCAGCCACGGCCTTGGCCAACAGCGTCTTACCCGTGCCCGGAGACCCCACGAGTAAGACCCCGCGCGGAATCCGGCCGCCGAGGGCCTGAAATCGCTCGGGGGTACGCAAAAACTCGACGATCTCCAGCAGTTCTTCTTTGGCCTCGTCAATGCCCGCCACATCGTCGAAGGTAATGCCCGTTCCCTTCTCCATGTACACCTTGGCCTTGCTCTTGCCAATGGACATCAAGCCGCCTCCCCCGCTCATGCGACGGATGATAAATAGCCAGATCCCCACGAAGATCAGCGCGGGCAAAACCCACGACAAAAGCTGCGTGAACCAGTTGTTGCTGGGCTCGCGGGTAAATTCGACTTGGTGTTCTTCGAGTAGGCTAATAATCTCGGGATCGTCTATGACCGCGGTGCGGAAGCTGATCTCTTGGCCATCGACATTGGCGCGGCCGTGGATGAACTCTCCGCTGAAGGTACACTCAATGACCTGTCCACCTTTGATCCATTCCCGGAACTGGCTGTACGGGAGATTCTCAACCTGGTTGGAGAAATGGCTTTGCAGACTCAGGAGCAGGAGCAGCGTAAGGACGGCGTACGCAATGGAAAGCTGGGTCTTTTTCTCGAATTTCATGGGTTATTTTCCGATGCCAGGACGCGCTCTTCCACCCACAGTACGCAAGGGTGAAAAAGCCAACTTGGGGGGCGGTTTTGAAGATAACCGGCGGCCTAGATAGGGTCAAGGTGAGAAGCTGCTAGCCGAGCAGGCCGGGTGTTTCCAGTACCTCCTTGAGCCGCGCGAGGAATCGGGCGGCCAGCGCGCCATCGACGACGCGGTGATCCGCGGCCAGTGTCAAGGTCAGCTGTGGGCGCACAGCAAATGCATCTGCCCCCGAAGCTACTACCCTGTTTTCTATAGCCCCGACGGCCAAGATCGCCACTTGGGGAGGATTGATGATCGCAGTAAAGCGGGAGACTCCGAACATCCCCAAATTCGAGATGGTAAAAGTGCCGCCCAGCATGTCGTCAGGACCTAGCTCGCCTCGACGAGCCGCATCGATCAGCCGCGTTCCTTCTAAGGCAATTTCCTCGACCGTCTTTTCGGCTGCGTCGTGAATGACCGGAACTACCAAGCCCTGCTCAGCCGCCACGGCAACGCCGATGTTGATTTGGGAGGCATAGCGGAAATGACCGCCCTCTGCCAAGCTGTTGACGCGGGGAAATTCACTTAGGGTGCGGGCCGTGGCTTTGACGATCAAATCGTTGAAGGAGATTTTTTTGCCTTCTAGCTGGTAACCGGTGCGGAATTGCTGCAACCACACGGCCGACACGTCCATGCTGATGTGAATGTGTGGAATCTGTTGGTAGCTAGCCGTCAGCCGCTCGGCGGCCACTTGTTCGGCCCGGCTCAGTTCAATCAGCCCTTCGGCGATCGGGGCTGCCGGGGTCGGAACCGGGGCTGTCCGAGCTTGCTCGACCAAGGCCAGCACATCGGCGCTGACGATCCGGCCTCCGGGGCCACTTCCATTGACGCCAGAAAGGTCGAGGCCGTGCTCGGCGGCGATCTTGCGCGCTTTGGGTGAGGTCTTATGCGGACGACGCCCATCGGTAGCAACGGAAGGGGCTGAGGCTAGCGAGGTCGGGGTTGGCGCAGCCGGAGCCGAAGTTGGTGGTGGAGCAGCAACAGGAGCAGGAGTTGCCGGTGGAGCCGGATCGCTCGGAGCCGCAGCGACGTACGAGTCGATATCTTCGTCCGCAGCGGCGATGACGCCAATCGTCGTCGATACCGGTACTTCCTGGCCGACCGGCACCAGAATTTTGCGCAGAATCCCGTCGGCCTGCGCTTCGACTTCCATCGTCACCTTGTCGGTGGCGATTTCCAACAGGGCTTGGCCCTTTTGCACTTCCTCGCCTTCTTCTACCAACCAAGCGCTGATTGCGCCGCTTTCCATGGTCAGCCCCAACTTGGGCATGACGATCTCTGTAGCCATATCTCTCTCAGTCTAAAGGGATGCAAAGTCAGCCTTGTAAAATAATTGGCGAGAAAAGCTGGTCAATGCAGCGCGGGGCTATCGCGAGCTTTCGTTCCGTCAAATGACCGGCTATATTGACCTCCGGCGCACTGCAAACGCCTTGTTTTTTTCTCCATTAAACGAGCGACGAGCGGACACCTTGACGGCAATTACTCGCGACTTTACGGCGACGACCTTTGTTGTCCACGAGGGAGCCACCCTCTTGCTGTGGCACAAGAAAATGCAGGCTTGGCTGCCCCCAGGCGGCCACATCGACCCGGGCGAACTGCCCGAAGAAGCCGCCCTCCGCGAAGTGCGCGAAGAAACTGGCCTGACCGTTGAGTTGTTAGGCCGACAAGAGCAATGGGGACAGGTTGCCGTCCTGTACCAACCCGCGTGTATCCTCTTAGAAGACATCGAACCGGGCCATCAGCACATAGACCTTATTTACTTTAGCCGCGTGGTAAGCGGGCAAGCCCGCGTCAATCCTCGCGAATCTACGCAATTGCGCTGGTGCGACCACGCTGCCTTGGGCGATGCGGCGATCGCCGAGGACATCCGCATCCTCGGACGCCGCGCCATTGCATCCATAAAGAATCACCGTGGGACTGACGGCTTTAGCTGTTCAGGGAGATAGGTGTTAATTTCTTGACCGGCGGGCAACGCACAAGGCGCTTGTCCTTTCAAGAAAGAAATCAAACAAAAGACAATTAATTCGTTGATAGTGAACAAGTCTTTTTGTAAGTTTACTGTATGGTAAACAAACGCAAATCGGCAGAATGCACCCACCAGATTCAATATCATTTTGTTTGGTGTCCCAAGTATCGGCGCGGCGTTCTGACGGGCGACATCGCATCTGCGCTGGATGAGTTGCTTCACACCAAGGCGTCCGAACTCGGCGTTGAAATCCTCTCGCTGGCAATTCGTCCTGATCACGTGCATCTGTTCGTTACCGGAACGCCCGTCATGGCCGTCAATCAGCTTGTGCGGCACTTCAAAGGCTACACCGCCCACGAACTGAGAGCGCGTTTTCCTTCGCTCAAGACGCGGTTGCCTTCGCTGTGGTCGCGCTCGTACTACGCTGGTAGCATCGGGCAGGTCTCAGACGAAACGGTGCGCCGCTACATCGAAGCGCAGAAAGGCGTCTGAATGCAGCGCACGTATCAGTATCGCTTGTATCCCGACCAAGAGCAGGAAGATGCGCTCGACACGATCCTGCGCCAGTCCTGCTTGCTGTATAACGAGGCGCTTGAGCACCGACGCGACGTGTACAAGCATACCGGCCAGTCTGTCAGCTATCCGGCGCAATGGGAACGCTTCCGCGAAGATCGCAAGGCGCGGTTGGAAGATTTCGGGCTGCTCAACGCTACGTCCGTCCAACAGCTTCTGCGCCGGCTGAACAAGGCGTTTGCCGCTTTCTTTCGTCGTCTTAAAGATGGCGACAAGCCGGGCTTTCCGCGCTTCAAGCCAGCGCAGCGGTTTCGCTCGGTCGAGTACCGGCATGGCGACGGCTGCCAGCTCACAGGCGACCGGCTGCGCGTCCAGCATGTCGGCGAGGTCAAGGTCCAGCTGCATCGGGACGTGCCCCAAGGATGCCTCAAACACGTGGTCGTCAGCCGCAAGGCAGGTAAGTGGTTCGTCAGCTTCCAAGGCGACGACGGCAACGAACCGGCCGAGCCGCGCACCGATGGCAAGGCCATCGGCATCGACATGGGGCTGCACAGCCTGATGGCTTTCTCGGACGGAACGCTGATTGATAATCCGCGCTGGCTGCGACGGTCGCTCAAGAAGCTGCGAAAAGCGCAACGAGCCCTGGCGCGCAAGACGCGCTTTAGTTCGCGCTGGTGGCAGTGTAAGCGGCGCGTGGAAGTCCTGCACGCCAAGATCGCTAACCAGCGCAAGGACGGCCTGCATAAGCTCACGCACCAACTCACCGAAGAATACGCGCTTGTCGCCGTAGAAGACATATCGCCTCAGTTCATGCTCAAGAGCCGACCCTTCGCGCTGTCGGCCTCCGACGCAAGCTGGAACCTGTTCAGCTCGATGCTCGACTACAAGGCTGAAAGGGCCGGTTGTGTGGTCGTCGAGGTGGACGCCAGGCACACGTCGCAAGCCTGTTCGGGCTGTGGGCATATCCAAAAGAAGCGGTTGTCGCAACGGTGGCACTCCTGCCGGTGTGGTGTTCAACTCGACCGCGACGTCAACGCCGCGGTGAATATTCTCAAACGGGTCCGAAGCGGACCTACGGAACTCAACGTAGCCTGCAGCTAGGGCAAGCGTGTTCCGTGAAAGCTGACTGCTTAAGCTGTCAGTGGCTTACCGACGCAGGAGAAGTAATAAACTGTGGCTAGGACTGCCTTGATCTATCACCCCGACGTCTTGTTGCACGACACAGGCGCGGGGCATCCAGAGCGCCGTGCGCGCTTGGAATCCATTATTCAACATCTAAAAGATTGCTCGCTGTGGGACGAAATGCTGCACCTTCAGCCGCAGTTAGCACCGCGTCACGCCCTGCTCAGAGCCCACTCGCCAGTCCACTTGGACCGAGTAGCGGACCTCTCACAGGTCGAGTATTCCGTCTATGTGAGCCGTGATAGCGAATTCTCTCCAGGCACGTACCGTGCCGCCCTCCTAGCGGCCGGAGCGCCCTTAACCGCCATCGACGCCCTACTCGCCGGCCACGCCGACCATGCCTTCTGCTGCATGCGCCCTCCGGGCCATCACGCCGAAGTCGAGCAAATCATGGGCTTTTGCTTCTTCAACAATGTGGCGGTGGCCGCTCATTACTTGCGAGCTGAATGCGGCTGTGACAAGGTGGCGATCATCGACTGGGACGTCCATCACGGCAATGGCACGCAGCACATCTTTGAAGAAGACGGCTCGGTGTTTTTTTGCAGCATCCACCAATCTCCCCTCTATCCGGGCACTGGTGCAGCCGATGAGCGCGGGATAGGAGCGGGCCGCGGCCAAACCTTGAACATCCCAGTCCCGGCCGGTAGCACTGATGCCGATTACCTCCGCCACTTCGCCGACACCATCATTCCAGCCATAGACCAGTTCCGACCCGACTTCATCCTCCTGTCAGCCGGTTTTGACGCCCATCGCAGCGACCCTCTCGGGCAAATCCTGCTTAGCTCAGAAGGCTATGGCCAGCTAACCGAATTGGTACTCCAACTCGCCACCCACCACTGCGAGGGCCGCCTCGTCTCCCTACTGGAGGGCGGATACGACTTAGAGGGAACCGCGACTTCCGTGGCCGCTCACCTAAGCGCCCTGCTGGCGTCTTGAGGCTTGGTAAATACATAGATAGTGACTTGGTACTCGACTGAATTCCACGTCTCGACTCGCGTTTCCTGCCGCTGACTATAGCCTTGGGCGACGAGCCGCGAGACGAAGGCAGCGGCGTCCTTGCGCTGCGGATCCCCGAGGTAAAAGCGGCCGCCGGGCAGCAACATCTTGCGCAGGATGCGCTCAAGATATCTGTGGTTCTTCTTTTCGTAAATGATATCCGACCCCACCAAGCACTCATACGGCCCTCCCACGGGATTGCGCCAGTCCAAATAGGCCACCCGGTGATTGTGCTGGACTTCGTTGAGCCGGGCATTGTGAGCGGCGAAAACCAGCGCATCCTCGACGAAATCAGTCGCTTCGACGCGCCAACCAAGCCTAGCTAAGGCAATGCCCACTAATCCCAAACCGCAGCCTAACTCGCAGGTCCAACCTCTGGGGATTGGCTCCTCGGCGTGGCAAAACCACTGGGCCATGGCCAACGCCGTCGGCCACAACTCGGCCCAATAGGGAAAGCGCTCCACTCGCTGAAGCCGCCCCTCGCGCTCGATCATGCGGTCCACCAAGGCATCGACATCGCCGACTGCCGTCATCTGTAGCTCGCAGCCAGTGGCCAAGGTGCGACGCACCTGTCGAGTGTCGTACTTGCTCAAGGTTCGGCGAATTTGCCGATCGCCATAGCGCTTCGCGGCTGCCGGTGTCGCCTTCAATTCCCTGTGTTCCATCCCTGTATCCTTTCCGCTACACTCCAGCGCCTCCTATCCCCTCCGCTGCCGTACCGCATGGCCGGCTATATAGGTCGCAGCATCCAGCAGCACCGCCTACCGATTTACTCCATCGTCATCTATTTGCGTCCCGACGCCGGCCGCACCGATCCGGGGTATTACCTCCAAGAGCGGCACGGCTTCCGCGTACTGGTGCAATACAAGGTAATTCGGCTGATAGAAATAGACGGTCAACGTATTCTCGACAAGGGGCATCCGGGCTTGCTGCCGTTTGCACCATTGATGCAGCCGCTAGCAGGTATGGATGCCGAGGCATGGTTGCGTCAGTGTGTCCACCAGGCGCAGCAGGTGCCGATGGACGAGACCCTCAAGGCCAATTATCTGGCCAATCTTGCCTTTTTGAGCGGTTTGGTGTATAAATCAGAAACCATCATGACCATCCTTGCGGAGGAGACCATGTACGAATCGTCGATAGCGCAGTATTTTACAGAAAAGGGCATCAAGCAGGGCATCGAGCAAGGCGGCCGAGACCGCGCCATTGAAGATCTGCTCGACGTGCTAGAAATTCGCTTTGGGTTGGCTGCGTCGGATCCGTTGGCCGCCCGCCTTGAGGCCATCGACGATGTGCAGCGCCTCAAGCAGTTGTTTCGGGCGGCCATACAGGTGCCCAGCCTCGAAGCCTTTAGGCACCTATTAGATACCGCCGAGTAGAGGCTCTGCGTAACATCAGTTACTTATTTGACGGTAGGGTTGGAAGCACTTCGCCCTCTGCTACTGCACGGGTCAACTCGTCAAAACAGGCGAGACGCTCGTCAGCCCCAGCCTGCGCCCGGCAATAAGCCAATACCTCTTCGATAGTGGCCGCTTCTACAGGAGTTTGGAGGGCGAAAAGCAAACAACCCATGTAAATAGAGCGAATTAAGTTCTTCACTCCTGTCTTTCCTTAACGCCCATTATCCTCTGCTTAACCTCGGCGATGCGCTCTTCATTCATGGCGACAGTGTGATTGTCCTCTGCGGAGAAGCTGCCCTGCGGATAGTAGGGTTGTCCGTACATGGGGTACGCCTCGCTGCGCAAGTGAGCCAAGGTATGGTGGCCAGCGCGTCGCTTGCGGATGTGTCGCAAGGCTCCGATATCGACTTCGGAGACGACGATTTTTTCTCCTGACCCTGGATCGGCTTGCGCGAGAATGCGGCCGTCGAAATCGACTACCATTGAGCCGCCTGGCCAAGAAAAAGGTGGATAGTGACTCAACTCGGCCCCTTGATTGGCAGCGAGC
>JAJEIO010000027.1 GCA_022827835.1 Candidatus Latescibacterota bacterium
CTGACGCTCGTCGGCATTCTGACGCTGGGTGGACTTGGGGTCGCCGCCTTCCACCCCCAAGTCTTTTCGCTGGCCGGCGAACTCAGCGGACCGCGCCGCTCCTTTGGCTTGGCGCTCTTTATCTTTGGTGGGACGCTGGGGCTGGGCCTAACGCCGCTGTGGGCACCTGCTTATACCAATTCCTTCGGGCTGGACTCCCTGCCCTACCTGTCCATTCCCGGCCTGTTGTTCCTTTTGCTCGTCTGGCGCGCGGTGCCGCTGGGCAACCCCAACTTCGCCCACGGCAGAAGCACGGCCCAATGGCGCAGTCTCGGCGACCAAGCGGGTCCTCTCGTGCTGATCACCGCGATCGTCGTTTTGCGCTCGGTATCGGGACTGGGCTTTGGCACGTTTTTGACGCTTATGGCCCAGGAGCGCGGCCTCGGTCTCGTCGCGGGCGGCATCCCCTTGGGAATCTACAATATCGCCGGCGTGGTCGGCGCGCTCATCGTTGGCTATCTAGCCGACCGCGTCGATCCTAAACCGCTGGTCTGGGGATCGCTGCTGTGCTCGGTGCCGCCGCTTTACGCCTTTATCTATGTCGAGGGAACGCTAGCTAGCTATACTCTGCTTTTTTTGGGCGGCGGCCTGCTGCTGTCTTCCAATTCGATTATGGTCGCCATGGCCCAAGAGTTTTCACCGGAAAATACGGGCTTGGTCTCCAGCCTGCCGCTGGGCTTTAGCTGGGGCTTGGCCAGCCTCACGCTGCCGCTGATCGGCCATTTCGGCGACCAGATCGGCGTGGCTGAGACCTTGAAATACCTAGCCTTGCTGCCGATATTGCCCGCTGGACTGGCCTTCTTCCTACCTAATAAGGACACCGCGCCATGAGCTTGCTCATTTTAGACCCCGAGCAGAAGCAGTTCTTTGACGACAACGGCTATCTCTTGCTCAAAGGTTTCTATGACTCTGCGGAGATGGAGCAGATGCGCGGCGAGTTTCATCGCTTGGTGACCGAGATCGAAGACCGGCCCAAGAACGTCAGGTACTCCTTCATGGACGCGCCGGAAGGCTACGCGCCCGATTCCTTCAACCCGCGCAATGTCGTCGGCATGATGGATCAGACGTTGGCTGGCGACTACTGGTTCGATCAGTTTACCGAGCCGCGCATTGTCTCGGTCATGGTCGATCTTTTGGGCCAGGACCTCGATTTCCACAACGGCAAGATCCGCAATAAACCCCCCGGCTTTGTCTGCACCCAGAGCTGGCACCAAGACTGGCCGTACGAGCGCCACACCGAGCCAGATTTGGCCGCGGCCATTACGTATCTCGATCCGAGTGGATTTGAAGCCGGAGCCACCGAGGTCCTGCCCGGCAGCCACCTCAAGGGCGAGTACCCTACTGTAGAAAACAGCCACACTATCCCCGACGAGCACGTTCCTGCCAGTGAGCAGGTCGTCTTGGAGGCCGAGCCGGGCGACGTGGCGATCATCCACGTCCTCGTCGTTCACCGCGCCGGCCACAACTATACTTCGCGCGCCCGCCACGCTATCATCAATGAGTACAAAACCGCGGCTACCATCGACCAATGGGGCAACTCCTGCGCCTTTGCTGGCTTGCCGCTGGCGCGCAATGGCCAGCTTCTGATGCCGCGCGTTTACCAAGGATGATGCGGCCTTGAAGTGCGCCCTCCTTGATATTGTTACAAACTCCTACTACTTAAATATGGATCGCTTATTTTGTCCGCCGACTCCGGAGGCCCCATGAGCAAAGCATTCTACGTCACCACGCCGATTTACTATGTCAACGACGTGCCCCACATCGGCCACGCCTATACCACCGTGATAGCCGATTTTCTCGCGCGATTTCACCGCCTCGACGGATTCGACACCTACTTCCTGACTGGCACCGACGAGCACGGGGAAAAAATTTATCAGGCTGCCCACGAGGCCGGCATTGACCCGCAGCAGTTTTGCGACCGCATCAGCCAGCGCTTCCGCGACGCGTGGCAGGTGCTCGACATTTCCCACGACGATTTTATTCGCACGAGTGAGGATCGGCACAAAGCGGTTGTGCGCCAGATCCTAGAGGCGGTTCACGCGGCCGGGGACATCTACTACGACGAGTACGAGGGGCTGTACTGCGTGGGCTGCGAGCGCTTTCTCACCGACAAGGAGCTGGTCAACGGCCTGTGCCCCGATCACCTGCGCGCACCGGAGCGTCGCCGCGAGGGCAACTACTTCTTTCGCATGGAAAAGTACCGCGATTGGCTACGCGACTACATCCGCGACCACCCGGATTTCATCCGCCCCGCTGGGTACAGAAACGAAGTGCTATCTCTGCTCGGCGAGCCGATCGGCGACCTGTCGATTTCGCGGCCCAAAGGCCGGGTGCCTTGGGGCATTGAGTTGCCATGGGACGCCGAGCACGTGGCGTACGTGTGGGTCGATGCCCTGATCAACTACACTTCCGCGCTCGGTTTTCCCGACGGTGCGCGCTACCGTGCGTATTGGCCGGTGGCCCAACACCTAATCGGCAAGGACATTCTCAAGCCCCACGCGGTGTTTTGGCCGACCGTGCTCAAAGCGGCTGGGGTGCCGCTGTACCAACACCTCAATGTCGGCGGCTTCTTGAAGGGACACGACGACGAGCAGAAGATGAGCAAGAGCTTGGGCAACGTCATTGATCCCTTTGAAATGGCGGAAAAATACGGCACCGACGCCGTGCGCTACTACTTGTTGAAGGACACGGTGTACGGCCAAGACTCTTCCATTGGGGAACAATTTTTGGTCGAGCGCTACAACGCGGATTTGGCCAATGACTTGGGCAACTTGCTCTCCCGCGTCCGCGCCTTGCTCACGCGGCATACCGAGGGCGTCTTGCCCGCGCCATCGCAGCAGGAAGCCGACGCGGAGTTGATTGCGGCGGGCATTGCGCTGGTGGGGCAGGTGCGGTCCTTGGTGGGTCGGTTGCGGATTTTTGAGGCACTGGAGACGGTGATGCAGTTCGTGCGGCAGCTCAACCGCTATTTCAATGACGAGGCTCCGTGGAAGCTGGCCAAAGCCGCCGATGGACGCGAGCGGTTGGGGACGGTGCTCTACAATATCGCCGAGGGGCTGCGCATCGTCTCGGTGCTGTTGGAACCGGCCATGCCGAGCAAGGCGCGGCAGGTGCGGACAGATCTGGGGTTGGGAGATTATGCGTTCGCTGACCTAGAGGCTTGGGGCCGGGCCGCGCCTGGAACGAAAATCCCGGCGGAAGCGGATATCCTCTTCCCCAAGTCGGAGACCGGAAAGCCCAAACGACAAACGCCAGCAAAGAAAGAGGTTCCGCAAGTGGAACAGATTTCGATCGAAGAGTTTGCCAAGGTGCAATTGCGCGTAGCCGAGGTCAAAGCCGCCGAGAAGGTCGAAGGTGCCGACAGGCTCCTCAAACTGACGCTCGACCTAGGCGACGAGACGCGCACTGTAGTCAGCGGCATCGCCCAGTGGTATCAGCCCGAGGACCTGCCGGGTCGGAAGGTGGTTTTGGTCGCCAACCTCAAACCGGCCAAGCTGCGGGGCATTGTCTCGGAAGGAATGATCTTGGCGGCCGAAGATGGCGACGGGAATCTCGTGTTAGTCGGGCCGGATCAGGACATTGCGACGGGAGCCGAGGTGCATTAATCACCGGCGATCCCTTCAACCAGACGGAAAAGAGAGGAAGATGGACAAAATTCGCGTGGGATTTATCGGCTGTGGTGGAAATGCCAGCGGGCATATAGGGCGAGTGCTCGACATCCCCGAGGCCGAAGTGGTGGCGTTGTGCGATGTGGATCAGGGCAGCCTGCAGCGGGCTAAAGAGCGCAACTCGCAGGCCGCGGAGTTGCCGGAGTTTACCCACTACCAAGAGATGCTGGAGCAAGTCGAACTGGACGCGGTGGAGATTTCCACGCCTCACACATTGCACTTTGAGCAGATTATGGCCGCACTGGACAAAGGGCTGCATGTGCTGACTGAAAAGCCGATGGTCTGTACTGTCGATCACGCGCGCCAGGTTATCGCCAAAGCAGAAGAGACCGGCAAGGTCCTGATGATCTCCTATCAGCGGCACTTGCAGGCGCAGTACCGCTATGTGCGCAATCAGATTGCGGCCGGGGAATTGGGGGACATTCAATTTATATCGGCGCTCCAAGACCAGAAGTGGTATCAGGGGACGATTGGGCTGTGGCGGCAGCAAATGGCGCTGTCGGGCGGCGGACAGCTCAACGACTCGGGCAGCCACCTGCTGGACATCGCGTTGTGGATGACCGGGCTAGAGGTGGCAGAGGTGCAGGCCTATATGGAGTATTTCGACTCCGAGGTGGATATCAACTCGGCGCTGTCGCTGCGCTTTCGCAACGGTGCGCTGGGGACGATTGCGGTGGTGGGCAACTCGCCGACCGGCGGGATGTGGGAGGACATCACCATCTGGGGGACCAAGGCCGTGGTCTATATCCGCCAAGGACAGATCTTTTACAAGACGCAGCACAGCAACGAGGTGTACGAAGTAAATAACTTGCCCGGCTCGACGACGCCCGACCAGAATTTCATCGACGCGATTCTCGGCCGCGATCGGGTGCAGGTGCCCCCCGAATGCGGCCTGCGGGTCATTGAACTGACCGAAGCGGCATGGGCCTCGGCCGCTAGCGGACAGCCGGTCAAGGTAAAAAGCATTTGACATGGTTCTGCGGCGTTTGTCATATTAAACGCAAGTCGAGTTCGGGGGCCACAAACCCCTGTTGCCGCCACGCTGAGGCCCGAGGCTACGCGAGCGGGCCAACCCGACTTTGCAACTGGCCGCAACGACGCGCAGAGTTGGAGTATGGATTATGAGGCGCGCACAAGCGAAAGGAGGTGGTCCATTGAGTAGTAATCGTACCGCAGGGAGGTTGATCACTTGATCAACTCCAGGTGATCAACTACCTGGTCAGAAGCACAGTCGCCTCGGCGACATAGCTTCTGAGAGTACAGCCGGGCGCACCCCACCTTAGTGGGTGCGCCCGGTTTTTTTGTTCACACTGCCCTAGATTGGTTCCCACGCGGTATTTTTGCCATATTGTCCGCCGAGGAGGCCGTCTATGAAACGCATCGCCAAGCCCGCAGGGGCCTATAATATCGTAGTAGAAGAGGTCGAGACCCCGGCCATTGCCTCGACCGAGATTTTGATTCGCGCCGAATGTTCGCTAATCAGCCGAGGATCGGAGATTTGGCGGCGCTACGTGCGCGAAGAGGCTATTGATCACCGCTCCATGGGCTACTCGCTGGTGGGCCGGGTCGCAGAGGTGGGCGCGGAGGTCGAAGAGTTCGAAACCGGCGATTTGGTCGCGGCTCTCGCGCCGCACGCCGAATACGTAGCGGTCGAAGTCGCGGCCAGCCGGCACAAGCCTGCGGCCGTGCGCCTGCCAGCGGGCCTGTCGCCCGAGGCGGGCACCTTCTGGCCGCTGGGAACCAGTTCGGTCCTGTGGATGTGGGAGACTGGGGCCGGGCCGGACGATGTCATGGTCATTCAGGGGCAGGGCTTGGTCGGCAGCGGTTGTATGCAGGCGGCCAAGGCACAGGGCGCGGGGCGCGTCATTGGGATTGATGCCTTGCCTTTGCGCTGTGAACTGGCGCGCGAGTTAGGAGCCGACGTGGTGATAGACGCCAGCGCCGGCGACTCTGTTGCACAGGTCTTGGAGCTGACGGATGGGAAGGGTGCCGACATCGTGGTCGAAGCTGTAGGCGGGCGGGCCGGGGCGCAGGCTTTTGCCGAGGCGCAGGACATGCTCAAGAGCGGCGGCCTCTTGCAGGTGCTGGGCCTGTACGAAAACGAACCCCTGCCGCTCTACTCACAAAAAATCATGGGCAAGCGCCTCATAGGCAGCTATCTCGACGCCAGTCGGCGGCCCGAAGGATCGGCGCGGACGCTAGAACTGCTGGCTACGGACCAGATCCAGTTCGCCAAAATGATCACCCACCGCTTCCCCTACACCGAAGCAGCAGCAGCCTTCGACTTGCTCTACAACCGATTGGGCGAGACGATGGCGGTATTATTGACGTGGGACAACTAAAATCAGGAGACGACGATGAGTAGAAGCATAGAGAATCTCTTCCGCGCCCCCTACGGGGTGCCCAACGCGCTGCAAGTAGTAGAAGAAGGACTGTGGATTACCGACCAAATTACCGACCGGGTGGCGCTTATTGAAATCGCCGAGCCGTCTGAATACGGCGTCACCCGCCTGATCCGCGACATCCCCAGCGAATCGTCCAACACCAGCGGCATGGCTTGGGGCGGCGGTTCGCTGTGGTTGGCGGCCAATGGGGCGGCTGCGCTTTGGCGGCCCGCACGGCCGACGGACGCTGAGGAGGGAGAAATTTTTGAGGTCGATCCGGCTACTGGCGCGACCCGCAATCGCTATCCGGTGCCCGGCGGCGGTGGGGTGCATGGGATGGAGTACGATCCGTTTGAAGAGGGTCACGTGTGGATCACCACTCTCAAGAGCCAGACGCTGAGCAAAGTCAAGATCGCCGGCTGGTCGGTCGAGCGCGTGCTGGATCTGCCCTACGGGCGTGCGCACGGCGTGGTGCGGGTCGCCGATGGCATCTGGGTAGTGCATACGTCCGACCGCGCAATCGTCAAGCTCGACGTGGAGAGCGGGGCCGAGTTGGATCGAGTTATGGTGCCCGACAGCGATCCCCAGCCGCATGGGCTGTCGATTTTTGGCGAGGATTTGATCTATTGTGACGCCACCTCTGGATGGGTCACTAAAATCAGTCTGTGAGGATGATGCGATGACGCGCATAGCGACCTCGACATGGAGCTTGCACAGGACGTTAGGGGCGTCGATGTACCAGTGGCCTGACCCCAAGGGCGAGCCGGTGCTGGAAGGGACCGGGCAGGGCGATCTCACCTTGTTAGAGCTACCGGAGCAGCTTGCCGCACGCGGCATCGGCCTGTTGGAGATTTGCCACTTCCACTTCCCGAGGCTCGACAATGATTATATCAACCAGTTGCGTCAGGCACTTGCCGACAGCGGCGTGGAGCTTTTTAGCGTGCTAATTGACGCTGGGGACATCGCGCATCCCGATGCGGCCCAACGCGCAAAAGAAGTGGCTTGGGTACGCGAGTGGATGGAGATTGCCGCTCGCTGCGGCGCGCAGTGTGTGCGGGTGATCGCTGGGGAAGGGAACGACGGCGAAGCCGTGCAGGTCAGTGCGGAGAATTTGCGGGCGTTTGCCAGCTTTGGTCGCACCTTGGGTATTGAGGTGATGACGGAGAATTTTCGGACGCTGGGCACGTCGGTCGGAGCGCTCAACGCGGTTCTCGACTTGTGCGACGGCGAGGTGGGGCTGTGCGCTGACTTCGGCAACTTTAAGGGGCCGGACAAATACCGCGATCTGGCGGCGATTCTGCCTCGGGCGATTTCTGTACACGCCAAGGCCGACTTTCCCGAGGTGGGACAGATGGACCGCGAGGATTTTGTGCACTGTCTCCGTTTGGCTAGTGATGCGGGGTTCGCCGGGCCGTACTCGTTGATTTTTTCTAGCCCAGGAGACGAGTGGGAGGGCATAGCAAAGACGCGGGAAGTGGTCGAGGAATGGTTGTGAGCAAGCGAGGGAAAAGGTACTGGCTCGTCAAGTGCGAATTCGACGAGTGCTCCTTTGACGAGCTGAAGCAGCGCCCGCAAAGCACGGGCTACTGGCGGGGTGTGCGCAACTACCAAGCGCGCAATCTCATTCGCGACGACATGGAAAAGGGGGATCTGGCGTTCTTTTATCACTCTAACTGCGACGAACCGGGGATTGCTGGAATCGCGACGATTACAAGAGCGGGATATCCCGACCCAAGTCAGTTCGACGACAAGCACGACTACTACGATGAAAAATCCACCGAAGATGAGCCGCGCTGGTTCTCCTTCGACGTGAAGTGGAAACGCAAATTCAAAAGGTTTGTCCACCTCGCCGACCTCAAGGCCAATGACAAGCTCGCCGACATGCGGGTGGTGCAGCGAGGTCAACGGCTCTCGATCCAGCCGGTCGCCGATCAGGAGTGGAAGGAAGTCTGTAAAATGGGAGGCGTCAGTCCGACGTGATGCGCTGAGAGTGCAAAGAGGAGCGTATGAGGAGGCTTGAACATGGCGACCAGTAGAACTATTTATAAATACCACTTCAAGTTGGGTAATAGAATTGTCCACACGGGTATCACCAGAGACATTGATCGCCGCGAGGCCGAGCATCGGCGAAAATCTGGTTGGGGAAGGGGCCACATTGTGCAGATTGGTAGGCGCACCACCCGAGAAGCCGCGCTGCAATGGGAAGCGGAACAGCGACGGCAGGGCAAGCCGACAGGATCATAATACCCGAGGATTGGACATGGACAACCCAATTACACTTGGCGAGATTCTGCTAGAGGAATACCTCAAGCCTATGGGAATTTCGCAGAATGCTATGGCTCGTGCCATCGGCGTCGCCCCACGGGCAATCAACGAAATCGTCCACGCTAGGCGTCCGATTACCCCTACGCTGTCTATCCGCTTTGGCGCGTTCTTTGGCCAGTCCGACGATTTTTGGCACGGGCTCCAAGTCGAGTGCGACTTTCGCAAACTGATCCGAGCAGAGAATATGCTTACGACACCGATACCAGCGAGCAGGAAGCAAAGATAGATCAACAGGTCCATGCGCGATAAGGCCTGACGGATGAATAGAGTACGGCGATGGAGGAAATAGAATGAACGAACCATTAAAAGTATTCATTACTTATTCACATAAAGATGCAGACTATAAGGAAGAATTACGAAGACGCCTTGCTGTGATGGAACAACAAGGTATGATAACGCTTTGGGATGATAACGAAATTCTACCAGGTGACGAGTGGTATAAAGATATCTCCGACAACCTTACAGATTCGGATATTCTGCTATATCTCGTCTCCGCGTCGAGTCTTGTCTCTAAAAACTGCAACAAGGAATTGGGCGAAGCACTAGGTTCTGATATAAGAGTCATTCCTATTATTCTTGAGAGTTGTGATTGGCAGAATCATCAACTCCGAGACAATCAGGCTTTGCCTGATAAAGGTAAGCCTATTAACGAATGGGATCCAGAGAGCAAAGCTTGGCAAAATGTGGCAGATGGTATTCGAAAAGTCGTTAATAAAATGCAAGCTCATATATGTGATATTGTCAAGGAAGAAACATTATCTGAGTGGGTATTTCAACAGGGTAATTTTCTGATGACGATAGGGCAGATGGATAGGGCAATAGAAGCCTACTCCCATGCAATCGAACTCAATCCTCTCCGTGCCGATATTTATAATAATCGTGGCGTTTCTTACTTCATAAAAGGCGAATATGAATTTTCTATCTCAGACTATAACAAGGCGATAAATCTGAACTCGAGTGATGCTGTAGTTTATAACAACCGTGGTAATGCTTACCATGATAAAGGCGATTTTGATCGTGCTATTACAGACTATGCTAAAGCGATAGATCTCGATCCAAGATTTACTGTAGCCTATAACAACCGTGGCAATACTTATGCTAGCAAAGGCGATATTAAAAATGCTATCGCAGATTACAGTAAGGTTATAGACTTGGAACCAGATAATGCGGAGGCTTACTTTAATCGCGGTAGTAATTATCGTACGCAAGGCGGTTTTGATCGTGCTATTGCAGACTATACTAAAGCGATAGATCTGAATCCAGAGTTTGCTGCGGCTTATAACAATCGTGGCAATGCCTACTGCGACAAAGGCGGTTTTGATCGTGCTATTGCAGACTATACTAAAGCGATAGATCTGAATCCAGAGTTTGCTGTAGCCTATAACAATCGTGGCTCTACTTACTGCGACAAAGGTGATCTTGATCATGCTATTACAGATCACAGTAAGGCAATAGATCTGAATCCAGATTACGCTGAGGCCTATAACAATCGCGGCAATGCTTACATCCGTAAAGGCGGTTTTGATCGTGCTATTGCAGACTATACTAAAGCGATAGATCTGAATCCAGAGTTTGCTGTAGCCTATAACAATCGTGGCTCTACTTATGTAAGCAAAGGCGGTTTTGATCGTGCTATTGCAGACTATACTAAAGCGATAGATCTGAATCCAAATAGTACCGAGGCTTATTTCAATCGCGGTATATGTCACTTGTACTTGCAGAATTGGCAAGAAGCTAAAACAGACCTGCTAATTGCCAAGAAGATGAGGGTAGATATTATTGCGATATTTCGTAATACCTATGGAACCATTGAGGCTTTTAATCGAATAAATAATGTCCAGTTGCCAAAAGACATAACAGTTATGCTAACACAACGGCGACGGAGCCGTTTTTCCAAGAAGCAGGCTATCCTCGCAGTGCCGAGGGATACTATACATCCTATGACACAACAGCAACAGACTCATTTTCCCGAGACACAAAATGACACATCTCTTGATTCACCTGATGTGGTAAATCTGCGTGAAAGACTCTGCAACTCCGGCATGCCGTTGACACAATATGTCAAGGCGCGGTCCTATTTCGGTATTAGAACAGGTAGGGACGAAGTATTTGTTGTAGATAGCGCGACACGGGATGAACTTATTGCAGAGCATCCTTCATCCGCTGATATTTTGAAGCCGTTTTTGCACGGGCGGGATATAAGACGCTGGCAAGTAGAAGGACAGGGTTTGTGGTTGATCTTTGCCTACCGAGGAATAGAGATAAGTAGTTATCCCGCCATTCAGAAACACTTAAAAAAATACAGGGACTCCCTAGGCAAAAGGACGGGTGAACAGAAATGGTACGAGCTACAAGCAGCTCTCGGCGACTCCAAGCGTTTTACGCAGACGAAGCTCGTCTGTCCAAATCTCTATAACCACCAGACCTTCGCCGTTGAGACTGATGGTTTTTACTGTGGGCATACATGCTACCTTATCCCAACAGAGGAAACGTGGTTATGCGGCGTCCTCAATTCCCGCGTTGTGGAGTGGTTTTATTCACAAGTGTCGGACCAATTAACAGGCGATAAACTTCGGGCGATCAGTGGCTATATGCAGCAGATTCCTATTCCTGATATTACGTCAACGCAAAAGGAGCTGATCGGCAAGATCGTTGATTATCTAATCTATCTCCAGAAACAGCCGACTACAAATAGTAAGGACTTGGCATACGCCCGAGATTACGTAATGCTCAAATATTTTGAGAGGATAATCGACGGACTGGTTTATGAGTCCTATCTGTCTGAAGAACTTCATCAGGGTGGTAAACACTTCTTCGAACCGCTATCGGACGAACAGTTACCTCAACCTGAAGAGATTCAGGGTGATAAAATGTCTGCGTTTCGGGACATCTTTGAGCACCTATACGAAAAAACGCATCCGATCCGAAAGAACCTCTTCTTTCTCGATAGTTTAAAATCTATCCGTATCATTGAGGGTAAAGCATGAGAATCACCGAAATTGAGATTAAAAACTTCAGAGCCTTTCGCGAAACTTGCTCAATCAACCTACATAAGAAAGGAAAAAACCTCCTAATTTATGGCGAAAACGGAAGTGGGAAATCATCGTTATACCTTGCACTAAAATTTTTCCTTGAATCTGGTGAAGATGATTCCTATATGTCCAAAAATCATCAGAACATTTTTACCGAGGGAGATGATCGATACATAAAACTGCATATCCGTGCCGACCAACAGTCAAAAGAGCACATCTACGAATGGTCACAGAGTACTAATGAGACGAATGACTCTCTAATTATTGAAGCATCAAAGACAAATGGATTCCTCGACTATAAGGCACTTCTGGAGACGCACTATGTTCATCGCAAAAGCGGTTCTGTGAATGTATTCGATTTGCTGGTTGAGAATCTATTGGCCAATACCATCAACGACCTGACAGATCGGAGCCTTGCCGAAGATTGGGTTGACATTCAGCCTCCATTTCCACGCCGAAGTGCAATATATCAGATTGCAATTCTTGAAGAACATATAGAGAATTTTAATCGAGAGTTAGCAAACAGATTAGAAGAATTACAAACGAAGGCATCTGAGATTCTCGACAAATTTGGATACGATGTTGCTCTTGAGTTTGACTTTCAGGGGATTACATACAATCTCGATAAAAAGATACTTGACGGTAAGCAGATTCTCTTGAAAATCAAATTCTTTGGAAGAGAGATTCTCACACACCATGACTTCCTAAACGAGGCGAAACTATCGGCGATCGCTATTTCTATCTATTTTTCGTCAATTCTGCTACAACCAGATAGCGACCTGAAGATTCTCGCGTTGGATGATGTATTGATTGGCTTGGATATGTCAAACCGTCTGCCAGTTTTAGACATTCTAAAAGAATACTTCTCAGATTATCAGATATTCTTTATGACCTATGATCGCGCTTGGTATGAGATTGTCAAACAACGAACGGCGGATAGCGGCGAATGGAAATACGCTGAATTCTACTTCTCGAAAACTGACGAATACGAAATTCCGATCTATGTGGAAGATCGAGCGTATCTCGAAAAGGCGAAAGAGTATTTCGACACCAATGACTACAAGGCCTGTGCAATTTACCTTCGCACAGCCTTTGAAGTAGCAATCAAGAGATTCTGTAATAAGAAGAATCTCAAAGTCAGATACTGCGAAAATCCGAAAGACCTGACAAGCGAAGATTTCTGGCAGCCAATAAAAGAAGGGAAGAGAAAAGATGGGACTCCCTTTTTAGATCAGACACGCATTGGCGAGATTGAACTGTACCGAAGTATTATCCTAAACCCGATCAGCCACTCTCGCATTGTATCCGTCGCCAAAAAAGAGATTTCCGAGGCAATAGAAGCAGTAGAGAAACTTGAAGCTGAGTTGAAGTAAGAAGTGAAAACTATGACGTTGCCCTGTCGTTGGAAGCTACCTTATGCCTAATACGCCCCTCGTCGTCCTAATCGGCGACTCGATTCGCATGGGTTATCAGGATCATGTCGCTAGCCAATTGGCGGGCCGAGCCGAGGTCTGGGTCCCCAAAGAGAACGGCGGCGACAGCCGCAATGTGCTCGCCCATCTGGACCAGTGGATTTTCTCTCGCCAGCCGGACCTGGTACACGTCAATTGTGGGTTGCACGATTTGAAGCGGGCCTTTGGTGCAGAATCCGAAGTTCCCTTGGACGAATACGGGCGCAACGTGCGCCAGCTACTGCAAAGACTGCAACGCGAGTTGGACGGGGCCGTCGTCTGGGCCACAACTACGCCGGTGGACGAGACTTGGCATCATCAGAATAAGGGCTTCGACCGCTTGGAGGCCGATGTAGACGCCTACAACGCGGCGGCCCGCGCCGTGGCAGAGGATCTAGGCGTGCCGATTGACGACCTCTTTGCCGTTGTTCAACGCGAGGGAAAGGCGCGGCTTTTGACCCAAGATGGGGTGCATTTTACCGAGGAGGGGTCGCAGCTGTTGGGACGTGTGGTGGCTGAATGCGTTTGGGGGCATCTGTCGGACCGCTAACCATGGAAGCGACCGTAGCGCAACTAGCACAGACGCGGCAGGAGCGAGCGCAGGAAATCGCTGCAGCCGGAGATCTTGGGGTGCTGGGCCGCCGCATCGATACTACGGTATCCGAGGCGCTAGTCCTGGGGCTTTGGTTGCAAGGCGTCAGGACTTTCTTTTGCGTCTTTGGCCACGGCTCGACTGAGATCGGCGAGGTCTTGCGGATTTATCAGGACGCTGGGCTAGTGCGCGTCTGTGGGGTGCGCAGCGAAATTGAGGCGTCGCACGCGGCAGCGGCCCTGCGCTGGGTGTGCGGCGAAAAGGCTGCGGTCGTCACCTCGATTGGTCCGGGAGCACTGCAAGCGCTGGCGGCCTCTATTGTCCCGCGCTCGGATGGGTTGGGCGTCTGGTATCTGCTCGGGGACGAGACAACCCAAGACGAAGGCCCGAACATGCAGCAGATTCCCGGGACCGAACAAAACGCCTTCCTGCGGCTGTTTGGCACCATGAGCCGGACGTACTCGTTGCACACGCCGCTGGCGCTTGCCACTGTGCTGCGGCGCGGACTTAACGCGGTGGATCATCCGCATCAGGCCGAGCCGTTTTTTTTGCTCTTACCGCTCAACGTGCAACCGGCGGAACTGGCGCAATTCAACTTGGACGAGCTGCCCGTGGGCGCACCGCCGCCGTTGGGTGCGGCCGCGGATGAGGGCCGCTACGCAGAGGCGGCAGCCGCCATTGCCGCGGCCGAGCGCGTCGTCGTCAAGGTTGGCGGCGGTGCGCGTGGGGCCGGGGCGGAGTTGGCTGAGTTGTTGGAGCTAGCCGACGCAGTGGCTGTGACCAGTCCCCTAGTCTCCGGAGTCTTGCCGTACGACCATCCGCGCAACATGACCGTCGGTGGGAGCAAAGGGTCGATTTGCGGTAACTATGCGATGGAGGAAGCTGATTTCTTGATCGCCGTTGGCTCGCGCTTTGTCTGCCAGTCCGATTCGTCGCGCACGGGCTATCCGCGCGTGCAGGGAGTCGTCAATATCAACGCCGATCCAGAAACTGCTACTCACTACGGCAAGACTATGGCCTTGGTCGGCGATGCGGCCGGGACGCTGCGGAAATTGAATCGCGCGCTCAGCGCGAGTCGCGTGCAAAACGGCTCTCCTTCGGCTTGGTTGCAAGCCTGTAGCGACAAGAAGCGGGAGTGGGCGGAGTTCAAGGCCGTGCGCTATCGCAAGTCGGTGCTGTACGACGAGATGTGGGACGCGGAGGTCATGACGCAGCCGATGGCCATTAAGGTGGCCACGGATTGGGCGCGCGCCCGCGATGCGGTGTGTTTTTTTGACGCCGGCGACGTGCAGGCCAATGGCTTCCAAGTCGTAGAGGACGACCGCTTGGGCCGCACCTTTACCGAGACTGGGGCCAGCTATATGGGTTTTGCAGTCTCGGCGCTGTTGGCCACGGCGGTAGCTACTGAGCCGTTCTACGGGTTGGCTATTAGCGGCGATGGCTCTTTCACCATGAATCCGCAGGTGCTCATCGACGGGGTAGAGCACGGAGCGACCGGGTGCATTCTGCTGTTGGATAACCGGCGGATGGGCGCGATCTCGGGTTTGCAATTGGCCCAGTACGGGGCTGACTGTGGCACTTGGGACCGCGTGGCTGTTGACTACGTGGCTTGGGCGAGTGCAGTAGAGGGCGTGGTCGCGTTGAGCGGCGGGTATTCGCCCGAGTCGCTGGAAAGGGCGTTGGACCAGGCGCGGGCGCACGGCGGCTTGTCGCTGATACACGTCCCCGTTTATTTCGGACCAGATGAGCGCGGGAGCTTGGGGGCCTTTGGCCGCTGGAACGTCGGCAACTGGTGCGCCGATACCGAGGCGCTACGCCACGAGATTGGACTCTGATCCGCAGATGAGCGCAGATTCGGATCGTCTTGCAAATCCTATCTGCGTTTATCTGCGGATTATCTAATGGAGGAAATCGCATGAAAATTGCCATGTTGCACGGTCCGCGAGATTTGCGGATTGAAGATTTGACGCTGGACACGGAGAATTTGGAGGACGACCAGATTTGGGTGGAGACGGAGATTACGGGATTTAAGATCGGCACCGACCGAGGCAACTACGAAGGGGCCGAACAGGTGCCCGGGGCACCGGATTTTCCGCGCTGGGTGGGCGACAGCAACCTAGGCGTGGTGCGCGGGGTCGGCAGCAAGGTCACTAAGTTCGCAGTGGGAGATCGGGTGGTGTCGCGGCATCCCCATCAGTCGGCGTACGTGGCGCGGGACAGCGAGAGCATCGTGCATGTGCCGGACGGGGTTGCGGCCGAAGACGCGGTATTCGCCCATTTGTACGCCTTGAGCATGCATTGCTACACCAAGGCGTTTTTCGCGCCCGGCGAGACCGTGGCCGTGGTGGGCTTGGGCGTCTTGGGGCTGGGGGCCGTGGCGCTAGGCCCGCTTTTTGGCGCGCGGGTCGTGGGGCTGGGCAACAGTCAGGTGCGCTTGGACATGGCGCGCCAGATGGGGGCGCACGAGGCCCTGTTGTCGGACGATCCCGAGTTGGAGGCCAAACTGGACGAATTCACCCACGGGCAGGGAATCGACTTGGTGATCCTGACGGCCAACCCTTGGCCGGCGTATCGCACGGCGATGGAAGTAGTCCGAACCAACGGACGGGTGTCCATCGTCAGCCTCCCAGGACGGGGCGAAGAGGCGCTGGATTTTAACCCGTTGGACATGCGCTGGTTTTACTTCAAAGGCGTTTCAATCTGTGCGGTCAACGATCGGGCCGGGTCGCTGTTTCCGCCGCCGGAAGGAGATCACTTTGACAACGACGGCCGCTGCGTCCACGTGCTCTCGCTGATGCAGGAGGGCAAGCTCCAGCCGAGTCGCTTGGTCACCCACCGGCTGCACTACTCGGACATGGTCCAAGCCTACGAAATGGCGTATCACCGCGAGAAAAACATGCTCAACGTGGTGTTCAACTGGAAGGACTGAAGTATGGAGCTGCTGCCGACGACCAATGCCGACGGGCGGGACGTCATCCCGATGACCGAGGCCCAGAAGTACCTCTTCGACCTCAAGGGATTTGTCCTTTTGCCCGCGCTGTTGAGCGAAGAAGAGCTGGTGGCGATTCGCGCTCACCAGATGAAATTTCTCTACGAGCGCGAGTCCCTGCCGCCGGACGAGCGCGACAATCACGGCGGCCCGTCGCAGATCTTGCTCGACCATCCGGCGGTAGTGGGCGTGCTCAACGAAGTGCTCTCGCATCAGGCACTGGCCAGCGAAGACTGCTATGGGTTCCGCTACGACCACACCTATACCAGCCATCGCCAAGCCGGGCACGACAACTTCGGCCCGCACGGCGGCGGCGGGTACTTCAACTTTCGCGGCAACTCGCACATCTACCAGATGCAGCCGGGCAAGGTGCATTCCGGGCTGACGCGGGTGGTGTGGGAACTCAACGAAGTCGGCGAGGGCGATGGGGGCACGCTTTTTCTGCCGGGCAGCCACAAGGCCGCCTTCCCCCGGCCCGACGAGCTGAGCGAGCGCGACAGTGCGCTGTGGGAGAGCTATACCTGCCCGGCTGGTTCGGTCGTGATTTTCACTGAAGCCCTGTGCCATTCGGGCACGCGCTGGACCAACGAGCAGCGCGACCGGCTGAGCTTGTTCACCTGCTACGACACCGTCAACTCCAAGTGGGGCAAAGGCTGTCCGTCGGCCGAAGTGATCGCCTCGTTCCCAGAGAAGCGCCGCACGCTCTTCCGGGGCGTGTGGCACGGGATGAGCGACGTGCCCGGCATCAACAAGTACTACGAAGCAGCTAACCAAGCCGTTTGACGCGACGAAAGAATTCTGCATGAGCGAAAAAGTTCTCTTCCTGCTCGATGGTATGGCCCTCGTCTATCGAGGCCACTTTGCGATGATTCGCAATCCGCGTATGACCTCAAAGGGCATGAACACATCGGCCGTTTTTGCCTTTGCCAACACCTTGCTTTCCATTATCGAAAAGGGTGAGCCGACGCACATCGCCGTTGTCTTCGACACGCCTGAGCCCACGCACCGGCACCACAAGTACGAAGAGTACAAAGCCCAGCGCGAGGCCATGCCGGAGGATCTGAGCCAAGCACTGCCGTACGTATTCCGGCTCTGCGAGGCGTTTAACATCCCGGTCTTGCGCGAGCCGGGGTGGGAGGCCGACGACGTGATCGGCACGTTGGCCAAGAAGGCCGAGGCCGAAGGATTTGCGACGTACATGGTCACGCCTGACAAGGATTACGGCCAGCTCGTTTCCGAGCGGAGCTTTATGTACAAGCCGGGGCGCGGCGGCGACGAGGCTGAGGTTTTGGGGGTGCCGGAGATTCTCGCACAATGGCAGGTCGAGCGGATCGACCAAGTGATTGACGTGCTGGGGCTGATGGGCGATTCCTCGGACAATGTGCCCGGTGTCCCCGGGATCGGCCCCAAGACGGCGCAAAAGCTCATCGCCGAGTACGGCAGCGTCGAAGAGTTACTGGCGCATACCGACCAACTCAAGGGCAAGCAGAAACAGAACGTAGAGGAACACCGGGAACAGGCTCTGCTTTCTAAGGAGCTGGTCACCATTGAGTGCGATGTGCCGCTGGATGTGGGACTGGCGGACTTAGGAAAAAAGGAATGGGACCGCCCGAAGCTGGAGACTCTCTTCACCGAGCTCGAATTCAATACGCTAGGTCGGCGGCTGCTCGGCGACGAGTTTAGCGTGGAAAAGGAACCGGCCCACGGCCAGCTCAAAGGGGTGGCGGATGTGGAGCACGACTATCAGCTCGTCGATACGCCCGACAAGCGGCGGACGTTGATCGTGGCGCTGTCAGAGCAGCCCGCGTTTTGCTTTGACTGCGAGACCAACGGCCTCGACGTCAGGCAATGCGACTTGATTGGGTTGGCCTTTTCGTGGGCACCGGGTACGGGGCACTACGTGCCGCTGCCTAGGGAGCGGGCCGAGGTGTTGTCCGTTTTAGAGGAGTTTCGCCCGGTGTTTGAAGGAGCGAGCGAAAAAATCGGCCACAACCTCAAGTACGATCTCAGCGTCCTCCGCTGGCACGGTATGCGGGTCGAAGGCCCGTTCTTCGACACGATGCTGGCGGCGACCTTGGCCGAGCCAGAGCTGAGACGCAGCATGGACGAGCTGGCCAAGAGCCTGCTTTCCTACTCGCCCAAGCCCATATCCGAGCTGATCGGCGAGCGCGGCGGTGAGCAGCTAACGCTCTTGCAGGTGCCAGTGGAGCAAGTGGCTGAGTACGCTTGCGAGGATGCGGACATTACCTTTCAACTCGCTGCGGCGCTGCGGCCGAAGATCGAAGACATGGATCAGCAGCGCGTTTTTTACGAGATCGAAGTTCCGCTCCTGCCGGTGCTGGTGGATATGGAATACGAGGGCATCCGCATGGAAAGCTCGGCCTTGGCTGCGCTCTCGCGGCAATTTGAGGAGGCCATCGAACAGGCTGCCGAGCGCGTCTTTGAGCTGGCCGGGGAGCGCTTCAACCTCAATTCGGGCAATCAGCTAGGGACCATTCTCTTTGATAAGATGGAGCTGGATCCCAATGCGCGGCGGACGCAGAAGACCGGCCAGTACCAAACCAGCGAACAGATTTTGCGCCGGCTGGCCAATCGCCACGAGATCGCGCGGCAGGTGCTCGAATACCGCTTGCACACCAAGCTCAAGTCAACGTATGTGGATCAGCTACCCGGCGCGGTTTTTAAGGCCACTGGGCGCGTCCACACCAACTACGAGCAGCTAATGACCGCCACCGGGCGCATGAAGTCCGACCGCCCGAACCTCCAGAACATCCCCATCCGCAGCGAGCAGGGGCGGGAAATCCGCCGCGCCTTTGTGCCGCGCAGCAGCGAGTACCTGCTGTTCTCGGCCGATTATTCGCAGATCGAGTTGCGGATTGCCGCGGCGCTCAGCCGCGACGAGGGGATGCTGGACACCTTCAACAGCGGCGGCGACATCCACTTCGCCACGGCTGCAAAGATCTACCAAGTCGCAGAAGACCAAGCGACCCCCGAGATGCGCCGCCAAGCCAAGACGGTCAACTTCGGCATCATCTACGGGATCTCGCCCTTTGGGTTAGCCGAGCGGCTCGACATTCCACGCTGGCAGGCCTCCGAGCTAATCGAGCAGTACTTTGCCCAGTATCCAGGGGTGCGGCGCTATCTCGACGAGACCGTGGAATTCGCCCGCGACAAGGGGTACGTCGAGACGGTGACCGGGCGGCGGCGCTATCTGCGCGACATCAACTCGCGCAACGCCACCACTCGCAAAGGAGCCGAGCGCAACGCGATCAATACTCGCATTCAGGGCACGGCTGCGGATATGATCAAGCTGGCGATGAGCCGCATCCACCGGCTACTGCGGGAGGAAGGGTTCCGCTCGGCGATGTTGTTGCAGGTTCACGACGAGTTGGTCTTCGACCTGCACCGGGACGAGGAGGAGACTCTACCATCGCTGGTCGCGCGCGAGATGCGCGAGGCTTTGCCGATGGAGGTGCCGATAGAAATTGAGATGGGCACCGGCGAGAATTGGCTGGAGGCGCACTGAGGGGCCGAGCGGATACCGGGAAACTATGATTGCACGCAGCAAAATATGGCACGTGCGTCCGCGGAGAGACGCAAAATGACCGAATACTCATCGTCTAAAAAAATCAAGCCATCGTCCGACGTTGTGAGCGATGTACGCCAGTTGACACTGGACGAACTAATTCGTCCGAGGCAAACGGAACACAGTCTCAGTATAGATCGCGCCTTTCCCGAGGAATTTGTCAACGACCTTTCCCGTCAGGAGGTATTCAACAAACATCTCTTTCGTCCAAACACGTATCTGCATAAGTGGTGGGCGCGACGGTGCGGGTCCACATTTCGCACCATACTCAAGCAATTTGCGGCTGACCACGAGTGTCGCGATTACTACGCACCTGGCGGGCTAGAAGGCATGACCGTGCTTGACCCGATGATGGGAGGCGGCACAACCCTGCACGAAGCGATTCGCCTCGGCGCGAACGTCATCGGTGCGGATATAGACCCCATCCCAATTGTGCAGGCCCGAGCGTCACTCACGCAGGTCGAGTTAGAGGGTTTGCGAGTAGTTTTTGATCGGTTCTTCGCCGATTTGCACGATAGCTTGGGGCCTTATTTCCAGACCGAATGTCCAACCTGTGAGCGGACTGTGGATAGCCAATACTTGCTACACGGGCTGCGTAAAAAATGCGCTTGTCGGAATGTCGTGCAGATTGACCAGTACGATTTGCGACATGAGGACGATGCAATAATCGGCATTTGTCCTGAGAGCGGAGAGATTTTTCGCAATCAAAACGGGCAGAAGACCGCCGTCGAAAAGCTGTCTCCGCCGACCGGAACGGTCGGTGCAGCCACGGATCTGATCACTAAAGCTGAAAAAGAGTGTCCTAGCTGCGGTCAGAAGTACGAGGAACTGCTCGACTTGCCATTTTATGCGCGCTATACGCCGATTGCGATTGTTGCGACTTGCCCCGAGCACGGCAACTTTTTCCGCTCGCCTAGTGAAGAGGATTTGGCGCGAATCAAGCGGGCCGACGAGCGGCGCAGTGAACTGGATTTCGGACCGTTGGAGGATTTTAGGGTGCATGATGGCCCTAAGTCCGGTGACCTACTAAGGCACAATGTCCGTTCATATCTCGATGTTTTTTCATCCCGTCAGCTACTATACCTGCACCAAGCGATTCGGCAACTTCGCGACTACGCGGGTATAGATAGACTCACTCTTGGGATGCTTTTGTCCACGTCTTTAGAGTTCAATGCAATGCTCTGTGGGTACAAGGGTTGGAACAAACGCCGTCCGGGTGCGATTCGGCACGTTTTTGCTTTGCACGCCTATTCGTTTCAATACACGGTGCTGGAAAACAACCCGGTCAATCCTCGCAAGTCGTCCGGCAACCTGCAATTGCTCTTTCGCGATCGGATTGAGCGAGGACGCAAGTGGTCGGTATTGCCTGTTGAACGGAAAATTGGGGAAGACGGCAAAAGGGAGTTAGTCAAGATACCGGGAGAGGCGGACGACGGCGTTGAAGTTTTCAATCAGGCTGATCTCGTGCGTGATCGGAGCCGGTTTTGGCTCATTCAGGGCGATTCGCAGAGTTTGCCTCTCGACGACCAATCCGTAGATATGATAGTGACCGATCCTCCCTATTACGACAGTGTGCAATACAGCAATCTGGCGGCTTTTTTTCGGGTGTGGCTGACGCGCCTGCTTCCCGACGAGGCCGAGTGGAGTTACGACGAATCCGACAGTGCTGTTGCGACAAAAGCGACCGCTGGTGTCAGCAATTTTATGAGGGTACTTGCGGGAATTTTCACAGAGTGCGGGCGCGTACTGAAGAAACAGGCCGGGCGGATGGTATTTACTTTTCACCACTGGGATCCCAGCGCGTGGGCTGAACTCACTTTGGCTCTCAAAAGTGCCGGATTTAGGCTGATGAATGCTTACGTAGTGTACTCCGAACATCCCATCTCAGTACATATTCGCAACTTGAACTCAATCCGGCACGACAGCGTTTTGGTTTTCGCTCTCGAAGGCAACGAAAGGTCCGCTCCGTGGACGCCTTTAGACACTATTGACACAAACGACAGCGAAACGTTTTGCCGGCAATGCAACGAAACGCTGGGCTGGTTGTTGGAAAATACATTCTCGCCAACCGAAATTCGCGCCATTTGGAAAAGCCTCATTCGGGAGGGGATCAATCCGATGCGAAACAATTCCGCTATGCCGCGAAAAGATAAGTTCGTGGAAAAGTTGAACGAAAAGCTGCGGCTCAAGCTATGCGTGACATGATTAGAAGTCGTGGGACCTGAGTTAGATGGAAGAGCGCAACAGAGAAAGGCACTAGAACAATGGGCGAGCGCATTCGCGGCTTTGGCAGCGACAATCACGCCGGAGTCCACCCCGAGGTCATGGCGGCCTTACAGCGAGTCAACGTGGGGCACGTGCATTCCTATGGGGACGATCCCCACACAGATGAAGCCGTCGCGCGTTTTCGCGAGGTGTTGGGATCGGAGGTTGAGGTTTTCTTGGCCTTCAACGGCACTGGAGCCAATGTTACGGCCCTTACCGCGCTCACGCGCTTTTGCGACGCGGTGATCTGCTCGGACACCGCTCATCTCCACATCGACGAATGCGGTGCTCCCGAACAGGTGGCCGGCGTCAAGCTCCTGACCGCGCCAGCGCCCGACGGCAAAATCACCCCCGAGGGAGTTGTCGCCCACATTGCGGGTCGCGGCGACGAGCACCAAGTGCGTCCTCGCGTGGTGTCGATTACTCAGGCTACGGAACTGGGCACTGTTTATGCGCCGAGTGAGATTCGCGCTCTCGCCGACTGCGCCCACGATCACGGGTTGTATTTGCACGTCGATGGAGCGCGGATTGCCAATGCAGCCGTGGGCTTGGGCTTGGAACTGCGGGAGGTTACTGGGGACTGCGGAGTCGATGTGCTGTCGTTTGGCGGTACCAAGAACGGCCTGATGCTGGGGGAAGCCGTGGTCTTTTTTCAGCCTGAGCTGGCCGAGGACTATCGCCGGGCGCGCAAGCAGGGGATGCAACTGGCCTCTAAGATGCGCTTTGTCGCCGCGCAGTTTACGGCCCTGCTGAGCGACGACTTGTGGCGTCGGAGCGCCCGGCACGCCAACGCCATGGCGCAGGTGCTGGCCGAGCGGGTGCGGCCCATTCGCGGGGTGGAGGTGATCTACCCCGTGCAGGCCAACGCCGTTTTCGCGCGGTTGCCGGTGGAAGTGATTCCCATTTTGCAGCAGGAGTTTTTCTTTTATCCCTGGAATGCCACGCGGGGCGAGGTGCGCTGGATGACCTCGTTCGACACCGAGGCAGAGGACATAGAGGCGTTTGCGACGCTGATTGAAGAAACCATGACAGAAAGGAACGCATCGTGATCATTGATACCCATACTCACTTCTACGATCCCACGCGACCGGAAGGCGTGCCTTGGCCGCCGGCTGACAACGAGCTGCTCTATCGCACGGTATTGCCCGAGCACCACCGCGCTCTCGCCGCGCCCGAAGGGGTGACCGGGACGGTGGTGGTGGAGGCTAGTGCGTGGCTGGCGGACAACCAGTGGATTCTGGATTTGGCCGCTGACGACCCCTGGATCGTCGGGCTGGTGGGGCACGTCGATCCCAACCGGGAAGACTTCAAAAGCGACATTGACCGCCTTGCAGGAAACGCGCTCTTTCACGGCATTCGCTGCGGCGGTGGGTACTTTGCCGACTTGGAGGCAGGGTCTTTTCTCGCCGACATGGAGCATCTCGTCGCACGGGACTTGAACCTCGACGCGCTGGTGGGGCCGGCGGACTTGGCCCAAGTGGTGGAACTAGCTCGGCGGTTGCCCGAATTGCGCATCGTCATCAATCACTGCGGTGGGGTTGGAGCCGATGGCGGCGATCCCGACCCGGCGTGGTTGGACGCCATAGCCCAAGCGGCCGAGCAGCCGCAGGTCTTTATGAAGGTCTCGGCGATCATGGAGCAAAGCAGGGTAGAGCCGGTGCCGGAAGAGTTGGACTTTTATCGCCCGATCCTCGACGCCATGTGGGACGCCTTTGGCGCAGACCGCGTGATCTACGGCAGCAATTGGCCCGTCAGCGACCGGGCGGGCAGTTTCAAGGCCGCCATCTCCATCGTCAAAGCGTACTTTGGCGAAAAGGGCGTGACCGACAAGTACTTCTGGCAAAACAGCAAGACCGCCTACAAGTGGCCAGACCGCTAGGAGGCCCTCGTGAAATTCTGGATCTTCACCCACAGCGACCAGCCCCTCGAACACTGGCTCGAAGGCTACCAGCAGCGCTTTGACGCTTGGGAAGAAGGTGGCGTTGAGGGCATTATCGTCGGTCGCATGCAGTTTAAGCAGGACGATGGTTCGATTATCTCCAGCTATCCGGTCAATACCAAGCTCTACGCCGAGCACGGCGTAGAGCCGCCGGAGGAGACGCCCCGCGATCTAGAAAAAGAAAAAAGGCTCCAAGGCATGATGGACGATGCGGCGGCGCGTGGCTGGCAGATTATGACCTTTGGCATGGGGCGCGGCGGGTTGGTTGGGCTGGAGGAATTAATCGCGTTTTACCCGCAGATCCACGGCGTCATTATCGACGGCCCCGGTGAAAACCACTACGAGCTAGCGTTCCACCACGGCGGGGAGCTTTTGGAACTCCGGCCCGGCGAAGATCAGCTCTTTGCCGGCATGGGGGCCGATGTTGGGCGGATGCAGCGCGGTATCGACCATCTGCAGCAGGCTCTGTGTCGGCTGACGCCCCAGCGGGTGCGTTACCTCGCCCAAGGCGGCCTGTTTTCGGTGTTGAATTTGATCGACCTCGACGAGGATGGGCTGTATTGGTTGCGGATGCGGCAGGAGAAGTCGCGCCGCTCTTGGGAAGACGCTCGCACCATCGTCGATCAAGCTTCGCGCAAGATTGAGCTGGGTGGGATTCCGCGCACGGCTGTCTTTTCTGGGTTGACCGGGCAGGACTACGAGCGGATGGCCGGATACTTCGATTATATACTGCCCAAGCACTACTACTGGCATCGCGGGTTTGACGGCCTGTACGGCACGGTGGCGCGTTGGGTGCAGACGATTGGGGAGTGGAATCCGGGGCTGACGGAAGAAGACGCTTTTGCCGTGGTGCAGGCGCTTTTTGGCATCCAACTACCGCAGGTGCGGACGCTTTTTGACTTGGAGGCGGGCTTTCCCGACGAGTTTTTCAGCGAGGTCGTGTACGGCGAAACGCGCCGGGCCATAGAGGCGGCTGGTGTCGATAAGGTGATTTGCTGGGTCTCGACCGGTCGCACGCCGCACGCTGGCGATCCCATGCCCGCGCGCGATCTGCTCGGCATTTTGCGGGCGTCCGAGGCGGCTGGGCTCAAGCGGTTTGTCTTTCATCCAGAGGTTATGGGCGCGTCTGAGTGGCGGGTTTTGACGGAAGTTTGTGGGACGCCGTGGGATGAGGATCCGAGCGGGTATTGGCCTTCGGGCACTGAGAAGCCAGATGCTTTTAATGGAGGACGCAGGAAATAGGGCACTTGGAGAAAGATGAAATTCTGCAACAAGCTGTTGCAGAATTGCTGGAACAGCCTGTTCCAGAACTGAGATTGTTGCGACACTGTCGCAACAACTGACTGCCGAAATAAACAAAAGGAAAATAAACGTATGGCTACACCCAAGAGGGTGCTTGTTACAGGCGCTACTGGGCAAATTGGTTACATGACATACAAACGGCTGCAAGAACAACCGGAAAAGTACGATGCGTATGCTCTCGACTACAAATTGGAGCCATCTGTTCGCGTTCCGGGGTCATGGACGCTCGAAATTCCAGACGAGAAATTCATCCTGTGCGATATCGCTGATTTTAATCAGGTCCGACGCGCTGTTGAAGGTATGGATGTTGTCGCACATCTTGCTGCGGATCCGAGCGGGGAGAGTTGGGAGAGCTTGCTGAACAACAACATCATTGGGACTTACAATGTCTTCGAAGCGTGCAAAGTTACCGGCGTTGCGCGTATCGTCGCCGCCAGCAGCATTATGGTCTCGGAGGGACATCGCGAGCAAGAGCCGTACAAGGCGATGATGGAACGCCGACATGCAGATATACCGGACAATGTAGAGATGATTACGCCCAATATACCCGCGGAACCGAGGGGTCTATACGCCTCAACCAAAGTGTGGACGGAGTCTTTGGCGCGAACCTACGCCCATTGTCATGGGTTGTCGTGTCTTTGCGTCCGTATAGGTCAAGTCGAGCGAGATCGTCCTCGTCCGCCACAGGGTGCCGACATCTATGTGAGCCAACGCGATATTGTCCAGATATTCGAGCGGTGCATCAATGCTGATGGTAGTTTGCGCTTTGAGATTTTCTACGGCATGTCGAACAACGACCTACGTTGGGTGGACATCTCAGATGCACAGCGAAAGGTGGGCTTTGTACCACAGGATCGAGCGGAGGATAAGCACGACTATGACGCGTAACCAGTGGAAACCACTCCACTGAGGTTGACATCTGATTGTCTCTACACTGTGGAGACAATTGCGCTGGTCGTACTTGATTGCAAAACTTGAAGAGAAGCTATTGATGACCCGCTGGAGCATCGTCGTCTCGGAGGTGAACGCAAAATGGCAGCAAGCTGTTGCCAAATTGAATTTCTGCGACAGCCTGTCGCAGAAATTCTGGAACAGGCTGTTCCAGAACTGAGATTGTCGCCACAGTGTGGCGACAATTGGGCCGGCCGTACTTGACTTTTGTCTGTTATCAACTGATGTTACGCAGCTTTTGTCCCCAACTTCCCATCCCTGTATCCTTTCCGTTACACTCCAGCACCTCCTATTCCCCTCCTCCCCTCTGAACCGCCGCCTTGGCACGATTCTTGCCTGTTGCGGGTACCTCCCTACCCGCAACCCAAGGCATGGCGTATGGCCGAAATCGACATCGTTTCCAAACACCTGATCCAAACCTACCCGGCTGACTTCGCCCGCTTTGCTCTCCAGCGAGACGACATCGAAAACGTCGAAGTGATGGAGAGCGAGCAGCCCACCGTCAAAGCCCGCCGCACCGACAGCCTCCTACGCGTGCGCATCGCCGGCGAGGACGCCTTAGTCCACCACGAGTTTCAAACCACCGACCACCCGGCTATGTCCCGCCGCATGGCCGGCTACATCGGCCGCATTATCGAGCACTACGGCCTGCCGGTGTACGCCCACGTCTTTTACCTGCGCCCGGCTGCCGGGCAACGCGACCTAGGGTACTACATTCAAGAGCATCCCGACTATCCGGTCGTGATCCGCTATAAGGTGATCCGCCCGAGCCAACTCGCCGGTCAAGCTGTGCTCGACGGCGCGTTTGTGGGCTTGCTGCCCTTTGCTCCGTTGATGCAGCCGCCAGCCGGTCAGACCGAGGCGGCGTGGTTAGAGCAGTGTGTGGAACGGGCGGCAGCTCTACCGCTAGATCGGCCAAGCAAGGCCGATTTTCTCGCGGGACTGGCGATCTTGAGTGGGTTGGTGTATAATCCGCAGACGATCATGGCCACTGTTTCCAAGGAGTATCTCATGGACCTCATCCGCGAATCCTCGTTTGCCCAATATCTCGCCGAAAATGCCCGTGAGGAAGGCATGAAGCAAGGCATTGAGCAAGGAGGCCGAGAACGCGCCATTGAAGATTTGATCGACGTGCTGGAGATTCGCTTTGCGCTGGTCGCGTCGGATCCGTTGGCCGCCCGCATTGGAACCCTCGACGATGTGCAGCGCCTCAAGCAGTTGCATCGGGCGGCCATACAGGTGCCCAGCCTCGAAGCCTTTAGGCACCTGTTAGACGCCGACGAGTAGAGGCACTGCGTAACACTTCAGGGAACTAGGAGATTAAAAATGTACGACGAATGGAAGCCCATCTACTCGGCTTTAGTTACCGACATCATGGACCAACTCGGCTACCGCGATCAGGCTATGACGCCCGATATCCGGCCCAGCCGTCCCGACGCCTTTATCGCTGGGCCTGCTCTCACTATCGACGCGTATGCCGATACCAGCTCCGACCCCGACCCCTACGGCCAAATTTTCGCCGCCTACGATCAAGCTAGCCCCGGCGACGTCTTCGTCATTGCCACCAATGGCGAAGAGCGCTCTGGCCTTTGGGGCGAGCTTCTCTCCACGGCTGCCCAAGCTCGCGGCGTCGAATCCGTGCTCACCGACGGCTTGGTTCGCGATGTGCGCCAGATGAACGCCATGGGCTACCACTGCTTCTGCAAAGGCTATTCGCCGCTCGATTCGGCGGGCCGCATCCTCGCCAAAACGATCAACCAACCTATCGCCTGCGGTGGCGTGCAGGTTCACCCTGGCGATTTTATTCTAGCTGATTACGATGGCGTGGCCGTGATTCCGGCGGCGATTAAAGGCGAAGTTTACGAAAAGGCTATGGAAAAGCTCGCTGGGGAAAACATCGTGCGCGATGAATTGGCTGCGGGGCAGTCGCCGAGAGAGGTTTTTGATCGATACGGGATACTGTGATTGTTGGACGCTTATTGACGACTACGTATTCCAAGGAACGTGCCCCCTTCCTGTACCAACACGGCCCCATCTGAGTTCATCCAACGGCGAGGCGGAAGTCGCCGCCCCGAATTTCTGCGCCGTCCATCACCGACCGAGCGCGGCCAAGCTCAAACCCACCCTATCTCGCGGAATCGCGCAGACCCTCCCCTCTGCGTTCTGCACCCTCGCGTTGATTCCGTACGAGAGCTGGAGATATTGAGGCCCGTTGTCGAGGTTTGGGAGTAGCCCCCGCTTTGCCCGCGTATCCGCGATTCTCTAGATTTTCGGACGCTGCAAACATCTACCCATAGGAGATTGCTATGCTGTACGTCTTAATCGTGGTTAGTTTTATCGTTTGGTCCGTGCCCCTGCAAGCTGAAAAAGACCCTATGCCTGTGGGGACGATTTTTTCTGTGTCGGAGAAGGTTTTTGCGGGATTAGATCTTGATTATGACCAAGCTCTAGAGTTGGCAAGTCAAATGAAGGCATTAAGCAACGCGGGACTTGATCCCACAGTTCCTTTTAAGGCCGCCGGCGTCGATATGGAGCAAACTATGGAGGCTTTTGGTAGATGTGCAGCTATATTTGCACTCATTAACGCCGGCCTCGATAAAGATCGAGCGTTGTCTTGTTACGAACATGGAAAAAAGGACAGTGTAAACTTGAAAGATGAAGTCGCACTACTTATGGCGGGGCTACATGCGGCCGGGCAAATGCCCGATTCATCGAAAGTCGCTGACGTGCTGAAACAAGCCCAAGTTTTGATCGAAGCCGGACAGAAAGGGCATATTGCGTTTGAAGCGGCTGGAATCGACCCTAACGCGATTCCTTTGGTATATGATGACCCCAATGGGAAGAAGCCCAAAGGCGGGTGGAAATTTTATAAGCCGATCTACAATACAAAGCCGTGAACTACTGGGATGCTGAGGCTTTTACAGCGCGGCCTTGCGCTCGCTGCGACATGCGGCGCATCTCATAATTTCATCCCTTGCGTTGATGGCTGGACGAGTTTAACGAACAGGCCGGTCAGACCCGGACGTGGATTCCCGCGCAGATCCCGTCGAGGCGTTGAGGCGGTCGCCATCGCCAGTGTAATGTTCTTGTCCTCCGTCGAGGGCGAGATATAGTGGCGGGGAAAACGCTTTCACGGGTAGTTTTCTCTCTCGCCTCTGCGATTAGGAAATTGACGCCTTACTAACGAAGGAGATTATTGTGATTCGTATCTTTCTTTTTGTCTTTTTATGCTTGCTGCCTTTAGCTTGCTCCCAGCAGGATACATCCCAGCTACTTAATCAGGACCTACAACGGTTCATATTAGAGTATGAGCGGTTCATTCGAGAGGTAGATCGCTATAAACAGGCTCGCCAACAGCTTCAAGAAGACACTTTTGGATTGCTTATCAGTGCCTTCCTATCCGCCTCGCTTACTGAACTAGTTAGCCCAGAGGCTCTTACCTATAAAAAGATCCGTCTTTCTCACCAAGAGAAAGAGTTTGGCCCGAAGTTGAAGCGCATTTATGAAGAAGGGGAGCGATTAGCTTGGGATCTAATGAGAATATATATAAGGCGGGATCAACTCTCAGAGGATGAGAAGATGTTACTCAGAGAGCGGCAATATCTTCAAGACGATATAAACGCTTTGTATGCCAAGGTGGATTCTGTCGAGCTGGCCATGATTTCCGTTTTTAAGGTGTTAGATCAACAAGAGGCCGACTATAGAGAAAGAAAGTATGCCTATCAACAGTGGATAAAAAAACACGGCGCTGTTATTGTACAGTATCAAGAGGCCAAAGCCAACTTGGACAAAGCTAACGCCAAGTTCGATCAAGCCTACGATGCACACATGAGAGCGTTTCGACGCTGGAGCATAACCAGAACAGATGCAGATGCAAATTATTTTGACAGAAAGTCTGAAGCCTCCAAGGTTGCGTCTGAAAAGAGGGAAAAAGCATATAAAATCTATAAAGCCAAAGCGAGTAGGTATAATAAGCCAATCGTTAGAGAATATGTTGAAGCAAAAAGGCTATACGAGTTGACGGAAAAAACAAGTAATCTAAAACTAGCCGAGCTTGAACTTGATCTGGAGCGTGCTGTGTTAGACTGGGAGTGGCTCAAACCCTATATAGATAGGATCACTTCAAGCTGACGCATTACCCCTCAGCACCAATTTCTACTCGTCCATTACCGACGAGCGCGCCGGCTAAAGGTCGCGGTATTGCCCATACC
Source organism: Candidatus Latescibacterota bacterium (assembly GCA_022827835.1). Classification (GTDB taxonomy): domain Bacteria; phylum Latescibacterota; class UBA2968; order UBA8231; family UBA8231. The sequence goes on from JAJEIO010000027.1 coordinate 30,735, forward strand.
TTCCGCTGGCGTCCGGGATAGATTAACGATAAACCCTAGAGCGGTTTGTATTCCTGCTTCCAGAACTCGCTCCTAGCGACCCTACACCTCGTCCAGCGCCTCCCCAAAATCCGCGCACAAATCCTCGGCGGTCTCTACGCCTTCATGCAGCTCAAAGTTCAACACCTCACCCGCCCCGGCAAACAGCCGCTGCGCCCGCTCGTATTGTGGATGGCTTTCTAGCCTTGGGTAATTCACCTGTGCCTGCTCGGTCAAAAAGCGCACTAGTACTTCGGGGCGCATCCTCGCCAAGAAGATCAACCAACCTATCACCTGCGGCAGCGTGCAGGTTCATCCCGGCGATTTTATTCTAGCCGACTACGATGGCGTGGCGGTGATTCCGGCGGCGATCAAAGGCGAAGTCCACAAAAAGGCTATGGAAAAGCTCGCCGGGGAAAACGTTGTGCGCGATGAATTGGCTGCGGGGCAGTCGCCGAGGGAGGTTTTTGATCGCTATGGGATATTGTGATTGTTGGACGATCATAGACGACTGCGTATCTCAGCTTCGACCAATAGCTATACCTCAGTCAGTTCAGGAATGTGTTCAGCCTCATACTTCTCAATCAGCACACTAATGACCTCCATCAATGAAGCTAAGGGATGATTTTCGTCCTCGCCTACCACATTGATCAAATCGTCTAGTACAGCCACAAGCCGTTGATATTCGCTCTCTGCATGGGGGACGAACACAACAGGGGTCAGCATGGGCCATACGTCTTGAGCGGTTTGTATTGCTGCTTTCATAGCTGACTTACGCAGGGTGTACAGAAGGTCGGCTTCCGCGACGAGGTATTTTGCTAGTCCCTAAAGGTTGCACTCATGGGTTGTGTCCGATACAGTCGAACCCGGCACGGCCCTGTCCTCTCCACTGTGCTGCCGCCTTGGCATGGATATTGCAGTATCCCTAATTGATAGATCGCCATGGCCGAAATCGACACCGTTTCCAAGCACCTGATCCAAACCTACCCGGCTGACTTCGCCCGCTTTGCCCTCCAGCGCGACGACATCGAAAACGTCGAAGTGATAGAGAGCGAGCAGCCCATCGTCAAAGCCCGCCGCACCGACAGCCTCCTCCGCGTGCGCATCGGCGGCGAGGACGCCTTAGTCCACCATGAGTTTCAAACCACCGACCACCCGGCCATGCCCCGCCGCATGGCCGGCTACATCGGCCGCAGTATCGAGCACTACGACTTGCCGGTGTACGCCCACGTCTTCTACCTGCGCCCCACCGCCGGACGACGCGATCCGGGCTACTACCTCCAGGAGCATCCCGGCTACCAAATCCTCGTTCAGTATAAGGTGATCCGCCTGAGCCAACTCGCCGGTCAAGCCGTGCTCGACCGCGAATTTGTAGGCTTGCTGCCATTTGCGCCGTTGATGCAGCCACCAACTGGTCAGACCGAGGCGGCGTGGTTAGAGCAGTGTGTCGCTCGGGCGGCAGCCCTACCGCTGGAAGGATCGGTCAAGGCCGATGTTCTCGCGGGACTGGCGATCTTGAGCGGGTTGGTGTATAATCCTCAGACGATCATGGCCATTGTTTCCAAGGAGCATCTCATGGACCTCATGCGCGAATCCTCGTTTGCCCAGTACCTTGCCGAAACTATCCGTGAGGAAATCACCAAGGAAGTCACTGAGCAAGGCATTGAGCAAGGCATTGAGCAAGGCATTGAGCAAGGCATTGAGCAAGGAGGCCGAGAACGCGCCATTGAAGATCTTCTTGACGTGCTGGAGATTCGCTTTGCGCTGGCCGCGTCGGATCCGTTGGCCGCCCGCATTGGAACCATCGACGATGTGCAGCGCCTCAAGCAGTTGCATCGGGCGGCCATACAGGTCCCTAGCCTTGAAGCCTTTAGGCTCCTGTTAGAGGCCGACGAGTAGAGGCACGGCGTAACGTCAGTTTCATAACTCACTCCTATCGCCCCTACACCCCCACCAGCGCCTGCGCAAAGTCCGCACATAAGTCCTCGGCGGCCTCAATGCCGCACGCCACTCGCACCAAGCCGTCGGCTATGCCTATGGCCGCTAGCTCCTCTCGGTTCAAGCCGCTGTGCGACGTGGTGACGGGCCGAGTAATGAGGGTTTCGACGCCGCCGAGACTGGGGGCTGACGCTGGCAGAACCAGCTTGGACAGCAACCGCTCGGCGGCCTCCACGCCCCCGTGCAGCTCAAAGCTCAACACGCCGCCCGCCCCAGCAAATAGCCGCTGCGCCCGC
>JAJEIO010000044.1 GCA_022827835.1 Candidatus Latescibacterota bacterium
GAGGACATCAATCCCGATACGCTCGAATCCTTTTTGGTGCCCGGCCTGTACTTTGCCGGCGAAATGGTTGACATTCACGCCGACTTGGGGGGATTTAACTTCCAATGGGCTTGGGCCAGCGGTGTTCTCGCCGGTCGCCGGTTGGGGTCGTGAGTACTGGCGCGATTTGTCTGTAGCCGTAGATTGAAATAGATGCGAGCAGATGGGACAGGCCGGGTAGCCGGCATCATTTTGGCGGCGGGCATGTCCACCCGTATGGGACAGCTCAAACAGCTATTGCCCTTGGGGGGGCGGGCGGCTATTGAGTGGATCGCCGAGGTCGTGGGGCAGCGGTTAGACGAGGTAGTGGTCGTACTCGGCCACCGCGCCGAGGAGATTGCCCCAGTGTTAGCCGCTTATCCGGTTCGTTGGGTCGTCAATGCCGATTATCAAACAGGTATGCTATCTTCCGTGCAATGCGCTGTGCGAGCGGTGGATATAGAAGCCGATTACTTGATTTGCTTAGGTGATCAACCCCGGTTGAGCGGAGCCGTAGTAGAGCAGGTTTTGCAGGCGAGAACACAGGTGGACGAAGGCATCATCATACCCACCGCCAACGGAAAAAGAGGGCATCCCGTATTGATCCGCAATGCCTATCGAGCGGAAATTTTAGGATTGCCGCTGGATGTGGGATTGAACGCGGTGACGCGGGGCCATCCCGAGGATACGTACGAACTGCCCGTGGCTGAGGACGCTATTCTAATCGACATGGACACGCCAGCCGACTACCGGCGCGAGCTGGAACAGTGGCCAGAATAAATTATGGAAGACATTCTCACTGAAATCGTTCGGCGCAAGGAGCAGGGAGAGCGCATGGCTTTGGCTTCGCTCGTGTGGAGCACCGGCTCGATTCCCATGAGCGAGCGAGCCAAAATGATCGTCGCCGAAGAGGGAGATATCGTCGGCACCATCGGCGGTGGTTGCCTCGAAGCCGAGGTCTTGAGCGCTGGCCGCATCGCGCTGGAGACCGGAGAAAACCAGCTCATGCGCTACACCATGACGGAAAAACAAGCCGGGGAGAGCGGCTTAAATTGCGGCGGTAGCGTGCGGATTTACACCGAAGTCATCGAGCCGGACGAAGGGGCCGACTTCTACAGCCGTGTGCTAGCGGCGCGTCAGGCGCGCAGCGGTTGCGCACTGGCGACCCTGCTCAAAAGCCGTTTTGACGCCACCGGGGAGGGGCGGCTGTGGCTGGGGGCCGACGGCAGCATCTACGGCTCGCTGGGCACGTCTGAAGCCGACCTACAGGTGGAGGAGCACTTGCCCGAAGTGCTCGAGCGCGAGCGCGGCCTAGTCTGCGCGCTGGCCCCGAGCGCCGCGCTAGGAGAGTCCGCGGAAGTATTTATCGAGCCGTTCCTGCCCGAACCCGTACTCTACGTCTTCGGCGGAGGCCACGTGGGCGGGCAAATTTGCGCGCTGGCCAAAAACGTGGGCTTCCGCGTCGTCCTCATTGACGACCGCCCGGTGTTTGCCAATCCCGAGCGGCATCCGCAGGCCGATGAGTGCTTGGTCGCTGGCATGGAGGAGGTGTTCGCCGATTTGCCCATCGACGATCAGTCCTACATCATCGCGGCGACTCGCGGCCACCAGCACGACGAAATCGTCGTTGAAGCGGCGATCAAGACGCCGGCGCGCTACATCGGAATGCTGGGCAGCGAGCGCAAGAAGCTCATTTTGTGGCGGCGGATCGCCGAGCGCGGCGGGGACTCGCAGCGCTTGGACGCCGTCTTTGCGCCGATTGGATTCAACATCGGCGCGGATACCCCGGCCGAGATCGCGGTCAGCGTCGTCGCCGAGCTGATCGAGCAGCGGCGTGGAACGCCCAAAGTGTGGAAGACAAAGAGAAAAACTCATGGGGGATGAACTGCGCTACGGGGTGGCCGCCTGTCAGGTCGATCAACCTAATCCCACCGATCGCGCTGAAATGGCCCGCAACACCGCTCGCATGGTCGAAATGGTCGATATGGCCGTTGAAGGCTACGGGCCATTTATGGACATCAAGCTGCTGGCCTTTCCCGAATTTGGCCACGCCGCGCCGATCTATCCCACCGCCAAGAGCTTGTTGGCCAAATTGGCCGTTCCCATTCCCAACGAGCACACGGCCCGCTTGGAGGACAAGGCCCGCGAATTGGGCTTGTACATCCAAACAGCCTCCTTCCTCGAAGAGGATCCCCAATGGCCGGGCAAGGTGTTCAACACGACCTGTCTGCTCGGGCCGGAAGGGCTTTGGTACAAGTACCGCAAGGTCAATCCTTGGGTCCCTTGGGAAGTCCACACCAGCCCCCACGACTTGGCCGACTACGAGGACGAACTGTTTCCGGTGGCCCAGACGCCCATCGGCAGCATTGGCGCGGCGATTTGCTACGACTGGCTCTTTCCCGAGCCACTGCGCCAGCTCACAACCAACGGCGCTGAAATTCTCGTCCGCGTCTCGGCCTATATGGACCCTTGGGGGGCGACACCGCCGATGGATTGGTGGACGACGGTCAATCGCTGTCGTGCTCTGGAAAATACGGCGTACGTGCTCGCTGCCAATCAAGGGGCCGAGTTGAGTCACTATCCTCCTTTTTCTTGGCCGGGCGGTTCAATGGTCGTCGATTTTGACGGTCGCATCCTCGCCCAAGCCGACCCGGGGCCAGGGGAAAAAATCGTCGTCTCCGAAGTCGATATCGGGGCCTTGCGACACATCCGCAAG